>JBCCHX010000049.1:0-55192 GCA_039028535.1 Cyanobacteria bacterium P01_B01_bin.77
CCGGGACTAGGGGGCTGATAATTGCGCATATCAAAACCATGACCCTCATCCCAGACTTGTAACGAGAGAAAACTACCTTCAACACCTAGTCGTAGAACAACAGGAATTTCAGGATGATCTTGATGGGCATGGCGCACAATATTTGAATAGACTTCAACAATGACCAATCGCAGACGGCTTTCAACTTTTTTCCAGTCTAAGTCACCAGCCAAGCCAAGCTCAGCTTTGAGTGAACTCAATAGCCAATCTTCCACAACAGCTAAAAACTTTAAATCACTGGGGATAGCGAGTTCTGTTTTCATCGGTTAAAACGCCACCTCCAAAGACAAGATGGTCTGATCGTCATGCTGCTCAGTGTCTGTTGTATTCAGTTGAGCTAACAGGCGTTTAAGATCTAAGCCGGTTGTTTGTGCTAAGAGTAGCTGCCATAACCCTGCTTGATGCAGCATCTTGGGTTGGCCATCAACGTTGATTAGCGCTTCAGTGATTCCATCACTAGCTAGTAGGAGAGCATCCCCTGCGCTTAGGGTTAAGCGACCGGCTTCAGCTCGCCACGTAGGTAAAATACCCAAAGGAACACTATTGCCTTCCCGTAAGTAAGTAGGTTGGAGGCAAGTATCAGTTCCCTCCATCAGACTTTTTTGTGACCACATTACTGGATAAATATGACCTGCATTGGCGTAGATCAGTTCTCTACTGGTGGGGCTGTACCGCACCAGCACCATGGTAATCATGTGTTCGTTGTTAACTAAATCAGCATTTAGAGCCTGGTTGAGATTTGCCATCACAATGTCAGGGCTGGGAGATTGACTAGCGGATAATTCCCGCCGCAGCAGTGAGATGGCACTGGCCATAAATAGTGCAGCAGGTACCCCTTTACCGGAGACATCGCCCACCGCTAACCAGATATCGCCCTGAGGATGGATAAAAACTTCATAGAAATCACCCCCTACGGCTCGTGCTGCTTGACACTTGGCTTGGATCTTAAGTCCAGGGATTTCAGGCCAAACCTGATGCAGTAAATTATGTTGAATTTGCCGTGCTACCTCTAGCTCAGCCTGCATTTGCTCGGTTTGACGTTGAACGTGGTGATATAGCTTAGCCTGGGAAATAGCCATCACCACCTGCTCAGAAATGCTGGTGAATAGAGCTACGATGTCGCTATTCCAGGTGTCTGTACTTTGATATAGCGCAATAGATGCTAGTGGGATATCTCGATAGGTAAATCCTGTTGCTAGCCGAGTTAAGGTGATATCACCATAGGGAAATTTATCTAAAACCAGCTGCTGGCAAGGAGTGTCTGTTGCCGCTAGGGCAGAGGCAGATTCGCCTGTTTTAGAATAAGTGACTGGCTGGGGGGGGGTACCCGATGCGATCGCATCCACCGGATATAAAACAGCATAATCGGCTTCAAACGCTTGCCCTAGGACATTTACAACTGTCTGTAGGGTACTGGCGTAATCCAATGAGCGTCGGATGGCGGTGGTAATGGAGTTGTAGAGGGATTCTTTTTTGAGGGCACGGGATAGATCGTGGGTGCGCTGCTTTACCACACGGTAAGTTTTGGCAGCTTCGTCAATAACCTGACGTAAATCCTTTGGTTTCCAGGGTTTGGTGATGTATCTGTAAACCTGACCTGAATTAATAGCGTCGACCAGGTCTTCCACATCGGTGTAGCCAGTTAGGACAATCCGAATGGTGTCGGGATAATTATTGACCGTCAGGCTCAGAAATTCTGTCCCGTTCATTTTTGGCATACGCTGGTCAGAAATGATGATGGCCATCTCACCATGCTTTGCCAGACACTCTAAAGCCTCTTGCCCGCTACTGGCCCGATAAACACGATAGCTACGTCTAAAGGTGCGATGTAGCAGTTCTAGGTTATCAAGTTCATCATCGACAACTAGGAGTTTAAGTTGTTCATGAGTGGGAGAACTCATATCGCTTTGTGGCATATCTGAGGCTTGGGACATATCGGAGCCAACCTTGGGAAGGTAATCACCAAATTCACCCATATTTACCTGTCAATCTTAATGTGCCCAGGGAGGTCCTGGGAGGACTGTCACTGTTTCTGGTCGAATCGCGAGTCGAATCAACTTAAATGGCATCTGTTTCTAAGAGGTCTGAATGACAGACCATAGGGTAGCCTTACAGTATTGCTTATTTTCTATATAAAGGTTGCCGTTGTTCGTTGAGATATGGCTATATTTCGTTTCAAATGCCTAGGTTTTTCAGTTGGGGTTTCTGTCTTGATTACCCTCTGCAACGGAAGGCCATTACAGGCTCAGGCTATGTCCCAGCAGCTTGCCCTAGCTCAGCTGGATCGCGCCGTGTGTTTGCAACAGTGGGAGCAAGCGATTGATATCATCAGCATGCTGATTGCTTCACCCAGTGTTTCGACGACGTACCGCCAGGAACTGCTGAAGTTTAGGCGGCAGTTACAGACATGGCAAGTGACCCCCGTACCACCGACGACTCAGGCCAGTTGCGATCGCACCCTACCACTTTTTTTATCCCTGGCTGAGCCGGAGCCCCCTGAACCCCAGCCGCTAAATTGGGATGGAGCCATAGCCGCGTTGCGCAGTTCGCGTCCCATCATTGAATTTGATCATGACTTTGACCCTACAGTCAATCTTATTCCCCCGGAGCTGATGGCCAATAGCCCCGAGGTGCTGGCAGATTTTGCTAAGCCTATTGACACCACAGACGGGTTCAATGTGGTGAGTGGTCGTGTGGGTAGGGGGCAGCAGGTCTATAGTTTCTTAGCTCGTCTGGGGGATCAGCTATCCTTGGATGTGGATGTGACTCGGACAGATGCTGGCGGAGAAACTCAAATATTTTTGTTTGATCAAAGCGGTCGCCTATTCACGCAAAGCAACGATATTGGTTTTCAAGTATCGGTGCAGAACGTGATCATTCCTAAAACTGATGTGTACTTTGCTGTGGTTGCGCCCCAAGGGGAAACACCTATTTTAGACAGTCAAGGGCTGATTGTCGGTTGGCCGCATCAGACTACCAATAACCGCTTTGACTATACGCTTACCCTGACAGGAGTAACCCCCTACCAGGCACTTTTCCCTAGGCTTATGCCTTAGCTCTGGGGGCGATTCACTGCAAAAGGTTGCAAGTAAGATCAATCAATTCGTTCTGCTAAACGTAGTTTGGCAGAACGAGCCCTAGGATTCTGGCGGATTTCATCTTCACTGGCAATGATCGGCTTTTTGGTGAGGATCTTAAGCTGTCCATGGTCACGAAACCCGTGTTTGACTCGCCGATCTTCAAGACTATGAAAACTGATAATCGCTAGTTTGCCACCGAGGGCTAGCCAATCAGGGGCAACTTCGATCAGCGTCTCTAGTACCTCCAGCTCCCGATTGACAGCAATGCGTAGGGCTTGAAACACACGGGTAGCCGGATGGATGCGGCCATGGCGATATTTACCAGGAACACTGGCTGCGATCGCATCAGCCAGCGCTGTCGTTGTCTGAAAAGGGCGACGCTCCACAATCCGACGGGCAATCCGACGGGAAAGACGCTCCTCACCATAGTGGTAAAAAATATCAGCCAGTTCCCGCTCTGCTCCGTGGTTCACTAAGTCAGCTGCCGTTAACTCCTGGGTTGGGTCCATGCGCATATCCAGCGCCCCCTGATGCCGAAAACTAAACCCCCGTTCAGCACGATCCAATTGGGGAGAACTCACCCCCAAATCCGCCAAGACACCGTCAAATTTTTGTTCCGCCGGGTTAAAGTTAGCAAAATTACCCTGCCAGAAGGTAACCCTATCCCCAAACGCTGTTAAATTCTGCCGGGCCGCCTCCAGTGCTACCGGATCTTGATCTAAGGCCAGCAGGCGAATCGTTGGATCAGTTTCTAAAATTAAGCGGCTGTGGCCACCACCACCTACAGTCGCATCCAGATAGCAGCCATGGGGGGTGGGTGCTAAACCTTTCAGCACCTCTTCTGACAACACTGACTGATGGACAAACGTAGGTGCCGAATCAGGCGTATCATCAGCGCTAGCATTGTTCACAGAGCACCTCTTTATAAATCAAACAAACTCAGACAGGCTTTACGGAATCGCATCATACCTTAGTTAGCCAGTAGCCATGCAGACCTAGCTTATGGATGGCTATTTTCTGCCCATAGACAAGTCAGAATAAAAATAGCTTGATTTCAACATGAGATTGCTCTTTTATTCCAGCTTTCAGCGAAGAATCTTGCTAAAGTAAATCAGAGAATAATACGGCACAGTTTCTATGACACGGCTCGAAACCAGAACAGAGCCCATGGTGATTAACATGGGACCTCATCACCCCTCAATGCATGGGGTGTTGCGACTCATCGTCACCCTCGATGGTGAAGATGTGATTGACTGTGAGCCTGTAATTGGCTACCTACATCGTGGCATGGAGAAAATAGCCGAGAGCCGTACAAACGTTATGTTTGTGCCCTATGTCAGTCGTTGGGACTACGCTGCGGGCATGTTTAACGAAGCCATTACCGTTAATGCCCCCGAACAGCTAGCCGATATTGAGGTTCCTAGACGGGCCAGCTATATTCGAGTGATAATGCTCGAATTAAACCGTATCGCCAATCATTTGCTATGGCTAGGGCCATTCTTAGCTGATGTTGGTGCTCAGACGCCCTTTTTCTACATTTTTCGTGAGCGAGAAATGATTTATGACCTGTGGGAAGCAGCCACAGGAGCCCGTCTGATTAATAACAACTATTTTCGTATTGGTGGAGTAGCCGCTGATTTACCCTATGGCTGGGTTGATAAGTGCGAAGATTTCTGCGATTATTTCTTACCCAAAGTTGACGAGTATGAAAAGCTGATTACCAATAATCCTATCTTCCGACGTCGGGTAGAGGGTATTGGGACTATCACCCGCGAAGATGCCATCAACTGGGGACTTTCAGGGCCGATGTTGCGGGGCTCGGGGGTTAAGTGGGATTTGCGGAAAGTCGATCATTATGAATGCTACGACGACTTTGACTGGGATGTACAGTGGGAGACCGCTGGAGACTGTTTTGCCCGTTATGTAATCCGGGTGCGGGAAATGCGAGAATCGGTAAAAATTATCCGTCAGGCTATTAAAGGTCTTCCCGGCGGCCCCTACGAGAATCTTGAAGCCAAGCGGATGGCTGAAGGTCCTAAGTCAGAGTGGAATGGGTTTGACTATCAGTTTATCGGCAAAAAAATTGCTCCCACATTTAAGATTCCAGCTGGTGAGCACTATGTCCGCTTAGAAAGCGGCAAGGGCGAGCTAGGGGTGTTTATTGTTGGGGATGACAGTATTTATCCGTGGCGTTGGAAGATTCGCGCTCCAGATTTTAATAATCTGCAGATTTTACCCCACCTGCTGCGCGGAGTTAAACTTGCCGATATCATGGCTATCCTAGGAAGCATCGACGTCATTATGGGTTCAGTCGATCGTTAGATCAGAAAGAACGTTACCCAGAGCTTGTTTAGGGGGATGCTGCAGATATCGGCACCCCTTGTTGCTACTATGCCTCTGCTACTTGGAGCTACTGGATTCATCATCAATATTGCAGTCAGTAACTTGATTGGTAGAGTTGATATAACCTTGGTGTTTGGTTGAGCCGTCAGGATAGGTCACAAAGGCCATGTCAGCCTGATCAAAGCTAGTCCCCTGGGTGGTGGCATTATACATATCGGCATAGCGCATGTAAGCCTGACTAAAATTGGCTCCGGTCATATCGGCTGCCCGCAGAATCGTGCCGTAAAGGCTCGCACTTTGAAAACTACTATTAACTAACCGCGCTGAACAAAGATTGGCATCCCGCAATTCAGCATTGGTCAAGTCTGCCCGCTCAAGGTTGCTATATTCCAAGCTACCTTGAAGCATTTTGGCATTGCGAAGATTGGCGCGCACTAAACTGGCTTCTTCTAAATCAGCCCCGCGCATGTTGGTATAGCTCAAGTCAGCTTCATCCAGCTTTGCTTCACGGAATACAGTGTTGATTAATAGACTATTGCTAAAGTCAGCTCCTCGTAGATCAGAACCAAAAAAATTAGCGCGGCTCAGATCTTGATTACTAAAATCTTTGCCGCGTAGGTCGCAACTGACACAGGTATAGTTTGGATGCTGTGCATCGGTCATGGCGTCTAAGGAATCACCCCGCTGGGTAACAGCCACGGCCGGATCAGATTTTGACAGCATCCGATTAACCTGTGGTAAACGCAGGAGTAAAGGAGCCATCGCGGCAGATAAAATCAACAGGGTCAGCAGAAAATTCAGTTTCATAGGCCATTCGCTGTCGATAATAAAGGAGTTATTTATATAAAAATTAGGTTAGGGCGTCGATTAGTCTTAGATGAAAAATCAACTAAGAAAATTCTAGATGATTTTATTTTTGAGTTGAATTGACTTATCCCACAGACCAACAACAACAAAATAAGGATTAATAACTGGATAAATTCTAAGAAGTAAAGGCCTGAGAAAGAGTAAACTCCATACCCTTTATACCTGTCCTACTCCAATGGACGCATCACAGAACATTCAGTTTTTAACCATAGGATTTATATATCCAGTGACTGAATGAATATTTATTTTGATTATATGTAGCCCTGATATGTAGATTAATACCCTGAAGCTTATTTTTGTCCTGTCCAAGTTCACCAACCGTTTAGGATGTTTGAAAGAGAAAAGGGCATTCTATGCTTTCTTAAACTGCCTCCTGACGTTAACAGTTTTGGATGGATTGTTTAAGAGGACTATACAGACGCTAATTTAACCTTACGTTATTATTCACCGATTACAGATTAAATTCCATGGGCTCATCTCCCTTTCGCAGTATATTTTTACCATCCTTGGTGTCATCAGGGGTGGCGTTTGCCGTTATCACCCTACCATTGTCGATGGCAAACTCAGTGCCTACCTGGGTCGCGCCCAGTCAAGCTCGGGGTGATCTCGTCAGTCCCCTAGATAGTTCGGCTAAACCTATCATCCGCTACATTGGGATTGCAATTATCGGCAGTGTTGGCACTGGAATGATCACAGCCGATATTCTGCGTCGTATTTATCAACGCCAGCGTGCTCTAGCAGCAGCACCGGAACCGTTTGAGGCTTCTGTTGCCGGTAGTGAGATGACTATCCAACAACAGGAAATATCGAAAAGTTTTAAAGAGCAGCTCCCAGCTTCGATGGGAGTGGGAAGTTCAATTGGCTTAAACGGACAGGGTCTACTGGTTAAAAAGCTGATTCCTGGCCAGACCATTGTGCATTTTAAGGGATATACCCAAGATGGCAATGTTGATGGGTTAGAACTCACTCCCATTGCCTTGGATGAACTAGTCCAGTTGGATGCAGATTTGCCTCCAGTGGATATTCCTATATTGACGTTTCTGGAGCAGGTTGAGCCAGCTCATTTAGATACCGGTGATGCCATGGTGTTTGGTGTGCGTTACCAAAATAAGTATTACTGTTTGTGGCGTAGTACAACAGATCGAGAGCGCGCTGTGGGATGGGCCCGACGTCTGATTCGTCAGCATAGAGATGTTATTTTGACTCAGAATAGTCAGGCTCAATATTCCCTATGGTACGTTCCCCATAAGCATCTGAGATAAATTTAGATATCGTACTAAATCGTACTAATTTGTTATTCCAGACTGGAAGTAGAATTTTTACTAATTTTTGTTTTTTATAGTTTTAAATTATGGCTGATTTATCCTCCCAGGTGATTGCTGCCTATGCCAAGGGACGGCGAGATTTTAGCTATTGTCAAATGCCAGCGATTCGAATGTCTCAGTATGCGCTGACTGACATTGATCTATGGGGTTGTAATTTAGCGGATGCCCATCTGGCGGATGTTGATTTTAGTGGAAGTAGTCTCCGTGGTGCGGATTTGCAGCGAGCAAATTTACGACGAACTAATTTTCAAGGAGTGGATTTGCGGGGGGCTTGCTTGAGAGATGCTCAGATTGAAGATGCTAATTTTCAAGATGCGATCGCAAATCATCAAACCCAGTTTCCAACAAACTTTGACCCACTGCAGGCTGGGATTCATCGTCTAGGTCCAAAAGCAACATTGATTGACTGTAATCTCAGTCAGCGCGATCTCGGTGGTATTGACCTGAGCCACAGTGATTTAGCCGGAGCCAAGCTAGTTAAGAGCAATTTGCTCGGAGCATGGCTAGTGGGAGCCCAGTTAACGGAAGCCAACTTAAGCCACGCAAATCTCAACTCCAGTAACCTCACCAATGCCAGCTTACAACGAGCCAAGTTCAAAGGCACTGATTTGACCCGAGCTAATTTAACCAAAGCTACCCTATTTGGCGTAGATCTCAGTCAAACAGACCTGAAAGAAAGTTGTTTATTCGGAGCCGTTTGTGATCCGGCTACTCAATGGCCTGCAGATTTTGATTGGGAATGGGCCGGTGTGTATTGTCTGGGACCAAACCAATCTCTTTGGGCTGCTGACTTGAGTAACCTGGTACTCATTGGCATTGATCTGAGCGGGGCAAATCTCGTTGGTGTTAATTTGACCGGAGCAGATCTATGGGGAGCCAATCTCCAAGGATGCGATTTACGAGATGCCTGTCTGTCTGGGGCAAATCTGTGGGGAGCAAACCTTATGGATGCAGACCTTACGGGCGCTGAACTTGATACAGCTAATCTAGAAGCCGCTATGCTTTCCTAAAAAACAGATTTACGTTCTCACTGAATCATCAATCTGATTTAGACTCTATTTTTGGGACCTACAGGCGTTCCATGGAACGCCTCTGCAGATGACTCAAACGCTTATCCTAAGAACTAATACAGAAACTCTGAGGGCTCTGCTGGCCGATTTGTCTGACGTTCTTTAGGAAACTCAACCTGGTAAGGCATGGGCGGTTCATCAATCAAGATATGGCGTGTACCCCAGCCGTCATTGTACAATTTGGGGCGCTCACTGACCAAATTAGCGACAGGCATATCCAAAATTTTTTTCATTTCCAGGTAGCGACGCCCATCCAATGTAGTTTGCAATAGATCTGGAGAGACTTTAAGCCCCTGCTGTGCAAGAATTCGTTCTAGCGTAGTGAGCTGATCTAACGGTGTGTAAGTAGCCATAACAACAACTTCATCAAGGGGCTCCACATCCATAGATAGCTCGGTTTGATCTAGCTGCCACGTTTCTTTTCGACTCCCGTCAGCAGCTTCCTGTCTGAGGGTAAGTTCCCCCTGCCAGCGACCATTTTGTACCCTAACCACCTGATAGTCTAAAACTGAATACGTGGGCTTTGGTTCCACTGTTTCATCAATGGGTGACAGCTGACGCATAGCCAAAACATTGAGTTCAGTCTGGTTAGGAAAATTTGCTGTCCCTTGAATCTCATAGGTATGACGGTTCCTGCCTGGCTCCACAGTAAAATCCATATCGGCTACCGGTAAACGATTAATCAAAATTGGATTATTAGGAGTTTGAATTGAGAAGCCGCAGCTACCCAACAGGCTGCTAAAACCGGCAAGCAGCAAAAGATTAACTGTACGGAGACGAGAAAGCTTCGTCAAGTTTGCAGACATAGTCAGAAAAATAAAATTTTGCGTAAATAGCAAACTAACGCCATAGAGAATAAGTACGATAAATTTGATTATCCAACAGGAAAAATAAACCTCTATTTATTGGCATTCGAAAGATATAAGCTTTCTTGCTCGCTACATATAAAGTTGCCATTTCCTCCATAGATCGTTGCCAAATCCACGGTCTTTTTCACACCTCAGGTGCGTAATTTTCACTAAAACCACACAGAGATTTTGATGTTTTTAATGCTTACTTCACAGGCAAATTCGCATGCTGTAGGTCACTATAGTTATTCGATAGCCCCTTTGGATGCTGTAAATATGAACAACACACATTTCACGGGGAAAACCATATCTAAATCATAACTTGAGCAAAGTTTGCCGGATTGTGCTGATTAAGCTTGATATTTGAAGTTAGAAGCTCATTGTGAGCTTTAAAGTCGTTATTCCTTATATTTCAAAAACACTTGTTGCCTTTATCGATGGCTTAGGGTGAATACTAATTCTATGTGCAAATCAATAAGCTACGGACCGAACACTTGCAAAGTATTTCCTAGCTGGTTAACACTTAACTGACGACCCTCCTGAGGGTTTATCAGGGTTTTTATATGTTTGAAATGGCCAATAAACGCCAATAATTTGATTATTTTGACCTAGGTTATGTATCTGGGGGGAGTGCTTACATCAGTGTTTTTAAGGGTAATCAGAAAACGTATATTTATTTCGTTATTTTTATCTGTTCTACTATCTGTGACAACATTAGCTCCGAGTATGGCGCAGGTGACGTCATCACCAGGGGCAGCAGATAATGCCGCCGAAGCAGGTACCGCTGGCGACCGCCGCAATCGTGATGAAGACGGAGCAACAGCGGGGCGAGATCTGGGTCAAGATGCGCAAGCAGCTGAACTGGAACAAGAAGAGGGCAGTCAGTATATTCTAGAGTTTAACCGTAGCCCGGTCGTGGGAACGCGGCTGCGGTTAGAAGGTATTTATAATGAGTCTCGCTTGAGATTTACACGCCCCCGCAACTGGTCTGTCAAATCTGTCAAAATTCTATTGCGCTATCGTCATTCTGGCGCTCTCTATGCAACCCGCTCGAATCTCAATGTCATTGTTAATGACAACAATGTGGGTAGCGTGCCCCTCAACCTCAAGCAGGGCGATACCGGAACCATCATCTTTGACATTCCTACACGCATCCTTAAAGACTATAACGAGCTAATTATTGCCGGACTCCAAAATAACTCGCCCACCTGTACCCAAGATCCGTTCGATCCCTCACTTTGGACAGAGATCTTACCGGATTCAAAACTGGTATTTAACTATGACTCTGAACCCTTTCAGCTAGATTTCAATAGCTATCCCTATCCGCTGATTGATGTTCTTAGCCTGGAGACCAACCACATCGACTATATTGTTCCTGCTATCCAGGACCAGGCTTGGCTCACGGCTATTGCTAAGCTACAGACATCGTTGGGGCGAATTGCTGATTATCGGCCATTAGACACAGACCTAGTGGAGAAGCTAGATGATGTGGCGGATGGCAATCGCGTGGTCGTGGTGGGTACTCCTTCTCAGCAGCCTATGTTGGAAGGTTTGGAGCTGCCCCTAACCCTTAAAAATAAGCGTTGGTTAGATGATAAACAGACGCTTATTTCATCTGATACAGGTATTTTGATGTGGACTGTGCTTGAAGACAAACAGTCTCCTGTGTTGGTGGCAACTGGCAATGGCTCAACGGCTGTGGCTAAGGCTGTGCAATTTTTGACCCAATCTCAAGATCGTAAAATTGGTGCTGGTCAAGTTGTTCTAGTCAATGAAGTAGAAGAGATTACCACACCAGATATTCGCGATTGGCCCCGTTATTTACCCCTATCTGACAATTTTGAGCTTAGCGATCTCAATGGGTTTAACAATGAACCCATTGAAGATGTGGTGATCCGAGGAGCCCATGCTCCCCCGTTTGAATTCGACTTTAAGGCTCTCCCTGACGACCGGTTTTTACCCGGCAATGTGATGAATCTGCGTTACACCTACGGTCCTCAGGTTAACCCACTAACATCTCTAGTAGAAGTGCAGCTAGATGGCATTACGGTGGCAGGTCGTCGGCTTGATTCAATTGATGGTAAGCGTCGGGCCACACTGAAGGTTGAGCTGCCAGAACAGCACATTACCCCCCAGTCACGACTAAAGGTATATCTGAGGTTCGATCCACGGGAGCGTCGTTCCTGTAGCCGAGTGACGGATCACCAGCTATGGGGCACTATCCACGGTGACAGTAACTTTAATCTGAATCGTCAGCAGGTTGCTAAACTCCCTAATCTTAATTTGCTTAAGGCGGGTTACCCATTCTCGTCGCCTCAGGATCTGTCTCGCACTGCCATTGTGATGCCAGACAAGCCCAGCATGACTGAGCTATCGATCATGTTGGAGTTCAGTGAGCGTCTGGGGCGTTTGAGCCGCTCAGAAGCGATTCAGCTAGCGGTTTACCCAGTGAGTCAGCTAACGCAGGAGATACAGGAATCGCAGCACCTGGTGGCCATTGGCCTGCGATCTCAATTTCCCCTAGTTGAGGCTTTGGACACAGCCGAGTTTAATCTGAAAGAGGGAGCTCGCCAGTGGGGAGACAGTGAGGTCCAAACCCTGCCCGATGCTGAGGGTGTGCTGCAGCAACAGCTTTCACCTTGGAATGAGTCGCGCGTGCTGCTGACTATGACGGCTCAAAGTGAGCCTGGTTTGCAGCAGCTGCGGGACTTACTGAAGCTAGATTCCTTATTCTTCCAGCTGCAGGGTGACACGGCCTTAATCAGTGCCAATAACGAAACCCCCTCCCCCTATGATGACAACGCTTATAACTTAGAGTTCTTACAACGCTCAGCCCAACGGGATGTGCAAGAGGAAAGCACATTCCAGAAAGCGATAACGGTGATTCAAGGAAATTGGTTTTTGCTGATTCCCGGCATTATTGTGTTGTCATTACTACTCTATGGTGTGATTCAAGCTTACTTAAAGCGCAACGAGACGATGACAGCAGCATCAGGCGTTATGACTGACCCATCTGCGCCGGGAGAGCTGTAATTATGGTTGGACGATTAATTCCCGCGCGTCGGTTAAAAAACTTCCAACGCACAGTTGAAGACTATCTATCTAAGAGAGTTCGACCTCTTTTAATTGAGCTGCTGATCATCAACATTCCTGACTGGTTTGATCAGGGATTAAAGTGGCTAACTGAACGGCAATTGCTGGTTTTGGCGTTGTGTTTAACCACGTTTGCCTGGCCAATTATGACTGCACGACCCACGATTTTGCAGCAGGGATTAGTAGCCCTATCTTTGTTGCTGGTGGGTCAGGTGTTGCTGCGATTAGAAGATCGACAGACCAGCCGCCGCGTTAGTGAATATTTACATCTACTGATGGCGGCCTTAAGCACAATTACTACGCTGCGCTATCTGTATTATCGCTCTAACTACACCCTAAACTTAGATTCTTGGTTGGATGGCTTCTTTTCGATTTTGCTATTTGTGGCTGAGCTGTACGCCATTGCCACATTGCTTCTTTCATACTTCCAGACCCTGCGAATTCGCGAGCGCAAATCTATCCCCCTAACTCAATGGCCGCAGGAAAAATGGCCGACGGTAGATATCTATATTCCCACCTATAACGAGGATGTTGCCATTGTCCGCAAAACAGTCCTCGGGGCATTAAATATCGACTATCCGGGTAACAAAAAAACGATTTACGTCCTGGATGACGGCCGTGCTGAAAAATATCGAGAGCGTCGTCTGGCCCTCCAAAAGATGTGTGACGATCTAGGTTGCATCATGCTGACCCGTGATGACAACGAGCACGCCAAAGCCGGTAACATTAATACCGCCCTAAATAAGACCGATGGGCAACTGGTGCTGATTTTAGATTGTGACCACATTCCAGTTAGGGGATTCTTGCAAGAAACAGTTGGCTTCTTCTTTGATAAAAAAGTAGCCCTAGTACAAACCCCCCACTGGTTTTATAATCCTGATCCGTTTGAGCGTAACCTTTTGACCCAGGGACAGATTCCCGTTGGTAATGAGCTGTTCTACAAGGTGCTACAAAAAGGAAACGACTTTTGGAACGCTGCCTTTTTCTGCGGCTCTGCTGCTGTGATTCGTCGTAAATATCTGCTAGATATCGGGGGAATTGCTACTGAAACGGTGACTGAAGACTGTCATACGTCTCTACGGCTCCATTCCCTGGGCTACCGTACGGTCTACTACGACAAAATTATGGTGGCCGGCCTAGCACCTGAGAAATTTTCATCCTATGTAGGTCAGCAAGTGCGTTGGGCCAGGGGGATGGCTCAAATTCTCCGGATCGAAAATCCTCTGTTTAATCGACGTCTAAATCTGCGTCTGTCTCAGCGACTTTGCTATTTCAGTGCAACGTCTCACTTCTTTTTTGGTTTCCCACGGCTAATGTATGCGATCGCACCAAACTTATTTTTGCTGTTTGGCATCAATTCGGTAAAAGGTCTGGGTATCGAGACACTATTTTACGCATTGCCTCATATCGTGCTGTCGATGCACGCCAACCACATTTCCTATAAACATGTACGATTTTCCTTCTGGAATGAAATCTATGAATTTGCCATGTCATTCCAGGCCGGTATCGTCACGTTGCTAGCGCTACTCAACCCCAATTTAGGATCGTTTAACGTGACAGATAAGGGAGTATCGGTAGAATCGCGTAGCTTTGATGTTGATAGTGTGCGCTATCTCGTTGTTTTGGGAGCCGTTACAGCTGCATCATTACTAACAGTACCCATATGGTTGATCCTCAGTCCTCTAGATACTCAGGCCGTCTTGATTAACACCCTATGGTGTGTTTTCAACCTGGCACTGGTACTAGCAGCATGTCTCGTGGCATTTGAGCAACCTCAACTGCGACAGTCTCACAGGTTACCCCGTGAACTCATAGTCAAACTCTACAGCGATGACGGCCAAGAGTGGGAAGGTACCACCATTGATATCAGTGAGACAGGTGCTCAGGTGCTACTAGACATATGGCCAAATATTTCGGAGCAGGTAAAGCTAGAGCTATACGGCGACTATGGGGCCATGGCCTTACTCGATGCAGAAATTATTAGAGCCAGTGCCACGGATTCTCTGCAAACTAAGCTAGCCATCAACTTTGTAAATATGAGCCAGTCCCAACAAGATGATTTGGCGACTGTTATTTTCTCAGATGTGCGTAAATGGTACTCTCAAGACCGCGAAAACTCCGATAATCCTTTGCAATCACTTAGGTTTATCTTGTTGAGCTTAAGACGAGCGTTCCAAGAATTAAACCCCGCCAATAGTGTCAAAATGCGCAAGCAGGTTGAGGTGATGAGTGACCTCCGCTGGAAGGGTTGGGGTAGCTATGTCCAAGCGGCCATGATTACTGAACTTGGGTCTAGGGACATGCGTCTGGAGCTTTTAGGGGATGCCAGTACAGCCGCTGTGGCTTTGCAGGACAATCATCCCCTACTGCATCTACAAATTTATCCCCAAGTTGATAGCGCCCAATCCTATGATTTGATGGCTCAGGTCGAACGTCTTGAGCTGCTTCCTAAACTATCGAGTACATATGCCGGTGCTAAAGCCGGACCGACGTTGGGAAGTGCAGCGCAGCTATCAGACTACCGCATAGCACTAGAACTATCGTTTCCCATGTCCCTTGAGCGGCAACAGCACGATCAGATTAAGACCTTGCTCAAGCAGGTTACCTAGGGCTGTTGCAGAATCACCATCAGATGCAGTTATTTTTAACGGGTGTACCTTGATACCCCGATGATGGGAATCATTATCCTAGGCTTATTTTCTTTATCAAGACTTCGTTTGAGAATACGTAAATTGACTGCTATTCTCAGAAAGCATGTAAAAAATTACGGTAGCTTTTTGGCTTTCTTAAAGCCAGTTGGGGTGCTGCTTCACAGGTAAATGATTTTGAGCCTTGCGATATCTAAATCCAGATGTTTTCCGTATATATAGTCCGGACTGAGGACTATATATACGGAATTCCTTCATAGTATCGCTGGTACATAAATCTATTTACGTTTACATATATATCTATTACCTATTTCCATACCAAAGAAACCATTTGTATGGTTATTGAGTCGAGAGTTTATATATCTATTCACGGCCGATGTGCACTAAGGGCATGCCCTAATTGCTCTGGTCTATTAGCCCCAAAGGCTTTTGGCTTTTTGCTGTATCGTTAAACATTCAGTTATGAACAGTCGTTCGATTGTGGGTTATGGTGCAACCCAGAAGTTACATCCTCTAAGCTTTTTGGCTCAGCTGATTAGTCGTCAGGTGAGTGGTCACTTCAAGTTGTACTCAGGGACTAACTCATGGTCACTTTTTCTTAACCAGGGTAAGCTCAATTTTGCTACGGATACAGATGCGCCCTTTGACCGTCTAGACCGCCATTTGCAGAGTTTGAGTGATGAAATTTCTACACTGGTAGGTGCCGTTAGGGTACAGCTGCGCTTGATGTTTGAGCAGTCCCCAAAACAAGCACCGCTGACACCTGATTATCAGGCTATTAGTTGGTTAGTGGAGCAATCTCATCTGACATCCGATCAGGCGAGTGGTTTGATTCGGACCATGGCGATTGAAGTGATTGAGTCGTTTCTAGGGGTTCAAGAAGGTAGTTATGACTTATTGGGACTAGATGATATTGGTGAGTATCCAGTCCTTTGTCAGTTAGATTTACGGCCTATTGTTGAAATTTGCCAACGTAATCGTCGGCAAAGTTTGTTGGCATCACCATCGACTGCCCAAGATACCCTGTCAAATGGAGCACCGCCCAGCAGGCCCAGGGTAGTATCTAGTCCCTCTGCTGGGGTTAGCAATCAGCTGGTTGAACCTGAGCCAAATCCGCAGATGGGTATAACCGCTGGTGTGACGCCCCAATCCATGACTGTGAATGGGGTGTCGTCAACTTCTGAGGTTCGCGCGGCAACATACACCATTGCTTGTATCGACGATAGTCCAACTGTATTGAATGCAATTCAAGAGTTTTTGAATGATAAAAGCCTAAACGTTGTGCCGATTAGTGATCCGGTTAAGGCATTAATGCAGGTGATGCGGTGTCGGCCAGATCTGATTTTACTGGATGTTACCATGCCCAACTTAGATGGTTATGAACTGTGTTCCCTTCTGCGTCGGCATCCCAGTTTTAGAAATACACCCATTGTGATGGTGACAGGTAATACCGGATTTATTGATCGTGCAAAGGCTAAATTAGTCAGGTCCTCAGGTTATCTAACTAAGCCGTTTAGTCAATCAGAACTGCTGAAAATGGTATTTATGCATTTACCAGCTGTGGGGCCTTAGTAGTCGTAAGGGCCGTGGGGGCGTTGGATGACCTTGAGAAGACTCAGGATTTGTGATAGCTGCTGTTATGAACAGAGGCTAGGTGGGCAAACATTTAGGGGATGACAAATAAAGCATGACAGTGATTCAAATGGCTACGGTGCTGATTGTGGAAGACACTCCCTCTGAAAGGGAACTAATCAGTCATTATTTACAAGAAGAAGGTTACAGCGTGATCCACGCTGTAACGGCTAAAGAAGGTCTGGATAAGGCAATTGCTAGTCAGCCGAGTGTAATTGTGACCGATGTGGTGATGCCAGGTATGAGTGGGTTTGAACTATGTCGTAGCTTAAAGCGTGTGCCTGAAACTGCTGAAGTGCCAGTAGTTATCTGTTCGTCTAAGAATCAGGCGATTGACCGATTATGGGGTATGCGGCAGGGGGCCGATGCCTACATAACTAAACCGTTTAACCGTGAAGAGTTACTGAAGGTTATTAAATCTGTATTGTAAATTGCTTAAATTGCTGATGTGAGATCGCATGTTGTCCATGAGGTCATTATTTTGTCTGCTCTATCCTTAAAAAAAGACAATCCCGTATTAACGAAATCATTTTTGAAATTTCAGCTAGCCCCCAGTGTAGTGGCCATGCTGCCCGCTAGTGCTGTACAAGAAGCAGTGGTATTGAACACGCGGCGAGTGATGGCAATGCCTAATATGCCTGCGGCGTTATTGGGGCTGGTTAACCGTCGTGGACGTGTTTTTTGGGTTGCCAATTTGGTTCGTTTGTTAGGGCTTCCCATTTCTGATCGACATACTCAGCAATATAGTTTGATTATTGTTCAGGGGCATTCTACGCCTCTAGCACTTCAGGTCGAATCTATCGACGGTATAGTAAGCTTCGCTCCAGAAGCCATTCATCCACCCCCAAACAATGTTAGCAACATAATTTTGCCTTATCTCACAGGCTGTGTCACACATAATGACGAGACCGTTTTTATATTAGATGTCGAATCTCTTCTACGCTCTTCTGTTCTGCAGGGTAATTGAGCCCCTTGGTCGATTGATATAAACAGCTAGTCGCTAACTATATTTATTCATCTTTGATTATTTCACGAACTGTTATTGAAACGCTATCTAAAGGAAAGTTCTCATGGCCATGGATGTTGGTACAAACTCAAATGCTGAGCCCAATCCTGACGTCGACGCATTGGAGGGGGTTCCCAAGCAAGACGCTGCCCCTATCAGTGAGCAGGTATTAGAAGAGAGCACAGTGAACCCTTTAGACAATATGCACAGCAACCAAAATGGTGGTTTAGGCAACAAGACAGACCAACACTCTCAGCTGCCGTTAGCTTCTCAGCTGGAAGAGCGTTCTGATAACTATCAGGGCGTTGTTACACCCGCTCCAAAAAATACTTTATTAGACGATTCATCGGGGAATTCATCTGATGAATTCAGGTATTATCGGGGAGTACGCTACAATCCGAATGAACAGCGATATGCACCCGAAAGCCTAGCTGTTTCTAAGCGTAGTCAGTTACTGCAGTGGTTTTACGACTTACCAGTGAGTAGCAAGCAGCTTATCGGCTTGATCTCGTCAGAGGTTATTTCAGTGATTGGTTTGGTTGGTGTGGGGTCACTGTTGATTATTAGCGGTGCCCGTCAGCAATTACTAAAACAGTCTGAAGTCGAATTAGCCATCGCTGATATTCAGTATAATGTCAAAACTGATCAAATGGGTTTTGGCTTTCGCGGTCAGTCTGAAAATACGGCCATTATGACGCTTGCCGAAGCGACTGCTAACAGTTCTGAAGAGGTTAGCAGTGATCAGCGGTCTGTGGTTCGTGAAATTTTGCAAGGAGAAATTGATGCACGGAACATTGAGTATGCCACCCTCATTGGTATGGATGGCAAGATTATCGTCAATGCTCAGACTGATCGAACTGGAGAGGAATTTAATCCCTATGGATTGGTTTCTCGGGTAATCTCTGAAAAGCAACAGCTGAGGGCGAATGGCTTGGTCGATCGCGGTGAGCTACAGCGTCAGGATGTTGAACTATCTGGGGATGGCGATAACGCTCTTATTCGCTATGTGGCGACGCCTGTGTTTGCTCAAAATAAAGGCGATCAGCTAGTTGGAGTGTTAATTGCTGGGGATGTTGTCAATGACAAAACATCCATTGTTGAAAGCAGTGTAACTGCATTTGGCACGGGTTATAACGCCGTTTATTTAACTGATAACTCGGACAATTTTACCTTGGCTGCATCCGCTGATCTGGACGAAGGCGAGGATGAAATCGAAATTGGTGAAGAGCTCTATGATCGCTCACTGCTAACCCGGGCATTACAAGGAGAGGGGGAGCCTGTTTCTCAGCGTATGGTGGAACCTGATGGCGAAGCCTATGCTGTTTCAGCAAAGACGTTGGCGGATATCAATGGTGAGCCCATTGCTGTTTTGGTCCGTGGTACATCCGAGGCTAAACTCCAAGCGCTAATTAATAGAAGTCTTCAGATTCAATTTTTAATCGCGCTGCTGGCAATTCTAGCAGATATCTTTTTAGCACAGCTGTTGGGGCGTTCTGTTGCTAGCCCGCTCAGACGGCTACAGGAAGCAACTGAGGCTTTTGCTGGGGGAGATCGTCAGGCAAAAGCTGAGGTATTTGCACGAGATGAGGTGGGACAACTTGCAACGGCCTTTAACGATTTAACTGGTAAAGTGCTCCAGTCTGAAGGAACCCTCATTGACCAGGCCAGTATCCAAGCACAGGCGGCCCAACGAGCTAATCAACTGGCCAGTTTGACCAGCGATCTGCGCAAAAATATTGACCAGGAACATCTGTTTACCATCGCTGTCAATGAAGTTCGTAAGGCGTTAGAAACGGATCGGGTACTGATCTATCGTTTTGACGAAGATTGGAGTGGTGAAATTATATTTGAATCTGTTGCCATGGGCTGGCCTACTGCCATAGGCACTAATATTGCCGATCCTTGTTTTGCCTCAGGATATGTGGAACGGTATCGTCAAGGGCGGGTGCAGGCCACCAATAACATTTTTGAGGCCGGTTTGACTGCGTGCCATATGGGACAGCTCAAACCTTTTGAAGTTAAGGCCAATTTGGTAGCGCCAATCTTGGATAGCGGTGAACTGTTTGGATTGTTGGTCGCCCATCAATGCTCAGGCCCACGGGATTGGAGTGAGCTAGATATTAGCTTCTTTAGGCAGATTGCTCTACAGGTGGGTCTGGCCGTTGAGCAGGTCAATCTGTTTAATCAAAAAGAGCAGGCTCAGCTGGAGGCAGAAGCTTTGTCTGAAGAGCGTCGCCAGCGACAAGAGACTCTTCAAATGGAACTTCTAGGTCTCTTAGATGATGTAGAAGGCGCTGCTCGTGGTGATTTGACTGTACGTGCCGATGTCTCAGCAGGAGAAATTGGCACGGTGGCTGACTTCTTTAATGCCATTATTGAAAGCCTGCGGCAAATTGTTACTCAGGTTAAAATGTCAGCTGGCCAGGTAAATACATCTCTGGGAGACAACGACGCAGCGATGCAGGCCCTGGCTGAGGATGCTCTACAGCAGGCGGAGCGTACAACTCAAACGTTAGATTCTGTTGAGACCATGACCATGGCGATTACCCAGGCAGCCGATCGTGCCCAGCAGGCAGCTGTGGTTGCTCGTGAAGCTTCACAAACGGCTGAAACCGGTGGAGAGGCCATGGATCTGACGGTGCAGAATATTTTGGAACTCAGAACAACCGTCGGTGAAACAGCTAAGAAAGTAAAACGTCTAGGAGAGTCGTCTCAACAGATTTCAAAAGTTGTTTCGTTGATTAACCAAATTGCTACCCAGACTAATTTGCTGGCTATCAATGCCGGTATTGAGGCTGCCCGTGCTGGTGAAGAAGGGCAAGGTTTTGCGGCTGTAGCTGAAGAGGTTGGTGAGCTGGCAGCTCGCTCTGCAGCAGCTACTCAAGATATTGAGCGGATTGTAGATAGCATTCAGCGCGAGACTGCCGATGTGGTTGATGCGATTGAGAGCAGTACCTCTCAGGTAGTAGAGGGAACGCGGCGTGTGGATGAAGCAAAACAGAGTCTGGCCCGTATGGTGGAGGTTTCTCAACAAATTGATGCTTTAGTGCAGACAATTTCTGCAGCCACAGTTTCTCAAGTGGAAACAGCCGCCGATGTATCTATGCTGATGCAGGAAATTTCGTCGGTGTCTGAGCGGACATCGAGTTCTTCTAAGACGGTGTCAGAAGCGTTGCAGCAGACAGTAGCTGTGGCTAAGGAACTAGAGCTGTCCATGGCCGCCTTTAAGGTAGATGACTAGTAGACCCCAATAGAACTTCCTGTCCATTCAGGGTAGTGGTATGTCGTTAGTTGAGACAGTAAGGCTAGGTTATTAATCAAGGTTAGGTTAATCAGTAGACAGTCACACAAGGCAGATATTCAACAGGTGCAGCGTCATGGCGGTTGATAAAGAACTTGAGATTAAACTTCAGTTTCTAGATGAAGCGGATGAGTATCTACAGACCCTAGATGGAGCTCTACTCGATTTAGCCCACAAAGGGGTACTGCAAGACGATATTAATGCTGCCTTGCGGGCGTCCCACTCAATTAAGGGGGGCGCTGCCATGATGGGATACACTCTGTTGAGTGAGTTTGCCCATCGGCTTGAGGATTCACTCAAGGTCCTCAAGATCCAGCGTGATGGGGTGGTCATTGATGACAATTTAGAGCGGCTATTGCTGTTGGCGGTGGATGCACTGCGTCGGGTGATCCAGTGCGATCGCACCCAAAATTGTCCTAATGACGTATGGCTGAGTGATACAGCCATGCCCATTTTTGATCAGCTGCACGAGATTTTGGGAGAAGCCGATCCTGAAGACGCCAATTTATTACTGTCGTCGGATGAAAATCAAGACATTATTCCGGTGCTATTTAGTACCGAAGTAGAAGGCTGTCTTGTCCGGTTAGAAACGGCTATTGCCAGTAATACCTCCCAGCTCCGTGAAGAAGTTATGATTCTGGCCCAAGAGCTAGGAGGACTGGGGGAAATGCTGCAGCTTTCCTCTTTTTATGAGCTATGTATCTCCGTTGAACAATACATTCAAGCCGCCGATGATACCCAGGTTATGGAAGTTGCTCAAGCGGCCCTAGGTGAGTGGAGACAGTCCCAAAGCTTCATCCTAGCGGGACAGGTTGGACAGCTGCCCGTCACCCTATCAGGGTTGAGCTTTGAGGTATCTACGCCTCCCCCGGCCTCTTCGAACGACGTGCCCCTAACTGGCAATGATCCAGCATGGGCTGATATGTCGACAGTTGAGCAGATTCAAGACGACGATTGGGCAAGTATTCTGGCCCAGGCAGAAAGTGCTCCAGCGGAGCAAGATATCTTTGCTCAAGCTGCAAAGAGTGTTCCATCCGAGCAAGATATCTTTGCCCAGTCAGCAGATATCTCTCAATTCACAGACGTCACAGGCGAGCCAGTGCAACCGGCACCAGCGCCAGCTGAGACTTTTCCCTCTGTTGAGCAAGAACCATTGGATGTTACTCAGCCAGTGAGACCCATGGTTGAGTCGGACGATCCGACAACGGCTCAGACTACAGCTGCTTCGCAGACAGAATTTCACTTTTCCAGTAAGTCGGGGGCCGAAGCTAAGGCTGCTGCCAACGCCGACCAAGACACTACCGTACGTGTTTCAGTACGTCAACTCAATGAACTCAACGATTACTTTGGTGACTTGACCATTGAGCGCCATCGTCTTGACAGTGAAGTAAAGCGCTTGCGCACATTAGTAAAACTGCTGCACGAACGCCTGCGGTCCCTGGAAGAGTCGGAAGAAGAGCTACGGGATGCCTATGATAAAACAGCCAGTGATAACCCTCTAATGTTGCCAGCAGCTAAGGGGCAGAATGGGGCTACTGTTGGGTCTACGCGGACCTTGTCTAAACATTTTGGTGATGGGGCTATTGTCTCGAGTAATACCTCAGGCAGCGCCTCAGGCTTTGATTCCTTAGAAATGGATCGCTATGACGATCGACATCTGCCGTTTCGCGACATGATGGAAACAGCTGTCAGATTGCGAGAAGTTGCCGATGATATTGAGATTAGCGTTGATACAGCAGAACAATCGTCGCGCAATCTACAGCGAACCACACGCCAGCTCCAACGCAATCTTAACCAATTGCGGATGCGGCCATTATCGGATATTACCAATCGCTTTCCACGGGCCTTACGTGAACTGTCGCTTGAGTTTGGCAAACCTGTGGAGCTTAAGCTTGAAGGAGATAAAACTCTAGTTGATCGCAATATTCTGGAGTCTTTGAACGATCCCTTGATGCATATTTTGCGCAATGCCTTTGACCATGGGATTGAAACACCAGACAAACGTAAAGCCGCAGGTAAAGCAGAGCAAGGCACGATTACCATTCAGGCCCAGCAACGCAGCAGTCGTACAATTATTACCATCCGGGATGATGGGCAAGGGATTCCCCTCGATAAAATTCGAGCCCGAGCTCAGGAAATGGGGTTGGATGAATCGTTGCTGGCCACCGCCAGTGAAACAGATCTGCTCTCACTCATTTTTGAACCTGGTTTTAGTACGGCTAGCCAAGTCACCACCCTGTCTGGCCGGGGTGTAGGCATGGATGTGGTACGCAATAATCTAGAAGAAATTCGCGGTGATATCAGCGTTGCAACCCAGGCAGGCCAAGGATCAACCTTTACGATTTCAGTACCCTACACCCTTTCTGTAACCCGTGTATTACTGGCCGAGAGTAATCGGTTGCCTATGGCCATACCCACAGATAACTTGCAGGAAATTACAATCGTTGCCGAGGATGAAATTTATAAGGATGGCGATCGTGAAATGTTCACCCGTAATGGTCAACCCATTCGCCTCATCCGCATGAGTAAGTGGTTAGCCTTTAACTGTTCGCGTCACATCGAAAGTTTGGAGATGAGCCCCAATGTTGTCATCCCCACGGTCCTGGTGTTCCGTTACAACGAGCAGGCCTTTGGTCTACAGATCGATCGATCCTGGGGAGAGCAAGAAGTAGCCCTAAGACGAGTGGAAGGGGATGTCCCGATGCCCACAGGGTTTAACAACTGCACTATCTTTGGAGATGGACAGGTGGTGCCACTGCTCAATGCGCCAGAATTTATTCGTTGGGTGTTGAGCTGTGAAGGGTCTAACATTCGCGAGGCATCGGTTCTGTACGGCAATCCTCTGCTCAGCGGTAAGTTGAGTGATTTGCAACCGACTGCGACTAGTGCTGGTCAGCAGCAGCCGGCAGTTTTAGTGGTAGATGACTCAGTTAATGTGCGACGGTTACTAGCCCTCACCCTAGAGAAACAGGGCTATCGTGTGACCCAAGCAAAAGATGGTCTGGATGCTCTAGAAAAACTGGATGCTGGTTTGACCATTAACGCGATTGTTTGCGACATTGAAATGCCCCGTTTAGATGGCTATGGTTTCTTGGCAAAATTACGGTCCCATGAGCGCTGCTCCCATATTCCGATTACGATGCTGACGTCTCGTACGGGAGATAAGCATCGGCAGTTAGCCATGAAGCTAGGAGCGAATGCATATTTTTCCAAGCCCTATCGCGAAAAGATGTTGTTAGATACTCTGGCCAATGCGGTGTTTAATGCACCATTGAATTAAAGGGGATTAAATTTATGCCAGGCTTTAGACAAGCCGCCTGGAAATTGCACACACTTCAAGACCTGTAGCTCTTAGAATAGTTAAGACATAAGCTCAGGCAATGTGGATGATATCGATTACCTTGAAGTTGTTTGCTGCCTATCAGGATGCGTTGGGATATCCTGATCAGGTGATGGAGTTGCCCGAGGGGACAACGGTCAGGGACCTGTGCGATCGCATCTGCACCGAATACCCGGACCTCAAGCAGTGGCAAGGCCTAACACGCTTTGGCATCAACCTACAGATGGTGGAGGCAGATACACCCTTAAGCGACGGCGATGAAGTCGTCTTTATACCGCCTGTCAGCGGTGGGTGCTCACAGTAACTGGAGAGACGCTCCATGGAACGTCTGTATGTTCAGTTAGTGGAGCAGCCAGCTTAGTCAGCGGCGTACTGCTGCAGAATATCGAGAGGAACTGTACCCAAAGCAGCCTCATGGGTTGCCTCCAGCACGACTTTTGGGGCAACCCCATCATCGTAGGCTTCTTTCCAGCGAGCAGCACACAGACACCAGCAGTCCCCCGGTTTAAGACCAGGAAACTGATACATGGGCCTCGGAGTGCTGAGATCATTCCCTTGGGCCTTAGTGTAGCCCAAAAACTCTTCTGTTACCTGGGCACAGACCACATGAGAGCCCAAATCGTTGGGGCCAGTGTTACAGGTGCCATCACGGTAAAAGCCGGTCATTGGGCTAGTGCAGCATACCTGTAAGTTTTCACCCAAAACATTTTTAATAATGGCCATAGAGATCAGATACGGTATCAACTAAATTTCGGCCACAGCCCGCTCAACCAGACGCCGAGAGAGGGTTTGGATCCCCGTATGCTCGTAGTAATTGGTGGAAATATCTAGAAAGGCACCAAAATAATCCATCTTATCATCGGCCACATCCACAAAGGTTTTGAGATTAGCTACTACGCTCTGGGGAGTAATACCTTTCGATTCTACAAAGTCACCCATCCAACCTTTAACCGACTCAAAACTGGCACCGATAAAGGTAAGCTGATCGGCCGTTTTACCACCGGGAACAGCCTCCTTGATCGCCTTGAACGCTGGATTACTGTCCAAATCCTTAGGGGTGAGATTTCCCAGAACCGTTTCAGTGTGTTTAATAAAGTTGGGACCTAGAGGAATAAGACCATCAAAGCAAACGAGGGCAGCCATCCGAACTAAAGACTCACCGCCGTAGTCCCCCAGCGCTTTAACAAAGTCACCGACGCTATCACCAGGAATCCCATTGATTTTGCAAAAGGCCACAATTTCGGTAACCAGCTTCATGCAAAGGTCAATGGTCTGAGCTTTTTCAGGCTTTGGTGTGAGGCGATTGACAATGGACAGAAACGGAACATTTTCGGTTACTTTACCCGCCAAGGCCGCTTGTCCTAGGGCGCGTCCAGTTGAGTCAATGGTTTGATAAAGCCACAGGGCTTGCTGATAACCTTCAGATTTATTGTTATAGAGTTGAATAGCTCGAGCACCAATTTGCTCAATTAGGGCAGAGTCACTTTCACCAGTCACCTGGCGGATGGTATTTTCAAAGCCCACTATATTTTCCCACTCCCCCGGCAAGATTTTGTCAAGGGAGCGCAGCGCAAAAACCGTCAAGTTTTTTTGAGGTAGCTCGTTAACGAGTTCATAAATTGACTTGCTCATGGGGATATCCTCATTAATTGACGAGCTCGGCAAGACCAGCCAGATCAAATTTTTCTAGCCAGACTTCCCGATCAGCTGACGTAAAATCGGCATCCCGAGAAAGGACTTTGATCTGTAACCGGTCGGCAACGAGCAAGCTGGTGGCAGTACTGCCAACTTCTGCTAGGGGATAGCCTGCCAGGGAGCGAGCGCTGTTTTGATATTTGTTCGTGGCACTGGGATTAGAAACCGTATCCGACACCGACAACATGGCTAAAGTATTGCCATCCTGCTTCAGCTTCGCTTCGGCAAAGCCGTCTTTCTCTTGGGTGTAGACCCGTTCATACCCATCAGCTTTTGGGAAAAACTTGTTGAACTCACCACCATTAATAACAACCTTTTTGTCAGCATCGACAACAGGTGTTTGCTCTTCGATTTGCTCCCATTTAGCATTGTCACTGGGTTGAGATGCTTTTAACTGGGTGAGCTGACAGCCGCCCACTGCCAGCAGCCCAACGAGCAAAATTGCTCCGATGGCTAGGGAAACTTTACGCAACATGGGGTTTAAGGAGTATCTCTATGGGACAGGACCAAAAATACAGATAAACTCTACCGCCATTTGTGAAACGTTTAGAGAGCGAGGGGAAATTTTGTAAGTATTCGTATCGTTGTATCGTTTTTCGATGCAATTTTTGCCGGTTGGAGGGCCATAATAGGGCGATGAATTAAATCGACGCGCAGATATGCCCAGGAAACCAAGCGAATTTATTGTCCACATGCTTTTTGATGGCGGTCATCATGAGGAAGTGAGGTTTTCATCGATTCAAGATTTTCAAAAGTGGTATAGCAATGAGCTGACGCCTAAGTCGTCATCGGATGACTTTATTAAGGTGCCGCTACCGGAGATCAATCCTGGAGAATACATGGTGATTCGGCCATCTCGGCTGGTTGCACTTCGGGTGGAACCGCAGTTTAGTTCCAGTGTTGAGCGATTTTAGCAGTATTACGGTAGCAGTATTACGGTGATGCTTAATCAGCGATTGAGATTGCGGGCGATCTTCGCAGTTTTAGTGATGTTTCATCCGCTACCGGCTGTGGCATTCCCTCTGGAGCAGATTAACTGCCACGTTGAGTTTGTCGAAGATGTCTGTTTGGGCTACGATGCCCAGTCTGGGCAAGATCGAGCGGCTTTGCTGCAGGCGATTGATCACAGTCTGGACTACTTGGCGACTGATGCGGCTGTAATGGCCTATGAAGCATATCCGCTAGCGGGGGTGACCCATGGGCGAGTGCAGCGTAGCTTGGTGCGATTTCGTCAGCTGGTGGCAACCAGCCATTCAGCCCGACAACTGCAGGCAGCAGTAGGTCAGGAGTTTGATTTTTATCGCTCAGTGGGCAGTGATGGCGCTGGTCAGGTGGATTTTACCGGCTATTTTGAGCCAACCTACAGGGCCAGTGCCGTACCAACGTCAGACTATCGCTATCCGCTGTATCGCCAACCGCCGGATCTCGATACTTGGTCTATGCCCCATCCCACCCGAGAGCAGCTGGAGGGCACAGATGGGTTGCAAGCAGACCAGGGGCCGCTAGCGGAGTTAGAGCTAGTCTGGCTACAGGATCGGTTGGAAGCATTTTTGGTTCAGGTCCAAGGATCGGCTCGCTTACAGTTAACGGATGGTTCGGTCATGTCGGTGGGCTATGCCGGGCGAACGGAATACCCTTACACCAGCATTGGTCGAGCGTTGATTGATGATGGCATTGTGGCAGAGGAGGATCTGTCTTTGCCGGTGTTGATGGACTATTTTGAACAGCATCCAGAGGCTCTGGATAGTTATTTGCCTCGTAACGATCGGTTTGTATTTTTTAAGGCCACGGGGGGTGCCCCGCCCATGGGTAATTTGAATGTACCTGTAACGGCAGGACGCTCCATTGCGACGGATAAAACTCTGATGCCGCCAGGGGCCTTGGCGTTGATTGCGTTAGACTTGCCCATGCTGACGGCAGCGAATACCTGGGAGTCGGTGCCGGTCAACCGCTATGTGCTCGATCAAGATACTGGGGGGGCGATTCAAGGCCCTGGCCGGGTGGATATTTTTGTGGGTACGGGACAGATGGCAGGACAGCAGGCTGGCTTGATCAATACCAGCGGGCAGCTGTACTACCTACTGCTGCACCAGTAGATATACCAGCAGATGCGCCAGTACAGCCGATGGTGGTAGTGTGAACCTTTGCCATACCCTCTGAGCATCAGGCGATGACCTATCCACTCCAGCGTTTCTTGACCTATGGCCGCCGCTATCGTCGCCGGATTTGGCTGGCTAGTTTGGCCTCAATTCTAAATAAGCTGTTTGATTTAGCCCCTCCCGTACTAATCGGTTTGGCGGTGGATGTGGTTGTGCAGCAACAGGATTCGCTGATTGCCCAGTGGGGGGTGTCAAGCATTCGCGGTCAGTTTGTGTGGCTATCGGTCTTAACGGTGGTTGTGTGGGCCATGGAGTCGGCTTTTGAGTATGCCTACCACTGGATGTGGCGTAACTTAGCCCAGTCAATTCAGCACGATCTGCGCTTAGATGCTTACACCCACTTGCAGTCATTAGAGCTGGCATTTTTTGAAGAGCGTAGCTCCGGTGGCCTGATGTCTATTCTTAATGACGATATTAACCAGCTAGAGCGCTTCCTAGACCATGGAGCCAGTGAGGTGCTGCAGGTGGCAACCACCATCCTGCTGGTTGGGGGAGCTTTTTTTGTCATGGCGCCTAAGTTGGCGTGGATGGCCATGCTGCCCATGCCCTTGATTGTGTGGAGTGCGATCGCATTCCAAAAATTCCTGGCTCCGCGCTATGCCGAGGTGCGAGAACGGGTAGGTCTGCTCAATGGCCGTTTAGCCAATAACCTCACAGGTATTGCCACCATTAAAAGCTACACCGCTGAAACCTACGAGACTCAACGGGTGGGCCAGGACAGCGAAGCCTACCGTCAAAGCAACCGGCGGGCCATTGCCCTCAGTTCCGCCTTTATTCCGCTGATTCGTATTTTGATCTTAGTGGGGTTTACCGCCACGCTACTCTATGGCGGTCTAGAAGCAGTGGCTGGCAACCTGGCGGTGGGCACCTATAGCGTCCTGGTGTTTTTGACCCAGCGGCTGCTGTGGCCCCTGACCCGACTGGGAGAAACCCTCGACCAGTATCGGCGGGCCATGGCCTCTATTAACCGGGTGATGGATTTGCTGGATACTCCTGTTGCCATTCGTCCAGGGGACTATCGCCTACCGGTGAGTAGCGTGCGGGGTGAGATTGCATTTCAAGACGTTACCTTTGCTTACCGTGATCGTCCGCCCGTGATGCAGCACCTGACCCTCAAGGTACCGGCGGGTAAAACAACTGCCATTGTGGGGGCAACCGGCTCGGGTAAAAGCACCCTGGTCAAGCTGCTGCTGCGGTTTTATGAAATTAGCAAGGGTCAGATTACCCTGGATGGTCACGACCTGTGCAATCTGCACCTAGACGATCTGCGTCGCGCTATCGGGCTGGTCAGTCAGGATGTGTTTTTATTTCACGGTACCGTCGCTGAAAATATTGCTTATGGCAGCTTTAGCGCTACGCTGACCGACATTAAGCAGGCGGCCAATCTGGCGGAAGCCCACGAATTTATTCAACAGCTGCCCCAGGGCTATGACACCGTTGTGGGGGAGCGGGGCCAAAAGCTGTCGGGGGGACAGCGTCAACGGCTAGCCATTGCCCGAGCCCTGTTAAAAAACCCGCCAATTTTAATCTTGGATGAAGCCACATCGGCGGTGGACAATGAAACGGAGGCCGCCATCCAGCGATCGCTGGAGAAAATCACCTGCGATCGCACCACCATTGCCATTGCCCATCGTCTATCCACCGTCCGTAATGCCCACTGTATTTACGTTATGGATCAGGGGCAGCTGGCCGAATGGGGGACCCATGAGGAACTATTAGCGCGCGCTGGCCTCTATGCCAACCTATGGCGAGTGCAGATGGGAGAGCGGGTGGCCAGGTGATACGGGTAATACTTAGCACAAATGCCCTATCCGTATATGTAGCTAGTCTATAGACTTCAGCAATCGTCCTGGAAACTCCGGACATGACTATGACAGTTTGGATAATGGGCTAGCGGGAACCGTTCTAGCCGCTGACGTCATCAGTAGTCTTCCTTGAGTTTTTCCAATCAGCTATGGAACACAATCAGGTTCAATCTACAGCTGCCCCCCATCCCGGTCCGGTTCAACCAGTTGGTACTCACCCAGTTGGCTGGCTGCAAACAGTCTCAGGGGTGGCGGTTTTAACCGTTGGTTTGCAGGGTGCGGCAGCCAACGCCGTAGATGCACCTATCATAGAGGCCGAGCCCCCGACTGATGCTGCGGTGGAGACAGCCGCGATGGAGACAGCTGCGATGGAGACAGCTGCTGACGTTGTTTATCCTGCTTCCCCCATCGAACCTTCTGCCCCCCAGCCCCGGTTCGCTCAATGGCGACGGCAGGTGCAAAAACTGACGACACGCGATATCCCATCGTCTGCCGTGAGCCAGATGAGCTCATCGGTGGTCCGCTTAGAAAACCATCGGCGAGAGCTACATCGCCATTCCAATGAAGTGGAATCTCAGCTGTTGGGATTGCAGCAGCTACTCTCTATTCAGTCCTATGGCACCAGTTTTGCCGATCGGCTGTTGGATGAAGACGACACTTATCAGGCCAAGCTGCAGGAGTTAACAGCGTTAGAGGCAGACATCCATAGAGCCATAGAACAGGCAGATATGATGGCCCTCAGCCAGCTACAGGCTCGGTTGCAATACAGCGCTCAAGAGCTGCGACAGATCGCTCAGCAACAGCTGCAGCAGTATATTCAACAGGCGCAAGACAGCTCCACCATGGGACTGTGGCGAGAACCCATGTATCAGCAATCGTTACGGTGGCTGATGGAACATACCCATGAGCGGCATTTGCTCAACGCGCGGCAGCAAACGTTAGCGCGGACTATGGTTGCGATCGCGCCGGACTAACGCTATCGCTGCCATTACGATGTACAGGCGTTCCATGGAACGCCTCTGCAGCCCTAAAGTCGCTGAATTTTTTGAAACTCGATTTTAAGACAGGCATCCATCACCACCTGCCAGCCATGGTCCATCGCTTTTTTGGCAACGGCAGCATCGTAGATATCCAGCTGGGTCCACAGACATTTCACCTCGGACATGGTGTCTAACGTCAGCAGTTCATCCAGGATGCCAGGGAGGAATTCACTGCGGCGAAACACATTCACCATGTCGATGGGACCAGGTACATCCGCCAAATGAGCATAGCAGCGCTGGCCATCAATTTCTGAGACGGCTGGATGCACAGGATAAACCGTATAGCCCTGCTGCCGCATGTAGCTAGATACTTGATAGCTGGGACGTTGGGGCTTAGGAGAGTGGCCCACAACAGCGATATACTTCGTTTTGGCTAGAACGCGTTCAATGACGATTGGGTCTTGGGTGTTCATGGGGTGAATCGTATGGGGGACTGGGCCCAATGCAGATGGTTTCTCACTATCTAACGTTTGACACTGTCGATGCTATTGATATTCTCGATATTACGTCAGCTATTCAACAACAGATAGACACGACTCAAATTACCCAGGGTCATGTAGTGGTGTTTTCCTGCCATACCACCACAGCCATCACCGTCAACGAAAATGAAGAACGGTTATTGGTGGATATTAAGACCTATTTGCGTAAGCTAGCCCCACCTAAAGAGCGCTATCTGCACAATGACCTTCATTTGCGAGATGTGCCCCCTGACGAGCCCATCAATGCTCATTCCCATTTGATGGCAATGACGCTGGGAAACAGTGAAACAGTACCTATTGTGGATGGGCAACTGGCGCTGGGCACCTATCAATCAGTAATGTTGGTGGATTTAGATGGCCCCAGACAGGGTAGAAAGGTGTTGCTCCAAATGTGTGGTGTGTAGGGCCGCTCACCTCCAGCAGGCATTATTGCAACCAGCATTATGATTGAGACGCACAAGGCTTTTCCAAGAGCTGACATCTACCTTTGAAATTCAATTGGAACATGAGCGAAAAGTATCTCGATGATTTCAGTTCGTGGACTACCCAAACAGCCCAGCTGTTGCGGGAGCATCGTTGGCATGAAATTGACATGCCAAAATTGATCGAAGAGGTTGAAGACTTGGGCAAGAGTGATCGACGAGGCATCGCTAGCCAGTTGATTCGTCTTATACTCCATCTGCTTAAGTGGCAGTATCAACCCCAGCGACGTTCAGACATTTGGCTAGACTCCATCACAGATGCCCGGACTCAAATTGAACTCGCAATCGAAGATAGCCCTAGCTTGAGAAATTATCCGGCAGAACAGCTTAAACGAGTCTATACGCGTGCACGTCGCCAGGCAGCTAAACAAACAAACATGGCTGCTTCTATGTTCCCAGAAGTGTGTCCGTATTCTATCGACTTGATCTTGACAGATGATTGGCTGCCAGAGAGCTAACAATCTGTATTGGGCTGATGGCTGTTCTGCTCAGTCTGATTGCGCACTGGTTTCAACGTTTGGAATATCTTTTAGAAAATTGTAGGGTGGGCAGTCATATCTGGATAACTGTGGCGTATTCATCGATATCAAGGTCTGCCCACCCTCACTTTTAGCTTTACCGCAAAAAGTCTTTTGATATTTGGCGAAAATATGACTACCAATGGTTATGGACACTGGCAAAAGAACTGGTGAGCATTGCTCACCAGTTCTATGGAACTACAATTTTCGATCTATTTGCGGTTGGGATGGTGAATCGATGCAGCAACAAAGTTGTATTCTGTTGCTGATACTATTGTACGATACCTTAAATCAAGATTTACTATCTTTGAGAGTGAAAATGTTACTTCTGCAGCTCTCTTGGTAAAAGGACTAATATTTGCAAGGCCATCGAATAAGTATTCCCCAACTGTGTCAGATAAAGCTTTAAAACCATTTTGAAAAGCATAATCTGCAAAAGCAGTTAATAACTTTTGAATAGCCTCAGAGTCTAGTTTTTCAATGGAAAAATCCTCATTTCCAGCAAAAACATTTATGAATGAATTAGCCGTTGTCTGGGTAGCAAATTTCGTGTAGCTATCGTTAAGGAAATCTCTTATAAAAACGTTTGAATTTTCAGAATATGTTTTTCTTCCGATTCCTGCTTCTAAGAAATTAATTGTTTCAAGAGAGAAAACAAGTATGTTGTATATCCAAGTTGGATAGCTATCAAAATCAATTACAGCTCGCTGGTCTGCTTCCAGAGATAGTTTTACCTGTGTTGATGTGGCTGTATTTCGTGGATCAGTCAGATTTCGAAGTAATGATCCAGAAGAATCAATCATTTGCTTGACTCCTTCGTAAAGGCTTTCGGGTGACTTATTGGCTTGAATGGTGCTACCGCTAAACCCAATGAATCTGCCACTGCTATCGTGAATTTCAATTGGCAAATCAAATACGTAAGGATTATAAATCTCCATTTCAGCAGAGAAAGAATTATCTGCTTCTATTCTCGATTGATAATTTTCTATTACTAATCCAAAATTAGTAATGTATAAATTCTCTTGTCGGCCATCTCGGAGCCAGCTACTAGGTGGTTCATATGAATAAATATATTCCATATTGCCACTCCCAGTGCTTGTGATTATCGGTTCTTTGGGGGGATTTTCTATTGGAATATTTTTACCTTCCTCTGAAGTCTTACTTGGAATATTTTCGCTATCTACTGATGTATAAGGCTGAAGTTGCCAAAAAGCTTGCAGAGGACTCGTGGTAGCATCTCTGACAAAGCCTTGATCAGCATGCGCGCCGCCTGTGCTTTCACCAGAAGTTCTAACTTCTAAATGAAGATGGTTTGCGCCAGATTGATTGCCAATTTGGCCAATAATCTGGCCCTGGCTAATTACCTGACCAGCCGCAAAGTTTCCTAAATTTTGTAAATGCCCATAGACCCATTGCTTGCCATCCGTTCCATTAATAGCAATAAAGCCCCCTGCACTAGCGCTGCTATTATCTGTCCAGGCAACAGTACCACCAGTAACGGTTTTCACCTGGGTTCCCGCAGGAGCACCAAAATCAATACCTGCATGCCACTTCCCAAAGCCGTTGTAATAACTCTGATCATACAAATAGCCTGCTGTCATCCTGTAGCGCTGCCCAAGCACAGTCTGTGAGAGATCGGTATAAATTTGCTGGATAGAATCAGGCGTTAAGTGTCTTTCATCACTCTCTCCGTTCCAAATAGCTCCATCAAAACGCGTATTATCTCCTGAATATTGATCCCATTGACTGTCCGTTAGAGAAGATAAAACTGGATAATAATTACCAGTTGTTGGTAGATAAACTACCTTCTCCCATGACAAATCAAGATGGGCATCACCCGTACTCTCATACATATGAAAATGCAAATCATAGTTCCCAGCAGCTAATTGGAACCGATACTCTTTATGCGCTCCATACGCCTGTTCCCAGCGCTCCTGAGGTGTAATATAGAACCAATCATTAGTACCATGCTGTTTCGCTAAAATCTGATACCCATCATCCGCCTTCGCCCTAAACACATACTCACCACCATCAAAGTAAGTTTGTGTATGCGCTCGAATCGCAAAGAAATCAGACGATAACCGACTGTCATTATTAGGAGCCTGTCGTCCCCAATTAGCGACAATTCCAGCCTTCCCATCAGCCCTACGAGCAGATCCTAGACTAATTACTCCCAACGCATTCGGATCATTAAATCCAGTATTTACCTGGGCTAAAGGCGGTTGACCATTACCAATGGGGTCCCACTTAGAAACAACCGCCGACCATTCTCCCGCCTGAGGTTGATCATTAAACTTTGCCGGAATAGTCCTTGTCTGGATCTGATAATCAGAATAGTGTCCCCCATGGAGATCAGAGCGCACAAACTGATTCCCATTCATATGCCAAACATAAACTTCTCCTGTGTTCTTCCGCCACAGGAGATCCATATTCCCATCACCGTTATAGTCACCGGTTCCCTGGAAAATATCATCAGGCCCTACCCACTCTAGAATAGAACGGTCATTGTGATGATCACTATACCAAGCTGCAATATGACCATTCGATAGCCGCCAGATAGCATCTGTCCTGCCATCTTTATTTAGATCAGCAAAGCCTTGCAGCGTGGCATCCTCCGGAGTGTAACCACCATACAGTTCATCATCGATAAACTGCTTGCCCTCCATATACCAGACATACACTTCTCCGGTATCTTTTCTCCACATCAGATCGGTATAGCCATCACGGTTAAAGTCCCCCGTCCCCTGGAACGTAATATCATGAGCTGCCCACTGCAGCTTTGAACGCTGATTGTGGTCTTTGTCATACCAAGCGACAACTTCACCATTAGCCAGTCGCCAAATCAAATCAGTCTGACCATCTTTGTTGAGGTCAGCAAATCCTTCCAATGTGGCATCACCTGGAGCATAGCCACCATAAAGTTCGGCACCAAGATACTGAGTGCCCTTCATGTACCAGGCATATACTTCTCCGGTATTCTTACGCCACATCATGTCAACATGGCCATCACGGTTAAAGTCACCTGTCCCTTGGAATGTAAAGTCTCCACCGATCCATTCAATAGCAACTCGCTTAGTATGATCCTTATCTAGCCATAAAGAGACATTCCCATTAGAGTCACGCCAAATGATATCGGTCTGACCATCTCCATTGAAATCATTGAGATCGGCAGTGGTCATATCACGGCCCGTTAGGCCACCAAACTCTTCACGCTCACTCCAAGTAGAGATTTTTGAGGTATACAAAGATTGGGTATAAATTGTCCCATCAGGTCCACCTATGGATTGGAAGAGTGTTCCGTTAAAGGTAGAAAGCGTTGGTCTACTCCCAGTTGTTCCATTGTTCAACCAGCTTGTCCAATTGACACCATCCTCTGTTGAGCGTACATAAACATTGTTGTCTGTATCTCGAATGGTTTGATAGAGGTGACCGTTAAACGCTGCCAATTCTGGAGTATCAAGCGTTAGACCACTACCTACCCATCCTGACCAGGTATCCCCATCGGCAGTAGAACGAGTGTAGACACGTTGATCGGTTCCACGCACTGTTTGGTACAGCTGCCCATTAAAAACTTCAAGCTCAGGTGCATTGAGCGTGGCTCCACTATGCTGCCAACTAGACCAGGTCTGGCCATCCACTGTGTAACGCGTGTAAATTTGGCTATCTGTTCCTTGGACGGTCTGATAAAGGCGGCCATTAAAAACTTCAAGCTTAGGCGCATTGAGTGTGGCCCCACCATGTTGCCAACCAGACCAGGTCTGACCATCCACTGTGTAACGCGTGTAAATCTGACTATCTGTACCACGCACTGTCTGGTACAACCGCCCATTAAATGCCTCTAACTCAGGCGTATCTGACGTTGCCCCACCATGCTGCCAACCAGACCAGATCTGACCATCCACTGTATAACGCGTATAAATTTGCTGGTCAGTTCCGCGTATTGTTTGATACAACCGCCCATTAAAGACCTCTAACTCAGGCGTCTCTAATGTTGCACCACCGTGCTGCCAACTAGACCAACTCTGGCCATCCGCAGACGAACGGGTATAGATTTGGTTATCAGCTCCCCGAATAGATTGATAGAGGCGATCATTAAAGTCAACTGCCTCAATTTCAGACGCCTCAAATGTTAGTTTCCCTTCCTGTTGCCAGGGAGTCCAGCTCATTCCTCCAAACGCCTCTGGGGCCAATAAACCTTGGGTGTATATCTTTCCATCCGCACCTTCAATAGACTGAATTAGTTGGCCATTGAAGGCAGTCAAAGTAGGCGTGCTTAAGGTAGAGTTATCCGCAGACCAGGGCGTCCAATTAGTCCAACTCAAACCATCCTGAGTTGAGCGTGTATAGACATGACTATCTGAGCCTCGAACAGTTTGGTGCAAATGCCCATCGAACACTGCTAATTCAGGGGTGTCTAAAGCCTTACCATCTGCTAACCAACCGCTCCAGGTATCACCATCCGCTGTGAAACGGATATAGATCAAATTATCTGTTCCACGTACTGTTTGATACAGGCGATCATCAAATACTTCCAACTCGGGAGTATTTGATGTCGCACCACTATGCTCCCAGACAGACCAGGTTTGGCCATTCGCTGTAAAACGCGTATAAATTCCATTATCTGTTCCTCGTACAGATTGATATAACCGTCCTCCAAATACTTCTAATTCAGGAGTGTCATGGGTCGCCCCACCATGCTCCCAAGCAGACCAGATTTGGCCATCCACTGTGTAACGTGTGTAAATTTGCTGGTCAGTTCCACGTACTGTTTGATATAGGCGATCATCAAATACTTCTAACTCGGGAGTATCTAAGGTCGCACCACTATGCTCCCAGGCAGACCAGGTTTGGCCATCTGCTGTAAAACGCGTATAAATTCTGTTATCTGTTCCTTGAACTGTGTGGTAAAGGCGATCATTAAATACTTCTAATTCAGGGGCAGCGAGTGTGACACCTGAATGTTCCCAAGTGGACCAGAGTTGGCCCTCAGTAGAAGAACGAGTATAAATCTGGTTATCGGTACCTCGAATACTCTGATAGAAGCGGCCATTAAACTCAAGAGCTTCAACCTGAGACATCTCAACAGCCAAAGTGTTGTCATGCACCATAATGGTGGCGTGATCATTCTCTGCCTTAATTTTTAATATCTCTGCGTCAGTTAAAGTCTTTCCCTGAACCAATGCCCTGTAGAGTTCACCTTCATCCCCTAATGCATCAACAGGACTGAGGACAGCATTCCACCAATGGCCAATCTCTTCGTGGAAGATATTTACAATCGCATCAGGGTTATTTGAATTCTGTAATAGAAAATCCTCAGAAAAATAAATCGTATTTGTTGCTTCCGCGAAAACAGCATTAGCACCATTAAGCTGTTGGCCCGTTAAAACGTCAACCTGAACCAGACTGCTGAAGCCATTTTGCTCAACATCCTGAATAATATGCTGGAATGTTTGCCGATCCCAATCCTTGCCGAGGATAACGTCCATATTATTGAACAGGTCAGGCTTGGCAACAAATTGGCTAAAGTCCTCATACATCGACAGCTCTAGCTCAGCGAGCATATCTTCTAATAGCGCTGATCCCCTACCTGAATCAGCACTGGAAGTCTCTGGAAATAAACTCAAACTTAACTCAACTGATGGAAAAATTGAATTGAGACTATTGTGAGCTGTAACCCCTGTGGTAAGTGGTCTGGCGATATCAGACATGCTGTTTCTAAGTAACGACGAATACTCTTTGCTAGTTGTATTCGCCGTCAGCTTTTACAGACAAGACTTGAATGATTTTTTTATAGAAGTCACATAAATTACAGTGAGTCTCCGTTAAATTACTTAGCTAGCATCATGGCTATATGGGGCTTAGCCGTGATAGTGATAGTTCTGCATGAGCCAAATCTATTAAAAATGATGCCGTGATTTGCTGATAATGGAGCATTTTTTGTTGAGGAGCCCTGTATCTGCTGGCTGCTGGTTGTTCAATTTGATGGCGCATTGGTTTCAACGTTTGGCACATCTTTTAGTAACCCCTGGAGCTGCATGTGACTGAGCAGCCAGCTGGTCATGGTGGCTCGCCGGGTTAGACGCGGTACGAGCTGGGCGATAGTGTAGCCTTTAAACCCTAAATAGGTTTTGAGCAGCTGCTTGTTGGGTTTGGGAATCGATCGGGTGAGCTGCATGGTGGCCGGGCGACTCTCGATAAAGTTGGGTGGTTCGGGGAATTTTTCCTTCAGAGGAGCGATGACATTGTTGGCATCCCATTGTTTAGTAGCGGCATCGTGACGATAGCCCAGATGATGCCACACCAGACGATTGACAATATCGTCCTCAATTTCTTCGTTGAGAATGGCCCAAAGTGTGGCTTCAGTCAGGTCAGGTAGGTCAGTCATGGCGAAGGTCAGTGCACTAGAGCATTAGGATAGCAAGCGGTTGTAAGATTTAGTCCTGGCTAGAACGTGGGGACGGTTTTGGAGAATTGGGAGCAGCAGCAGTCACTGGATGGGTTTGACCAGGCTGGGGTCCAGCGGGCATTGGCGACATTGCCTTTGCCAGAGACACCCTCATTTTTGCGACGGTTGCGGCCCCGGTTTGACCTGCATGTGCTTGACCAGGTGGCATCGACCAATCAAACCCTGTGGGACATGGCCCATGCTAAAGCGGGAACGGTTGCGATCGCACACACCCAAACCGTTGGCAAAGGCCAGCGGGGAAAACAGTGGATATCCCCTCGGGGTGGCGTTTACTTATCTCTGCTGTTAGAACCCGACTGGCCTGCCAACCGTGCTGCCCAGCTGACAATGGCCAGTGCCTGGGGCATCGTCAGTCAATTTAGATGTCTAGGGATACCGGCTCAAATCAAATGGCCCAACGATATAGTCGTTACTGGTCAAAAGCTAGGGGGTATTTTAAGTGAAAGCAAACTGGAGCAAGGAATCATCACCCGTGCTGTGATTGGCGTCGGCATCAATGTCCATAACCCTGTACCGGTCACTGGTATCACCTGGCAAAGCATTACACCCAATAAGCTGGACGATATAGGCAACGCCCTAAGTAACGTGACAGCTGCCGTGCTCCTCGGTATTTGTCGGGGCATTTTTTATAGAAACCATACCGATAGCCCAACTTTCACAGATGCCTACCAAAGTCTGCTGAATAACCTGAATATGCCTGTAGTTGTGAAAAAGAAGACTTGGAAAATAGTTGGCGTTACGGACATGGGACACTTAACCCTGTCTGCTACGTCACAGGATTTAGTGTGGCCAGTTGAGCAACTGGTCTACCTCAAACCAGGTGAGTTTTCCCTTGGGTACCCTCAGTCTGAATCAGATATCAAGGGCGATTAGTCTCGTCCTGGCTGGATCAGCGGTCTGATAAATTATGATGGTCTCCTTATTATTGTGTTCTCCTATCTATAAATTCCTTAAGTTCCTTATTTCCTAACTATTAACTAACCCGTCACTCGAATTATTTATTTATCTTCCTATGGCTGATTCTTGCCCCTTATCATCGGCATCTTCTAGCTCTGCTGAGTCCGATTACAATGCTCGTAAAACATCAACCAAGGTAATTGGTACTCATAAACAATATGGGCAGTTCTGGAAAAAAATCGGCCTGGTTGGTTCCGTTGCAATTATGGGGGGACAGCCAGTACTGGCTCAGATAGACATTCCCGCAGAGGTGAGTGCTCCTGAGACTGCTGCTGAAGCAGCACCTGTGGCACCCGTTATGGCTTCTGCCTCCGTGTCACCATCCGTACCTGTGTCACCGCCTGTATCCGTATCACCCCCCGTGGTCGCACCAGAAACGGTGGCTCCTTCATTTTCAAGTGCGGCTAAACCGACGGCTCCCCCTGAAGTGGAAACGATTACATCCCAGGTTGAGATCGTTATTCCGGCGGCAACGCCCAATACGGAGGCAGCTGCCCCGATGGCAGATGAGCCTGATGTAGCAACACCAGAAGATGTGAGTTTGGATCATCCCAGCGATTCCAGTTATCCTGAGGATTCCGCTGGTGCTGATCCTGATTTGGACATGGTGACGCCAGCGGTCGACATTGTTACCCCCAGCGATGTTGTTCCCGGTGCGATTCCCACGGTGGAAGATTTGGCGGCTGAGTACGGCGGGGTGTTTGTAGATCCAACTGAGTATGATGCGGGGGAAACCCAGAGCCCAGATGCTCCGGATGTAGTGATCTCAGAGCGTTCTACCGGGTGTGAATACAAGGTGGATACCAAAAATCTCAACGGCTGTGGTGAATCTGAGAAACAACCTGCGGTGGCGGATGCATCTAAGACAAGAGCATCTGAAGGCGGCATCAATGTTGGCCCTGTCAATATTAGCCGCTCGGGAGTTCGGTTTAATGGTGGTATCGCCGCTGTCGCTAGTCGAGAATATTACAACACGGTAGCTAGACCGCTGGTAGATTTACAGGCTGGTGAATCATTTGTCTTTCCCCTAGCCTCAGCATCACCGATTACCTCCTTATTTGGCTGGCGTTGGCACCCCATCCACAATGACTATCGGTTTCACAGTGGTACGGATGTCGGGGCTCCTCAAGGGACGCCCATTTTAGCGACCCAATCGGGTCAGGTAACAGTAGCTGACTATCTGGGGGGTTACGGTCTAACGGTGATCATGCGCCACGCTGACAATACGTTAGAAAGCCGCTATGCTCATATGTCCCATATTTTGGTACAGCCGGGGGAATGGGTTGAGCAAGGGGATGTGATTGGTCTAGTGGGCTCGACGGGAAATTCCACCGGACCTCACTTGCACTTTGAACTTCATCAGTTGACAGGTCAGGGATGGGTAACCATTAACCCGAATGAAGTGCTCAGATATGCCCTGGCCAATCTCAACAATCGTACCGGCGGTAATCCCCTGCAGGCACTCAACATGATGCCAAAGGCTGAGGCCGCTCCAGCTAAGGCATCTTTGCCCAAGGCGATCAAAAGTGAGACGCAGGTGAAAGATGCCCCCCATTTCCGCCCAGCCCAACCCCATGCCCAGTAGGGAAAGTGGAGACAATAGGCCTGGATTTACCTATCACCGTGTCATTCGTTTCCACGAAACCGATGCGGCTGGGGTGGTGTACTTTGCCAATGTGCTCACACTTTGTCACGAAGCCTATGAGGCATCCCTCGCGGCTAATGGTATTGATGTTCGAGTATTTTTTGGTGGTGGGTTGTTAGCTGTCCCCGTCGTCCATGCATCGGTGGATTTTCGGCGACCGTTGCACTGTGGAGATCAACTTGAGATCGCACTCACCCCAACCCCCTTAGACACCAACACCTTCGAAATTTGTTATCACCTGAGGAATACCGAGCAAAAACCCGTAGCCACCGCCCTGACCCGTCACGTGTGTATCGACAGCGCTAGCCGACAGCGCCATGAATTTAGCCCTGAGCTAGTTCAGTGGCTGCAGTCAGCCGCGCCACCACCTGAGAACGATTGACTTTACCCTGGGCATTGCGGGGGATTTGGTCTATAGATTGCCAGTGTTTAGGGTGCTTATAGCCACTGATGTTCGTTTTGAGTAGCGCTTTAAGCTGCTGTGGAGTCACTGGAGTCTCACTCGCAGATACATAGAGAGCCGCAACAACCTGTCCCCACACCGGGGCGGGCAGCCCCACCACACAGACATCTCGCACTAAACCGGTGGCCAGCAGTGCCGCCTCTACTTCTGCGGGAAAAACATTTTCCCCACCCGTAATGATCTTCTCGCTGTTGCGGCCCACCACGTGCAGATGACCCTGCGGGTCTAGATAGCCCAGGTCATCCGGGTAAAACCATGGCTGGGCATTTTCTATACTCTCAGTCCCCGTGTTCCCTGCATCTAGCCAGTAGCCCATGGTCAGGGAGGGCGTACGGAGGGCGATGCGGCCCACTGAGCCCGGCGGCTGAGGCTGAGCCGACTCTGGTTGATGAATAGCTAGGGTGACATGGGGCAAGGGAGACCCCTGGCTGCGCCGACCCGATTGAAAATCCTGGGGAAGCAGAGTCGTTACCTGGGCAGCTGTTTCACTCATGCCGTAGGTGAGGGCAATGGGTAGCCGTGCGGCCTGGGTCATCAAACTGGGCCAGGCCGGTGCCCCTCCCAGGAGGATGGCGCGAAACTGAGACAGCCACTGACATGTAACCGCATCTTCTATGAGTCGCTGGAGCTGAGTGGGCACCAGAGAAATAAACCAGGTATCGTCCGGATCGACCAGCCGTTGCCCGGTTTCTAGCTGTTTGAACCGCTGGATAACTAGCTGGCCACCAGACAGCCACACCCGCATCGCCTGCATTAGACCGCTAACGTGGTAGAGCGGCAGGACACAGTAGCTGTTGACGGGCTTGTTAACGGACCTGTGGATGGTCCGCTGGCCAAAGTGATCTAAAAATCCCTGAGCCGCTGCCGTCAGAGTGCTCCAGGTATGAATAACAAATTTGATTTGCCCCGATGTGCCGCCTGTGGCGATGAGAATGTGTCCCGGTTGGGGTCGTTTTTTGGATGCGTCAAAGGCTATGGGGGGTGTCTCCCCTAGCACCATGTCCGGATATAGCTGCTGGGCAACCTGTTGCCACTCCTGCTGTCTCCAGCCAGGATTGGCCAGGATCAAGGCCGCATTAGCCCGCAACCCCGTCCAAAGGTGGGCTAAAAAGCGTGTGGGCTCTGCCTCATTGATCAGTACCGCTAGACCTGCCGATATCGATTGGGACTGTTTACACCAGGGCTCGTCTAAGGTTGCCCAAATATCTTGGGGTTGAGCATTGGGTTGGGGCCAAGAACAGCCACCAGTAGATATCCCAGCCTGGGTCATCGTTCCAACTGCTGCCATAGCTGTTGCCAATCGGTTTCACTCAGACCATCGTTAGTAAACCACTGCTGGGTGCCCAATCCCAAGGCCCGATGGGGAATATCGGGATAGGCCATGGCCAGGTCAATGGCCAGACGAATCAGGGCCTGGCGACCAACGGCGGTTTCAAACACCGATGAAATTACCAGGTCGATAGGGTATTTATGATAAAAGTGCTGCAGCCGCTGGGGGGAACCCATAATCGCCGCTTTAACCACATAGATACCGTCCCAGCCTCGGTGAAAATGGGCTTTTAGCTGTTCCAAGCTGGCGATGGATTCATCCAGGGCAATAGGGGTGTGATAGCGATAGCTGAGCCGCATCAGGATATCAAAATCTTTGGGAGCCATGGGCTGCTCTAAAAATTCGATGCGCTGACCGTTGCGATCGCACCAATCTAGCCACTGTCGGGCCGCTAGCTCATTTAGCCCTCCGTTGGCATCTAATCTTAGCTTTGCCCCCAAGGGCAACTGCCCCAGCAGCTGGTCCAGCCATTCCATTTCTGTGGCTATTGATTCCACCCCAATTTTGTACTTAAACACCCGATACCCCTGCTGCCACAGCTGTGGCCAATGCTCCAAAGACTTTTGGCCCCTGGGTAAGAGTACGCCACACTGGGCATTGGGGAGATCAATCGGTCCTAATTTGCGCTCTAAGCTAGCAAACACCGACTCCAAGCCAAACTGGCAAGCGGGTAGCGTTGGCAGAACAGACGGAACTGCATGATCCGACAGCTGAGACGGTAGCTGTTGGCAAAAGCTGAACGCCTGGTCAAATGTTTCAGACCCAAACCAGGGTAGGGGAGCCACTTCACCATAGCCGCTACGACCGTCCTCATCAGTCAGCTTTAAAATCAGCCCCTTGCGCACCCGCCATTCACCATGGTGGGTCTGTACCGGCTGTCGAAACCGACGATGATAGGTACGAAATTCAAACCAATAGGCCATGGCGAAAGACTTTGACGCTGAGCAGTCTAAAAATTAGGGTCTTAGGATCTAGAGTGATACTAAACAGGGAGCGATCTAAGGACAATGGATAACAGCAGCCCCAAGCATACGAGTATTCCACAACAAAACTGAAAACGGATAGCCACGAACTTAGCATTTTGTACCAACTCGGGCTGATCGTGATAAAGCTTCACATGACGACAAAGTTGGACAGCAAAGGGCGCACTTGCTAACACCAGGGTTAAGCTCCTGGGAAACACACCTAGCAGCAGCCCCCCCAGTAAAATCACAAAAATGCTGCCACAGAGCCAGGGTAAAAGATTTGCCCCACCCAGGGTGCCTAACCGCACAATGGGGGAGCGTTTCCCGGCTGCCAAGTCATCGCTAACCTGATGAAAGTGGGAACAAAACAGCACCAGCGTAGTGGCCATGCCGATGATGGCCCCCAGTCCCCAGCAGCTGAGGGAAAATGTTTGGGCTTGGGCATAGTACGCAGCCCCCACCCCAAGGCCAAAGCTAATAAAACATAGAGGTTCCCCTAGACCCTGGTAACCCAAACGAAACGGCGGTCCCTGGTAAAGATAGCCCAGGGCGCAACAAACTAGAATTAGCCCCAGTACGGTGGCATCCTGTTGCAGCACAGCGATGACTAAGACACCGCTAATCCCGAGCGCTAAGCTCAGATTGCCCAGCCAAAAGATCAGCGATTGATTTTGGGTCAGATTGACCAGGGAATGATGCTTGTTTTTATCAATGCCGGTATCGGCATCGTAAACGTCATTACTAAGGTTTTCCCACACCAGCAGCAACACTGCCGATAGCAGAAAGATAGCCAGTATACGACCATCCAGCTGTCCCGTTTCCCAATAAGCTAGCAAGCTGCCCACTAGAATCGGGATAACAGCGACGCTGTACATGGGGGGTTTGATAGCGGCTAGCCAAAGAGCCTGGCGAGCTGCTGAGCTGCCGCGTTCAACCGTAGGGGTGGTCATATCAGCTTAATTTTTCTGAAACGATAAATGCCACAGCTAGCATAGCGGCTGGTGTGTAGAAGATTGGATGTGGGGTAATAAATTGCAGAAATTAGCAGTCAGCCTTTAGGTCTGTGCCACCGTCACGCCTGTACCACCGTCGGTCTGTTCGGCATTCTCAAAGCTGAGTATCTGGGGATGGCGTTTGAGAAACTCGCGGACACCGCGCTTGAGTTTGCCAGTGCCGTGACCGTGAATAATCCAGATGGGGCCAGTGGCCGTAGCGATAAAGTTTTCCAGATCGGCTTCGGCCTCGGCTACGCGCATCCCTCTGAGATCAATGGTGTTTTTGGAGGTGCGTACAGCTGGTGCGGCAGGTTCTTTTTTAGCAATATTGACGGTCTTTCGGCGTTTCTCAGTCGTCTTTGCAGGGGAGGGTTTGGCGGCTGGGGCGGCTGCTTTTTCGCCAGTGAGGGATTCAATTTCGCTGAGGTCAACGACGGTTTTCATTAGACCAAAGCGGACGGCGACTTTGCCATCGGCATCGGGTTCACCTACCACATCAGCGGTTTGACCACCAAGGCCAATGAGGCGGACTTTTTCACCTAGTTTGGGTTTGTAGTCGGTGATGGCTTTCTTGGCGGGATGATTGCCTTTGGGTGTCTGCTGGGCAACAGCTTCCACTAGTTCTGTCGCTTTTTGGGCTGCTCGGGCCGTGGGATTGCCTTTTTGTAACTGGCGAATGACGGTGGCAATTTCGGCTTTTGCTGCGGCTACGGCGGCTTGGATGGCTTTTTCTTGCTCTAGCTTTTGCGTCAGTTCCCAGTCTTGGATAGCGGCAGCTTTGCGCTCAATATCGGCTTTGAGGGCTTCTGCTTGGGCGACAATATCGGCGGCTTGTTCGGCCTGGTTTTCCTGGCGTTTTCGCTGGGCTTCTAGACCGGCAATGACCTCGTTAACGTCGTCTTGTTTGGTGGCCCCTACATAGGTTTGGGCTGTATCCACCACAGTCGGATTTAACCCTAATCGCCGGGCAATGGAAAGGGCGTTGGACCGTCCTGGAATGCCCCACAGCAGTCGATAGGTGGGGGACAAGCTGACGTCGTCAAATTCTACGGAGGCATTTTCAAATCGCTCGTCTTGATATTTGAGGGCTTTGAGTTCGCCAAAGTGGGTGGTGGCAACGGTTAATCGGGTGTGGTTGGCCAGGTGTTGGAGCAGTGCGATCGCAAGCGCACTCCCCTCCGACGGATCGGTCCCCGCCCCCACCTCATCCAAAAGCACCAAAGAATTAGACCCCGTAGTCCCAGTAGGGTGGGCACCGCCCACTGTTTCAATCGCCTCACTCTCTATCGGCAACACTACATCTTCCGCCCCAATCGCCGCCAAAATCCGACCAATCCGGCGAATATGGCCTGAAAACGTCGATAAGCTTTGCTCAATAGACTGCTCATCGCCAATATCGGCTAGCACCTGGTCAAACCAAGGCAGTTCCACCGGCTCACGGGCGGGCACAAACAACCCCACCTTGGCCATTAGAGAAGTTAGCCCCAGGGTTTTGAGCGTGACCGTCTTACCGCCAGTATTGGGGCCAGTAATCGCCACCACCCGGATGTCGGGACGCATGGTGACATCAATGGGCACCACCGTTGGCCCCTGCTCATGGCGCTGTTGCCAAACCAAAATCGGATGTCGTAGCTGACGCAGCACCGTGCGTTCACTGGGGGTGCTAAATCGAGGCGGGTTGGCCTCTAGCCATAGGGAATAACGGGCACGTGCCGTAGCCAGATCTAACGTGGTCACGGTGGCCAGCAGCTGTTCGAGATCGTCACTAACCTCGGCCACCTGAACACTCAGTCGCTGGCGCACCAGTTCTTCTTCGCGGGTTTCCTGGCGCTCCAGCTGCCGTAGACGATTGCCAAACTCCACAACGCTTTGAGGTTCGATATAAAGGGTGGCACCGCTGGTGGACACATCGTGGACAATACCGGGGACGGAGTCTTTTTGAGGCGCTTTGACCGGAATAACAAAGCGTCCTGCCCGCTGGGTAATCAGGGTTTCCTGCAGGGCTCCGGCACTCCGCTGCATAATCCGCTGCAGCTTGGCGTGGAGCTGGTCGTGGGTACTTTTCAGACTGTTGCGAATACCAGCAAGTTTAGGATTGGCCCGGTCAGTAACTTTGCCCCGATCGTCAATGCAGTGGTGGATTTCCTTTTCTAGATCTGGGTGGGTGCGCAGCTGGGCGACTAAAGCCTGGAGGACCGGAAAGTCCTCTTCTTCTTGGGCATCAATGGCCCGCCGCAGCTGGCGGGCGCTAGCCAATGTAGTGGCAATCTCCAGCAGCTCCTCTCCCGATAAAATGCCCTGGCGCTTGGCCCGCTCCAGGGCCTCGCCAATATCCTGGATACCGCGAAAATTTAGCGGGGCGCTGTCTTCTAGTTGATAAGCTTCACGGGTCTGGGCCAGCAGCTGTTCACTTTCATGTTGGTGCTGGGGAATATGACCGTGGCGAGCGGCTAAAGCGCCTAGTTTGGTGGCGGCAAATGTGGCCCACTGCTGGCACAGACGGGGCCATTCCAATAAATCAAGGGTTTCAGACTGGATCAAGGTCGGTGGGGAAATGGAAAGCTTTAAGAGGTTTGGGTCTTAATTAACTATATAGCGTCTATCTTGAGAAGATGCTTCCTTCTGACTTACTGATTCATCGTCCTCGCGGTGACTCGATTGATGCCAAACAGCTGCCCTTGGCGGAGCAGTGGATTGCGATCGCAACCAACCTAATCGCCCTGTTCCAGGCCACCGTGGGCGATACCCAGGGCACCCTCAACCAAAAACTCCAAGAACTTGAAGGCGAAGATACCGACTATCGCATCAAACGGGGGTTAGCCCATATCCTCCGCAGCAGCTTTAGCACGTTTGAGATCATCAGCCCCCTAGAGCCCCAGGATTTACGCCAGCGCGTATTTGCCCTGGCAGCAGCTAGTGCCCCTTCCCCGGTAGCGGCCCAGCAGCACCTGGATACCCTGGCAGGTCAGCTCACCCAGGAACTAGACAAAGATGTCGAACCAGTCCACATTCAGCAGGGACTATACGCCGACCTCAAAGAAAACCGTATTCTGACTCAGTTCGACGCCCCAACACCAGAAGCCCTGATTCACCGCTATAACCTATCCCAGGTGCAGGGCATTTTCTACCGGGCCAGCCAGGTAGTCCTCAATCTGCATCGCAACGACCCTGGCGAGTACAAACTGATGTTTCGCTATCTCAAACTCTTTCGACTCATGACCTACATCGAAGGGGAAGCCAACCAAGGATTTACAATCACCATCGACGGTCCCGCCAGCGTGCTTAAATCGAGCACCCGCTACGGTCTCGACATTGCTAAGCTAGTACCCGCCATTTTGCACGTAACCCGCTGGCATCTGAGCGCCACGCTCCAGTGGAAAGATAGCTACTCCAAAACCCGGTCTGAAAAAAACTATACCCTCGATTCAGACTGCACCCTGGTCACTCACTACCCCCCTGGTAAACCCTATGACAGCATGCTTGAGGCCGCCTTTGCCGAACGCTGGGCCACTCTGGTAGAAAAAGGCAAAACCCAGTGGCAGCTAGAACGGGAAGTGGATTTAATCCCCATTCCCGGCAGTGTTATGATTCCCGACTTTCGCCTGGTTCATCCCGATGGCCAGGTCTATTTATTGGAGATAGTTGGATATTGGCGACCAGACTACCTGCGCAAGAAGTTTGCCCAGGTCCAAAAGTCGGACTGTCAAAATCTGATATTGGCCATTTCAGAACGGCTAAACCTAGCCAAAGCTGGCATTGATATCAAAAACGTACCGACCCAGATTGTCTGGTTCAAGGATAAGCTACAACCCAAGCCCTTGCTGACCTTGCTAGAAGATCTGAAGAACAACAGATAGCTCTCGCAAACTATCTTGATCTTTATTCGTATACTTATATAGATGCGAGTAAATGCGGCACTAACCCCAGGGACGGAGCCCAGAATATTGCTTGAAGCCAGCTGACTTCGTATGATTAGCTGGTTGCTCTTAATCTAGCCCTTAAATCTGGGCTCACTAACACTTGAGGAACCCTACCCAATTCCCTGCATTATGACCACGGTTTTGATTGTGGATGACAGTTCAACCCTACGGGAGATGATCTCTGGTCTCCTGATCAAAGCGGGTATGACTGTTTTAGAAGCTGAAGATGGCGAAAAGGCTAAGGACATGATCTCATCGAGTCCCCCCGACCTGGTGGTGCTTGATATTGTCATGCCCAATATGAATGGCTATGAGCTGTGTCGATGGGTCAAGAGCAACAATGCCACTAAAGATGTACCTGTGGTTATTTGCTCGTCTAAAAACGAAGACTTTGACCGATATTGGGGTATGAAGCAGGGCGCAGATGCCTACATTGCCAAACCATTTCGACCGGCAGAAATGGTAGAAACCGTAAAGCACCTGTTGCGGAGTCGATAAGTTCCTCTACCCTAGACCGCCTAACTGATAAAGACGTATGATTGTGCAAATTTCTGCCCGTCCCTGTCTTTATCAACATTACCCATGGCCATTCAGCTGCGGATTCACGTTCCACCTCACCCATTAATCAAGCATTGGCTCGGTGTATTACGGGACGTTAATACGCCCTCTGCCGTTTTTCGTAGCGCTATGACCGAAATGGGGCGCTGGCTCACCTACGAAGCAATTCGTAATGATTGGTTACCCATCTTAGAAACAACCGTAGAAACCCCCCTGGCAACCTGCCCGGCCGCTTTTATTAGTCCTGAAACGCCAATCATGGTAGTGCCGATTTTACGGGCGGGATTGGCCCTAATGGAGGGGGTTCAGGATGCATTGCCTACGGCTTCGGTCTATCATCTGGGCTTTGCCCGCAACGAAGCAACCCTCGAAGCCGAATGCTATGTCAACAAACTACCTGAGCAGATTGATCCCACCACCCGTGTGCTGATTAGTGAACCAATGCTGGCAACGGGCGGTACAATTATGGCCACGATGGCAGAGTTAACAAAGCGAGGGGTAGATCCGTCGCTGGTCAGAATTGTCTCCGTGGTAACGGCACCCCCAGCGTTGCAAAAACTTGCTGAAGCATATCCACAGCTCGTGATTTATGCGGGCATCATTGATGAAGGATTAGATGAAAACGGGTTTATTGTGCCAGGGCTGGGGGATGCTGGGGATCGCACATTTGGAACTAACTAATCACCGCACATCATGAGCCAATCAAGTAACTTCACGGGTGGATTCTTTTTGGGAGCCCTATTGGGCGGCCTGGTGGGCGGTGTGGCGGGTGTGCTTGCTACTAACCGCATAGTTCGCGAGGATGCTGAAACTAACCTCAGTCAGCTATCGAATGACCTGAGTCAAAATCTGGCTGACTTGGGCAATGACGAACGGATGGAGGCGGCCCGTCGTGGCCTTGAAGATAAAATTTCTGAACTCAATGCAGCCATCGAAGAAGTGCGTCAGCAGCTTAGTAGTACCAATGGCCATGTGAGTGACTATGAGACATCAGCCACAGATTCACCCTAAATCCATAAGAGACTGTGGTGATTTCTTATGGCTAGAAAACCATCGGTTAAACTAGTAGCTAAAGAACAGCCTTTAACGTTGTACACCCAACCTACTTTTCATACGGCAAAATACCCATGCTTCAACTAATTCCCCAGACGTTAGCCACATTCCTTGGCATTTATGGTGCGCTATTGATTGTGCGGGTGCTGCTTACCTGGTTTCCTAACGTAGACTGGAGCAACCCTGCTTTTTCTGCGTTGAGCCAAATTACCGATCCCTATTTGAACCTGTTTCGGTCGATTATTCCTCCCCTGGGCGGTCTGGACTTTTCGGCAATGCTAGCGATCTTTTTGCTTTTCTTTGTGCAAGACCAGCTAGATGCAGTAGCTAATGTACTGGCTACTAGCTACACAGCCTATTCTGGCTTCTAGACGCAGCGATGCCATGGCTTAATGCTAAAAAAGACGAGGAATGTGGCACCTCGTCTTTTTTTATGATGTGAATGCTAAGGAATAAGAATTACGCCCTCTTTTTGCCGTACAGGCGTTCCATGGAACGCCTCTGCAGACGAAATTTTGGATCTTTCTTGTAAAATTCTTCTCCCTAGGTGAAATAACTGAGCTAGTCGATTTGACCCTGACGCCGGACTTTGCCAACGAAACCAGAGGCCTTAAAGTTCTTTAGCTTCAGCGGTGGGGGCTGATTAGCAGCGACCGACACCCGGATTTCGAAGGGGCTTTCGCCGGGGGGAACATATTCAACACCGCCTAGTCGGCCTCGGTTTTGCATCACCGGATTGTTGTTTTTATCGTAAATGCGGCCAAAGATATCGGCATTGAGGATGGGCTTTCCAGAATTATTGGTTAATTTGCCCGTAATCAAATAGCAGGTGGCCTTGCGCAGACTGCCTGCGGTGACCATACCTTCGGAATATTCGGCAGGACAGGTATCGTAGGCGAGGTCGGAGACGCCCAGCGGGGTCATCGCATGGGCCGGAGCGGCTATGAGCCCAAAGCACATGATAATAATGGCGACAAGGGTTGCACGAAAAGCCATGGGGAAATAAGGGTAGGTTTAGGTTGCGATCGCATTGTTCTGCTTTTAGCTATTCAGCAACGGGCTAGCGATCTCAGCTACTGGCTATGGTAGCGGGTCTACGACATCAAAAAAATACCCCGCTCAAAATTACGGCGGGGTAAGACGTTTAGACCCGTGCTGTGCTGGCACGCTGCCCCAGGTGACAGCCGACAGTGCTGCAGCTAGACCGTTTGCTGACGGTTAGGCAAGACCCAGACCAGGATGGGTGTTAGGGCAACCATGGCCAGAGTAAAACTAAGGCAAATCCAAAGACCTTGAATCTGAGTGGGAGACATGATGGTTCCTCCAAGGGAGTGGGTTAAATGTGTCAATCAGCGCTAAAAGTACCGAAAAAATAGCAAGTACTTCAGATTACAGGGCCGATGTAGAGAATTCCTGACAGTAGAGAATGTCTGTTAAAAACCGTAAGAATCCGCTACTTAACTTTGATATAAAGTTTCGAAATCAATAGGGTTTTAGACATTTCCCGTTTAACGTTGTTTAACATTCAGCAATACCTGAATCCCGGAACCCAGCAAGGCACACTCGCCCCCCACGCTTAGACGGGTAACATGAGCAGCTGTGGTGGTGATAATTCTGTAGAGTGAGCATAGGCTTGCAGATGAAGAGCTACACCTGAATGTTGAGAAACCTCAGAAGTAGGTTCTATAGCTCAAACAGCTCAAAGAGAATCGATTGACTGCTTCGGCAGTTATTGCAGCTAGTGTGACTGCCCCGCCTCCTTTAGCAAGTACAAACAGCACGTACCGTCCAAACACTCGCATCCCTAGGACGATACGCGGACGATGTGTGAATGATCTGTGGACAGTCCCAGGACTCCCCCCTGAATAATCTGTTACCAGAGCAGCAAACAAGCTGCCAACTCATTCACACACTAAAGGAATCAATAACAATGACTGAAGTCACTAGAGGCCACAACAGCTATGGCGATGTACTCACTGCCTATAAAACTCGTTGGGGCGGACTGGCCTGGGATGACTGGGAGATGTACGGTCAAGGCGGTAATGATGTGCTCACTGGCGGTAAAAAAGGCGATTATATTGATGGTGGAACAGGGCGAGATCGAATGGTCGGTCTCGATGGCAATGACCGATATATTGTTGACAATGTCGGTGACACTGTTATTGAAAGCGCCAATAAAGGCACCGATTCTGTCTATGCTTCGGTCAGCTTCTCCCTTAGCAACAATGTTGAAAACCTATATTTAACCGGCAATAGTAACATTAATGGCTACGGTAACAGCGCGGCCAACCGCATCGAAGGAAATAATCAGAGGAATTTCCTATATGGTCGAGCCGGTAACGACACCCTACAGGGGCATGGTGGCAATGATGTACTTGATGGCGGGGCCGGGGCCGATAATATGTACGGCGGTGTTGGCCACGATACTTACGTCGTTGACCATGTCAATGATGGTGTTTATGACCTGGCGATTGCTGGGGACATCGATACCGTTGAAGCCGCTATTAATAACTATCAGCTGGGCGACCATATCGAAATTCTTAAATTACGCTCCACGCCTGGAGTAACCACAGGACGAGGCAATAACCAATCGAACAGTATCTTTGGCAATGTCTATAACAACACGCTGTATGGCAATGGAGGGAACGACTATCTGCGAGGCAAGGGCGGTAGTGACAGATTACTTGGTGGGGCAGGCCATGATGTTCTCGTAGGCATGGATTTCAGCCAGCATAATGAAATCGATGAGCTAACTGGTGGTAGTGGCAACGATACATTCCAGTTGCATAACAATGGTAGTACCTACCGGAATACTGGCTTTGCCATCATCAAAGATTTTCAGGCCTCGAGTGTTTGGGGCACCGACACCATTGAACTCTTGGGGAATGAAAGTGATTATGTCATTGATAAAACGCAGAATTATCTCGGCAGCAGCGCTAGAGACACGCTTATTTGGAAAGGAACTAACCTCATTGGTGTGGTAGAAGACACCACTCAGGTCTTTGCGTCCAACATTGAGTACACAGGGAGCTAACGCGGTTTGGGCGTAACCTGCGCCCAAACAGTCTCCGGTCTGTGTGTTTCTATGCGACAAGTTGATCAGGCACAGTAGCACCAGCACCGGAGCGCGCCAGAAGACTTATTTCCAGCATGGGTAATCGCCATCATGAGAATAAAAACACCTGAGCCAGCAGTCCTAAGGTGCCCAGGTGTTTTACCGTAGGTAGGTTTGGGCCTAATCGTGCCTACAAAAGCCGCAAGTAGTCACTATGAACCCAGCCATCATCCGTGATTTTCACCCAGCCACCCTCCATCTCACCAGGTAAGTTAACCTCAGTCTGATTCGCCAACGTGCCAATCACCGGACTATCTAGACCTGCACCAGAACGGACATTGAGCACACCGCCATTCTCTGTATTAACAGCCGCTGGCATCCCTTCAGCCACAGGGAAAGCCACGTTAGATGAGAGTTCAGCTGGATTAGACACCGTATAGGTCGGACTGACGCGCCGATTTGCCTCCGAACCAGGGGATGGTCGATTACAATTCCCGTAGTCTGGCCTAAGGACCGTGCGAGTTTCAGGCTCTCCCGTCAGGATGTCGTACCCATACTCAGTTGTATAGCGGTAGGGGCAAGCCTGAGCTTGAACGGGTGAGGCAACCAGAATCAACATTCCACAGACCAACACGCCTGTACCGTAAATCCGTTTCTTCATGAGACAACACTGTCTACGAACAACAATAGGCTTAAGATACGTGGACCCACTCACCGGTTCTAGACTGATTTATGCTCTGTTCCTGGCCGATTTATGCAAACTGAGCGCATGCTTATGGGTTGCGATCGCAGCATGGGTTAATCGTCATCATGGTAGACAAACCAGTCACTAAGACCAGAATTCCCCGACAAACTAAAGCACACACCCATCAGCTGTAATAGATCAAACTTCATCTGACAGAAGGGGGTTATCTGACACTTAGAGATTTGTCAGGTTGTGTTTGATTTTTTACACCCTTTTCTCCGTGTTGATCTAATTGTTTTTCTTTCGCTAAATGCGCACTATCGAGGAAGG
>JBCCHX010000050.1:0-52964 GCA_039028535.1 Cyanobacteria bacterium P01_B01_bin.77
TACGAAGCAAGCAGTGGCAGCCAGCAGTGTGGGGATCATGAGCACACCGAACCAACCTACATAGAGGCGGTTCTCAGTGCTGGTGACCCACTCACAAAACTGATCCCACAGATTAGCGCTAGAGCGCTGCTGTAGAGTAGTTGTCATGATAGATTATTGCGTTGTTAAGGTACGGTATGTATGGCCCACAAAGAATTGTGAAAAATTCTTTGCCTGCTTGTATACAAATGTAACGCCAATTCTCATTCTCTGCAACATTGCTTAATAATTTATTCCGTTTTTACCTTGTGCTTGGAGTAAGCCGACTAGTCCACCCCCGAAGAATGCGTCTATGGAAAAGGGGGCAGAGGTGGCTACTACGCGCTTAAAACCGATGGGTGTGTCGAAGAATGTACCCAAAGGGTGTAGAGAACTGAGCGAACTCTTTGGGGTGAATACTCAAGTCTTAGAACTCGAAATATATGTAAGGCACGGTTTCGATGGGGGCTAGTAGCCAAGCCAGGTAGAAACCAACTGGGATAAACATAAGCTTGAGGGGCCAGCTAATTTGTAGCTTGAGTCGATGTTTAAAGCCATTGAGCAGGGCCATGATGCCGGTTAGACCCAGTAGCATGAGCGTTACTCCGCCACGACTAACACCCAGGGACTCCAGGTAAACTTTTTGGGCAAACTGGACATCAGCTGCCTGGCTAAAGAAGTGGTTGGCGACTAGACCCATGTCCTGTAGAACGGGTAAACGGAAGGGTACCCAACTAAGAAATACAAATAGCTGGGTGACAGCCCAAGCGCTGATAACTCCAGGCCAGCTGCTCCAAAAGGCTTTAAGTCCTGAGCGGGTGTCGGCCACAGCTTGATTTAACCGATGAATAACCAAAGCCAAACCGTGCAGCAAACCCCAGATTAAAAATCCCCACTGGTCGCCGTGCCAAATACCGGCAATCAACATTACAATCAGCAGGTTTAGGCAGGTTCTACTCAATCCCTTACGGGAGCCTCCTAGAGGGAAGTAAAGATAGTTACGTAGCCAGTCACCTAGGGTGATGTGCCAGCGTCGCCAAAATTCGGCAATGCTGGTGGTGAAATAGGGAAAGTCAAAGTTTTGAGGTAGCTGAATACCTAATAACAGGGCGCTGCCTCGGGCAATGTCTACATAGCCACTAAAGTCGAGATAGAGCTGTAGGCCATAGGCAAAAATGGCTAACCACAGGTCTCCGCTACCAGCTCTTTCTATATTGTCGAAGCTGAGGTTAACTAATAGACCGATGCGATCTGCTAGGAGTAGCTTTTTAGCAGCACCTGAGGCAATTAGCCAACCAGCTTCTACACCTTGTTCTAGGTTGGGTAGCCGAGGGCGCTTAATCTGACTGATATAACCTTGAAACCGGGTAATGGGGCCAGCGATCAGCTTTGGGAAAAATAATTTATAGGCGGCAAACTCAATAAAGTGATTAGCAGCGGGGGCTCCTCGATAGATATCTACTAAATAGGCAATGGCTTCAAAGCAGAAAAAGCTTAATCCCAGGGGCATCAGCAACTGCAGGCTAGGATTGATGTTGGCTGCTAAGGGGGTGACATATTTAAACCCTAGCAATAACAGGACATTTAGGCTGATGCCAACCCATAGCAGCACTAACCGTTTTCGATCCCAGTCTTGCTGAGCAAAGTGCCATTCTTCATTGGGAATACGCCAGTCTAGGGGAGCACTTAGACGACGCCCAATCATGTAGTTAGCTAAGACCAAGGCCAGTAACAGCGGTAGATACTGTAGCTGTAGAGAGGCGTAAAATACCAAACTAGCCAGTAGTAGTAGCCAAAGCTTGAGACCACGGCTGGGGAGTAGCCAATAGATCAAACTAGTGGTGAGGAGAAATAACCCGTAGAAAATAGAGGGGAGCGTCATTGAGGAGAAATTGCCTTTTTTAGTACGGCCTTAATCTTCATCAGCGGAGGATTTGAGCTTGAGCCAAGGAATCATGGGGTCTTGAGCCAAGCGATTAGATAGTTGATAAGCTCCAAATCGATTTAAGTGACTGGGGTCTGAAAAATAGTCGTAGCGCTCAGGCCATAGCTGTCCGAGATCACGATATAGCAGTCCTGGTTCTTGGGCCGCTATCTGCAACATATAACGTTGGAAACGGCTTTCCACTTCTTGACGAGCAGGGTCAAGGTATTCATCTGTCAGAGGAGTGTTGATAAAGGCAACGGTTATGTCCTGGGACTGGGTATGGGCCAACATGCGTTTGAGGGCGTCGGCTTGGGGGCCTTCCATTTGAAACGATTTATAGTCGCCATCGTAGGCACCGGCGACGCGAGGATGGTCCAGGTAATAGGTGGCTGGATTAAATTGAATGGCTAAGGGTAAAAAGCCATCGGCGTCGATTAAATCGGTTTCGGTGGGGTTTACGGTTGCTGACTGTGAATTACTCAGGGCCTTGGCCTTGGATAGGTTTTGAAGGCGAGTGCGCTCGCCATGGGCTGTGGAGATATTGCCCATGGCCTCACTCAGTTGCTGATCAATACGGCTGGAATAGTGATTTAGCTGCTGCGCTGGATTGAGGCTAGGTCCTGTGCCTGTGCCTCGAGATTCGGGAAATAGTTCACCTGTGATGAGCTGCTGGTAGCCTTCTGAGGTTGCGATCGCATTAAACGTCACATCCACTCGAGAACTGTTAAATGCTCTTGCACCATCGGCCCACAGCACCAGCTTGGGTTGGGGGTAGTGGGCCAACAGCTGACGTACCACCAGGTCAGCGATCTGAGCGGTAGCCCCGTTGACCCCAAAGTTGAACACACTGACATCCTTATATCCAAGGGGAGCCAGCGCTCGCTTTAACGCGGTTGGATCTACCCCGCGCAGGGCTCGTGAGCTTCCAAATACCAGGACATCAGGCGCACCCTGGGCAGTCACATGCCAGTCATAGAGCGCTAACTTTTCATTGAGCTGCTGACTGGTAAATGACGGATAGGGCGAGGCGGCTAGTACCTCAGCCATGGACACCGTGGTTTGGGGGGGACTGCCAAGTAAATCACTGTCATTAATGGCCGAACTGGCAAAGCCCGGTAGCTCATCGTCTAGGGTGATGGTGTCATCGCCGTCGTTGGGTCCCCAGTTGAGCTGGGCCAGTTCCTCCTCAAAGGTGGATGGTTGGGGTGACTTGGACAATGTGGGTGAAGCTGGCTGCTTTACCGTCGCCTGAATCGCCAGGGAGCGGACCTTAAATAACTGCCCAGCAATCCAATCGGCTTGAAATACTAACAATAGTCCTAAAGCAGCCCAGGCTAAAGCAATTCCCCGTCTGTCCGATAGATGAGCCCCGGTCAGCGGTTCTTCTGGATTGGTAGCGGCAGCGGCAAACAGCTGGGTTTTAATCAGCAACTTTTGCACCTGGGCTACAGCCCGCTGAGACCAAGATTGCTCCCAGGTATTCTCGACGGCCTCGTCCGGCTGGATTAAATCGCCCAGGTAGGCATCAGACGCCACAAATTCGGGAGCGGCTTCTGGTACTAGCCGTTGTTTAGGCTGTCGATCGTAGCCGTAGTTCCAATCGGGACGTTTTTGCCCAGCGCGACGGCCATAGATGCGTACCCCAGCTAGACCTTTGATGGGGTACTGGCGTAGATATTGCTTTACCTGGGGAACAACCTGGCGACGCGATGGACACACCGGTGCATCGGTCATAATGTGTAGCCGTTGCTCTCGCCGTAGCAGCTGTACTCGAATCCCTCCCGTGGCTAGCTGTTCGTCCAGATCGGGGTTAAGACGCTTGGTTAAACAGTAGGCAATGGCGGGCAGATCTCCCTGACGGGCAAGTTCAGAGGTAGGTGTTGTTAGATCGCTATGCTCACTGGCGGGTAAATCTATACACTTGAGCCATACTGGATTAACTCCGTCCAGGGTGGGGCCATAAACCATAGCTCGACTCAGCCCTTGGGGCGCAAGCTGCTCCAGAATGGGTGCGATCGCATCCATAATCTGGGCTTCTGACTCACCGGACTGACTAGACCGATCAGACTCGGCAGCAGTCGTGTCTTCAACACCAGTAACTGTTTGCCCCGCTGCCAGCGGTTCACAGACCAAATGCAGGGTGGAATCCTTAACCTCAGGCAGCACCCTCACATCCAGCGATGCCAATGCCTGATTCAGCAGCCGACCAATCGACTCCGTATCTCCCCAGCGGCTCCATTCCTTTAAAATTTCTTCGTCCGGCGTGAGATCCACCCGCAGCCGCCAGTCGGGAGTAGTTTCCCCTAACACCTGCACCGAAATGACTGCGTCTTGAAACTGGGTTAACTTCAAGTCCCGCAGCCGTTGGGCTGTAGGCTCAGCAATCATGGCCGGGTCAGGGCTATAGGCCGCTCGACATAAAATCCATAGACGATTGATTAATTCTCGACTCGGGTCAACGGTAGCGGCCATGGTAGCGGCCGTAATCACCCCCTGGGCGCGTTTAGCTTTGCCAGGAATGGCATTGACCACCACGTCCACACCCACATCTAGGGAACTGAGGGTTTGGCTCAAGTAGCGTGCGATCGCATCGGGATCTCCCTTGCGGGCCAGGCTCGCATTGGAGAGCACAATGGCAGATGTGGCTTCATCTAAGTATCCAATCCCTGCGGTCAGATGAGCCGTTGAACGCTTCATCTCATCGAGATCGGCACTGGTTTCAACCAGCTGTTCAAGATGACGCTCCAGACGATTTAAATAGATAGGTGTGGACCAATCAGGCTTTTGCTCTTCTGAGCGGCCACTATAAAAATAGAGCTGATAAATGTGGGGAAAATCCTTAGCTAGAGACGCCTTTCGATCTGGCTCCAGTAGAGATCGCACCAGCCGTACCAGCACATACTCTCGGTCTAGGCCCTGATCAGAGCGAGCATAGACATGCAGTATATTGCCCCTAAGCTTTACATCTAAATCGCAGTCAGCACAGTTGACCACATCCTCAAGCCAGGGCAGCAAAGCTCTAGGATCCAATGGCGGCTGATCAGATTTTACGTGACTGAACATAGACCCTCAGATCCCATAACAGTTCGACAACCCATAATGCTTCGACCGCAAGAATGTAGTCTTCCAGGTCAGTTTCGTCAAGGTACTATTCAAATTGACAGTACCTGCTAGGTTGGGAATAGGCATTGGCTACAGACTTAACTAATACTAAAAGTAAAAAGAGTTACTGCCGTACAACACGCCACTGTTGGCCATGGTATTCCCTAAAGTTGCTATACGTTTACTACGAGCACCTGACTTATGCAACCTTTTCGTGAAAAATCTACCCAAAAAACGGTCAATGATTTGCCGTTTACGTTGGTTAATAATCCGCAAATTTGGCTAGCTATTGCCACCCTACCCTGCCTAGGCATATTAATTACAGGGCGGACACTAACCTACTGGCTAACCCAGTTTGGTATGGCTAGTGAAGAGATATTTCGGGGTATCCAACTACCTGTACTCGATCCTGATCCCCGACGACCGCTATAAAAATGCTGTAAAGATTCTTATAAACATTTTCGCGGCTTGTCTGAGCAGAACATATCTTGAAGCGACCGAAAGCCTCTACAATTTTCTCGGAGATGCCGACTAGAGGCAATCTCCGTCTTTCAGTCGTTATTTTTGACGTTGAATGAGTCCAACTGTTTCCTCCCAAGCTGATATGGTCCTAGCGAAATCCGAGAGCCTCTCTGTCCCAGAGGCATCTGAAGCGTTTCTAAGGCATCGCTTAACTATAGTAGAACGTATTTGGGAATCAGTTTTGGAGGCTGAATGCGGCACCGAGCTGGTGAGTTTGCTGAATAATATTCGCCGTCTGTGTGCACCTGACGGCCAGGCCGATACCGCCCTGGATAATGCCAATGCCCTACAGCTAATTGAGCAGCTGAGTTTAGAAGATGCCATTCGCATGGCGCGGGCCTTTGCCCTTTACTTTCAGCTGATCAACATCGTGGAACAACATTATGAACAGCAAGATCAGCGCAAACACTACCAAGAAATGGCCGCTGGGCTAGTTAACAGTAGCCAGGGAACTCAAACATCATCCAAAAGCGAGGCTTTTCTCAATAACGTAGTCAGTACAGATATTGGAAATGTCGCCCAAAAACAGCGTGGAACCGGAACATTTCACTGGCTCTTTCCTCTCCTAGACCAGTTAAATGTTCCCCCCAAACATATCCAAAACCTGATAAATCATTTGGATGTGCGGTTAGTCTTCACAGCCCACCCTACCGAAATTGTTCGTCATACTATTCGTGACAAGCAGCGGCGCATTTCCAGTATTTTTCGTCGCATGGATCTAGCCGAAGAACAGGCTCGGCTGCGAGAACAGGCCTCATCTTGGGAGATTACCCAGCTCCAGGACCAGCTCACGGAGGAGATCAGATTATGGTGGCGTACCGATGAGTTACATCAATTTAAACCTTCGGTTTTAGATGAGGTGGACTTTACTCTGCATTACTTCGATGTAGTGTTGTTTGAAGCCATTCCAGAGCTATATCAACGTTTTAACCGCGCCCTTGGCAGAACCTTCCCTGGACTCACCCCACCCCGCCATCGATTTTGTCGCTTTGGGTCTTGGGTCGGTAGCGATCGTGATGGCAACCCATCGGTCACACCACAAATTACCTGGAAAACGGCTTCGTACCAGCGCAATCTGGTCTTAGAGAAGTACATGACCTCGGTCCGGAATCTTTCAGATTTGCTGAGCCCGTCTTTGCACTGGAGCGAAGTACTGCCCGATTTGTTGGAATCCCTAGAGCAAGATCGATTGCAAATGCCTGATATCTATGAGGCGCTTGCAATTCGGTATCGTCAAGAGCCCTATCGGCTCAAACTAGCTTATATCGAAAAGCGGCTAGTCAACACTCATCAGCGTAGTCAAAAGCTCTACAACGGCGACTACCTGCAAGAAGAAGACAACGCGGCCCCTCCTGGAACCCTATACGTATCCGGCCAGGACTTTTTAGATGAGCTTAGTCTTGTCCACAAAAGCTTGAAGGACACGGGTCTGGTCTGTCGAGAGTTGGACATGCTGCTGAGCCAGGTAGAAATCTATGGCTTTAGTTTGGCTCAGCTGGATATTCGCCAGGAGAGTACCCGTCACTCGGACACCATTCACGAAATTACCGAGTATCTACAGCTGCCCAAGCTTTACAACGATCTTTCCGAGACCGAAAAAGTAGAGTGGCTGACCACTGAACTCAGCACCCGAAGACCGCTGATTCCCACAGAGCTGCCAATTTCAGAAAAAGCGAGAGAAACCGTAGCCACCTTCCACATGGTGCGCAAGCTCCATGTAGAGTTTGGTCAAGATATCTGCCGCAGCTATGTGATCAGCATGAGCAACTATGCCAGCGACATTCTAGAGGTGTTGTTGCTAGCTAAGGAAGCTGGCCTCTACGACCCGGCCACTGGCATCGGCAGTTTGCACATTGTGCCGCTGTTTGAAACCGTCGAAGACCTGCGTCGTTCCACAGCTGTAATGGAGGAGCTGTTTGAACTCCCCTTATATCTATCCATGTTGAAGGGGGGCTACGGAGCCGACGATCCAACGGCCCTGCAAGAAGTGATGCTGGGTTATTCCGATAGCAATAAGGACTCTGGATTTCTCAGTAGTAACTGGGAAATCCACAAGGCCCAGCAGTCTTTGCAAAAAATAACCGACCGGTATGACATCGCCCTCAGAATTTTCCACGGTCGTGGCGGTTCCGTGGGTCGCGGTGGCGGCCCTGCCTACGAAGCCATTTTGGCTCAGCCAGGGCGTAGTATAAATGGACGGATCAAAATTACCGAGCAAGGGGAAGTTCTAGCGTCCAAATATAACCTTAAAGACCTGGCCCTATATAACCTGGAAACGGTAACTACCGCTGTAGTTCAGGCCAGTCTCCTGAGCAATAGCTTTGATGAGATTACCCCCTGGCATGAAATCATGGAGACGCTGGCGGTGCGGTCTAGACAGCACTATCGCTCATTGATCTATGAAGATCCCGAACTGGTGGAATTCTTCCACCATGTTACCCCGATTCAAGAAATTAGCCAGCTGCAGATCAGTTCTCGTCCATCTCGCCGGGGAGGCAAAAAGGATTTACCCAGTCTGCGGGCTATCCCGTGGGTATTCAGCTGGACCCAGGCTCGATTTTTGTTGCCTTCGTGGTACGGCGTTGGTACCGCTTTGCAGGAGTTTATCAACGAAGAACCCGAAGCAAATTTGAGCCTTTTACGGTCGTTCTACACCAAGTGGCCTTTTTTCAAAATGGCCATCTCAAAAGTTGAAATGACCCTGGCCAAGGTCGACTTACAAATTGCTCAGCACTATGTTGATGAGCTGGGTTTAGAAGAGCGACGAGAGAGTTTCCAGGCCGTCTTTGATCAGATTGCCCAGGAGTTTCATCTCACTAGTCAGATGATCCTACGAGTTACAGACAATCAGGCATTGTTGGACGGCGATCCAAGTCTGCAGCGCTCAGTCCAGCTGCGTAACGGCACGATTGTTCCCCTGGGATTTTTACAAGTCTCACTGCTGAAGCGACTCCGTCAGCATCGGGATACTGCTGCTTTGGCCACTGGGGTGATTCAGTCGCGCTATAGTCGTGGGGAACTACTGCGGGGAGCCCTTCTCACGATCAACGGTATTGCCGCTGGCATGCGGAATACAGGCTAAGTTTGACATTTTTCCAACAACGCGTTAGCTTTGTGGCGCTTTCATAGTCGCACAGTTCTGCTGAAAGCAGAGCAGACCTTGCTTTAGCCGGTCGCAGTCTTCTAAAAGCAGTCTCAAGGAAACAGTCTCAAAGAGTTTTTAAGGCATTATTGAAGGAGTAGAAACGATGGTCAGTCTGCTTAAAACTATGCTGGGGCGTTTAGGCTTAGCTGCGATCACGGCTGGCGCTTTGGTAGCTGCGCTGGATGTGCAACCAGCCCGGGCCCAAGCAGCCTATGGTAGCTATGTTGGCGCTGGTGGCAGTCTGGGGCTCACCGACGATGACAACGGCGACGGAGATGGCTTAGGGATGGTCGTTGCAGGCCGCTATAAGTTATTTGCTGTTCCGGTCTCCCTCAGAGGACAGGCGTTTTTGTTTAATGGTGATCTGGCCCTGGTACCAACAGTCTCCTACGATATTCCGCTCACGTTTCAGACAGATGTTTATGTCGGTGCAGGCATCTCTCTACCGACTGGTAATGATGCTTCACCCGTGGGCGATCAAACCGCGTTTGTGATTCAGCCGGGAATTGATTTTGCCGTTCCCCGTAGTAATTTAGTTGTCTTTGGCAATGCTATTTTTGCCTTTGATGCCTTTGAAGATGGCGGTGGCACGGCAACGGCGATTCAGGCAGGTGTGGGCTGGAATCTTGGGCGATAGGTTAGGGCTGCAGGGATATTCCACAATTTTCCATAAAATCAGGTGGGGGCGTTCCATGGAACGCCCCCACCTGATTTATTTTTGTTTTTTCTTAGAACGTATGTATTGAAACGCGAGTCTCAAGCTAGGATGGGCAATGGCGACCCACGAAATATCTTGCCATGAACAACGAAACACCTCTGGGTTCAGTGATTCAAGGCTCCCTGAGTCAGGGCCTGGAAGTCCGGCTTCATGCTGATGTCAGTGTGGAAGATATGAGGGTGGGTAAGTTTCTGGTGGTGCAGGGGGTGCGATCGCGATTTTTCTGCATGCTCACCGACGTTTCTCTGGGGACAGCCAGCCAGCGTATCCTGGCCAATCCGCCCCATCCTACCGAGCTGTTTTTGCAAGAAGTTCTGGCTGGCGGCGGCACCTACGGCACCATTGATTTAGCCCCCATGCTGATGTTTACTCCGGAATCTTCCGGAGAGAAGGGGGGAAGGGAGAAAGGGGGAAGAGGAGAACTAGCGTCGTATCAGGCTAATAGCAGTGCTCAAATGCAGCTGCTGCCGGTTAAGACTATTCCGGGGCACTTTAGCCAAGTGTATGACGCTAGCGAACGAGACTTTCGGTCTGTTTTTGGCTGGGAAGATGATCCCCATCGGCGTAATTTTGCCATTGGTCAGCCCATCGACATGGATGTGCCCATCTGTATTGACCTCGATCGGTTTGTAGAACGCAGCAACGGTATTTTTGGTAAATCCGGAACAGGAAAGTCTTTTCTCACCCGGCTGCTACTGTCCGGCATTATCAAACAGCGGGCCGCCGTCAATCTGATTTTTGATATGCATTCAGAATACGGGTGGGAAGCGGTTAGCGAAGGGGCTAACTTTAGCACCGTGAAGGGTCTACGGCAGCTGTTTCCCGGTCAGGTGCAAATGTTCACCCTCGACCCTGAATCCACAAAGCGCAGGGGGGTGCGAGATGCCCAGGAACTCTACATCAGCTTTGATCAGATTGATGTGGAAGATCTCTCGCTGATTGGTCGCGAGCTGAATCTATCGGAAGCCAGCCTAGAGAACGCCATCATTCTGCGCAACGAGTTTGGCAAAGCCTGGATTAACCGCTTACTCACCATGAGCAACGAAGAGATTCAGGAATTTTGCGAAGTCAAAATGGGCAGCAAGTCGTCGATTATGGCCCTGCAGCGCAAGCTTACCCGTCTGGCCGAGCTGAAGTATATTCGTAATACCTGTCCCCACAACTATGTCACCCAGATTCTAGAGGCGCTGGATGCCGGTAAGCATGTGGTGGTTGAGTTTGGCTCCCAGTCAAACATGCTCTCCTATATGTTGGCCACTAATGTGATTGCCCGCCGTATTCATGCCAGCTATGTACGTAAGGCCGACCGGTTTCTTCAAACCAAAAATGCCAGCGATCGCCCAACGCAGCTGGTGATAACCATTGAAGAAGCCCACCGGTTTCTTGACCCGGCCACTGCTAAACAGACTATCTTTGGCACCATTGCCCGAGAAATGCGTAAGTATTTTGTCACATTGCTCGTGGTAGATCAGCGCCCGTCGGGTATCGACAACGAAGTCATGTCGCAGATTGGCACCCGCATTACCGCCCTGCTCAATGACGAAAAAGATATAGACGCCATCTTTACCGGTGTTTCCGGAGGGCAGAACCTGCGTTCAGTACTGGCCAAGCTGGACTCCAAGCAGCAGGCCCTGTTGTTGGGGCACGCGGTCCCCATGCCGGTGGTGGTGCGGACCCGTCCCTACAACGCAGACTTTTATGCAGAGATTGGTGCCACCGCCTGGGATGAACTACCCAATGCCCAGCTATTTAAAGCAGCTGAAGCCGCCAGAGCCGATCTGGGATTTTAATAGCACCCGCTCATAGAAAAATTAGATTTTATCCATGGATTTTTAGTGACATATCAATAGGAAGGGCTCAAACCCTTATTTATAGAAGATTCTAGAATACCCGACCAAAATAGTCGGGTATGTTTGACGGCATTTTGTACCCCGTGATACGTTCAAATTAATCTGTCATTCACAACTTCCCATGACCCAGGCTATTGACCGTCCAAAAACGCCAACGCTGCAGTCGTCCAACTTTAGCAATCTCAAGTGTCGAGAATGTGGCACCACCTATGAGCTAGGTGCCAAGCATGTGTGCGAAGAATGCTTTGGTCCTCTAGAGGTTGCCTACGACTACGATGCTATTAGTCGTCAGGTTAGCCGTGAGAGCATTGCCGCCGGACCCAATTCCATCTGGCGTTATAAGGCATTTTTGCCAGTGGCAACCGACGACCCCATCGATGTCGGTACCGGCATGACTCCTTTGCTCAAGGCCAATCGTCTAGCCCGGCGTCTGGGTCTTAAAGAGCTTTATATTAAGAACGATGCCGTCAACATGCCCACCCTGAGCTTTAAGGATCGGGTGGTTTCTGTGGCCCTTACCCGCGCTCGTGAGCTTGGGTTTACCACGGTTTCTTGTGCCAGTACTGGTAACCTGGCGAACTCCACAGCTGCCATTGCAGCTCACGCAGGTCTCGACTGCTGTGTCTTTATCCCGTCCGATCTAGAGTCTGGCAAGGTGTTAGGCACTCTAATTTATGACCCCATCGTCATGGCCGTGCACGGTAACTATGACCAGGTCAACCGTCTGTGCTCTGAAGTTGCTAACACCCACGGCTGGGGCTTTGTCAACATTAACCTGCGTCCCTACTATTCCGAAGGGTCTAAAACCCTGGCCTTTGAAGTGGCTGAGCAATTAGGTTGGGAACTGCCCGACCATATTGTCGCTCCTCTCGCGTCGGGTTCTCTCTATGGCAAGATTTACAAGGGCTTTAACGAATTGGTGAAGACCGGTTTGGTGGATGAGAAGTTTGTTCGCTTTAGCGGTGCCCAGGCTGAGGGCTGTTCACCTATTTCCCAGGCATTTAAGGAAGGGCGTGATTTTATTACCCCGGTTAAACCCAATACCATTGCTAAGTCTATTGCGATTGGTAATCCTGCAGACGGTATTTATGCCCTGGAGATTGCTAAGAAGACCAATGGCAACATCGAAGATGTGACCGATGCTGAGATCGTCGATGGCATGAAGCTGCTGGCTGAGACCGAAGGTATCTTTACTGAGACAGCAGGTGGTACCACGATTGCGGTTCTGAAAAAGCTGGTAGAAGCCGGTAAGATTAACCCTGATGAGCGTACTGTTGTCTATATTACTGGCAATGGTCTCAAGACTCAGGAAGCGGTGAGTGGTGCTGCTGGTGAGCCGCTGCTGATCGAGCCTAAGCTTGAGAGCTTTGAGCATGCCTGGGAGCGGGCCAACACGCTAAATCGCTTGGATTGGCAACAAACCCAGGTTTAGAGATTTAGTTCTGTGGGTTGGGTTTGAGAAAAAAATCAGCCCACGGGATCTCTCACCTATTGAGATCGCACCTATATTGCCTCTGACAGTGAAGCGTCAACCCGCCTTCAAAGCTTGATTGCCCCACCGCCAACGTGTCCCTTTAGCGGACACCCCTCCGTTAGCGGTAGGTTTCCAACCTAGCGTGGGTTTGAGCCTCACATCCAACCAAGGGCAAGATCTAAGGAATGAGGATTTAATACTTGCCGATCTCTCCCCTCTCGGGAGGGGTGCCTGAAAGGCGGGGTGGGGTTCGATCACTTGCGCTAACGGCCAACCCACCCCATTGCTCCTCCCAGGAGGGGATAAGTTATCCCATTCTCATACGTTAATTTGGGATTTTATTTAAACCTCATTCCTGAAATTCTCTGTTTCAAATCATTGCTGTTTTACTTTTTGAGTTGTTACTTTCATGGCTGTTAAAGTTTTAATTCCCACTCCCCTGCAAAAGTTCACTAACAACGAAGCCACCGTCGAGATCGGTGGCGAGAACATTGTTACTCTTTTGGATGCTTTAGAGGGCAAATTTCCTGGCATCAAAGCCCGTCTGTGTGATGATAGTGGTGAGCTACGTCGGTTTGTTAACTTCTACGTTAATAGTGAAGACATTCGGTTCTTGGATGGCAAAGACACGGCGCTTAGCGACGGTGATGAGGTGAGCATTGTACCTGCTGTTGCAGGCGGCTAATTGATTACCATGGCGACTGCGGTTAAACAATAGTTCGCCAGTAAAAATTTGGTTTGTGCTGGGTGCTGCTATGGGTGTGGATGACAGAATTCCCTGCAGCACCTTTTCTTATGCAATACAATCCCGAAAGAACGAGATCGCAACCCCGCTCTAGTCGACCCTGACCTTCTTGGTCAAGATCGCCATCACTTCATTGGGCTGTCCGGTGGGTAGCGGACGGCTCCAGTCGTTGGCTTCAGCGTAGTTGAGCTTATGCAACTCCTTGATGGACATCTGCACAAACCCGAGGGTGCCAAACAGCATCAGCCGTCCAGACTCGTAGGCGTATTCAGGTAAACAGCAAGCAGAATCGGTGGGCGCATTTGCGCTCGATGTTGGGTCTTGAAACATGGTTCTGGTCTCCAGACGTAGGTTTAGGTGACCAGAACCTAACGCCTTAGCCCCTCACGTAGTATCACAAACGCAGGGGTTAGGGCATAATGACCCCAGCCCGTGGATTGTTCGGAATCCGTGGGTTAGCCGTCGGTTAGGTGTCCCCACACCTGCCGACGGTGCCAAGTAATTAGGTTCTAGTAGAACAGCTGCACTAAATTAGCGCGGCATTGAGTAACTGTAAAACGGACTTTGGGATTTCGTCAAGCGGGCCAATAAATCTTCTATAACAGTGACTGCGCTGTATTGTTGGCTACGCTACGAGGATGTGGGATAAATCTCTTTGATGTGTTCTTTGCACAACCACAAGACGTCTCCCTCAGGGGTAGTGATGCGGGTTAGTCCACCCCAGACTTGCTCAGGGTCTTTTTGCTTGAGGAATTCGTGGAGCATCCGTAGAGCGGCTCCGCTAATCTTGCGGGTGTTATCATGCCGTTCATCGTCGATAAAACTATGCTTGTCATCGTCAAATTTTATCTCGGGTAGCTTATCAACCAAGGCTTTGCTTAGGGCTAGGTCGTTTTTGATTAGCTCGCTGTAAACGGGGGCGGAGATATTGAGCCAGGGTCCCATAACGGGGGTGACATATTTGAGAATGCCGAAGAGATGATTGATGTGGGGTGTCATCACCTTCAGCCATTGTTTAGGATTATCGATGGAATAGAGGCCGCCCTCCTGGACAGGATGAAGGCAGCCGGGGTGTTCACAGTAGAGCTGAAGTTTGATCCGTTGAGAGCCGATGTCTTTTTGCCAGGGTTTGCGGTCATCGGGCCGGAGGACAAAGACGCTGGGGCAGGGAGATTCGATTTGTTTTTGAACAGTGCGAATTTCGCGAATAACATCACGTTGAACAAGTTCACGAAGTTCGGTGAAGCCCTGTGACATTGATTCTTGAAGGGAATCGATTTTTTCAATAACGGCGTCTTGAGTGGTGTAGTGTAGGCCAAATAGAAGACCTGTTACTGAAATATCAGCTAAGCAGCTAGGGCATTCGATCAGAGTTTTCGGCTTTTTTAATTCTAATCGGCGCGTTAGGTTGGCATAGTCAAATTCATGAGTGCAATCAGTTTCATCTGGATCGGGGCAGGGTAGCAGTCGGGTGATTTTAAGTCCAGGATACCGGCGAAGGGTGAGTTCTAGTCCTTCTCGTAAAACATCAAAGAAAGCATGGGGAACAGGACCACGAACAGTGAGGTGCAGATAGTCAGCATTGGTGGTGTCATCACGGAGAGTACGCACCAATCCTAAGTGTTTACCCTCGCGGTCACGAAACAGAACTCCGGTGCGCCAGTGAATGCCACGTCGTTCACCTTGATCGATGGTAAAGCGGTGCTGCCGAGCAATAAACCAGGTGGGAATGCCAGGAAGAATCTCACTTACCTGAAATTTCATGGAAACTTCTTTGCAGTTACTTTCCTGTTGTTTTTGTTTCCAAAGATTTTGAAATTCAGGAAGTTCAAAAGGGAGTCGCTCTACGATTAGGCTAATATCACGGTTTTCCAGGGTACGGTAGGAGAGATCAAACCGTTCCATCAGACGTAAAAAGAAATTGCGCAGACCAGGTTTCAAATCAGCCCAAACGTGATTCATACACTGACGGGTGAAAATGCCGTTACGTTTGATCACTTCTTCAGCAGTCAGTACTTTGCTAATGTACTCGGTGACCCACTGAGGTTTTAGAATAACCAGGTCATTGACTTCGTCGTCGTCTTGGAAAAATAAGATATCGCCCAATTCATGGAGCCATTTTGCCAAGACAGGTTGTCCATCTGTAGAAACCTTGGCTTTAGTCATAACATCCCAAAACTGCTTAGGGGTAGCTTGTTTTCCTTTGCTCTTACGAACAATGTTGGCAAACTTTAACCAGGTGGCAGGCCAGATTTCTCCCATGAGGGGTAGCTCAGCTGCCGCGGTCGTAATGGCCTGCTTTAGTGCTTGAATCCCGGTACCTTTTTTGTTACTGACTTCATAGAAACCGACGATTTGAGGAAACTGTTGTTTTAGATCCGATAGGGGTAAATCAGCATCGCGTTCGTCGGACCAGGTTGCAACCAGAATTATAGGAGACTCGGGAGCATTGGCGCGGATAGCCTTGAGCCAGTAGACTAGCTTGCCTTGCTCAAAACCAAGTCGGGCATTAAATGCTAAGAGAAACAACGAACGATTGGTGAGAAAAAACTGGTGGGTGGCGTGATAAATCTCTTGTCCACCAAAGTCCCAAGTATTGAGAGCCATGGTAACGTCTGTTTCTACAGGATGTCGCAGAGCTAGGGCTTTTATCTCGATTCCGTGAGTAGAAGACTGCTGAACTTTAAAGGTTTCACCCCGTAGAGCTCGGAGTAGAGAGGTTTTGCCGACGCCGCCTTCTCCCACCACTAGTAGTTTAGAAACCCACTGACGTTTACCATCATCTTTCTGCTCTCGCAGGTAGGTTAAGATCGCCTGAGTTCCCTGCTCCACAATTTCAGGTGATGGCGATGCCAGATTAGCATTGTCGCTGAGATTAAGCTCCGTCAAGTTGGTGAGTTGGCCCAGTTCCTTGGGCACCATCGTCAGTTGATTTTCGTCGAGGTAAAGCTCTATCAGGTTTGTGAGTTGGCCCAATTCCTTGGGCACCGTCGTCAGTTGATTTTCGTGGAGGTAAAGCACCGTCAGGTTAGTGAGTTGGCCCAATTCCTTGGGCACCGTCGTCAGTTGATTTTCGTGGAGGGAAAGCCGAGTCAGGTTAGTGAGTTGGCCCAATTCTTTAGGCACCGTCGTTAGTTGATTTTCGTGGAGGTAAAGCACCGTCAGGTTAGTGAGTTGACCCAGTTCCTTGGGCACCGTCGTCAGTTGATTTTCGTCGAGATAAAGCACCGTCAGGTTAGTGAGTTGACCCAGTTCCTTGGGCACCGTCGTCAGTTGATTTGCGTGGAGGTTAAGCCGAGTCAGGTTGGTGAGTTGGCCCAGTTCCTTGGGCACCATCGTCAGTTGATTTGCGTTGAGGTTAAGCCGAGTCAGGTTGGTGAGTTGGCCCAGTTCCTTGGGCACCATCGTCAGTTGATTTGCGTTAAGGTCAAGCGTCGTCAGGTTAGTGAGTTGGCCGATCGATGTTGGTAAAGTATCTAACTCTAAAAATGATAAATCTAAAGTTGTTGTCCTTGTCAGCAGTGCGTGCTCAATTAGTTGTTCTACTTCAGCAAATCGTGGTGAGGTCATGGGTGAGCAAAATGAAAATCCTAAGGGTCAAAGAGCTCGGACAAAAGATAAGGGACTCAGCTTTACAATTCAGATGACGCAAAAACAAGTGAGCAACTATTTTTTACGTCTAGTGGTTGATGAAGTAGATGCTAAAAGTAGATATCTCTAACGCTGCTGGTTTCGGCTCTGCTCAACCAGCTAATTTTGACGCAGTTAGGGCTGAGGCTTCGACGGTAAACTCAGCCGAACTGCGGAGTCAAAGCCCGGATTAATGAGTAGTTTCGTCCCCTCAACTTAGGTATCAGACTTGTCCAATCAAAGTCCCCTAGCATCTGCTGGATCAGCATACCCGCATCCCAAATTTTGCGCGCTTTTAGAACCGCGATAAACCGGTCATAGAGTCGGGATGTATTACAGACAGGCACAGCAGAAACAACGATTTTGACCATTGCCGCTATTGTACTCAGTGACCACCGTCTGAGTCAGTCCTTCGTAACCCTATGTTTAGATTGATATTGCTCAGATCTTTCTTGCACCTGGTGGGGAAGCGCTCACCCGCGCAGGGTTCAAAACCCAACGCTAGCTGAGGGTTGTCCACTAAAAGGGACAATTTGGTTTGGAAGCGCTGGTGGTCGGTTGTGGACCGATTGAAGGATAGCTGAGCATTGTGAAAGCGAAACCTAAAAAACACATCTCCGAGGATTGTGTCCCTTTCAGTGGACACCCTTTGATTAGCGCTGGCGTTTCAACCCAGCGCGGACTGCAGCCCCACAGCCAAAACTAGTCCAAGATTCTGAGCTTAGTAGATAATCCCCAACTAGCACCGAACCTTCAACCCAGCGCGGACTCCCACCTCACAACCAACACCCGGTGGAGAAGCGCTCACCCACGCAGGGTTCAAAACCCAGCACGGACTTCAGCCTCACAACCAACACCAGTGCAAGCTTTCAGACAAAACTTCCTAACAGCAAAAACCTCAACCAGCATCCCCCCCAACCCGCACTGCCGTCCTAATAATCTGCCCCGCCAACACCGCTGCACCAAACCCATTATCAATATTCATCACCCCAATCCCCGCCGCACAGGAATTCAACATCGTCAACAACGCTGACACCCCACCAAAACTAGCCCCATAGCCCACACTCGTCGGCACCGCAATTACCGGGCAGTCTGCCAACCCAGCCACAACACTGGGCAACGCCCCTTCCATCCCCGCAACAACAATCAACACATCAGCGCTATCAATCACCGCCCGGTTGTTTAACAGTCGATGAATACCCGCCACACCCACATCCCATAGCCGCGCCACCCCATAGCCCGATAGCTCTAGCGTCACTGCCGCTTCCTCCGCCACCGGTAAATCTGCAGTTCCTGCGGTGAGAATAGCAATTGTCCCCGGATATTCTGTCGCCACAGACTCCGGCTGTAGAGCACAGATCCGAGCAGTCTCGTAATACTGCAAAGCTGGCAGCTGCGCGCGTAATTGTGCATACACCTCAGGCACAATCCGCGTCGCCATCACCACCGGATGCTCCGGTGCCATCGCCTGAAAGATTTTGACCAGCTGTTCTACAGTTTTGTCCTCTCCCCAGATCACCTCTGGAAAGCCTGTGCGCAAGGCTCGATGGTTGTCGATTTTGGCAAAATCATCCACTGGCTGATAGTTCAGATGCTTGAGCTTATCCAAGGCAGTATCTGGGCTGAGCTGCCCCTGGGCAACAGCGGTCAACAAATCACGTAATGCAGCAGGCTGGGTCACGGTGGAAACGGAAATCTGGAAGGACGGTATTTAGGCTAGCTTAGATCTTGCATTTGGTGGGGAAGCGTCAACTCGCCCTGCACTCAAAGTGACAGGGCTAGCCGCAGGGTGTCCACTGAAAGGGACACAATGATCGGAAATGTGTTTTGAGGGTTTGCTTCCACAACACTTAACGATGCCTCGATCGCTCCACCAGCAGCCTCCAGCGCTTCCAATTGTCCCTTTAGCGGACATCCCCTCAGTTAGCGCTGGCGTTTCAACCCAGCGTGGGCTTCAGCTTTTTTTCGCAGAAGAGTCAATCCTGCTTGCGGGGAATACCCATGATAATGTGACCATTGCAATGCCATTTGAAATGGGTAAACCGATGGTGGTAGATGTCCTCATTTTGACAAACGGTCCTGGCGAGGTGGCTACCTGGGTTAAACCCGTGGTGCAGCAGCTGCGTCACTATGAGCCGGACCACACACAGTTACGGCTATCGGTAATGCTGTCTCCCTGCCCCCACGCATCCGGCGGTGAGACTGATTCACTCAGGTCCTATCCGGAAGTGGACCGGGTACAGGGGCCAAAGGACTTTTTTCGGTTTTTGCTGTCGGGTAAAACGGCGGCGGACTGGGACTGGCACGCTCAGGGCGTAGTAGTTTTTCTGGGGGGCGACCAGCTCTATGCGGTATGGGCGGCTAAACGGTTGGGCTATCGGACAGCGGTTTACGCTGAATGGGAACCGCGCTGGCTCAACTGGGTAGATCGCTTTGGCATGATGCAGGAGGACACTGCTGTTGCACCGAAGTATCAGTCTAAGCTGACGGTGGTGGGTGACTTAATGGCGGATGTGGAGTCGGTAGCAGGAGCTGAGCTGCCGTTTGCGGAGAAGGCCCAGGTGATTGGGCTGCTGCCGGGATCAAAGCCGGATAAGCTGCGGCCTGGGGTGCCGCTGTCGCTTGCGATCGCACACCACCTCCACACCCAGTATCCCCACCTCCAATTCGTCATCCCCGTTGCTCCCACCGTCACTCCAGAAACTCTAGCCATCTACGCCGACCCTGACCAAAACGCCACTGTCGCAGTCATGGAGGGCCCAAAAGCCCAGCTAGTTACCAGCAACGACGGCCTGCCCTACTTCCAAATCAAAGATGGCCCTAAAGTCATTCTGTGGACAGACTTTCCCGCCCATGGTCTGCTCAAACGTTGCACCCTTTGCGTCACCACCGTCGGTGCTAACACCGCCCAGCTCGGCTCTTTAGCAGTTCCCATGGTTGTCCTCCTCCCCACCCAGCAGCTGGATGTCATGCGCACCTGGGATGGTCTACTGGGGCTGCTGTGCCAGCTTCCCGTAGTCGGTACCGCCCTGACTAAAGTGATTAATACTGTAGCGATTCAATATATCCAGCGTAATCAAAAGCGGTTTGCCTGGCCTAATATCTGGGCCAAAAAGGAAGTAGTGCCAGAGCTGTTAGGGCGGATTACAGCTGAGGAGGTGTGCGATCGCATTTCGCAATACCTAGCCCATCCAGACCAGCTAGCAACCATGCAGCAAACCCTACGCAATCTACGCGGACCGTCAGGCGCAGCAGCACGGTTCGCTCGTTTAATTCTAGAGACGCTAAACTACCCGATAAAGGATTGATTGGGTAGTGCTCCCGCTGCCAGTTGTTTATTGCCCATTGTCGATTGCTCCCTGCCCATTTCCCATTCCCCCCTGCTTGTTCTCCCATGGCTTTTACATACCCCGACACTCGCCGCTGCGACCAAACCGACACCTACCACGGCACCACCGTTGCCGACCCTTACCGCTGGCTCGAAGACCCCAACTCCGATGAGACAAAAGCTTGGGTTAAAGCGCAAAACAAAGTCACCTTTGGCTATTTGCACGAGCTAAGCGCAGTGGAGCCTCTAAAACAGCGCCTGACCGAGCTATGGAACTATGAGCGCTACAGTATCCCGTTTAAGCGTGGAGGCCGCTATTTCTACTACAAAAACGACGGCTTACAAAATCAGGCGGTGCTCTACACCCAACCGTCTCTAGAGGCAGAGCCAACAGTTTTGCTAGACCCCAACACACTGTCAGAGGACGGCACCGTCGCCCTCGGCAGTATCGCCGTCAGCGAAGACGGTCGCTCTCTGGCCTACAGTCTCTCTAGCTCTGGCTCAGACTGGCTAGAGTGGAAGGTACGCGACATTGAAACCGGAGAAGATACCACCGACTACCTACAGTGGAGTAAATTCTCAGGGGCAGCCTGGAGCCATGACAATCAAGGATTCTTTTATAGCCGTTACGACGAACCTGGAACCGACTCGCAGTTTGAAGAAGTCAACTATTTTCAAAAGCTCTTTTACCATCGTCTAGGCACCCCCCAGTCAGAAGATACCCTGATATACGAGCGCCCCGATGAGAAGGAATGGGGCTTTCAAGGACAGGTCACCAACGATGGCCGCTATCTGGTAATTTCCGTATGGCGAGGCACCGAGAGAAAGAATCTTATCTTTTACAAAGATCTGCAGGCTTCTAACGGCGAAGTTGTTGAGCTAATCAGTGAGTTCGAAGCCTCCTATAATCTAATTGACAGCGACGGAACCACATTCTGGTTTCAGACTGATTTAGACGCGTCTCGCGGTCGTGTTATCGCCCTCGATTTAACCCAAGGCAACAGCCCTAAAGAGATTATTTCTGAGGCAGAAGAAACTCTAGATTCCGTTAGCCTGGTCAACCATCAGTTTGTGGTCAACTATCTCAAAGATGCCTATACTACAGTGCAAACCTTTGACCTAACTGGTCAGCTACTGAGCACGCTGGAGCTACCGGGGATCGGCTCAGCCGCTGGCTTTGACGGCAAAAAAGAAGATACTGAAACGTTTTACCAGTTTTCTAGCTTTACCGTCCCTAGCCAAATCTATCGCTATAACCTGACCACCGGAGAGCAAACCCTGTTTCGCGAAGCCCAAGTCGCCTTTGACCCAAGCCAATACGAAACCCAGCAGGTGTTTTATACCAGTCAAGATGGCACCCGCGTACCCATGTTTATCACCCACAAAAAGGGTATGACCCCTAACGGTCACACACCGACACTGCTTTATGGCTACGGTGGGTTCAACATTTCTCTCAGCCCGTCATTCTCGGTCAGTAACCTAGTGTGGCTAGAGTTGGGGGGTATTTATGCCATCGCTAACCTGCGTGGCGGCGGTGAGTACGGCGAAACCTGGCACCAGGCAGGCACCAAGCTCAACAAGCAAAATGTTTTTGATGACTTTATTAGCGCTGCAGAATGGCTGATTGAAAACAACTATACTGCGCCGGAAAATTTGGCCATTATGGGGGGCAGCAACGGTGGCCTACTGGTGGGAGCCTGTATGATTCAGCGCCCTGATTTGTTTGCAGCTGCGCTGCCAGCGGTAGGCGTTATGGATATGCTGCGATTTAATCAGTTCACCATTGGCTGGGCTTGGGAAAGTGACTATGGCTCTCCCCAGGATCCAGATGAGTTTCAGGCCCTATACGCCTACTCTCCTTTGCATAATCTAACCCCTGCCACCTATCCGGCCACTCTAATTACAACAGCTGACCATGACGACCGGGTGGTTCCTGCCCACAGTTTCAAGTTTGCAGCTGCACTACAGTCCGTACACCAGGGAGATAATCCAGTTCTGATACGGATTGAGACCAAGGCTGGCCATGGCGCTGGAAAGCCTACAGCCAAGATTATTGAAGAGGTCGCCGACAAATGGGCGTTTGTGGTAAAAACACTTGACCGTGAGAGAAAAAGTCTTGAGGTGTGAGGGGTGACATACCTCTGGCCACACGGCCCTATTACAAACCGAGCCGTGCTAAATCAATCTCTAGCACAGCTCGGTTTTAATCAACTTAACAAATCAACACACTTACAGGTGTGTCTAAGCTTGTTCCGCTGTTACAGTTTTGGCCACGTTACGTTCATCTAACAAACCGTCTGTAGCATTGGAAGCTTCAGTGTCGACCGGTATTTCTCCAGGTATTTCAAATCGACAGCTGCCACAGCGTAAGTACGGGCCAGACTTGCTCGCATGACGTAACAGTCGAACACCACAGCAAGGGCACAATTCCATCAGCATAAAAAAACTCGTTAACAACAGTTTGTAATTTCAGTTTTGCCAGCAGCTCAAATTGCTATCCAAAACTGGGCATTTGTTAATCGCTTTGAAGCTATTGTTTCAACAGCTAACTTAGCTACTCTAACAGACGTTTATTTCAAACTGTTACCCTACGCAAAATCTAGTAAAGATACTCTTCTACAGAATCTCTTTAGATGTTACTTACACTTTTTATGCATAAGGAGTGTGATGTTAATCCACAGCCGTGGATTTTATCGACCCCGATTGGCAGCGGGTAGCATTTGTTTGTTGATTAAATATTTATGCAGCTCATGGGCATTTAATCGACAGAGATCTTTTGCTAGCTCGCTAATTGTCATGGTAGAAGGAACGTAGCTGGAAACAGACTCTCGTAAGTTTCCTAAAATATGAGGCTCGGCCACCAGGATGAGATGGTGACTAGCAGAGTTTTGGCTAACTGCCTGGATATGCTGTAACACTTTGCTAGCAAAGCGTCGGCTTGTTTCTGTAGATTGTGTGGTCTTTTCGTGACGATTACCGTGGTGTTTGCGTCCAATCAGGTTGTTGGCATCACCTTTGCTAGCTATAGGCTTTTCAGCGTTATTCAGGCTACTGTGCTCGGTTAGATGAGGCCTGGGTTGTTCTTCATCAGAAAACTCTGCGGCCGTCAGGGTAAAGAAACGAGCCTGGGCACCATCAACAACCGCAACGAGATATGAGCGCATAAATCCTTTAACTCTATCTACTGTGAATATTCTCAAAATTTTAGCAGTGGAATTTGGTCAGCTTGTCGGCCAAATTCACAGCTTTAACAGCGCGACGCATTTGTTAATATTTAGTGACTATATTTAGTATTTTTCTAATTGTTTCTAATTGGTGATTGGTTAAAAATATCTGGCTAACATTAAAGCATTAAAAGTGAAAACGTCTATCACAGAGCCCTATGGAGGTTCGGTTAGCAAATGGTGATAAATTCAGGAGCTCGACTTGCCCAGATTCCAGCTCGGTGGAAGTATGTACGTTGGAGTGGATTTATCCTCATCCTAGCGGCTTCTTTGATGGTGACGCGTCGGGTTGAGGCTCAGAACGTGCGAGCTATTCAAGCCCCTGCTCCTTACAATGCCTGTAACGTGCGCAGCGCTGGGGGAATTCAATATAGCGTAGTTGGGACATTTCGCAACGGTACATCGGTAACGCTGCTGGGGGAATATGGTCGCGGGTGGTATCGGGTCCAGATCCAGCAGGTGACTGGCTGGGTCGCTCGTCAATGTTTGGGACTGTAGGACTGCTGGAAGCTATTGAGCTATGTATCTGTACGGGTTAGACGGTTCAGGAATGTCTATAATGTATGCTCCGGTGTAGAACGGTGATTAGGCGTTTAAATCGACTTTAGCCATGAATTTTGATACGTTGACCGAATTGATTCAAAAAAGCTTCCGGGTCTCGTTGGGAGCAGCCGCGTCTGCGGTCGAGGCTATTCAAGATCCACAGGCGTCTGCGAGTAAATTTTCTGATATTGGTACAGATTTTGACCGTCTTGCCGATGAGCTAGAAATCAAGGGGGCTTTAACTGAGAAAGAGGCCCGAGAATTTGTGGATAATTTCAGCGGTAACTTCGATGGTCAATGGCCCAATCCTTTTGCTCCATCTCCAGCCAGTAGTGCAACTGTAAATACGGTGGCTCAGCCGGTGGCAGACAGCGGTATTCAGGCTGAGATTAAGGCCCTCACCGAGCAGCTGTCAGCTATTCGTCAGGAAATTGAGCAGCTTAAGGCTCAAGGTTCCTAGTGCTGGGTTCAGACCTACAACTATAGAAACTGATGATGAGAGGCCGAGACGTTAACGTCGCGGCCTTAATTTTGAGCGCATTCTGCTGGGTGCTGTTCGAAATGTTTGCTGAACGCTGTGTAGCCATGGCTGGGAGTATTCCTGACGTTATTCCAGTCGGCATCACATGAAACATTTTTCAGTTTTGATCCAGTTATTGCGCGATCGCAACCAGTTTCTCGAAGACATTCGTCGTGACGTCAAACTGGAGCGAAAGATCTTTTCTCTACTGGTGGTCAGCTGTATATTTTTTGCTGTCTATGGAGCCATCATTGGCTCATCCAGCAGCGTGCTGCAAATGCTGGCATCGATGGTTAAACTACCGGCCCTTTATTTGATTACCCTGGGCATTTGTCTACCCACCCTGTACTTTTTTGATATTCTCTTTGGCTCAAAACTTAATTTTCGCCAATATAGCGCCATGCTAATGACCACTGTGGCGGTGATCAGCGTGCTGCTGTTTAGCTTTGCCCCCGTGGTTTTGTTCTTTTTGGTTTCGATTCAGGGATATAACTTCTTTTTGTTGCTGAATGTGGCGGTAATGGGATTGACCGGCATCATTGGCGTCCGCCTCTTTTACCAGGGCATGCGTCATGTGGTAGGACCAGATGCTGCCGGTAGTCGTCTGCGTAACCGTTTGTTGTTGGGTTGGCTGGGGCTATATGCCCTGGTGGGGTCCCAGCTAGGCTGGACCCTACGTCCTTTCTTTGGGGCTCCCAACGAGCCGTTTCAGGTCTTTCGCTCCGAGATTGAGGGCAACTTCTATGCTCAGATTTTTACGAGTCTGGGGTCTTTATTAGGCTTCTAGTCGTCTATCGATTCGGTAGAGGCGTTCCACGGAACGCCTCTACCACAACGGGCAAGGCGTCGTATACCCAGACATGAATGAGCGAAATTAATCTAGATAATTTACGGATTACGAATCATGACTTGGATGAGCTGACCAGTTTAGATATTAGTGAGCTATCCATGGGCTGGGGCACACGGCTGTCGGTATTTCGGCATCCGCGTCTGCGCTGGGCCTGGTTGATCAACCAAGGGCTAGTGCTGTCAGTCGCCCTAGTTTTATGGCTGCCGGTGTGTTTGGTGCTAGGGCGCAACCTGGCAGAACAGGCGGTGGGGGTATTTATGGGTGTGGGTGTGGGAGGTGCGATCGCAACCGCCATGGCCCACGCTATCTACGGCATCCATAAGGGAACTCAGCTCAAGGTTCTCAGCCACCTGCTAGATGAAGTTGACCGCTTTAACGAAATGATTAAAGCGGTGGAAATTTTAGACGAACTGCGTCAGGCCGATCGCTCTAAACGCCTGTCATTAGAAAATCCAGACGATGTCAAAGAGGCCTTGCATCTAACCCGTGAAAGCTTGGTATGCGGTCTGACGAGCGATAAAATCATGCGCAAACATCAGCAATTTATCGCCCGTCGTCACGAGCTATTTGCCAGCATTGAAACTAACCTCTACAGCCTACAAGCCCTGCAGGCTGAAGATATGGCCGGAGACTATGGCCAACTGCTCAACGAAGCCCTGCAAGTAGGGACTCGTATTCATCAAGAACTTAGACAGCTATCGGATAGCCGTTGATGGCCATCCGGTTATGGGATCATAGCCCAGTACGCAAATAGGTAGAGTTTAGTAGATAATAGTACATACATTTCTGCTGTCTATTTAGCTGTCAAGAAGTTCCTGCCCTCTAAGTATCTATCTAGTTGTCTGATTGATATCTGGTGAGGGTTTAAAGGGCTTCAAGGGTAATTTGAATTTATGAAAAAAACATTCGTCCTCGATACCAACGTGCTGTTGCACGACCCTAGAGCCATCTATCGATTCGAGGAGAATGACGTTATCCTGCCCATTGCCATCATTGAAGAACTGGACCGGTTCAAAAAATCCCTGGATGAAACTGGGCGGAATGCACGTCAGGTGTCTCGCACGCTCGATAAACTTCGCGGTCAAGGCAGTCTGACCACAGGTATTTTTCTGGAAGGGGACGGCACCCTCAAGGTCTCTTTATGCCATCAAGAAACTCTCTCATCGTTGCCCCTAGAGCTGGAAGGGGATAAAGCCGACAATGAGATTTTAGCTGTTGCCCTAGAGCATAAACACACCTGTAATTGTCCGGTGGTTCTAGTTAGCAAAGATGCGAATCTACGCATCAAGGCCGATACCCTAGGGATAGCAGCTGAAGATTATGAAACCGATAAAATTGATATCGATGACCTTTACTCCGGTACAGGGGAACTGCTGGTGGATGCAGACCAGCTCACCCAGCTATTTCGGGGCGGCACTTTAGACCTAGAAGGAAAGTTTTACCCCAATCAGTCCCTCACGCTGGTCGATGTTAACAATCCAGCCCATACGGCCTTGGCTATGGTCGACAGCGCCTCTGGGCACCTTGTGCCCCTACCTAAAGTGCCCTATGCGGGTATTTCCCAGGTACATCCCCGCAACCGGGAACAGAAATTCGCATTAAATTTGTTGTTAAATGACACGATTCCTTTGGTAACCCTGGTAGGTAAAGCTGGTACCGGTAAAACCCTATTGGCCATTGCTGCCGGTGTGTTGAAGGTGTCCGAGGAGAGAGCCTATAGTCGTCTGCTGATTTCTCGTCCGGTTGTCCCCATGGGGCGAGATATTGGCTATTTGCCAGGGGATGTAAATGAGAAGCTGACGCCGTGGATGCAGCCTCTGTATGACAATTTTGATCTAATCTTTGGTACCCAAGATCCGGCTGGCAAGCCAGCTCACTGGCGGCGAGGCCATGAAGAACTCATGGAGATGGGACTATTGCAAATTGAAGCGCTGACCTATATTCGAGGTCGCACCCTACCTAAACAGTTTCTAATTGTTGACGAGGCTCAAAATCTGACCCCCCATGAAGTCAAAACAATTTTAACTCGGGCCGGGGAGGGTACAAAAATTATCTTGACCGGTGATACTGCCCAGATTGATAACCCCTATGTGGATGCGGCCAGCAATGGCTTGACCTATGTGGTGGAACGATTTAAGCATGAGCCCCTGGCCGGTCATATTCTGTTAACGCGAGGCGAGCGTTCGGCCCTAGCGGAAAGGTCTACGGAATTATTGTAGGTGCGTTTTTGTGTGTGGAGTCGTTCCATAGAACGACTCCACATAATGGTGATTGATAAAACGGGAAAGCTAGAATAGATTGTTTGCCGCACGTTTATTCAATCATGGCTACTCAGCAGGGCGACTATGAACATTTGCTTGCCAGGTGCAGCGATTACCACGGGGCACTAGCCTTGCTTAAGCAGCATCGACCCTATTTGGAAATGTTGCCCAGTATACGGCGACCTCAGGAAAGTATTGTCACCATACCCCTCCCCAATATCAGCATTCGTCGTGCTATCGACCCCCCAACGGGGCCGGTTAGTACCCGCCGAGAAGTGGTCTCCTTGCCCTGTGATCTAGTCATGCTGATGTGTGATCCCGAGTGGAAAATTAAAACCGGTGTGGATGTGGTCCTATTTATCCATCGTCCGGATGAAGAGTTTTCAGAATTGTTATATCGGTGGCGGCGCACCCAGATATTGCTGTCGGAAAGCTATGAGTGGCAGATGCCGATACAGCACGAACATCTCCTCAATGAGGGGGCTGAGCGCCCCTACCCGTTATTTATTACCTTTCCTCAAACACCAGAGCGGATTGTGCGGGGGTTAAATGGCACTGGACTCCCTGTAATTGTGTACACGCCTACTTTGTGGAGCGATCCGGAGGAGCGTTCAGGGTTGGTGGAACCATCGCAGTTTGAGTCTTTTGAGTCTGAGGAACTCACCGACGAAGGGGATGATGCCCTCCTGCGGGAATGGGGCATTGATATTGAGGCGGTGGATGAGGAAGGAGACTAGATTTAGTAAATTTCAACCTTTCCTCTGGCTGTGGTTAATTTTGTTGGCCCATGGCGTTTATTGGCTAACGGCATTTCCCAATCCCGATGAGGCTTATTACTGGCTCTGGGGACAACATTTGGACTGGTCTTATTACGATCACCCACCCTTTCATGCCTGGGTGCAGGGGGTGTTTTCGGGGTTGGGACATTCCCCATTTGTACTGCGGTTGCCAACCATAGTCAGTAATAGCTTATTTTTTGGGACTTATTATCAGATTGCTGGCTATCTCTATGGTAAGCGGGCTAATGAGGCCTGGCATATTGTGGTGCATTGCTGTTGGAGTAGTCCCCTCTATTTTTTATTTCTCACCCTAGCCTGGCACGATCAGTGGCTACTGACATTCTCGTTGCTGTCGGCCTACTGGTTAGTACGGTTTTTGGATGGTGTGTGGCTGGATGGTCGAGGTCGCAGTGGCTTTCTTTACGGTGCGGCGGTTATGCTGGGGTTAGCCGGACTGTGCAAGTACACGGCGGTATTTGTTGGGCTTACGGCGCTAGGGGTAATGGTGACTCAGCCAAAGCTGCGGCCATTACTGCGGGATGGACGGCTGTATAGGGCGGTTGCGATCGCATCTCTGTTTATCCTACCCATCCTGTTTTGGAATATTCAAAACGACTGGCTATCGTTCCAGTACTACTTGCATCGGAGCGTAGATAGCGGCGGTGGCCTTACGCTTCGCCCCGATGCAGTTTTATTTTTTTGGTTGACGGCCGCGCTAATTCTATCTCCGCCTCTGGTGTGGGCCCTGGTACGTGCGGTCAGGATAAACGCCTCCATCAAATTTCCCGTCAAGTCTCCCACCTATCGAGCCATGGCCCTGGGGCTGTTCACCACATCGACGGGGATTCTTTCCCTAGTGGGTCTATTTTCAACCGCCCTTTACTATTGGAATATTTTGGCCTACCTGCTGTTGCTGCCCCTGCTACCGTTGTTTTTTCTCAACGATGGGTCAGCTCCCATGAGGCATAGCCGCTGGCTCACGGGCATCCACATTTTGGGAACGGTGGTGGCCTGGCTACTGGTAATTAACTACTGTCTGCTACCGATCGCTGCCCTGGTAGGACCTAACGGTGACCCCGATGGTCGCATGTCCTTTGGTTGGCGACAGGTGACAACCTTGGTCCAGGCTGCACCACCGCATGACTTGCTATTAACCACTGACTACCGTTCAGCCTCGGCCCTGGCCTATGGGCTCAATAACAAACAGGTGTTAGCCATTTCCCACCGCCGCGATCAGTTTGACGTTTGGGCTAAATCGCGTCTGTTAGCGGGGCGCTCGGCCTTGGTATTGGCAGACGACTGGCACCCGTTTACGACGCATGGAGCTCTGCAGCTAGACCCTGGTTGGGAGCAGATAGCGACAATTTCAGTACAACGATTTGGGATAAAAATTAAGGACTACTACCTATATTCGGGCATATATTCGGGTGTAGTTGAGCAGACGGGAGGAATCCCCTAACTACCCTCAATCCCGGCCTGGTGCTCACACTTAAATCCCTGCTGTCGCCACTGATCTAGATCAACAGCAGCAAGCGCCACCAACCGGTTGCACTTGGGTTTATGGGCCTGAGCAACAATGGCCCAGAGCAGACTACGGCTAATGTCTAGAGTTGTTTTGAGCGCGGTCTCCTGATTGCCTGGAATACCCGTTTCATCAACGATTAAAGGAGTGACCCAAATGCCCTGAGCTGCAAACAAAATGCGACCTAAGCTCACCGCTCGGTGGGTATGGCTGCCAGAGGTCACTAAGGTCACATGTCGCACTCCCCAGCTTTCTAAAATGGGCACAGCGTAGACAAAATTGCCAAATGTGGACTCGGCACAATTTTCTAGCCACACTTGGTCCAGAGATGCACCAGCCTGTTCAAATAGCAGCCGAATACAGGGATCAACTGAACCAGCGGATACCAAAATCGGCCGAGGTTTAGAAAAATTACTCGCTACCTGGGCCATGTGTATTTCTCTGCGAATACTACCGCCTAGGACTAAATAGCCATCTGTCGGTGCATGACTTGCACGCCAAAGGTTACTAAATATAAGCCCTGTAATAATAGCGACTCCGACCATCAGTCCTAGCCAAACAAACTTTAAACGTCGTTGTAAGAATTTGCGCCTAGGCATGGAAGGTAGCTCTCGATACAGGCTTCCGTAAATATACTCCTGTAATTACGCGGTCCAAAGAATATTCTGTAGATGGACTATGAGTCTTTGAAGACGTAGTATTTAAGATATTTAGTTAAGTCTGAATTAAATATTTTTCAAAATCAGTTAGGTGTTACTTACTGCACCTGGAGTCTCCCGAAAAAGTAATGAAAGTAATGTTTGGATAAAGATCTAATGCGTTTACGCAATTACCCTGTTCCGTGCGCTAGATTTAAGGCCAGTATTTATGCTGAATGGTTTAGCACACAAGGGTCTGATTCTCAACGGTCTGCTACTTTACATAAATGCTTATTCATGCTCCAGATTTGATAGATACGCAAGCCTGAGTAGTGATTTGCATAAGCTTTCTCTTCAGGTTATGCCTTCGTTTTAGTCTCATAGACTGCTTTCCATCGTTCCGTTATCCCCCTGCCGCAACCGTTTCAATGAAAACCACTTTAGAGTTACTTCGGTCGACTGGCGCGATCGCAACAGTTATTCTAGCACCTGCATTTTTAACTCCATTTCCAGCTGAGGCGGCATTTACGGATGGACCAAAGGCAATTCTTGATGAAGCATGGCAGATTGTCTATCGTGAATATGTGGATGGTTCTTTTAATCGCACGGATTGGGTAGAAGTTCGTCAAGAATTACTGGGGCAAAACTACACATCACGGCACGCTGCCTATGCCGAACTGCGCCGTGCCCTAGGGCGTCTGCAGGATCCCTACACTCGTTTTTTGAGTCCTGATCAATATGCTGAGCTCACCGATCAAACCTCGGGTGAAGTATCGGGGATCGGTCTGAGACTAAGACGAGATCGCGCTGCTGGCACTGTGATTATCAGTGATGTTATTCCGGGATCACCCGCTGATGTGGCTGGTGTGATGGTTGGGGATCGCATTGTTCTTGTCAATGGTCGTTCCACAGACTTTCTCAGTGCGGAGCATACATCTCAGCTGCTCCGGGGAGAAGCGGATACCCAGGTGACCCTCACCATTGAACGCAACGATGAATCGCAGACGTTTATTCTGTCGAGGGCGCTGGTAGAAGTTCAAACGGTCAACGCCAAGCTTGAAACCCAGGATGGTATCAGTGTGGGCTATATTCGCTTGGACGAATTTAGCGCCCATGCGGCTGAGCAGATGCAGGCTGCCATTTCCGATCTGACTACCCAGGGGGCAGAAGCATTTGTCTTAGATTTGCGGGATAATCCAGGCGGCTTACTACAGGCGAGCATTGATATCTGTCGAATGTGGCTGCGGCGGGGCCCGATTGTGCGTACGGTTGATCGCAGCGGTGATAGCGAGGAAATTTCGGCGAATCGTACCCATTTAACCGAGCTGCCCCTGGCGGTTTTGGTCAATGGTGAATCAGCTAGCTCTAGCGAAATTGTTACTGGGGCCTTGGGGGATAATGACCGAGCCATTGTGGTAGGCAGTCCCACCTTTGGTAAGGCTTTAGTTCAGTCTCTTCACGGACTTTCTGACGGGTCTGGAGTTGCGGTTACGGTAGCCCACTACTACACGCCCAACGGCACTGATATCAGTAGCCGAGGGATTATTCCTGATATTCAAGTAGACCTATCATCGGACCAGCGCAAAACGTTGGCAAACAACCCCGACTTGAGGGGAACTGCTAACGATCCCCAGTTTTCTCAGGCGGTAGTGGCCCTGGAAACTGAGGTAGTTGCGGCTAGGCGACGTCGGCAGCTGTCTACGGTCAGCTCTCCAGTACCGCCCATTCCTCAGCTCGGACGCTTAATACCTCTCCAGTAGATTGTGTGTGGGCGTTCTATAGAACGCCCACACACAATCTATTTGTTAGTCATTTGCGTTATGGCGAGAGAAGCTATAAATCCGCTGTGTACTCAGCTGCTCGTTAATAATGCTGGGGGATTGCCAGCTAAAGATTTGTCGATCTAGACCTACCTGAAGGGTGGTGAAAGGATCGCTGCCGTTAGCAATCAACAGGTCCAATTCTTCTAGATCAGACCACTGAATGAGTTGTTCTAATAGGATTGCGATCGCACGGCGATAACGATTATCAGGCTGCTGATACCAGTCATTTGCCACTGGTTCAGCCACCCCTAGATTGACGATTAGCGCTTGGGGACTAAACAGAGATACCGCAATCGAACGAGCTTCTTCCTGGAGCAACAGTCCCGCGTCGTGGGCTAGCTGACGCAAATGATTCACCTTTTCATAACGCTGGGCAGAGGGGAGCGGCTGGGCCCACAGCAACGCCAAGGTACCTAAATAAGACTGCAACAGCAGGTGCCCCAACTTTTGAGCTTTGGTAGACAAATAGTCTGAATTGTAGGTATTAGCTTCAATTAACAAAGGCATGCGATCCACCATTTCAAGACCATACCCCTTGAGTCCAGCAATTTTGCGAGGATTGTTGGTAATCAGCTTGAACTGATGCACTCCTAGATCGTTCAAAATTTGGGCACCGATACCATAGTTGCGCTGGTCCGCAGGTAGCCCTAGTTTTTCATTGGCTTCAACAGTGTCAAATCCCATGTCCTGTAGGGAGTAAGCCTTCAGCTTATTGACTAAGCCAATGCCTCGTCCCTCCTGACGTAGGTAGACCACCACCCCTGAGCCAGCATTTTCAATCATTTTTAATGCTGTTTGTAGCTGCAAACGACAGTCACACCGCAGAGAACCTAACGAATCGCCTGTCAGACATTCCGAATGCACCCGCACCATCACAGGCTCAGTCCCAAAGGTGGTCGGGTCACCCTTGACAATGGCCACATGCTCCGCATTGTCTAGTAGGTTGCGATAGGCATAGATCTGAAACTGACCAAACTGAGTTGGTAAATTTGCCACGGCTTCGCGCTTCACTAGGCGTTCGTGACGTAGACGATAGCTAATTAAATCCGCAATACTGATCAGCTTGAGGCCGTGGGTTTGGGCATAGTCAATCAATTCTGGCAGACGCGCCATGGACCCATCAGGGTTTTGAATCTCACAAATGACGCTAGCAGGATAAAGCCGGGCTAGCTTGGATAGATCCACTCCCGCTTCGGTGTGCCCAGCTCGTTTGAGCACTCCCCCCTCTTTTGCCCTAAGGGGAAAAATATGTCCCGGTCGTCGCAGATCATGTGATTTAGCCTCTGGATTGATGGCTACTTGGATGGTGCGAGCCCGATCTTCTGCAGAAATCCCTGTAGTTACCCCCCAGCTGAGGCTAGCATCAATACTAACGGTGAATGCAGTTTGCTCGTTTTCGTCCTCAAACCCACTGCCATTTACCATCATAGGTAAATCTAGCTGATCTAAGCGTTCGCCCGTCATTGCCAGGCAAATCAGCCCGCGGGCTTCGACAGCCATAAAATTAATCATGTCGGGGGTGGCAAACTGGGCGGCACACACCACATCCCCTTCGTTTTCGCGGTTTTCGTCATCGACAACAACAATAGCTTTGCCAGCAGATAAATCAATCAGTGCCGCGTCCACACTGTCAAATTTAAATTCCGCTAGCTTCTGTTCTACGGTCTGACCCATATTGGCTGTGGGTAATAGAGAAGATGGATTAACGTTAGCAACCATGGACTCCTACCCATTGACTGCCAATAGATTGTAATGTGTTATTCCCTATCTTGGCGACAGCTTAGGGATCAGGTGTTTGTAGCGGATCAATCAGGACGATGGGATGCCGAGACGGATCTTCTTGGCCACTTTGTTCACCCATGATGCGTCCAGATTGTTCTGGATCAAAATTGTGGCTAAAGTCTTGCCATACGCCGTCATGCTCTTTCTCTAAAGAGAGGATAGAGCGATTAAGCTGTTCGAGTTCAGACTTTTGCTGACGATGATAGGGCAAAAGCCTAGCAATGGTGGATGTGGCCACAACTGCCAGCAATATATTGACGGTGAGTTTGACAGTAGACTCCAAAACTAACGATTGGCGGGCCTTACCCCTTATCACCAATGGTTTCGCTCGTCGAGTCATAGCACACATTCCTAGCGCGTTGTTTGGGCAGCTTGCCATCATTATGGGGCTTCTTGTTCAGTTTGAGCCACAAACAAGCCAAGAAAAACACTTAAATCGGCAATGTCCAAAAGTACTATAAAAAGCAGCGTTAGACATTCAAGGTCTAACGCTGCTATGAAAATTGCTCAAAAAGCTCAGTTAATCCCCAGCAGGCTCTCGCTGACTAGAGTAAGACTAAGGGGCAAAACTAGCTAAAAACCAGGGAAGCTAAGTACCGAATCTTAATGGGCTTTACTTGTAGAGTTCGGTGCCAAGACGAAGGGCCAGAACACCGGGAATTAAAGCAATCAGCAAGGCGATGATGATTTGGGTGTCGGATAAAGCCATGGAGTGCCAAGTTCCTTACTAAAGGTAAACTACTATGCTATTAAAGAATTGTTGACTAAAACTGGCTCAATCAGACGCTTTGCCATCAATCTGTTACACACTTTAACAAGCAGAACCTGTGAATCACCCGACTGGAGCCATCCGGAACATACATTGATGCATTTGATGTCATTTAGAGCAGACGGCAAAACTAAATTAGAATGTAGCTTCTATAACGCCTGATTTAACGGTGAATGCGCTATCAGTACTAGGTGATGAATCTAACTACTGAACGCACGTCTTTAAGAAAACTCCTTAAAACTGCCTGGCTGCAGTTACTTACTCAGTAATGAATACAGCTTCCTCCGATGTCGATGTCAGCGACCCTACTGCATTTAACGGTGATCAGGAAGCCCTAGGTATTTCTCCAGCTTCTTCAGCCTTTCGTTCGGCCTTAGACCTTAAACTGACGAGACTGCAGCGGGATGTATTACGGATGGGAGCATTGGTCGAAAGTTCTTGTTTGTTGGCTAGAGAAGCGCTATGCGATCGCAACATTGACGCTGCCAAGCACCTAAAAAAGCACGATAAGCAGGTGGATCAGCTCTATCGGCAAATCGAGGTGGACTGTGTCAATCTAATTACGCTAGAAGCCCCCGTCACTCGCGATGTGCGTTTGGTCAGCGCTCTGATGCAGATGATTCGTGATTTAGAGCGGATTGGGGACTATGCCAAAGATATTGGCGAAGTATCGCTAAAGTTATTTCCCTACCCTGTCCATAGCTCCATGGACCAAATTCAGATTATGCTGGATCGATGTCGGTCCATGGTAGCCATGAGTCTGCTATCTCTGTCTGAATTAGATGTGGACGCAGGCCGTGAAATTAAGCAAAAAGATGACGTTGTCGATGATGATTACGAGCGTCTCTATGACCTTCTGGTCCAAACGCCTCCCATCGCTGGCAATGTTGAACCAACGGTGCTGCTGGTCCTGGCTATTCGATATCTAGAGCGAATTGCTGACCACGCGACAAACATTGGCCGTCGGGTGGTCTTTGTAGTCACCGGAGAGCGCCATTAGGAGTGTCCTCGGTTAGATTTAGATAAGTTATTTGAAAGCTATTTGACATAGCGCCCACTTTAGGAAAAACTTATACCGTTCATATGCTAATTTTCTTGAACGTGCTCGGTTAAGGGCCGTGTGGACGACACGTCACGCTGTGCAGCGGTAGTTAGGGTTGATTTTTCAAGGATACGTCTTAGGGGGAGTGCCCTCGTGCCTTGTGAAGTTGCTGGTTGCTAAATAGTGTGACAGTTGCGATTTGCAGTCCATAGAGCATCGTTTGTCATTGGCGTTTGGGTAGTTGCTAGGGATGCGGCTCTTGCACGTTGCTTAGGAAACAGCGCGCTCTATGCTCAGTCTCTGGTCAAGAAACCAGCGGCATTATTTCACTAACGCGTAGGATTCATCGCTACATGCATTTTTCAATCGCTTCCCTATTAGCCAATTTCTCAAACGACAAGCTCGTTACGATTAAGACTCTGGAAAAGAAACTCAACTGCTCTGATGATAGCCAGATCAGCGATCTAGGTATTGCCTTAGATGCATTAGAACGCATTGGTGTACTGGAAAAAGAACGAGGTAAATATCGCCGCGTCCATGGAGAGGGGGTGATTGAAGGCAAACTGCGCTGCTCCAGCAAAGGATTTTGCTTTGCCATTCAAGACGATGAAGAAGCCGACGATATCTATGTGAGGGAAGCCCACCTCAGCCATGCTTGGAATGGTGATCGGGTTTTGGTCAAAGTAACTAAAGAAGGCAATCGCCGCCGTAGTCCCGAAGGGGAAGTACAGTTGATTTTAGAGCGTGCTAACTCTTCGGTGCTGGCTCGCATCAAAGAATCTGAAGAGGACAAAACCCTGCAAGCGGTGCCGCTAGATGATCGGCTGTTGTTTCAGCTTGACTTAAAAAATCAGGATAGTGATGAGCTCAGTCTAGCGGAACTGCAGGCAGCGATTGATCACCTAGTCCACGTAGAGATTTTACGCTATCCCATTGGACAGTATTTGCCCCAGGGGCGGGTGGCTCAGATCTTAGGAAGTGATGCCGAAGCCGCTGCTGACATCGACATTGTCTACTGCAAACACGATTTACCTCGAGCCTTTCCCGAAGAAGTCATGATGGCGGCAAAGGCCTTGCCTAATCGGGTACGTAAAGCCGATATCAAAAAGCGGATCGACTTACGGGATCAGCCCACCGTCAGTATTGATGCTGACGGGGCTCAAGTAATTGATGATGCCCTCACCCTAGAACCGTTGGACGATGGCAACTGGCTGCTGGGGATTCATGTGGCAGATGTTTCCTATTATGTGCCATCCAATAGCCCCATCGACCAAGAGGCCTATCGTCGAGGCACATCTGTCTATCTGGCTGATTCACCCGTGCCCCTGCTACCACCGCCGCTGTCCACATCCTTATGCGCCCTACTAGAAGATAAAGAGCGGCTGACCGTATCTGTTATGGTGATTCTCTCTCCTGAGGGTGAGGTCCTGGCCTACGAGGTGCAGCCATCGGTGATTTGTAACGATCAGCAGCTCAATTATCATCAGGCCCAGGCAATTTTAGCTCGAGATGATGACGATGCCATGGAAGAACTGTCGTTTCAGAAAAGCGATTTGGCTCAGTTTGAAGAGAGCTTTGAGCTGATTGATCAACTATTTGAAGTGAGTGCACTGCTACAGCAACAGCGCAATCAGCGGGGCTCGTTTGATTTAAACCTCCCGGATCATGTCTTCCCAGAGGAAGCGGGAGAAGAGTTGTCCCATTATCTCTCTCCTAAATTTCAGCATGATGATGAAGGGGGCTTAGGGGTGATGGTTGTGTCGGACCTATTGCCAGCACGGCGAATTGTTACAGAATGTATGTTGTTGGCCAATCAGCTAGTAGCGAAGCATCTCAAAGAGCTGGGAGTGCCCGCCATCTACCGCCTCCATGGCACTCCTGACCCCGGTGATGTGCAGGAGCTGATTAAGTTAGCCAACAACATGGGGCTAAATTTGCAGCTGGAGAATGAGGCGGCGGTGTTGCCCAAAGACTATCTTGGCTTTGTACAGCAATTTAGCCAGTCTAAGGCAGAGAAAGTCTTGACCTACCTGTTGCTATCAACATTAAAGCCTGCGTCTTATGGCAGTCATCCTGATGGGCACTTTGGTCTGGCTCTCGAAGATGGCTACACCCATTTTGCCTCTCCTGTACGCCGCTATCCTGATTTACTGGTGCATCGCGTTCTCCATGCCATCTTTGATGATGGTCGCAATCGCAAAACTACGCGTTCTAGAGATCGGGTAGATCTGCGCAGCAGCAGCAGCCATGGTCATGTCAGCTGGAGTGTATTGCCCCCTGATATTCACAATGAGTTTGAAGAGAGCTTTAGCCACATCACTACACATCTGACCGAACGGGAGCGGCTAGCTCAGGAAGCTGAGTCTGATTTAGAGGGTCTCAAAAAAGCGGCCTTTATGCAGGCCCATACGGGAGAAGTGTTCCACGGATTAATCACGGGGGTACAGTCCTATGGATTTTTTGTGGAGTTAGAAGAGTTGCTGGTGGAAGGCTTAGTCCATGTGAGTTCTCTTAAGGACGACTGGTATGAATACAGGTCTCGACAGCAAAAGCTCATGGGACGTAAAAATCGTCAGCAGTACCGTCTGGGCGACCGGGTTGAGGTGCAGGTCAAGAGTGTAGACTACTATCGCCAGCAGATTGACCTGGTAGCTGTGGGTGGTGGTAGCGAAGCCATTGATGACGACGATGATGATTCTATGAACGGAGACGAGATGAACGGAGACGAGATGTTTGACGATGGAGAAGAATAGGTGGCATCCTCCCCGTCCGCGTCGTCTGTTTTAACGTCATCTTCGCTCAGCCGCCGTTCGCTGGTCTTAGGCATTACCGGAGCTTCTGGTTTAATCTATGCTGTGCGAGCCCTCAAACATCTACTCACAGCTGGTTACCAAGTCGATTTGGTCGCCTCTAAGGCTGTGTATATGGTGTGGCAGGCTGAGCAACAGGTGCGTCTACCCGGTGATTTAGAACAGCAAACCCAGTTTTGGCGAGAGCAGGCTGGGGTGTCTAGTGAGGGTGTTCTGCGGTGTCATGCTTGGAGTAATGTGGGAGCAACCATTGCTAGCGGCTCGTTTAAAACCCTGGGTATGGTGATCATGCCCTGCAGTATGAGTACGGTGGGTAAACTGGCTGCTGGCTTAAGTTCTGACCTTTTAGAGCGGGCTGCTGACGTTCAGCTTAAAGAGGGTAAACCGCTGGTGTTGGTACCCCGTGAAACGCCGCTGAGCTTAATTCATCTACGTAATTTGACAACCTTAGCCGAAGCGGGCGCTAGAATTGTCCCAGCGATTCCGGCTTGGTATCACCAGCCTCAAACGATTAATGATTTGGTGGATTTTGTCGTAGCCCGAGCCTTGGATCAGGTGGATATTGACTGTGTGCCGTTAAATCGTTGGCAGGGGCATGGTCAAACCGGTGAATCATGAGTCGTTGACTGTGGGATAGCCCAACCCTCAAAACGTCTAAGGAGATGGTGATGGTTCAGCTCATTACATTTCTATTGGTGGTGGCCGTACTGGTGATCTTGGTGCTGCAAAATCTAACCCCTGTGTTGGCGCTAGTGGTCCTGGGGGGAACGACGGTGGCACTGCCATTGGCGGTGTGGTTATTGAGTGCGATCGCAATTGGTGCCCTATGTGCCTGGCTCATGTACCAGTTAGCTCCTCAAAAGCGCGCCTATCGTCCCATTGGTAAGCGACTGAGCGATCCGGTGTCGGAGCCTTCGCCCACCAACCGTTTTGTGAACTCACGCGAGGATAGTGCATCAGGCTATCAGTCCGCTCAGCAAACATCCAGCCGCGCCCCCCAACGACAGAGCCCCTACGATAGCGATTGGGAAAACTTTAGAGCCCCAGAACAGTGGGACGACTGGGGACAGCAGCAGTCACCGGGCTATAGAGACATGCCACGAACATCTGCCGAAGATACTGTGAGGGATATTGAGTCCGGCTGGGGTGACGATGGCTATGGTGAATCGGCACGAACAGCCGCTAGGCAAACCAATAGACCAGATGGTGGCCCCGATATTGGCTGGGCTCGGAGTGGAGCAGAGCCACCCTTATCCAATACGTATGAGCCTCGCACCTACGAAGAAGGCTGGTTGTATGGCAGTGATGCCCCGGAAGAAGCCTCTGTCGAACCCGATGATGCGCCCCCAGCAGAAGAGTCAGAGGACGTTTACGATGCCAACTATCGGGTGATTATTCCGCCCTATGATACTAAGGATAAAGACGGTTGAACACCGGGACCACGGCACCATAGTTCAAAAGCATGGTGCACAGGCTGGAAACGTCGCTTTGCCAAGTAGACGGCGTTCAGTATTCTCATTTAAGTGTAATTACTTATACAGTATTGATAAATTTACGTTCCTTATCAAAAAGGCGTGAGAATATTGAAGCTAGGTCTACAGTTACTTATGTAAAGTGAGCGAACAATGCCCTTAGCTAAAAGCATCCAGCTTTTGGAACAGACCTTGTTTGACCGGCAATTGACTGATTCTGAGCATCAGGTATTGCTGCAGGTGATCCAGGGTAAAAGCTATGGGGCCATCGCTCAGGACACTAGCTATGTGGAAGGATATCTCAAGGTTGTTGGCTCCAGGCTGTGGCGTGAGCTCTCAAATCGTCTGGGCCAGAAAGTCACCAAAAAAAATGTCCACTCGATTCTCAATGACTATTTGCTGGCTGTGCAATCGCCTCCAACTTTAGCTAAGCCGGGCCAAGATGCGAGCATTGACGCTAACCCAGCGCCTACGATTGAAAAAATCCAGTATCCGCGTTTAGATGGGCCGATTCCGTTAAAATCTGCATTTTATATAGAGCGTCCTCCATTAGAACAGCTAGCCTATGAAGAGATTGCTCGACCAGGGTGTTTACTGAGACTTAAGGCTCCCTGCAAATATGGGAAAAGCTCTTTATTGTTGCGACTGATTGAGCAGGTGGAAACGCTTGAATTCAAGGCAATTTTTATTGATTTCCAAGAGGCTGAACAGGACACCCTAGAGCATTTAGACAGCTTACTTTGTTGGATTTGTGCCAATGTGATTCGCCAGCTGGCGTTACCGATTAATTTAGACGAGATTTGGCTGTCGGCCTTGGGTAGCAAGCTTAATTTTAAGGGGTTTCTACAAGACCATGTGTTTGGGACACTTTCGACTCCCATTGTGTTGGTTTTTAATGAAGTAAATCAGATCTTTGAGCACCAACGGGTAGCCCAGGACTTTTTCCCAATGATCCGTTCTTTCTATGAACAAGCTCAAAGTTCTGAGCGTTGGCGTCAGCTCCGGCTGGTGATGGCTTACACGACAGATATTTATGTGCCGCTCAATATTAAACAATCTCCGTTTAATGTGGGGCTGCCGTTATGTTTGCCGTCATTCAATCTGGCTCAAGCCGCTGTTCTAGCCGAAAAATATAGGCTACAGTCCTTAGATAACAACCAGATGCTCCATCTGATGCGACTGCTGGGGGGCCAACCCTATCTGCTCAATCGGGCGTTCTATGCCATGGCGGCTGAAGGAGTTCCCTTGACGCAATTGTTGGCAACGGCTGCTACACCCACCGGTATCTATGGCACCTACTTGCATCACTATTTAACCGTGTTGCGAGAACAGCCCAGCTTGGTGGAGGCGTTGGCGGTGATTATGGAGAGTGAAACGCCGGTTCAAATTGATCAAATTGCGGCCTATCGGTTGGCAAGCCTGGGGATAGTGACTTTAGAGGGATATCAGGCATCGATCAGCTGTGATCTCTATGGTGATTATTTTAAGCACACATTATTGCGAGAGAGGGCGGTGTCGGCTTAGGATCGCGGCAGGTTGACGGGTGTGGATAAGGACAAGGACAGTGGGTGGTGAATAATCAACGGGTAAAACGGTTTGTCCGGCGCTATCTGAGTTTAAGTTTTGCGATCTCATTTATACTTTGGAGCTTGGCTACCCTACCTATCTTTGCCGTCAAATCTCCTACGGTAAGCGCTCACAGCCCAACAAAACTGTTAGCAGAAACTCCAACAGAACAGTCTTTGCTAAAACGCGGGCAACAACGCTACCAAGCAGGACAGCTACGTCAAGCAGAGATCCTGTGGCAGCAGGCAGCAGACCAAGCAGCAGACTGGCAGCAGCAGATCACAGCGCTCAATTATTTGGGACTGGTCTATCAAGATTTAGGTCAGTGGACCCAGGCAGAGGACGCTTTGACACAAGCTTTAGCATTGTTAGATACCCATGCGCTTGCCCCACGCCTCCGGGCCGATGTGCTGATGACCCAGGGCAGCTGGCAGCTACACCAAGGCCAGACCCAGCGAGCCTTGGTCACCTGGCAAACCGCTGAGCAACGTTACCGATCGGTCGATGCGGTTGAGCAGCAGGTACAGGCCCAGATTAACCAGGCTCAGGCTTTACGTAGTTTGGGATTCTATCGTCAGGCTTTGGAGCGGTTGGAGCGTGCGATCGCAACACCTTTACCCACTGATGTCCTCAAGGCCAGAAGTCTGCACAGTTTAGGCATCACCCTACGCGCCATTGGTCAACTAGATCGAGCCCAGCAGGTACTAGAGCAGGCACTGGCTTTAGCGCCAGACGATCCGAGCCGCATTCAGCTAAGCTTGGCTCATGTCCAGCGAGATGCAGGGGATTTAGAGGTCGCTCTGGCCAGCTATGAAAGCATTGCACGGTTACCATTGGAACAACGGCTTAGGGTGGAAGTGACCTTACAACAGATTGCACTTCATCACACCTTGGGTGATTCCAGTGCCGTCGCGCAGCTAATAGATGATGCCCTGGTTCAGCTAAAAACTCTCTCCCCGAGTCGCTGGGGCATCTATGCTCAAATTAATCTGGCTGAGCAAATGCTGACTCATGAGGGAGTGACAGTTGAGCCTGTTTCTTTGCAACTGCTTGCTCAAGCAGTGCGACAAGCAAGGGAATTAGAAGATAATCGGGCTGAAGCCTATGCCTTGGGTCAGCTAGGACACCGCTATGAGCGATCAGGGCAACTGATCGATGCATTGTCTCTGACCGATCAGGCGCTGAGCCTGGCCAACCGTCTCCAATCTTCTGAGCTGATGGTGAATTTATATTGGCAACAGGGAAGGCTGCAGAAATACTCAGGTAATGAGACTTTGGCCATTGATGCCTATAGCCAGGCTGTTAACTTACTAGAGGAGTTGGGACAAGACCTAGTTGCAGTCAATCCAGAGATTCAATTTTCCTATCGCGATCAGGTAGAACCGATCTACCGGCAGCTAGTACAGTTGCTGTTAAGTGAGATTGACCAAAGGTCTATTCCTGAGCAACAACAGCGTCTAGAACAATCTCGTAATGTGATTGAAGCCTTGCAGCTGGCCGAATTACAAAACTACTTTCGAGAGGCGTGCCAAACCTATGATGCTCAATCAATTGATAAGATTGATCCTTTAGCTGCTGTTGTTTATCCAATTCTCATTGAAGATCGGTTGGAGGTGATTGTCTCCGTGCCTGGTCAACCGTTGCATCACTATGGCAGTGACCTATCAGAACCTATAGCACGACAGTTGCTACAAGCCGTGAGCGGTGCCCTTAACCCAACCTCGCGGCCAACCGATGTGTTGCTGCCAGCCCAGCAGCTATATGAGCAGCTACTGCGACCAGCAGAACCGTTTTTCGAGAACACTCAAACCTTGGTGTTTGTTTTGGACGGTTTTTTACGGAACTTGCCGATGGCGGTGCTACACGATGGCCAACGGTTTTTGGTAGAAAAGTATCGGCTGGCCCTGACACCGGGACTGCAACTGTTACCGTCGCGACAGCTACAGTCGGAGCGTTTGCGCGTGTTAACGGGCGGTATCTCAGAGTCTCGCCAAGGGTTTTCGGCCTTGCCAGGGGTACAAGCCGAGATTGCTCAGGTGGCGAAGTCAGCGCAGTTTGCCAAGGTTTTGCTAAATCAGCGGTTTACAAGGGGGGAATTGCGATCTCAGCTGAACCGTACTCCCGTCTCCGTAGTGCATTTAGCCACCCACGGGCAGTTTAGCTCCAAAGCCGCCGATACCTTTTTGCTCACTTGGAATGATCGATTGCAGCTGAACGATATCGAACAATTGCTGACACAGCAGGCGAATCCCATTGAACTACTAGTGCTTAGCGCCTGTGAAACCGCCGCTGGCGATAACCGGGCCGCTCTGGGGATGGCGGGTGTCGCTGTGCGGTCGGGAGCCCGTAGTACGCTAGCTACCCTTTGGCCAGTTCAGGATAACTCGACGGCAGCAGTGACAACTACGTTTTATCAGCTGTTGCTGCAGGGGGCAGGTCGTGCGGATGCTCTACAGCAGGCTCAGCAACAGTTATTGAGGTCGACGGATTACAATCATCCGTTTTACTGGGCTCCCTATGTGCTGGTTGGCAATTGGCAATAATTGACCATTTATACCGAATTTTCACGGAGAAGCTGGATCAGAAGGTGTAATGTTTCCTGAGGCATAGAGATGTTTGAGGTTACAGATGTTTGAGACAGCTCTGCTATCAATAGTGCCATTGTTGCTGGCATCTACTGAGATAATCACACCTATTATCTATGAAGAGGTATTTGAACCACCGGGGGACGATCGGCCTGACAATACTCGGGCAGGTGGGTCACGTAATGATTTGGCTTGCAATGCTGATGAGCCCCCGATTCAGGCACTGCTGCCCGTTAGTCAATACGCTCTAACTCGGCAGGCTCGTCCTGAAATTTTTGTACAACTGACGGACACCTCTGCGAACTCTGCCGTACTGGTATTTGAAGATCGGCAGGCTGATTATTACGAGCGGGTGGTGGTGTCGATTCCAGAGGGAGAATCATTCGTCAACTGGTCTTTACCCGATAGTGCTGCCGCGCTGGTTGTAGGTAAAAATTATCGATGGTCGGTGAGCCTAATTTGTGATCAGTTTTTACGCCCCAATGACCCAGTATTGAGCGGTTGGGTCCAGCGGACTGAGGCCGACAATTTGCTGCTGAACCTTGATGGAGAAGCCTACGCTCAAGCGTTAGCAGCAGAGGGCTATTGGTACGACCTGTTGAGTTGGTTTCATCAGCAAAAGGATGGACAATTAGAAACATTTTGGCAACAATATCAAGTATCAGCAGAGGCTTTTGAATAGGGCGAACAGAGTTTCAATCGACCAGCCACAATGCACCGAATGTACAACGCCAGCTACTAAGCGCTTTTGATAGCTCACGTTGTACATTTTTGGTTACTCCTAGGCCAGAAAGTTTAGCGATCGCAGTTTTTCAACCTATCTACTCCCAGCCTATCTAGATATGCTGAACCTTGTCCTCTAGGGGAAAGCGGACCTTGGGCAGATGAGCATATTTATCCTCTTCTAATCGATATCCAGCCGCACAGACTACAACTGCGTGATACCCCATGGCTGGCAGTCCAAGGACTTCATCGTACTGGTCAGGCATAAAGCCTTCGATGGGGCAGGTATCGATGCCCAGTAAAGCAGCACTGACCATTAGCTGACCCAGGGCAATGTAGGTCTGACGCGTAGACCAGCTATCAACGTCAGGTATACCTTTCATAAAGCCTTTGATGACGTTACTAAAGCCCTGCAGTGAATCGATGTCTACGCCACGGACTTCTGAGGTGCGAGCCATGGAGCGATCTATATCGGTTTCGCTGAGATCGGTTTTAATGGCAAGGACAACCAGATGGGAGGCATCCACCACCTGAGCTTGTTTCCAGGACGCTTCAAGTAGTTTTGCTCGAACGACTGTATCATCTACGACAAAAAATTTCCAAGGCTCTAAACCAAAAGAAGAGGGAGCCAGAATTAAACTTTGCTCCAGAGCTGACCAGGTATCGGCGGGGATTTTTTTGCTGGTATCAAACATCTTGGTGGCATAACGCCAGTTCAATGCTTCGAGGACGGACTCACTTGAAAAATTGGGGGTGGTCATGAAAAGTACCTGTTCAACATGGCTGTTATAGCAGGTGTAGATAGGATTCAACACACAAACTTAAGCTGGCTCAAGCATGATTAGAAACGCCAGTGGCTGCTGGCAAGGTTTCGCTGGTGTATTTGTAGTTGCCCACACACGATGTCTGTACCAAATCGTTAACCTACAACGGATATCCTTCAATAGGTAGACGTTCCAATTATGGAAAGTTAGTTTATCGTAGTAAGCACAATGTGTAAGTATTGGAGTCTAGTCCTATCACTAAGAAACAAAAACCTCTTGTAAACCGCCATATCAAGGACCCCCAGGTCTTATTCATCGATCATACTGGTGAAAATCATGGCGTTATCGATACAGCCGAGGCTATCAAGATGGCAAAAGCCAATAATCTTGACCTGGTTGTGGTCTCTGCGCCCCGTGAAGGCGCTCCTCCGGTAGCTAAAGCGATGGACCACGGCAAGCTGCAATACCAGCAGAGCAAGCGTCAGAAACAGACGTCTCGTCCATCGGTGAAAGAGGTCAAGTTTCGCCCTAATATTGGTGAGTCGGATTACGAGCTTCGGGTGAAGCGGGCCACGGAGTGGCTGAAGAAAGGCGATTCTGTAAAGTTTCTTGTACGTTTACGGGGTCGGGAGCATCAGCATCGCGATCGCGCCACTGATTTACTGCAAAGAGTTATTACTGACCTGGAAAATGAAGGCAAGGTGCAATCGTTTGATAGACGAGCACTGACCGTATTTTTATCGCCTTCTTAGAAACGTTTAAAAACTGAATATTTCTATTAGGGGCAGCTGGGCGAAGCTGCTCCTAATTTTTTGAGTATCTTTTTGGCTATAGGATCTACAAGCGCCGTCTAGAATCGGAGTGTTATCCATCTCCACTGTTATGAAACTGGTGCTCAAGGCACTTATTCGCGGCTATCAGCTGCTGATTTCACCGTTACTGCCAGCGACCTGTCGCTACACCCCCACCTGCTCTAGCTATGCATTAACGGCTGTAGAACGATTTGGCGTATGGCACGGTGGCTGGTTAGCGATCAAACGTATTGTCAGCTGTAATCCTTGGCATGAGGGTGGTTATGATCCGGTGCCTGTCATACCGATGGTTGGCGAAACCAATTTGAAAGACCTAGTCGTATCCAATGAGTCATCTGAGTCATCTGTTACATCTGTTGACACGACACCTATGGCCGACGAACAAGATTAGAAAGACTAGAGGATAGATATTCTAGGAAAAATATTCTAGGAAAAGAGGTAGCGAGAACAAAAGTAATGAAACGAGTACAGCTCAGCCAACTGGCAGATCAGAGTGTTTCTCATAATGCTGCCATTGGCAAGAAGGTCATGGTACAGCCGGGAGAAATTCCCCACCTAACTAACTTCTCCCAGGCTACGTTTGCTCCTGGACAAGTCGCCCATGCCCATGCCCATGCCGATATGCATGAGGTATTTTTTGTCTCATCAGGCACTGGCGTTATGGTGGTCAACGGCATAAACCAAAACCTCTCACCTGGTGTCTGTATCTTAGTAGAGCCCAGTGATGTTCATGAAGTTATCAATACAGGCGATGAGTCTCTAGTGCTAACGTATTTTGGGATAGTCTAGATGCCCTTTGATGTGCCGCCGCCGCCGCTGGATAATCCTATTTACCTAAAGCATCGCCATTGGATGTCTCGGGCGCTAGACCTTGCAGAAGCCGCTGGGGAAGCTGGAGAAGTGCCGGTGGGGGCCGTAATCGTTGGTCCCGATAACACGGTCATTGCTGAAGCGGCCAACCGTCGCGAGCGGGATCACGATCCGACGGCCCATGCCGAAATTTTAGCTCTGCGGCAGGCTGGACAGTATTTGCAGAACTGGCACCTAAATGACTGTTGTTTGTACGTTACGCTAGAGCCCTGTCCGATGTGTGCGGGGGCAATTGTCAATGCTCGGTTGGGTTTACTAGTGTATGGCACCGATGACCTAAAAGCAGGGGCTGTGCGTTCTGTGCTGAATGTGCCAGATGGACCAGCGTCTAATCATCGATTAGACGTACAGGGGGGAATTCTCGCATCTTCTTGTCAGCAGCAGTTACAAAACTGGTTTCGTCAGAGACGGCAGTGAAACTGTCCTGCTCTCTGGCATAGCTACCCTTAACATAGGTTTATGGTATGTATACAAATGCGGATGTGCGTATCGTTGAGCACACAGCGACCACACAACTAATGTAATTTAGGGTCCGCATTGGGTGTGTTCTTCATTTTCCTGAGCATCGCTAATGGCCTTTAGTCCAGAATTTTTGCTTCATAGACAGCCGACACCTGAGGTTACCTATGCGCCCTGTCAGTCGAAATTGTCACCCTGGCTTGCTCCGCTGGTGTATACATTTGGTGAAGATGTTCTGCTGCCAAATTTCTTTAAGACGATTCGGATCACAGGTCAAGAAAATATTCCCACTAGTGGCCCTGTGGTCTTTGCGCCCACCCATCGCTCTCGGTGGGATGCGCTGTTAATTGGGCTGGTGGGCCATCAGACGACAGGACGCTATCTGCGGTTTATGGTGACCGCCGATGAGTGTGTGGGTCTTCAAGGCTGGGCGATTAAGCGGCTGGGCGGGTTTCCGGTGGATGTGAGGAGACCTGCGATCGCAACCCTACGCCATGGTTTACATCTGCTGCAAAACCAGCAGACCCTCGTAATCTTTCCCGAAGGCAATATTTTTCGCGAAAAACAAATACAGCAGCTCAAACCTGGTTTAGCCAGATTGACACTACAGGCAGAACAATCTACCCCTAATTTGGGTGTGAAAGTTCTACCCATATATCTTGACTATGACAGCCCTTGTCCCAGCTTGGGCAGCAGCGTTGAAGTCCGCATTGGCAAACCCTTATCTGTGGAAAACTACCTATCGTCAGGCTCAGCCAAACAGCAAGCAACGCAGCTAACCATAGACCTAAAACAAGCTTTAGAATCCCTAACAGTTAATGAACAGCCCCTGGAACTAGCCGCATAGACCCGTGTCTCTAGCCTCACACTAGTCCCTCAAATTCCGAGCGCAAACACTTAAAATTTGCCACCCGCCCGACAATTAAGCTGGTCTCTTCCGCCTGAGCCAGTTCCTTTTTCCATTGGCCCATATGCTCCCCCGCTGTCAGCCAAAAGTTAACGATTTCGCTGACTACCTTATCCCAGTCCCAGTCTGGCTTTTTATAGATTAGCGACGTCGCCTCAATAAACCCATCCAGGGTGCACTCATAGCTACCCACATAGGCGCAACTGCGCTGGGGCGACTGCTCCACACATTGCTGATGCTTAAAAAAGTTCCAAACGGGAGAGACTCCGACAATATCAAAGTTGTAACTCATGGCTGTAGTTGAGAGATATCAAAAAACATATTGCGACTTCCATCCATAGGTACTAAAAAGGCACAGGAATCTCCTGTGCCTTTTTAGTACCTATGAGATAGAAACATGCAGCATATTAAACCCGGTCATCAGTTAGGCTTCACTACGAAATGCCTAACAACCGAGGCAATCTCAGTGAAACCTTTAGGAATAGTTAAATCCTAACCGAGAAATATATCTAAAAGTGTTCTCTGTTAACCTCTGTAGTGATTTAAGAGGCAGCCAAAAAAAATGGAGAGCATATAAGCTCTCCAACCATCAGGGTGCATCTACTTAACATAGTATGCCACGGATGGGGTGTGGGGTGTAACCCCCTTTTCGATATTTTTTTGAATCTTGTCAGAAGTTTACATAGATGAAGCTAGGGTGAAGGATATCAATCGCTAGATAGAGAGCATTGGTATGCCAGTCGCTCGCTGTACTAGCTGTTGTATTAGACGATAGCACTTACTGACCAAGCTAAAAACCAGGCTACCCATTTAGCTTTTTGCCCAATAACTGATTGGTCAGTTTAGGATCGGCTCGACCGCCCGATTGCTTCATGACCTTGCCGACAAAGAAGCCTTGCAGCTTTTTCTTCCCGGCTCGGTATTTGGCAAGTTCGTCGGGGTTAGCCGCCATGACTTCATCAATGATGGCCTCAATTGCGGCTGGGTCAGAAATCTGTACCAATCCCTTCTCTTCGACAATCGCCTTAGGAGAACCGCCTTCTTTGAGCAAGGTTGGTAAAAGATCCTTGCCGATCTTATTGCTGATAGTGCCAGCGGTGATCAGGCTAACCATTTCACCTAGGCCCTCAGGAGTGAGGGCAATGTCGTCAATAGCAAGTTTCTCTGCATTGAGGTAGCCAGTAATATCGCCCATCACCCAGTTAGCTGCAGTTTTGGCATCAGCTCCGGTGGCAATGGCACGCTCAAAATAGTCGGCAATGGCACGATCGTCAGTGAGGACACGGGTGTCGTAGGCCGATAGACCGAGTTGGGTTTCGTAGCGATCTCGTTTGTCAGCTGGTAGTTCAGGCAGCTCTGATTTCCAGGTTTCCAGCTGCTTTTTTGACACTTCGATGGGAGGCAGGTCGGGCTCTGGGAAATAGCGGTAGTCGCTGGAGCCTTCCTTAGAGCGCATGCTCTTAGTCACCTGGGTGCTTTCATCCCACAGACGGGTTTCTTGGACGATCTCTTCGTCACCGCTTTCCACCGCTTCCGTCTGACGCTCGATTTCGTAGTCGATGGCCTTCTGAATGGCGCTAAAGGAGTTCATGTTTTTAATTTCCACCTTGGTGCCAAAGGCGTCTTGCCCCTTGGGACGGATGGAAATATTGACATCGCAGCGCAGGGAACCTTCTTGCATGTTGCCGTCACCCACACCGAGATAACGCACCACCCGGCGCACTTCCTGAGCGTATTCAGCGGCTTCTTTGCCAGTACGTAAATCAGGTTCAGAAACGATCTCAATCAGGGGTACTCCCGCCCGGTTGTAGTCCACTAGAGAATAGGCCGACCCGGCTAAGCTATCGCTGCCCGCATGGACCAGTTTACCGGCGTCTTCTTCCATATGGAGACGGGTGATACCGATTTTCTTACGTTCTACATTGCCGCTTTTTTTATCCACCAGCTCGATCTCTATCCAGCCGTGTTCGGCAATGGGCAAATCGTACTGAGAGATTTGATAGTTCTTGGGCAGGTCAGGATAGAAATATTGCTTGCGATCAAACTTGCTGTAGGGAGCAATTTGACAATTTAGGGCCAGACCTGCTTTGACCGCATATTCCAAGACTTTTTCATTAAGCACTGGCAACACCCCAGGCATGCCCACGGTGATGGGGTCAATGTGAGTATTAGGGTCAGCGCCAAACTCGGCTGAACTGGGGGTAAAAATCTTAGTATTGGTGCTGAGCTGGCAGTGGATCTCTAAGCCAATGACGGCTTCGTACTCGGTCTTAGCAGGTGCCGCAGCGGTCATAGTGGACGATGGGTGAAATGAACGTGTCCTATTGTAGCGGCTGGCGACCGGAACCAGGAGGAGTTTTGTCAATGCAAAGTTAACTCCAACGCCAAGTCAACTCGGAAATTTTTATGGCAATCATTTGGCTCGAAGCAACTCAGATTTTTTTGGGATATGAGCTGGGGTAGTCTCACTCCTCCCACAATGATGGGGCACCAGAATCAATCCAGCGTTGCAGATGAACAGCATAGCTATCGGAATCTAAATCGTGGCGTTGGCCTAAAAAGGACATCAAGCTCTTCGACTGGGCGGACCTGATCGGGACGATAACTACCCAAAAAAGGCGGTAATGAGCCAGCGATTAAAAGCTTTTGGCTACGCCTTACTAGTTCTTGTCCCATGCCGTCCCATCAAGAAGCAGGAGACCACTTAAGCAAAATCTTCCAAGCAGTATGACAACTCTTTTCTCCTTTAAGGCCTATGAACGAGCAACCTAGTTCAGATGCTAAAAAATTCATAATTAGTTTATAGACGATGGTGAGCTAAGGGGAATGCACTTAAATAAGCACCCGCTCAAGAATCGTAATGGCCCTTTGGGTAAGGTGGATGACAGGTGCCAATCGACTCGATAGGAGGTCAAGGTGGCTGCATCAACAGTGATACCCTCTTCATAGACCTGGCTAATGTGATGAACAATAGGATTGAATCCCTTCCAGGCCATATTGTTAGCCCACCGTATAACGGTATCGACAGAATAGAGAATCGCGCCATCCCAACATTGTTCTAGGGCGGCCCAACAGCACTCAATCGGATTGTATTTACTGTGAGTCGATAGCCGAGGCGATTCAACAACCGCCCCATGGCTTGACGAGAGGGCAGTACATCATCGCTGTATCCTTTTTTCGTGCTCAATGCATCACGCACCACTTGGGCAATCACTTTGAGATACCGAAACTCACTATCAAACGTCGGGTCGATTTGAGCCTCTCCGTCTACAAGATCTCGAATATCCTCCGCCAAGGAGGGCAGAATTTCCTCTATTTTTTTGCGGCCTCGCGCTTGATAATTGTCCCGATACGGGATGCTGGTTCTCCAGACTATTCAATCCACGTTGGACGCTTCTACGGTCCCAGCCCATGACCGCTTCTGTTTTACGTGCTGACCCATCAAAATAGTCCAGCGCCACCTGAGCCGTAAATTCATGTTTCTTTTGGCCCGTCAATTTACGGGCAGCATCCTTCCTACGGTCATTCTTGATATCCTCCACGACGGTCCAAGACTTCTTACTCAATTTCGTCGCGGCTGATTAAAGGGATGTCGGATTCGACGATTCGATCGCGCATAGCCTGTAGTCTGTCACCCAGGTTAGCATGGCGATTGCATTTGAGAAATAAGCTTCAGCCGCCTGAGTGAGAAGATGCTTACCATGGGGACCCAGACGAGGTAAGCATCACGATGGTACTATCAGCCGCATTTTTATCGCATTTCGAAGGGTTAGAAGACCCTCGA
>JBCCHX010000051.1:0-52407 GCA_039028535.1 Cyanobacteria bacterium P01_B01_bin.77
CCGAGAATAAGATCAACCAAAGTTGTTTTCCCAGCCCCTGATTTACCAATAAAGGCAATCGACTGCCCCTTTTTTATCACAAGAGAAAGGTCGTTGAGGGCAGGCGTCTCAACTTCAGGATAGCTATACGTCACTTGGCTCAGCTGGATATCAGAGCTGAAGCTTAAAGAATGGTTCTCTGTTTTGCCAGTAGTCTTAGCCTCAGAACGTTTTTGAATCAGAGACATTTTCTGATCATTCTGAGCGATATATGACTCAATCTCTCTTAGGTCATGATACAGAACATCAAGGGTATGTGTTCCATTTCTAAGGCTTGCCAAAGATTGGAGAAACATACTTGAAGAGGGAATTATACGCATTCCTGCTACAGCAAATACCCCAAGAACTGCCGTCAGTTCTTGAATGCCTCCTTCTGAATAGAATAAGGAAATTGATACGAATAAGACGAGAAAGATAACTAGCACTGCCTCAATAGCAACCCGAGGCAACATCTGAAAAGTTTGAAACAACGAAGTAGCTCTTGCATGAGATCTTGCTTGTTCCTCGATTTGCTTCTCAAAATATTGCTCGCAGCCGAACACTCTGGTTTCTTTAAAGCCTCCTAGGCTATGGTTAATTGTTCGAACGATCTCGCGTTGTGATTCTGAAACGACCACTCCCCAATTTTTAAACTTTTTACTTAATGTATTAAAAAGTAAAGAAATAGGAACAAGAACGCCGAGAGTTGAAATCAATAGCCATGGATCTGTTTTCGCTAAAAGGAGGAGTAAAGCCGCTGTAATTGTGAGATTAGCAATCGCCTCAAGTAGAGGTAGAAGGCATAAAAATGAAAAGTGACTTGTTTCAAGAATAATATTCTTAATTAGAGTTGCAGTGTTCCGACTTAGGAAAAACTCATAGGGCAGTGACAAGTAACTCTTCGTCAATAAGTTAACCAGCCGATCGCGCTGATCGTTGCTAAATTTATTGATCTGCCACTTGCTTAGAAAATAAACAACTGATTTAAAGCAAAATATAAGTGTGATAATTACACCTAAAAAAGCAACAAAATCATTATTAGAATTTATAAAACCCAGATTTTTATTTAAGTTGCTTAATAAAGGGATTTGGCTAATCCTTTCTGGCTCTGTTGCCATCTCCAAAAATGGGCCAATCAATCCTATCCCAACTGCTTCTAGCAATGATGTGAGCAAGAAGACAAATAAAATGACAATTAATTTAGCTCTGCTTCCTTTGAGGAGATAGTAGATTTTTGAGAGATACAAGAACATAGGTTTATCTAGCAGGTTGAACCGATTTTATCTTTAAACAAGATAGTAGAGACTAAAATACAACAGCTTATAAAGCTAGATACAATAGCCTAATAAGGCAAAGAAACTGTTTTACGATACAATCACTTGCTGCTCATTCAGTGAATTCGAATTGAAACTTCTAAAGAATTTATAATACATTTTTGCTATATTCTTCCATGCAAAACGATTTTCAACAAGCTTACGCCTTGGCTCAACAGAATTCTGAGATCGATGTTCCAAGGCCTTATTGATTCCCTCAATTGTTTCTTTGTCAGTAGTTGTGTCTACTAAAATAGCTGTATCTTCTAAAATCCATCGTGTCGCTTTCCAATCATGCGCAACGACCGGCAACCCAATGGCTGATGCTTCAATATAGATGTTGCCAAATGGTTCATCCAAGCTCATATGTAGTAGCAGATCAGCCGCACGATACATATCTGGCATCTGTTGGCGAGCCAGCTTCATGAGCTTAAATCGCCCAGGCATGAGTTCTTCTCCTAATGCCTTGACTTTGTCTCGCTCGGGACCATCTCCGCAAACTACTAGATGTAAACCGTCAACTTTGGATGCGGCCCGGATACCCTCACAGACTCTTTTAGAGGAAATTAAAGCACTTACTATTAGCGCTAAGGGTACATCTTCTGGTAAGTCAAATAGTCCTCGATTAGCAGGTCCTGGAACAAAAGAATCTGGATTCACTCCATTTGGAATTAGCATGGATTTCCATTTATCCTTATTCCTTGCATAGTATTCCGGGTTTATACAGACTAAACCATCGCATGAGAAATAACGGTACTCGCTACGGTTACGTTGGACTTCCCAATCACCATTTTCTGTAACATATATATGAACAGGCTGATGTTGTTTATTGCCAATACGCAATAGCCAATTAATAAAAGGGTAAGAGCAGGTTACAACGAAATCAAAGTCCTTTGGCTTATAGTGTTTTATAAGGGAAGCTACAAAGGTGAGTTCCTCATAAGCATATTCAGTCCGCAAAATTGGAAATTTTGGCCAATGCTCAAATGATTCTCGAGGAATGTTAGGCACATGGATAAAATTATAAGGCTCATTCTCACGTGGTTCGCCAGAGCCAAATAAAGTCACTTCAACATCACTCATCTGAGCTAGTTCACGAGCAATCGACTCAAATGCGCCCTCAGCTCCTCGGACTACTCGATGTAACCCAGGCAAGATAAATGCTACTCGCATTAACTTTAATTCTCCTAATTATATAATGAGCATATTGGTGATTGGCTGAGCTTATATCTTTACTAGCGTCTTAGTTGGGTGACCCTGAGTGTAAGATATAGGTATTTTTAGTTGAAGTTCAAGAGATTTGTTTTTTAGGCAATGTTGATAGTTAGACCTATGAATAGATGAAATAAAAAATGATTATTCTCACCTTCAATCTGTCTTAATAAAATACATAGCATTGTATCTAAAAACAAAATCTTAAATATAAAAAGTTAGAGGATAAAATGCTTTTGAATAGAAATAATTTATCCTCCTTCTAATTCGTCAAGGACATAGAATAATGGGAAAGACTAATCATTGTTGAACAGGTCAACTACTCCCCGTAACAGATTTATTGGTGCAAACAAGTCACCCGCTAAATCAAAAAACGATGCAGATCCTTTCTTAGGAACGATTACAACGTCTCCCTCTTGAATTTGAAAATCATCTACTAAATTGCGTAGATCAATTTCTTGATGTTCAACCTGTCCCTGCTCATTCAGTCGGACAAACTCCACCTTGCTTAGCTTGGCATCAGTCGTTGGCCCACCTGCAATTGCCACAGCACTAGAAAGCGAACTATCCGGCGGCACTTGAACTTCTCCAGGCCTTACCACTTCTCCAACAACGCGCACTCGAACGACGCTTGGAGCCAGGGTCGATCGCGCTATTAACCGTCGATCTAATGTTTCTCCTTCTGCTAAACGTGGAACAAACAGCGAGTCTCCATCCTGCAAAACTAAATCTTGAACTGCGTTGTCTGACCAAACAGCGTCCCATAAATTAATTGTTGTTGTTACTGAGTCATTAGCTGATCGAGACCGCCGGACCAGCACCTGGCGAATGTCTGCGTTTTGAGTAATGCCACCTGCCTGGATTAATGCTGAACTTACCGTGGGTATTCCGTCTAAATTATCGTCTATAGCGCTGTTAATATCGTTAATTCCATTATCAAAGTCATTTGTGGTGGTTAGACTACGCAACTGGATAGGGCCAGGGCGTTGCACTTCTCCAGAGACGGTAACCAGTACAGGTCGCAATATCGTTAAACTAACGCTGACTACTGGATCTACTAAATAGTTAGACAACTCGGTCGTTAACATCTGAGTTAAGGAATCAGATGTTTGACCTGCTGCTTGTACTGCTCCAACTAGGGGTAATGAAATCGTCCCATCTGGCAAAATCACCTTAGACGCCGTATACTCCTCATATCCAAAGACTTCGATCGCTACTTGATCTCCGGGACCTAGGATATAAAGATTTGGAAATATATCTGTTTGGACTCGTGTTAAAGATGTGGAGCCATTGGGTTCTGTTTCTATGGCTGGTAGTTTAGCGAGTGCTGATGACGATAATACAGTATTAAGTAAGATTGCTATAAAAGCTAATACTTGTGTAGCTTGATGGGGAAAAGGTCTGGAAAATTTCTTTACCACGCGCAAATAGGCATGGAAAAATCTTAAAGATGTTAGGTAATACATAGGTTTTTGTAAACTCATTATATATTTGAAAAATATTCGTAAGCTAGCGCACACCTTACTTCAACAACATCGATAATCCCACGCCATCACTTTCGCGAGTTTCTTCGTCTTCTCGCATATAGTAAAAATAGCTGTCTGGCTCGTTTCTAACCTTAATTCCATTCGCTACGATTCCTAGAATATTCTGATTAGAGCGAACTAGATATTCTTTTGCGGCTTTTGCTCGAGTGGTATCAACTACTTGTGGACGTACAACTAATAAAATGCCATCCACCAGTGTTCCTAGGATAGATGCATCGGCATTTCCTGCCAGGGGAGGTGTGTCAAAAATGACAAAGTCATAATCCTCTGCGAAGGATTTTACTAATGATGCCATCCGTTCTGAATCTAAAAGTGCTACTGGATTGGGGGGGATGACTCCGGCTGGAAGCACTGAAAGATAGGGACTAACTGGCTGAATCGCCTCATCTAGATCTGCTTGGCCCACGATGACATGACTTAATCCCACTGCATTAGTTAAGTTCCAGATATGGTGCTGCATGGAATTTTGTAAGTCAGCATCGACTAGCAAAATTTTCCGTCCCACTTGAGCCATGGAGGCAGCCAGGTTGGCAGACACTTCCGATTTGCCTTCACGGGGTACTGAGCTGCTGACAACTAGCGACTTCAATTGTTTGTCAGGACTGACACATTTTAGATTGGCCTGTAACATCTGATAGGCTTTGCTAACAGGAGATCTCGGTGCGTCTTGCACCCTAACTCTCGGCTCATCTGGCTCTGATTTGAATGTGCGTATGGAGGCGCGTCCTCCAGCAGTTGAGAGAGGAATGATGCCCAATAAAGGATAGTCAAAGAGCTCCTTGGCTTCTTTCACTGTCTTAACTGAGCTATCTACCAAGTCAAGGAAGAATGCAATTGATGCGCCCACTAAGAAACCACCCAATGCTCCTGCTATCACTAGTAGCTTGCTATTTGAACCAAGTGGCTCTCTAGGTGCGATCGCTGATTCAATAATGCGGGCATTCCCGATATTTTGATTTTCAGCTACTTGTGTTTCCTGGAGTCTGTTTAAGAGGGTTTCATATGCATTTTGTGCAAGTAATAATTGTCGTTCTAATTCTCGTTCTGCCTTTTCGAGGGCTGGAAAAACATCCGAACGTTGCTGAAACGCTGCTCGAGACGCGTTCAACTCTTGCAATCTCTGAGCCAGTCCCAAACGCTGAACTTCCGTTTGGACTAAATTTGTGGTGAGCTGCTGATGTAACTCTCCCATCTGCAAGTTTCCAACTGACACTGGAGTAGTGTCGCCCAAAATACCAGACACGCGCTCCTGCAATACTGCGTTAAGAGCCGCGACTTGCCGTTCTAACGTGGCAATTGTTGGGTGGTTTGATTGGTAGCGTGTACTCTCAACTGCCAACAAACTTTGAGTTTCTTGGAGTTCAAGTAATACTTCCTGTATGCCCGGCGCTTCACTTAACGCACTGTCAACAACGGCTTGTTCAGAGCTAGTTCCAACTTGGCGACGTAATTCAGATGCTTGAGCGGATACTTCTTCTAACTCAGCTTTTAGTAGTGCAATTTGTCTGTCCAATTCACTTTGTAACTGGACAGAGGAATTAGCTTCCTCTTCTAACACCACAATTCGGTTCTGCTCTTTGAACTGGCGTATTGCATCTTCAGCTGCTCGAACTGCCGCCCTACTCTCGGGAAGCTCTTGCTCAATATATTTTCGTGCAGCAGCAGCCTCTGCTCGGTTTGTGAGGATGTTTAATTCTAGAAATTCCTCCATCACCTGATTGACAACTTCAGCTACGATTTCGGGATCAGAGGACTCAAAACTTACGGCCAGCACATCAGTTCCCGTGATTGTCGTCACATCTAGCCCTTCAACAAACAATCTAGGATCGAGTGGTTTATCCTCATCGTCCTTTAAATCAAGAGATTGAATGACCTTCTCTGCAATTTCAGTTGTTTTAAGGATTTCAGCTTGAGTTGATAATGGATTCTCGCCCAGGGTGAGCGCTTCTAGTTCTCCAACTCGCCCTTCAACTCCAGCTAAAGCGGTGGAGCGATCAGACTCAAATAAAAGTTTCCCACTAGCTTCGTAGGCGGGTTGCTCTAACAGAGCAGCAACAACTGATAAAGAGGTAATTCCGATACAGGTTATGGCTGCTGGAATCCAGCGGCGCTTTAAGACTAACCAATATTTCTGGAAGTCAATTTCTCCTTCGTACTCTTTACGCTCCATAGAGCAATGCTCCACTCAAAAATAGATTAACAATTATATTATTTTTATTAGTCATAGGAATAAAATAGGGAATCAACTATTGAAAACCATATTGTGTGGAGTTCCCAGGTCAACCTATACAGATAGAACGAATTAACCAGACATTAGAAACAAGGCGGTAAAACATTTTCCGTATGGAAATCTAAAAATATTGAACCCATCGCGACAGACTATATTCATGATATGTTGAAGCCACTTTAAAGCAGCCTTCATAATAAAAAGATTGATGTGGGTTCTCAAAACAGATATAGCCCATCAGGAATGATTTATTCAGTGAAACAAACGTTAAACATTCTGAGAAGCTTCAGTTACTAGTGGACGACCGACTTTAGAAATAATTGTTTCCTTTTCAGTGTTTACTGGATCTTGAAAAAGGTGGAGTAATTTTCGGGCTTCTACAGATGCATTATGTTGTTGACTAACCTGCTTTGCTCCAAAGTGACCCATGTCTTCTAAAACAGAGATTGGTTCATGGATTACTTTACTCATGGCTTCCACTAAAGCATCTATATTTCCGGAAGGAATCAGCCAACCACAGCTATTATGCCCTAATAATTCTGGGATGCCAGCAATATAGGTACTGATAACTGGGCGTCTTAAAGCTAGAGCTTCCATGATAACTACTGGTAACCCTTCAGCAAAACTAGGTAAAACTAGCGCACGTGATTCCAGTATTTTTTGTCTGACGACAGCACCACTAGCCCAACCAGTAATCTCGATAAAATCTTCGATCTTCCACTTAGTAATTAATTTTTCTAGTTCGCCGCGGAGTTCACCATCTCCTACAAGTACTACTTTAAATTGATGTCCCCTATCGGCTAGTCGCTTTACGGCTTCCAGGAGCAATAAGTGCCCCTTTTGTTCACTTAGGCGAGCCACACATACAAAATTTGCTTCATCTGGTATCGAAACTGAAGATTCGTAGCTTAAAAAGCTGCTATCTAAACCACAATATACGACATGAATTTTATTCCAGTGTTTATGGGAACACCAACGATAAAGCTGACTGCGGCCAAAGTTACTAATTGCTACTACAAATTTTGCCCGTTCAATTTTTGTAGGTAAAGATAGGGCTAATGGTTTATCAAATTCTTCAGGTCCATGCACCGTGAAGCTGTAGGTTGGGCCACCTAGCATATGGCATAGCAGGGCAACAGATGTGGGGTTGGTACCAAAATGTGCATGAACATGGGTAACACCATCTTGCTTAAGCCAGTTGAATAGCACACAAGCTTCGGCCATGTAGGCAAAGTAGTGAAACAAGCTTTTATCGGCCGCAAACCACAAACGCAGCATGATCTTAAAACACTTAAGCCATGCAATCGGGCGTTTAATCGCCATAATTATTAATTGGCTAAAGAGTAGGAATAAGCCAATATCAAGAATAGTTCTGGTTTTTAATGCCTCAGACTGGTCTGCAGGATCGACAAGAGTATCATTTACGCTGCGGATGGAATATCTGGATACACGGATATCACAGTCTTCTAAACCCGATATTTCGCGTCTGATAAAACTATGACTAACTTTAGGATATTGATTAACAAGGTAAGCTACATGCATAAAATTACGCTCAAAGTTGGCAAGTTTTTCTGGCAAAGGTGCTTTTGCATTTCTAAATGAAGCGATAGGTTGCTTCACCAATTAGCAAATAACCAAACTTCTATTTAGCTGAATAGATAAAAATCGATATCTAAGAAGATGTTTTATATTCAATCAGTTGTGCAGGCTGTTTTGTGATTTGATTGAGCCAATATTTTGTTTGACCAACTAGCTGAGGGAACTTAGATATTGTGCAGAACAATGCGTAAATACGAGACTCTCGAGCACTATCACCGTAATCTAAACGATAACGGTAAATGCGATATCCCAAGTATGGATAAGCCAACAGTAAAGATAAACTGATACCCTTGGTAACCCCAGCCAGGGCAATGGCGAGAATAGGAATTAGTCCTCCCCAAATCCAACCGCTGCGATATTCTCGTACCATATAACGCTCTTCAGTTTTTCCATGCATGGAGAAACCTTCTGCAATGGACCAACCTGCACGTGTCGTCCGTTTCCACCACTGTCCAAAGTGGTGCATAGATAGATCATGCTTTGTCATATCAGCTGCAATTCTTTGAATTTTCCAGCCGCGGTGGCGTAATCGAATGCACATTTCTGGTTCTTCACCGCATATCATTGAAGGGTTATAGCCATCTACCTCTGAAATGGCAGCCATACGGATTAAGGCATCTCCACCACAGGCATTTGCTTCGCCGATAGGGGTATTCCATTCCATCTCTGCCAGTAGGTTATAAACGGAGCCCTCAGGAAAGCGCTCACGCCTACGTCCACAGACAATCGCGCATGATTCATCACTTTCGATGCTCTGGAATGCATGGTCTAGCCAGCCAGGGATGAGCTCACAGTCACCATCGAGAAACTGAATATATTTAATTTCTGAATAGGTCTGCTGAAGGTATTTCCAACCGGTATTACGGCCTCTTGCCATGGTAAATGGCTTAGAAAGGTCTAATGAAACAACATCAGCGCCCACTGATTTGGCAAACTCAACGCTCCCATCAGTGGACCCCGAATCAACATAGACGATAGGGGCTGTTTCAGGACACTGAGTTCTTAAGGATTTCAGACATCGGACAAGCCTGTCTCCTTCATTTCTCCCGATAACAACAAAACCAAGTTGATTCATAAGAGTTTAGTGGGTACTTAAAAACAACTTTAAAAAACCATTTAGGTGAAATGGCAGCAGAGCGATAAAATACGTGGAATTCAGTGGATTACACGAAAGGCTAACTGGCCTAAAATCTTTTGAAATAATGGGTATGCAGGTTTAGATACTAAAACTGCATATTGCCAGCCAGGCTATTTTCGCTAAAGTTAGCTGTAAGTTAAAATGAATTGTCGAAGATCTAATATCTTCAGCCTGTTGAATCTAAGATGCCAGTCACTGACGAAATATATAGATTCATTCATAGTACAAACGGATCCGGCGTATTAATATAGCTTTTGTTTTTACGAATAAAAGCTCAAAAAAGCTCTAAGTAATGTCAGCTTCTTACAGCCATAAGCATTGTGCTCAGCAGCTGGAATAACTGCTTAGAGAAAAGGTTTGATAAACCCTCAGTGCATTACACAGTCATTCCAAGGTGGCTATGTAACTTAGTTTTTTTGATTTGATGAATATATTTAGTACCCCGCATTGTGTGCCCAGCTCTGATTAACTATATTCTTATTTCCGCATATCGACGTTCATAGCCGATACATGAGCGTCAGATTCATGACAAGTTTGTCTATTTATTAAAGATATGCAAAGGACAATGATATGTTCTCGAATTTAGTAGGCTATTTTTTCCATACTGATTATGAATAATAATGATGCGGACGTCATAACTAGAGCTTGATTGTTACAGAAATGGTCTGCAGGTTTAATCAATCTCCGTAGATATACCGAAACTTTGTACGCCGCGGTTTTGACTGACTGCATCTTAGCAAAAGAGTTTCCGTAGTAGCTATGTGTTCTACGGCATGACCTTTGGAAAAACTGTACTTTGGTGGTGTGTTTGTGGTGAGATGGGGCTGCATGAGTGCGAAGGGCCTATTGAATCGGGGTGTGGACTTGGCGCGGCGGCAAGACTGTATAGGTGCGATCGCAATTTTCAATACCGTCATTGAGCAGCTGCCCAACTATGCCAAAGCCTATTACAATCGCGGCTGTGCCCACTATGCCATGGGCGAACACAGCATAGCCATTGAGGACTTTAGCTGGGCTATTCACCTCACCCCTCACTATGCTGTTGCTTACCTAAACCGAGGCAATAGCCAGCGCCATTTGGGACATATAGACGCCGCCTTGGAAGATTTTGAACGTGGCATTCAGCTTGCGCCCCTAGCTGCCAGGGGGTATTGCAATCGCGGTCTTCTGCGCCTAGACCTGGCTGACTATACAGGAGCCGTCCGGGATTTTGATTATGCTCTCAAGCTTCAGCCCCATTTTTCCCAAGTCTATTTATGGAGGGGGATTAGCTGGCTACGATGTGGCAAGTCCCAGAGTGCCCTACATGATCTTAACCGGTCCCTGGCTCTTCATCCAGACTGTGCAGATGCCTACAACAACCGGGGGCTGGCTTATTTTTATCAGATTGATTATGACCGTTCTTTGGCAGACTTTGACCAAGCTATCCTTCTTAATCCAGACTTTACCGATGCCTATAACAACCGCGCTAATCTCAAGACCGAGCTGGGAGATTACCCAGGGGCGATGGCTGACTATTGCAAAGCATTGCGGCTGAACCTGACTCTTCCTAATGTATGCCCACAGACCTTAGGGCAGTTGCAAAAATCACTCCAAGACTGTCCTGTCCCAGATCGAGCCGCACTGCTCAATCATCGAGGGAACACTCGTGCCGCTTTGGGAGACAGTGATGGTGCTTTAGATGACTATACAGAAGCCTTACGCCTCAATCCTAACCAGGCCAATGTCTATCACAATCGAGGTTTGGTAAAGCTATACATCCACCAATATGAGCGAGCATCTGCTGATTTTAGCGCCGTCATTCAACTGAATCCCCAGTCGGCAGATGCCTTGATCAGCCGTGGTAGTATTCGCCAATATTTGGGTGATTTAGATGGGGCACTGGAGGATATTAACCGCGTTCTGGAATTACAGCCTCAGTTTTCAGCGGCCTATGTCAATCGTAGCCTGATCCGATTTGATCGCGGCGATCATGTTGGTGCTGTTAGCGATATCGACTTAGGATTAACCCTGACCCAACGGCATGCTGTCGAGGCGTCTTAAGCCTTGTCCCAGCGGCATTATTCATCGTCTTCCCAGACTTCAAACGAATCTAAATCGATCGGTGGAGTATCGTTGGATTCGCTCAGACGATCGAGGGTATTTTCTACGGTGTTTTCTAATGCTTTATTGAGAGGCCCCAGACGCTTTTTAGCCTTGGACATGTGTTGATCGAGCTGAGATCGCAATCCCTGGGTACGTGTCTGTAGCTGCTGGGTTGTGGACTGCAGTTGCTCATTGAAATCTTCGGTGAGCCATCGCTCCTGGGCGTAGTCTGACCAGCCTTGGGCTCGCTGCTGTACCTGGTCGGCAATGGATTGGGCCGTGGCGGTCACTTGCCAATCTTGTGAATGTACCGGTATGACCTCATCGGCAAAGTACTCCGCTTGATCAATGGCCTGGGCCGATACCATAATCCGCTTGCGACCAGCACTGATAATTGCATCGGGGGGTAAGCCAGATAGCCCCGACTGATGTGTCTGTGCAAACAAATACTGTATTACTGGTCCCTGACGCTCAAACCGATAATCAACAATCTGTCCAACACAGTTGCCGGTGTCTGTCCATACCTCTAGTCCGATCATTGGCTGCGCAGCGGTAGTCGGGGGAGTTCCGCTATGTCTCCGGAGCACCATGCTATCGGCCCCAATGCTGTTAACCTGTCCCCAGCTATACAGCTGCTGCCGCTGCCATAGGAGGCCACGACCGAGGACACCCACTACCTGGGCCTGGGACACATCCACTAGTAAACCATCCACCCGGCCAAGTTCATCGGTGGTGTCATAGTCGAGCATTAAATGACCAGCTAGGGCGCTTTGCCGCAGGACAGACTCATCAGCCATGGGAGCAACTTTATAAAATGCCTGTACTTGAGTTATAGCACTCTGGCTCCTTTTTCTCGTGTCGGTTTGCGTTCAATAGTCACTTTTACTGATGACGTTCACGGGCTTTCCTCGCGGTGTACTTTCCTCGTCGTATAGTGTAAACAACACCGCCAACTGGCTGATTTTTTAAGGCTTGTGTTAATTCTGTTGGGTTTTCTACCTAGGGATCCGACTCTGGCTTTATAAAATGTAGTAGAAGCAACTCGTGGGTATCGGGACTTATGGATATTGCAATTAAGCGTCCTATTCTGATCGGTGGTTTGGGACTAAGTGCGAGCCTATGGCTGCTTGATGTCTTACACCACATGCCCGCAGATGGGTCCCTTGTGTTGGGTGCGATCGCACTGGGCTCCGGAATCTGGTGGTGGCGTCAGCAAAGCCAGCGTAATCTGGTTGTCCCTGTCCCTCAACAAGTTACGGTTAAACGCGATGTGCTCGATCAGGCTTTGGAACGGGCAGACCAGCTAATTGATCGGCTGCTCACTGAAAATAGTCAGGCTGTGGCTCAGGCAGAAATTTACCGCACTGAGCATGACTTGCTCCTCGATAGTCTAGAGCGGACTCATTTAAAGGTTACTATTGCTGGCCACAAGTCTACAGGTAAGACAGCGCTACTCAACTGCCTTCAGACAGCCGAATCACCCGCGATAGCCTTCACTGACCAATCCATTGGTGCTATCGATGTGGACACTATCACTGACGCTGACCTAGTGCTGCTGCTGATTGCTGGGGATATGACTGCGTCTGAACTCAATCATTTAGAAACTTTGGTTGCCGATGGCCATCAGGTGCTGGTGGTACTCAATAAGCAAGATCAGTACTCCCCCATGGATAAGGCGGTGGTTCTAGACCGAATTAAAGGGCGGGTGGCCGCGCGAGGGGTGGACGTGGTTGCGATCGCAGCTAACCCCAACCCCATCAAAGTTCGTCGCCATAGCGAATCAGGTGATGTTACTGAATTTCTGGAGCAGCCTACTGCTGATATTGCTGCCCTCACTCAGCATTTAGACACATTTGCCGCTGCTCCCGCTTCCCTGGTTATGGCCACTACCCTGCGCCAGGTCAAAGACCTGCAGCAGCGCATCACCCAAACCCTCAATGAGTATCGCCGCCAAAAAGCAATGCCCGTCATTGAGCAAATGCAGTGGATTGCCGCTGGGACCGCCTTTGCTAACCCCATTGTTACGGTCGATTTGCTGGCCACTGCTGCCATCACTGGTCAGCTAGTGCTTGATCTTGGAGCTATCTATGGCCAAACATTCTCGATGGATCAGGCCAAAGCCGCCGCTGGGACCATTGCCAAACTCACTGTCCAATTGGGGCTGGTTGAGTTAGCTACCCAGGCCCTTGGCACCATTCTTAAAGGCCACATTACAACCTATGTGGCGGGGGGCGTTTTGCAAGGCATCAGCGCCGCCTATCTTACTCGTTTAGCTGGTCTCACCCTAATTGACTACTTTGAAGAGCAAAGTCTGTTAGAGACAACGGAACTCAATTTTGAAGGTCTGGGCAGTCGTCTGCAATCTCTATTTCAGCAGGCCCGTCAGGGGCTAGCCCTCAGAGAGTTTGTTACCCAGGCAATGCCTCATTTACCTAGCACTGCTGTTAAGTCTGCTGCCTAGGTGCCGCGTCAAACTGGGGGTAGAAAGCAGTGAGTGGTCTGCCCCTGCCCTCAAGACCAGATTCTCAGCCTAAGAAACTTGGCTCTGGCCAACCTCTACTATGACTGATCCAGCTCCGAGCCAGTCTATGTCTAACCATGGGAGTACTCTGTCGACAGAGGTTCCAGCTAGCGTTTCTACTCCAGCCCATCCGCTAGTGGGCCAAGTTCGTGACAGTTTAAGGCGAACGATTGACCGCTATATTCCCCAACTCGAGCTAACTCGCTTTGGCAATGACGAACTTAAGCGTCAGGCCGCCGTCAAGTCTGGGATTGATCAGCTTACAGTTCTGCTAAATAAACTAGATAGCACCCTACTACGGGTGGCGGTCTTTGGCCTGGTTAGCCGGGGCAAATCCGCTGTCCTGAATGCCCTCGTTGGTGAGAAGATTCTTGAAACTGGCCCCCTTAACGGTGTCACCCAGTGGCCTCGGTCCCTTTACTGGGTGCCCTCCGTCCCAGCTGGAGAACCTGCTTTAAAAATTGAGCTAATTGATACTCCGGGCCTAGACGAAATAGAAGGAGCTGAACGGGGGCAAGTGGCTCAGGACGTGGCCCAGCAGGCTGACTTAATTTTATTTGTGGTGGCTGGGGACATTACCCGCACTGAATATACTGCCCTACAAACCCTCCACCAGACCCGTAAACCCCTCCTGCTGGTCTTTAATAAGATAGATCTATATCCAGATACGGACTGCCAAGCCGTCTATGACAATCTGAAATGTCTCCAAATTCGGCTACAAGACTCTGAAGGCGAGAACTTTGAAGACGAAAAAGACACGAAAGCCACCGTCCCACCATCAGATCTTCCGATTGTGGACGATATTGTTTTGGTGGCGGCGGAACCCTCGCCCTTACAGGTTCGTATAGAATGGCCCGATGGTCGGGTCACAGAAGAATGGGAGACACCACCACCAGATATTGAACCCCTGAAAACAGCGCTGATTGAATTATTTAACACTGAAGGTCCGGCCCTAGTTGCTCTCAATACTCTGCATCAAGCCAATCAGGTTGATATTAATCTTGCTAAAGCAACGACAGTACTCAACCAGAGCGCTGCTGGCGATATCATTTTGCAATTTGCAAAATATAAAGCTGCTGCCGTTGCCTTAAATCCAGTAGTGGTTCTGGATCTGCTGGGGGGGGTTACCTCTGACTTAGTCATGATCCGTAATCTGGCCAAACTCTACGGCTTTCCCATGACCAACTTTGAAGCTAGTAAGCTCTGGCAGGCGATTGTCCGCAGCTCGGGCACGCTACTCTTGAGCGAGCTTGGCAGCGGCTTGCTTCTGGGCCTTGGCAAAAGTGGCGCTGCCCTGTGGAGCATGGTTGATGGAGCCTCTGGACTCACTGCCTATGCTGGAGCTATGGGAGCCCAAGCCGCGGCGGCGGGCTATGGTACCTATGCTGTGGGTCAGGCCGCGCGCGTATATTTAGAACAGGGATGTTCCTGGGGACCTAAGGGGATCAAAACCCTGATGCGCACCATCGTCGCTGAGGCAAAAACGGATTCCGCCCTTGAGCGATTGCAGCAAGAAGTGCGGCAATCGATAGAAAAGCAATATATTCAACACGAGCAGGACCACGAATAGCATGACTCTCCAACCCATGGTCAACATGCTTATAACTGCCGTACCATGAGAAGAAAGAAGCAGGGCTTCCCCTACAAAGACTTTCCACAAAATGCGACAATGAGGATTGTCAATTCACTTCATATTACTTAACGGGTATTCCCAATGCTAAAGCGACTCGCCGCTCTGATGATTGTGTTTGCCACGATGTTTGGTTTGCAGGCCTGCAGTGGCTCAGCTCCTGTGAGTTTGCTGGACTATGTCAATAGCTATCAGGGCTATCAGTTCAGCTATCCCACTGGCTGGATCGAGGTAAATGTTTCTGACGGTCCAGATGTGGTGTTTCACGACATTATTAATGCGACTGAAAATGTCAGTGTGGTGGTCAGCCCAGTGGCGGAGGGTAAAACCCTGGAAGAATTGGGGGGGCCTACCGAGGTGGGCTATAAGTTATCTAAGAGCATCACGGCTATGGCAGGTGGAGATCGCAACGTGGAACTGGTCAATGCCCAAAATGTAGAAACCGACAATGGTAAAACCTATTACATTCTTGAGTACTTAACCACCACCCCCGATGGCCAGCGCCACAATTTAGCCAGTGCGATTGTGCGACGTGGTCAGCTATTTACCTTTAATGCATCGGTGCCCGAAGCCCGTTGGAAGCGATTGAAAAATTCGTTAACTCGGTCAGTCGCCTCTTTCTCAGTCTATTAGGTTCCACTAATCTATTAGGTTTAACTAATTGGTCCCATGGCTGCTGCACCTCAATTTGTCCTAGCGTCGGCATCTCCGGCTAGGCGACAGCTTTTGCTCAATGCAGGCGTACAACCGTTTGTCTCGCCCAGCAAGTTTGACGAAGACCAAATTACTCTCAGTGATCCAGATGCCCTGGTAAAGGCCCTATCCTTAGGCAAAGCAGAAGCCGTTGCCCCCCTGTTTCCCAATGCCGTGGTGCTAGGCTGTGACTCGGTGCTGGCCTTTGACGGTGTCATTTATGGTAAGCCTGAAACCCCAGAAGCCGCTGTCAAGCGCTGGTGGCAGATGCGAGGCAGTGTAGGTGAGCTATTTACGGGACATACATTAGTGTCTCCCCAAGCTGCCAAGGTGCTCACCCGCTGTCAAGTGACTCGGGTGCATTTTGCGTGGGTTAGCGATCGCGAAATTGAGGACTACGTGGCGACCGGTGAACCCATGAACTGTGCCGGAGCTTTTACCATTGATGGCAAGGGCAGCTTTTTTATTGAGAAGCTAGAGGGCTGTCACACTAATGTCATTGGCCTCAGCATGCCGATGTTACGAGACATGTTAGGTAAGTTAGGATATCGCGTGACTGACTTTTGGTAAGGCCAAACGCAGGTTACGGGAATAGCTATTGAGAGGTGTTGTAGTGGTGCAAATATTGCCTATTGAGCAGTTGACCTTGTAGGCCTTTTTATGAAGGTGTTAGCAGGCATTTTGGCAGATAGTTAGAACTAGGAACGTTCTCTCATTTGCCAGCGCAGCAGCAGTGAATTGAGCACTACACCAATAGAACTCAATGCCATCAGCCCGCCTGCTAACCCTGGGCTTAGTGCAATTCCAAACCGGGGTAGAAGCACTCCCGCTGCTAATGGAATGGTCACCAGGTTGTAACCAAAGGCCCAGGCCAGGTTCTGACGAATTTTGTTAAAGGTGCTGTGGCTGAGATCTAGGGCGGCTAAGACATCGTCTAGAACATCGCGCATCAGCACAATATCGGCTGTTTCCATGGCAATATCAGTACCGGAATGCATGGCCATGCCGACATCTGCCTGGGCTAAGGCGGGGGCATCATTAATACCGTCGCCCACAAACCCTACGCAGTGACCCGCTTGCTGGAGTTTCTCAATCGCGTTGACTTTGGCAGCCGGTGTCATTTGCCCCTGGAAGTCGTCAATGTCTAAATCTTGGGCTAATCGCTGAACAACGTCTAGCCGATCGCCGCTGAGGAGCTGCACGTTTAAATTTTTAGCTTGTAGGTGTTTAACTACCGAAGTTGCTTCGTTTCGCAAACGGTCGGTAATGGCCAGTAATCCCACTAGCTGATGATCGATCGCTACATAAACCAGGGTTTTGCCTTGGGTGCTGAGGGTATTGGCTCTATCGCTGGCTATGTCAGTAGAAATATGAGCCTGCTCTAACCAGTTGGCACTGCCCACATGAATAGTTTGCCCCTGGAGATTGGCTGTTACCCCTAGCCCTGGTTTGGTAACGCTATTGGTCACATCGGTTAGGGGGAGCTGCTGCTGGGTAGCTGCCGCCAAGATAGCTGCTGCTAATGGGTGACGTGTTCCCTGTTCGACACTGGCTGCTAGTTGGAGTATATCATCGTGACTCAAACGAGGTGTATAGCTGCGACAGTCGGTGACCCAAGGTTGACCGGTGGTTAATGTGCCGGTTTTATCAAAGACTATGGTATCTAAGCGATGGGCCGTTTCAAGAATGTCGCCACCGCGTACGAGCAGACCTCGCTGGGCACCGATGCCTGAACCTACCAATATTGCCATCGGTGTGGCTAGCCCTAGGGCACAGGGGCAGGCGATGACAATTACTGCGATCGCAAGTTTCAAACTCACCAGCAGGGCTGAGGCCTCCGGCAGCTGATGGCCCTGGTGCATATGGTGCGGATTTATTGCCGCTTGCGCCGCCTCTGGCCAGAGGTCAACACCGACACCATACCAGAAGAGAAATGTAACCAAGGCCAGGGTAAGAATGCCATAGGTAAAATAGCCAGATATAGAATCGGCTAGCCCTTGAATCGGCGCTTTTCGAGTCTGAGCTGATTCTACTAGCGCAATCATCTGGGCCAATGTACTGTCAGCGCCAGTGCGATTTACATCGACAACAATCGTGCCTGATTGATTTAGGGTGCCGCCAATTACCGTGTCTCCCACCTGTTTAGTCACAGACAGCGCCTCTCCAGTGACCAAGGCTTCATTAACCGTCGTTTGGCCCTGCTGAATTTGGCCGTCTACAGGAATTTTGTCACCGGGCAGGACCTGTAGAGCATCTCCTATTTGTACTTGAGCGATGGGGATCTCGACGGTTTGCCCGGAACTATTCTCTGTGAGCAGTCGGGCGACTCTAGGCTGCAGAGAAATTAAACTGCGAAGAGCTGCCGTAGCGCGAAATCGAGCCCGATCTTCTAGGGTGCGCCCCAGCAAGATAAAACTCAGCAGCATTACAGGCTCGTCAAAAAAGCATTCCCAACCAAGCTGTGGTATTGCCAAGGCCACCATACTGGCTAAGTAAGCACTTAGTGTACCAACGCTAACAAGCGTATTCATGTTGGGCCGAGCTCGACGCGCTCCCTGCCAGCCATCTTGCAAAATGCCTCTGGCCGGTCCCACGAGGGTCAATGTTGCCAGGGCAAAATGAAACCAAAGGCTCGTCAGTACAGGCAGTGTTACCTTAGGCATCCAGCTGCCAAGATGATTGAGGTGGCCCAGAATAGATAAGGCTAATAGGGTAAGTGCGATCGCAACTCGCCAGCCCTGACCCTGTTGCTCAGCGGCCTGTTTCTGGGCCCAATCACCCGCCGTTTTCCCCTGACGAAGCTCGCTAGGAAAGCCAGCCTCGGTGAGCAGTGTAGCCAACTGCTCAGGCTTTACTTGCCCAGTCGTGTATTCTACCGCCGCTGCTTTGGTGACTAGATTCACCGTGGCCATCGCTACGCCATCACACTGCAGCAACTCTGTTTCCACGGCTCGCGCACAGCCAGCACACATCATGCCGTCTACATTGAGTACGGCAACTGCTGATGGAATTGGCTCAGCGGCAAGAGGAGACACAGGAGGCTGTGACACCGTCGAAGACATAAGCAGGCTATGGGGTTAGTTTATTGGTCTGAGCCTAGCGCTGATTGATGTGAATTGGGGGAGCCCTCACAAACTCTCAAGGAAAATTTTCGCCATATTGGTAGGGGCGTTCCACGGAACGCCCCTACAACATAGCCAATGGAAATCTAGGGAATCTGTACCTGCTCGAGTTGAGAGGAGGCTAGCCGATCGATCCAGCCCAGCAGAAACTCACGATTAGCGGCAATGTCCGCAGGGTCGGTGGCATCAGCCCCTTTGGGCAACAGGCCGATCAAAGCTGCATTAGTTACACAGAACATAGACCGCTGAAAGCTGGCACAAATCTTGACTCGCACATCCCCTAAACCTCGCACACTCTTGAGATAGTGGGCTTCTAGATAGTCCGGCATGTGGCGAAACATATCCTGCATTAGCAGTGTGGGTGGGATGCCGCTTCCCCCGATGGGCAATGGATCTGCATAGAGCGCGCCATAGGTAAAGCGGCTTTTATCAGGGGAGATTTGCTGGGCTTGGGCATTGTAGGAGACAGTTCCAAGAAAAGGCGTCCCGCGAAAGAAAATGGATTCCACGTAGGGGATGGCCGTATCCGGTAAAAATGTCAGCCCCGCTGAGGACGGTAGAATGTCGTAGCTTTTCCCGCCGATGTCAACACTGTAGGTAATGGGACGGGCCGCATCGGCCACCAGGCCATTTTTGACATGATCGACAATCTGGGGAATGTGGGTAATTTCCCCGCGACGATAGCGATCTGCTAGGGAGGTGAAAATATCGCTCATGACGCGCCAAAACTGCCCCAGACCGCTGTAGTAGGAGAGCTGGCGAATCTGCTCGATTAGAAACTCAGGAAATGTGCGATGGAACAGCTGTAATACGGGGTTAAGTTTGATTTTGGCTGCGATCGCAACCCGACAGTTCTCTCGAAACTCCTCCGTATCCAAATAGGCATCTAAGCCCCCACCACCGTGCCACATCATGGCTCTCATGGTGTATTCGGCGTACTCATAGTTGATCCGATCGTGGCAAAAATGCTGCCATATCTTGGCGGGATTAATCTCCCCATCAAAATACTTGAACACTGGAAACAGGTTCAAAAACTGATGATCAGCAATGTGAATCAGGTTAATGGAATAGCGATCTAACACGATTCCATAGCTATCGAGGGCGCCCATGACCTCAATCACATTATCAGGCGTATCTGGCAACAACGTCCCACCGGCAAGCAGGCGGTCAGCATAGTGGTCAAAGGGATGAATATTATTCAACTGAGAAGACATAGTTTGAGTCATAAAGCGCAGTCCCCATCCAAGCAGGTGGCTGTAGAAGTCTCAGCAACTGGTACAGAAGATATTCGATGTGATGACGATAGCTCTAGCTTTACAGGCATGGCGTCATACATCGCTGTTGTCGTTGGTTCAATCCAGCGGGTCATCCAGCTGGGGCTGAGACCAAACAAAAACAACAAGCTGACTAGAGCTAGTGCAGGTAGACGATCCTGCCAGGTCACGACCGATAGGGCAGAATCCGTGGCAATGGTCTGTTTCTCTGTAATCGCCAATCTGCCAAAAAAGGCACGGTTGACCAACAGCAAGAAATATACTGCCGTCAGACCAGACCCCAGTAAACACAGTAGGGTTTGAGGCACAAAGCTAACGAAACTGCCACGGTAGACAATGAATTCGGAAATAAAGCCCACCATGCCTGGAATTCCAGCACTGGCCATCACTGCTAGCACCATGACACTGCCAATCAGGGGCAATCCCCGCTCCGGATTGAGCAAACCCCTCAGTACGGTTAAATCACGGGTGCCGGTTTTTTGGTAGACCACTCCAACCACTAAAAACAATAGGGCTGAAATAAACCCGTGGCTAACCATCTGAAAAACGGTACCCACAAAGCTCAAAGGATTGGCGGCGGCGGCGGCCAGTAACACATAGCCCATGTGCCCCACTGAGCTGTAGGCCACCATCTTTTTCATGTCTGTTTGAGCGATGGCTGCCAAAGAACCATAGAGGACACTGACCACTGCCCACCAAGCCAGATAAGGGGCTAAATCTACCCACACTTCTGAGAAGGTACAGACACCAAACCGAAATAACCCGTAGGTTCCTAGTTTGAGCAATACCCCTGCCAGTAAAACGGAGATAGGCGTAGATGCCTGAACGTGGGCATCGGGTAGCCAGGTGTGCAGAGGAAACAAGGGAATTTTGATGCCGAAGCCAATTAGCAGGGCTGCTAACAATACTGCCTGCTGAATCCATGGCAGCCCGTGAGCCATCGTGGCACTGTAGTCAAAGCTCGAGGAGCCACTCAGCCAAACCAGCCCTAAAAATGAAGCCAGAATCAAAATACCCGATATGGCCGTGTAAATAAGAAACTTGGTGGCCGCGTAGCCCCGCTGAGGACCACCCCAAATAGCAATCAAAAGGTACAGAGGAATCAGCTCTAGTTCGTAAAAAATAAAAAAGAGCAACAGGTTTTGGGCAACAAATGCACCGGCCACCGCAAAGGTAATGGTCAGTAGCAGGGCATAGTAGAGCTTGGGCCGACGTACATCGGCCTCACTGGCATAGACCGATACCAGGGACAGCAGACTATTAATAATCAGCAGCGGTAATGATAATCCATCAATCCCCAGCTCATAACCCAGTCCCAGGTCTTCGAGCCAGGGGATGGATTCTTGGAACTGTAGTCCTGTGATGGACAGGTCAAATTGACTCAGTAGATATAGACTGACTATCAGATTAATTACCAGACAGCCAATGCTTATCTGTCTGGCTCGTTCGCTGGACAGCCTACCGGGCCAGCAGCCAACGATCAGTGCTCCCAGTAATGGAATTAATAACAACGCACTTAGCATCAGTTTCCCCTCACCACATTGCCCAGGTCATCAAAAAGCCCAGTAAACTCACCCCCAACACAATGGTGAAGATGTAGCCTTGAGACTGACCGGAAATACTATATTTCAGCCCTTCTCCACTCATCAGCGAGACCATACCCACCAGGTTGACGGCTCCGTCCACTACATAGCGGTCAAACCAACTCACCAGCCGTGAGAACTGACTCACTACAAAAACCACGGTGACTCGATACAGCTGTTCGGTATAGAAATCATTGGCTAGCAGATCCTGCATCAGGCGCAGAGGGCGCTGGGTGGAGCGGGCTAAGGAGCGGCTCAGCGTGGCCGTACAGCCTAAGACAAACCCTAAGACACCCGACAGAATCAAGGCAATAAAGACAGGAGGATGCCAATATTGCAGCGGCGGCAGTAGGGACATCCGCATCAATGCCAGGGGAAGCACCAAGACAAAAATACTCAGGCCAATCATGGGTGTGCCCATCAGCCAGTTGACGGATGGTGACCGTCGGGTCTTAGGGGTAACGTCTCCCAAAAAGACTAGTCGAAATACTCGCACCAGGTTGAATACCGTTAGTCCGTTCACTAACAAAAAGACAGCGGCTAATAGAGGCTGCTCTCGGCGTAAAAAGTCTACCCCTAGCTGCAATGCCCAAAAACCGCCTAAGGGCAGGACGCCCACCATCCCAGCGCCACCCACCACAAAGGCAATGGTCGTGGCGGGCATCCGTGACCATACTCCGCCCAGTTCAGTGATGTTTTGACAGCTAGTGTTGTTGATAATGGCACCGGTACTCATAAACATCAGGGCCTTAGCCACGGCATGAGTAAATAGCAACCCAATGGCCACACCGGGCCACTCGGCTCCAACGGCAATAAACACTAGACCGATATAGGCACTGGTGGAGTAAGAGAGGGCACGTTTGAGATCAACCTGTGCGATCGCAACCAGTGAAGCCCCAACAGCCGTAGTTGCACCAATCCCAATCAACACCGACAGAGCCACCGGAGACAGAATTACAACCGGCTGTAGCTTAATCAGCACATAGGCTCCACAGGTAACCACCACCGAATTCCGTAGAATTGAGGCTGGACTTGGCCCCTCCATCGCTTCATCTAGCCAGAGGTGTAGAGGAAACTGAGCACATTTTCCCGTCGGTCCTGCAATCAATGCTAGGCCCAACAGCGTCGCGGCTAACGGACTCAAATCCGCCTCCTTGACCCATTCATAAAGCTCGTTATAGTGAAGATCACCTGCCCAACTAGATAGAGCCAGCACCCCCATCAACAACAAAATATCTCCGACACGCTTAGTCAAAAACGCATCTCTAGCCGCCTTTACAACTAAGGGCTGCGCATACCAAAAGCCCACCAGCAAGTATGTGGATAGCGTCAGCATTTCCAACAAAAAATACGCTAAAAAGAAAGAGCTACTCAGTAAAACACCTGTGACAGCCCCTTCGAAAAAGCCCAATAGCGAAAAGAACCGAGCCAATGCCCAGTCCTTCTCCATATAGCCCAATCCATACATCTGGGCCATAAGAGCTAAGCCTGTCGAAAGCTCCATCGCCCCTAGATTTAAAACCGATAAATCTAGGTCAAAGCTCAGGTCTAAGTCCGCCACCTGCAGCCATTGGAAGTGCAGCTCCACGCCCCCCACATTCCAAATGCCCATAAACACAAAAGTGCCATGGAGAAAGGCTAAGACCGTCATAAATATATTGATGTAGACCGCTGGCCTAGGCCCGGTCCGCTGCACCATTCCCGTGGACCAGGGCAGCGATAAAATCACCCCTAAGAACCCGTAAATCGGGATGAGCCAACTCAACTGAATCAAAGACTGCATCATTGCTACCAAAGAGCCCGCCGGCAATCCATAAACACCCTCAAGAGGCATCAAGCCACTCCACACTTGCCCTAAGTACAGGACCCCAGACGAAAAACATCCAAAAGCCCTGACATAGAGTCACCTGCACATGTCACCAAAGAAATTCATTACGCGCGGATAACCAAAGCTAGCCAACACGCATAAAAAAGTTTAGGAGTAAACTGGCACCGTAACCGTTTAGCCCAGATAAATATCTATGGCTAGTTTTAAGATCACACAATTTTATTAATGGTACCTGATGAATACCCCTCGAAAAGAGACTCGCTCGATTCATCAACGCTGCCCAGCTAAAAAAAATAAGTCCTTGACTTTTTAGGAGAAGTCTGGATTGGGTGCTCAAAAGAGACGCCGCATGCTGTGCTCCAATTGTCACAAAGCTTTCACCCCGATTATCCAAAACTCTCTACTTCATCTGAGTCTCAACAAATAGACATCATTAGTTACATTTCGATGCAAATGATTATCAGCATTGATGATGCTTAACATTAGAAACAATCATTGAGACTTATATTGTCAAACTGCTGCCCCCCTCGTATTCTGAAGGGTAGTCATGGAGTTATTGCAGACAAAAGGTTTGCAAGACACGTCTCGGTATGTGAAGTGGTTCTAAAAGAATTCTTAACCTCCCATGATCGAGGCGTGGTGCTTGAAATAGAGCTGTTTTATCTAGGAGATTTGCGACAATGCCGATTGCTGTTGGAATGATTGAAACGCGAGGTTTCCCCGCTGTTGTAGAAGCTGCTGACGCGATGGTTAAGGCAGCCCGTGTAACCCTTGTAGGGTACGAAAAGATCGGTAGTGGTCGCGTGACCGTTATCGTACGCGGTGATGTATCTGAGGTTCAGGCGTCGGTTGCTGCTGGTATTGAGTCTGCTAAGCGTGTCAACGGTGGTGAGGTTCTGTCCACGCACATCATCGCTCGTCCCCACGAAAACCTGGAGTTTGTGCTGCCCATTCGCTACACCGAAGCAGTCGAACAGTTTAGAACTTAGGTTTTTTAAATTTCTAAGCTTAGTCAATCCCAGTAGTCAGCATACCAAGGTAAAAATCGATGGCAATCGCAGTAGGAATGGTTGAAACCTTAGGTTTCCCAGCAGTAGTGGAGGCGGCCGACGCCATGGTCAAGGCCGCTCGTGTAACCCTAGTCGGTTATGAAAAAATTGGTAGCGGTCGCGTAACCGTTATCGTACGTGGTGATGTATCTGAAGTTCAGGCATCGGTTGCTGCTGGTGTTGAGAATGTGAAACGAGTGAATGGTGGTCAAACCCTCTCTACTCACATCATTGCTCGCCCTCATGAAAACCTAGAGTTTGTGTTGCCTATCCGCTATACCGAAGCTGTTGAACAGTTTCGGGAGAGCGTGAGTGGCATCCGCCCCTACGGCAGATAGGGCATGCGCCTAGGGAAGGTTCGTGGCACGGTCGTTAGTACTTGCAAGGAGCCAAGCTTAACGGGAGTGAAGTTCTTGCTGATTCAGTTCGTCAGTGAGAATGGTGATTTGTTGCCTGACTATGAGGTAGCTGCCGATGTTGTGGGTGCTGGTCCTGGAGAATGGGTTCTAGTCACCCGCGGCAGTGCTGCACGTCAGCATAGCGGCTATGGAGAAAGGCCAGTGGATGCTGCCATTGTCGCCATTGTTGACACCGTTAGCTTGGATTCTGGCTCGCTCTACGACAAGCGTGAGGATTTTAATTAATAGCTTTCTTGGGAGAATATGGGCCAATGGTTAAACCAGCCATGGCAACATCCCCGACCCAGTATCAATCAATGGCTAAGCCATTGATTGAGTCTACTGCCTTTGTTCATTCATTTTCTCAGGTTGTAGGTGGTGTTTATGTCGGGGCCGAAGTATCGATTGCTCCGGGTACCTCGATCCGAGCAGATGAGGGGTTGCCCTTTTACATCAGTAGTCATTGTGATATCCAGGACGGTGTTGTTATACACGGGCTTGGTCAAGGTTGTGTCTTGGGAGACAACGGCAACTCCTATGCTGTTTGGTTGTCTCCAAATGTCACCCTCACGCACAAGGCGCTAATCCATGGCCCTGCCTACTTGGGTGAGGGAAGTTTTGTTGGCTTTAGATCAACGATCTTTAATTCTCGGCTCGGTGCTGGTGTCATCGTTATGATGCATGCCCTGGTGCAAGATGTTGAAGTGCCCGCAGGGCGCTGTGTGCCATCTGGGGCTGTTATTACCACCCAATCCCAGGCCGATGCTTTGCCCAGAGTGACTGAGGCAGACTTAGCCCTAGTCCGAGATATTGTTGAGCCCCATATTCAGGAGCGTTCTCGCGAGCGGTTGTCTCAGGTGGGAGGCTCTCCACAAGTGTTGAAGTACCCCGACGGTGCGGTCAATGCTGTTCCAGTTCAATCTGCCCGCCACTTGGCGAGCGGCCCACACACCCCATACACCACCGATAACGTTGGTATAGATACTATGCAAGCACTAGCACCCGAAATTGTTCAACAGGTTCGTCAGTTTTTAGCACAGGGTTATAAGGTTGGCTCAGAGTACGCCGATAAGCGTCGCTATCGTAGTGGTGTCTGGCAGAGCTGTCCTGTTGTGCAGTCCAATCGCGATAGGGATGTTCTCTCATCCTTGGAGCGCTGCATGGCTGAGCATCAGGGTGGCTATGTGCGAATTTTTGGCATTGACCCTGTGGGCAAGCGTCGCGTGGGGATGATGACGGTACAGCGTCCTGACGGTAAACCGGTTGAAGCTAGTAGTAACAGAAGTGCAGCAGCAGCACCTCAAGCGGCGGCGGCGGCCAGCAACGGTGGCGGTGCAGTGTCTGGTGATATTGCTAGTCAAGTACGTGCTTGGCTTCGTCAAGGTTACAAAGTTGGTACCGAACATGCTGATCGTCGTCGCTATCGCAGTGGTGTTTGGCAGACCTGCAGCCCTATCCAGGCTTCCCATGAATCTGAGGTAATGTCTGCTTTGCAGGGGTGTTTGGCTGAGCATTCGGGGGAATATGTGCGGATGTTTGGTATTGATCCTGTAGCCAAGCGTCGGATTGCACCCATTACTATTCAGCGAGGTGACGGTAAGCCAGTAGCGCTACAGGCATCCTCTGGTGGAGCATCGGCCACTGGTAGTCAGAATGGTGGGGCTCCCAATGCCAGCAACGAGCTTGTTCCTCAAATTCGTTCTATTCTGAGCCAAGGTCAGCGCATTGGTATTGAGTTTGCTGATAAGCGTCGCTATCGCAGTGGTATTTGGCAAACAGCGCCTGCTATCTCTGCTACTAATGAATCGGCTGCGGTTTCTGCAGTGAACCAGGTTCTGGCCGAGCACGCGAATGATTATGTACGCATTTTTGCCGTTGACCCACGGGTGAAGCAGCGCGGTCGTGCCATAACTGTTCAAAAGCCAGGTCAGGCAGTGGCTAGTGCATCTAATGGCAACTCCAAGCCTGCGGCAGGTTACGGTGGCGGCGGTGCGTCTACTAATGGATCCGCTAGCGCCAACGGTACCGGTGCTACTGTCAGTCCCGATCTAGCTCAGCAAGTTACCCAGCTGGTGAATCAAGGGTACCGTGTCAGTACTGAGTATGCCGATAAGCGCCGCTACCGCAGTGGTGCATGGCAAACAGGGAATCCCATCAGTGGAAACCGACCTTCAGAGGTTATTGCTGCCCTGAAATCCCAGCTAGCTGAGCATGCTGGTCACTATGTTCGTCTGGTGGGTGTAGACCCCCGTGCCAAGTGCCGTGTGCTGGAAACCACGATTCAACGTCCGTAGTTTGATGTCATTAGTTTCGTTTCAGCCTTTGGGGCCGTCGCGATGGAACCCTCGCCTCTACATTTTGTGAGTCATACCCATTACTATCGCGGCGGTGACGTTGTTGTTGATGCTACAGCAGCGGTCGCTCCAGGTGTTGTTCTTCGTGCTGCCCCCACTGGCTCTATCCGCATTGGACCAGGGGTGTGTGTCGGTGCTGGGGTGGTCATCCAGGCAAAGGGTCATGTGATGATTGAGGCTGGTGTGAGTCTTGGAACTGGCGTACTAGTTGTGGGTCATGGTCATGTGGGTAAGGATGCCTGTGTGGGGCCTTCGAGTACTCTGATAAATCCTGCGATCGCAGCTAACGAAATCGTTCCCCCCTGTTCTCTAGTGGATTCCAATGTATCTACTTCAGAGACCGCCGCCCCTCAGCAGAGTGTATCTGCTTCCAGCGGAGCCAGTTATTTTCAGTCTGGAGGGTTTACACCCACTGGTGGACCAGTGCCTTCTATGCCGATGCCTCCGAGAACATCGCCAACGGTTGAACCTCAGTCGGTTTCGCCAAAGGCTGTACATGTACCTGACATTGATTCGGCACCGTCCTCGGATATGTCGGCAGGGGCTGGATCATCTGCTGCCATTGCCCAAAATCGTCCTGTTTATGGACGTGCCCATGTAAAGAGCCTACTGTCTGCTCTGTTTCCCTATCGGCAACCATTGAACAATGGAGATTCGAGTGCTCAATCTGAAAATGGCTCTTAGAATAGGAAACATACCGTAATTTGTCTAAATCAGATAAATTGGGAAGCCTGGTTGTATCTAGTAAAGACTTTTGCCATCATCCCTTGTCCAATTGATAAGTAACGTCGCTTTTAGAAGACGACATTGAAGCTTTCACCTACAGTGTGATGTAGACTCAACCCAAGAGCTTACCCACGCTACTTGAGACTCATATGCCAGCCGATTCTTCCGCTCTCGCTAGTTCCACCGATAAAGCCAGGTCATTAATGAGCTGGGTGAAGGATTCGGCCCTGGGTGTGGTATCGACAACGAGTTTTCCTGCCATTATCGGTGTGGCCGATGCCATGATGAAGTCTTCAAACGTGTACTTGGTAGGGTACGAGAAGACTGGCGGTGGGCAATGTAGTGCTATTGTCCGAGGCGGAGTAGCCGATGTTCGCATGGCGGTCCATGCGGGTGTGGAAACCGCAAAGCAGTTTGGCCAACTGGTATCTTCATCCCTGATTCCTCGACCTATGGCCGATATGGAAAAGGTGTTGCCCATCTTGCCACGGATGCATGAGCTTGATGGGGCGGGGGAAACCCACATGAGTAGTGGTGCGATTGGTTTATTAGAGACACGGGGATTCCCCGCTATGGTGGGAGCCGCTGATGCTATGACCAAGTCGGCTGAAATTGAGCTAATTTCCCACGAAACTATTGGCGAAGGCTTGTGTACGATTTTGATTCGAGGCTCTCTGTCTAATGTGGCTATTGCTGTTGAGGCTGGTATGCATGAGGCTGAGCGTATCGGTGAACTCAGCGCGGTCATGGTGATTCCTCGACCGCTCAATGATTTAGAGCGTAGCCTACCGAAGGTGAAGCAGGTCAAGGCACCGAAGAAAGTAGAGCTGCCGCTGAAGCTAGAAGAGCGTCAGAAGGAACTGATGCCTGCTCAAGCGCCTGTGGTCGAAGTACAAAAGCAAAAGCAGTTAGATTTGCCCGAATTTGAGTAAGCCAGTCTATCGGGTGATTTTCTGATTGTGAACCTTTGAGCAGAACAGAAATATATAAGTAATGGAACCAGATTGGACGCCTGATTTCATCAAAGGGCTATTGGAAGCTTTTCAGGTCACTACAGAACTAATCCTTTATGTCTTGGCATATCTTTGGGCATGGGTCTCGTCTCACAATGATTCGCTCAGGGCATGGACACAAGCACTTGGTACTCCGCTCACACTTTGGATTATTGCTATTTCTATTACCCGAAAACTGGAACAACAAAAACAAGAAGATGACAGGGAAAATCGTCAGGAGGACATTCTTGCAGAATATCTTAAGCAATTGACCAGCCTAGTTACAAAAGAAAAGCTAGCAGGTGCTAGTCATGATATGTCAGTTGTTAAAGCAGCTCAGGCTCTAACCATAACTGTTCTTCTACGCCTTGATGCTAAACGTGCAAAGCAAGTCAGAAATATTCTAGTTAGTAGTAAACTTGCCACTACAGGTATAGAAGACAGCCCTTCAATTTTGATGAATAGCGACTTTTCTAAAGCAGCCTTGTCCGGCCACTTTTTTGAGGGGCTTAATTTCAGAGGAAGTGATTTTCAGGAAGCAAATCTTCAAAACATCAATTTTTCAAAAGCGAATCTCTCCTATACAAATTTTCAGAAAGCAAATCTTCAAAGCTCTAACCTTGAGGGAGCGAATCTTAAAGAAGCAAATCTCAACAATGCCGATCTTAGTGGGGCTAATCTTAGAAACGTAAATTTCCAGGATGCCAATCTTAGTGAGACCAATCTTGAAGGAGCGAACCTTACGGGAGCAAACCTTCAAAATGCAAATCTTTATAAAAGTAATAACAAAGATGCAGATTTCAGGACAGCTAAGCTTAATAGAGCGTATCTGCGAAGAGCAAATCTTGAAGCTGCTAAATTTAGAGCATCTCTACTCTGTGATGCCAATCTCAGAGAGGCTGATCTTCGCAGAGCTTATTTTCATGAAACAAATCTACAAAGGGCCAATCTGCAAGAAGCGGATCTAAAAGGGGCCAATGTCGAGTGCAGTAATTTTCAAGAGGCATGTCTTTCAAATGCTGATGTACAGGGTGCTGATCTAAGATGTGCTGCGCTCCAAGGGACGAACCTTAAAGGAGCAAACCTTAAGAAGACAAACCTCAAGTCTGCCAGGTATTCAAACGATACTTGTTTTCCCGACAGCTTTGATCCAAACAGCAGGGGCATGGTGATGGCAAACCCTCGCCCATGGAAATGCTCTGAAGAGTAATAAGGTGGGTAACTTACCGTGTACTTTTCTTCTATAGCGATAGCAATATTTAGCATAATTCCACACCCGGTGTAGCACAGCCTTATGCTAAATATTGTTTGGCACTTAATATGGATCTAAATATCAGCGAAGCCAAAGGTAACGTTAAATTCGGCACACCAGATGGCAACAGACTCATAGTCTTCAATATTAATATCGGCTGGAATCGCATAGCGCTGTGCACCCTCAAAACTTTGTAAGTCACCAACGGAGACGTAGTCACCTTCGGCGAGGCTGACAGGAACAGAACTGCCTTTGTGGAGAACAACCTGAACAGCAGGACCACGAGCTGTGTCGAAGGCTGCGTCAAATTCTAGGAAGCGCTGACCGTCTTTTTCAATAATACGGGCGGTGCCAGTGGTGGCATGGGACTGATCAACGGTGACAAACTGCCCAGAGGTCAGTACGGTTTTAGCTGCCTGGGTGATGCTAGGTTTTGCGGCGAAGGCTTCGCTAGTACTGATGGTTTGAGAAAAAGGAATGATTACGGCAGTAAGCATGACAGCTGACAAACCGGTGGATAGTAGATTCTTCATGGTGGCGTTCTCCTAATATTTTCCTGAATAAGTACAAGCGACGTGCGCTGCTTGATAACTAATATCGGGGGACTACCTGAGGAGCTGTTGATTCCTTTCTAAGGGATGTGTAAACTCTGTCTGAAAAAGTCTGAGCGTCAGGGATGATCTAGATCACATTGAACAAAATGCCAGCATAAAAACCCTTTCTAAGGTGATAGCAACTCTTATGTGGTTTCTATCGCATCAGGCAATAAAGTAATCTTCTGAGTGTTCTGAGCGTTCTTGAGTCTACTCCGTACCCACATCGATGGAGGCAGTGTCCATAAAAACACTCTTTTCAGTCAACACATCATGCTTAGAGATTACTGATGCATCATAATTGTTAATGATTTTTTAGAGTGGCAACGTTTTCTATGCCTGTTGATACTTGGTTTCCCCTCGCGATTTATTACAAAGATCTACCGGAGGCAATAGCCTACAAAAAAGAGCTGATCGATGCCGCCCTGCAGCTAGAAACAGATGGTTATGAGCGGCGGGCATTTCCTGAGATGGCCTGGACAGGAGACTTGCACGGTGCAGAGCAAATTCACATCGATTCACGCTTTGCCTGGATCGTCAGCCAGGTAGAACATCATGTTCAGCAATATCTGGAGATATTGAGTTTAGATTTGGAACAAATTGATCTCTACATTCAGCGAGCCTGGCCGGTGATCTCTCGTCATCAGCAAGAAGTCGGTGCCCACTGTCATAATACGGCCCATATTAGCGCGGTGTATTATGTATCAGTGCCAAACTCAGGTAGTGATGAAGCTGGGAGTCTAGTCTTTTTTGATGATGCCCGTCTCAACGAGGTGAGTCCTGGTCTGGGGAGCGAAAATACCAATATCATTGTCAATTGGAACAGGTTTAATCAGGATCAGGCGATGTACCATCCCACGGAAGGGCGGTTAATTCTGTTCCCAGCTAAACAGCGGCACGGTGTAACCATGAATCATACGGAAGGCGTGAGAATTTCTCTCTCGTTTGATATTGTTCTGACAGCAAAGCCTGGTAGTGCAGCGGGTTCCTACGAGTTTTTACCGCCGCCGCCGAGTCAATGGCAAAAGTTTGGGATAGGTGGATAAGATGTTGCATGCAAGTCTGTTCGTCAAATTACGTTTGCAGAAGCGTTCCATGGAACGCTTGTACGGTGTAAAGAAAGTAGGACCTAATTAAATTTGTTTCCTAAGGATTACAAAACTGACAACCGGATGTCACAGGAATGTCATATCCCCTATATAAGCTGTGGATAGCTAAAAAAACGAATCTCTTCCATCAAGGTTATGTCCTATCCACTTCATCCAAAGTCTGCTCCCGCGCCCCCTCGGAGTTTATCCGTGCTGGGCAGCCTGCTCGTGGGCGCTGGTCTGGCGACAGCGGGCGGTTTCTTGGCCTGGTCTCCAGAGTCGCCCCTACGCAGTGGAGCGGCCGTTGCCCAGACAGCTCCTGCTACCGAGGCAATTTCACCTGCTGCTAACCCCAACTTCATTACCGATGTGGTCACGGAAGTCGGACCTGCTGTGGTCAGAATTGACGCATCGCGCACCGTCAGCCAACGGGTTCCAGACGTGTTTAACGATCCCGCTTTCCGTCAGTTTTTTGGCGATCGCATTCCCCAAGGAGGTCAAGAGCGCACCGAACGCGGTCTGGGGTCGGGATTTATTGTCAGCGAAGATGGTCGGATCATCACCAATGCCCACGTGGTTGATGGCGCTGACACCGTAACCGTAACCCTTAAAGATGGTCGTATTTTGGATGGTCGCGTGTTGGGTAGTGACCCGGTGACAGACATTGCTGTGATCAAGGTGGAAGAACGTAATTTGCCCGCCGTTACCCTGGGTAATTCGGATCAGCTACAGCCAGGGGAATGGTCCATTGCCATTGGTAATCCGCTGGGGCTAGATAATACGGTGACGGTGGGGATTGTCAGTGCCGTGGGACGTTCCAGTAATCAGGTGGGTGTGCCCGACAAGCGGGTGGAATTTATCCAAACAGATACGGCGATTAATCCTGGTAATTCTGGTGGTCCTTTGCTGAATCAACAGGGGGAAGTCATTGGTGTCAACACAGCTATTATCAATGGTGCTCAAGGACTGGGTTTTTCAATTCCCATCAATATGGTGGAGCGGATTGCCACTGAGCTAGCTGAGACAGGTAAGGTGGAGCATCCGTTCCTGGGGATTCAGATGGTTACCCTGAGCCCGACGGTAAAAGAGGAAATCAATACAGATCCTAATAGCGGTTTAACGGTAGAGGCAGATGCTGGGATATTGGTGGTTCGGGTCCTACCGGATTCGCCTGCGGCCAAGGGGGGACTGCGCGCCGGAGACGTAATCACCTCAGTTGAGGGGACAACAGTGGCCGATGCTGCTGAGGTACAGCGCATTGTCGGTAATGGGAAAGTAGGTGAAAAGCTGACGATGGAGATCACTAGAAATGGCGAGGTCAATCGACTGGCTGTAAAACCGGAGAATTTGCCAGAGTAGCTGGGTCCTCAGCCGCGCTCTAAGCCTCTAATTAAATAGCACTGGCCAATTAGCGGATGCAGGCACCCAATTCTGGGGGGGGTGCATCCGTTTTTTGCCGTTGCTGCTTTTTATGCAAGTTCTTCGCATCATTTCAATTTGATCCATAAAAAAGTTGCGTTGCTATGGCAGTTTATTGTTAGACTTTAGTCAATGCATATTTAATTCCTCATTGAAATTAATCAATGAACGGGTGTTGGCTGCAGTGCCACAAGTTTTCCAGGCAAATTTTTGTCGTTAGCGCTGGGCCGCCATTATTTTCCACTTGTATATCCTGAAGCGTCTCGGTTCAAAGTCTTAGCTCAGCTGAGTGAGGTGATTTACCATGCAACTGACAAATAGAATTCATTTCCGAAATTTACGCGGTGACCTCTTTGGAGGCGTCACCGCGGCTGTAATTGCATTGCCAATGGCCCTGGCCTTTGGTGTGGCATCGGGGGCGGGAGCTGCTTCCGGTTTATGGGGAGCTGTTTTAGTCGGTTTTTTTGCGGCTCTGTTTGGAGGGACGCCAACGCTGATTTCGGAGCCTACGGGGCCGATGACGGTGGTAATGACGGCGGTAATTGCCAACCTGACAGCAGCGGATCCAGAAAACGGCATGGCGATGGCCTTTACCGTTGTGATGCTGGCCGGTGTTTTCCAAATTATTTTTGGCGCATTGCGACTGGGCCGATACGTGACAATGATGCCCTATACGGTGATTTCAGGCTTTATGTCTGGGATTGGTATCATCCTGGTGATATTGCAAATGGCCCCGTTTTTGGGACAGTCTAGTCCAGCAGGCGGGGTGGTCGGTACGTTGCGATCGCTACCGACCCTGTTAGCCAATGTGCAACCAGCGGAAACCATATTAGCGGTTACCAGCGTTGCCATTATTTGGTTTATGCCTGCCAAAATTAAGCGGTTGGTACCTCCTCAGCTCGTCGCCCTGATTGCCGGTACAGTTTTATCGCTAGTACTCTTTCCTGATTTAGACATTCGCCGTATTGGTGAAATTCCCATGGGCTTTCCCCAAATGCAGGTCCCCACATTTAGCGGGAGTCAGCTACAGCTAATGTTTGTCGATGCGGCTGTGCTTGGCATGCTGGGCTGTATCGATGCCCTGCTAACGTCAGTCATTGCCGACAGTTTGACCCGCACTGAGCATAATTCCAACAAAGAATTGATTGGTCAAGGCTTAGGCAACCTCATGTCTGGTCTGTTTGGCGGTATTGCTGGTGCTGGTGCCACCATGGGAACCGTTGTCAACATTCAAAGCGGTGGTCGGACAGCCCTATCAGGTCTAACCCGTGCCTTTATATTGCTCATCGTCATTTTAGGGGCCGCTAACTTAGCCGCTACGATTCCTCTGGCCGTATTAGCCGGTATTGCCCTCAAGGTAGGTATCGATATCATCGACTGGGATTTTCTCAAACGGGCACACCAGATTTCTGTTAAAGCTGCCCTGATTATGTACGGGGTGATTTTACTCACGGTGCTTGTCGATCTAATTGCCGCTGTTGGTATTGGTGTTTTTGTCGCCAATATTCTCACCATTGATCGCATGAGTAAGCTGCGTTCTGAGTCTGTGCGAGCCATTACCGATGCAGACGATGACATTAAGCTCAGTGCTGATGAAAAACGCTGGTTAGATGAGGGTAACGGTCGTGTGCTGTTGTTCCAACTCAGCGGTCCTATGATCTTTGGTGTAGCCAAAGCCATTTCTCGCGAACATAATGCTATTGGTGAGTGTAGTGCCATTGTCTTTGACCTGAGTGATGTTCCCCATCTGGGTGTAACAGCGTCTCTGGCTCTAGAAAGTGCCATTAAAGAAGCCATTGAAAAGGATCGTCAGGTTTATATTGTGGGTGCTGCCGGACAGACAAAACGTCGTTTAACGTCGCTCAATCTCTTTAGCCTCATATCTGCTAATAACTTGTTCATGGAACGGGTTGAAGCCCTCAAATATGCGGTGTTGCAAATTTATCCCACCGCAGAGGCTCTGATGTCTACGGCTGATTCGACCGCGTCTTTAGATATCTCACCGGTTACGTAGACATCTGTGACATTTGTTTAATGTTGGTCTGTGACTGATTGGTGAGGTGCGATTTGGTTTAATGCTGCACGCTGAAATGAGTGCCTGTGATTCAGTCTTCCCACCAATCAGTCACGTCTAGATTTTTAAGTCTCCTAATTCTCGAAAAAGAGCAATGTCCTCCCTGGTTTTACTGATTATCTCCCTTGGTCTTATAGTTTTGGGTCAGCGTTTACGGCCCGTTGATGAGGTCTATCCGTTGGCACTCTATAGCGCTAGTTTGTTGAGTGGCCTTTGGGGATTTGCGGCGGCTTCTGGCACGATTCAGCTGGCGATTGTTGCCTGTGCTTTGGGATATCTACAGGTAGGGGTTTTACGTGCTTAGGGCTATAGCTTGTTGAGGAAAGTAGCTGTTTCTGATTTAAGTAAGGGATAAACCAATCTGTTAAGCACGCTCCTAACCAATAGGTTGCAAATGAAATCATGCCGGGCCCCAGCAACGCTGGAAAATCACTAAAGCCATTGTATTTCTCGATCCACTATGCGTTTATTAGAAGCCTGTATCTTTGCCACTGTCATGTGTGGTTTTTTTGGCATCATTCTCAAAAAAAACCTGATCATGAAAATTCTCTCCATGGATGTGATGAGTACCGGAGTCATTGCCTTTTATGTGTTGGTGGCATCCCACAGCGGACTCTTTACACCGATCGCCGATAGCGATCTGGAGACGCAGCCCATAGCCTATGCTGATCCGGTCCCCCAAGCTGTGATCTTGACGGCCATTGTTATTGGCTTTTCGATCCAGGCTTTGATGTTAGTGGGGGTAATGAAACTATCACGAGACCATCCTACCCTGGAAACTAGAGAGATTGAGCGGAGTAATGCGCCATGATTATCACCATTTTGTGGATTGCTCTATCCCTGGTTGTCGGTTTTAGTATTTATCTGTTACCCAAGTTTGCCCGTTATCTGGCGCTGGGGGTATCGCTGCTCTCATTGGCCTATGGCTTAGCGCTGATTTTGGGACTACTATCTTTAAATCTGCAGCTGTTGGATAACTTTGGGGTGACGCTCGTAGCCGATACGCTCAGTGGTTATTTTGTTGTGACCAATGCCTTGGTGACTACGGCAGTGGTGCTTTATTGCTGGGGACAAGACAAATCAGCGTTCTTTTTCACCCAGGCGATTATTTTGCACGGCAGCGTCAATGCAGCTTTTATTTGTGCAGACTTTATTAGTTTGTATGTGGCGCTGGAGGTGATTGGAATTGCCGCCTTTTTGTTGATTGCTTATCCCCGTACCGATCGGACTATTTGGGTGGGGTTACGCTATCTGTTTGTCAGTAATACAGCCATGCTATTTTACCTGTTAGGGGCGGTGCTGGTCTACCAGGCGACTGGCTCGTTTGCCTATGCGGGTTTACAGCAGGCACCCACGGATGCCATTGCCCTGATCATTTTTGGATTACTGACAAAAGGCGGCATCTTTGTGTCAGGGCTCTGGCTACCCTTGACCCATGCTGAGTCCCAAACCCCCGTGTCGGCGATGCTGTCAGGGGTAGTGGTCAAGACGGGGGTGTTTCCATTGGTGCGGTGTGCGCTGATGATGGATGAAATTCATCCGATATTACGGTTGTTTAGTGTGGCGGCTGCGGTGCTCGGTGTGGGCTATGCCATCTTTGAAAGAGATACAAAGCGGATGCTAGCTTCAAGTACCCTTTCTCAGATGGGGTTTGTGCTGGCGGCCCCGGCGGCGGCAGGTGTGTATGCCCTCAGCCATGGCCTGGCCAAGGCACTACTGTTTTTGATTGCGGGTAGCCTGCCAAGTCGGAATTTTAACGAGCTGCGTCAAACACCTATTCGCTGGCCGCTGTGGGCAGTGCTGGCGTTGGCTAGCTTGTCGATTTGTGGGCTGCCGCTACTGGCGGGCTTTGGTGCTAAGGCGTTGACCCTAAAGGCATTGGTGCCGTGGCATTCGATGGTGATGAGTGGGTTGGCGGTGGGTACTGCGATCGCATTTGCCAAATTTATCTTTCTCCCCTGCGATCTATCTGCCAAATCAGATCCAAAAATCCCCTTTGGTTTTTGGGCAGCCATCGGTCTACTTTTGGGCGGGTTGATGCTTGGCAATCTCTTCTCCTTAGAGACCTACACGCTCTCAATTCTAGTCAAATCATTGTTGATCATTGGCGTGGGCTGGCTCGTCTATGCCGTACTATTAAGAAAAATCACCCTGAAATTCCCCCGTTCTGTCGAGAGATTTGAGCATCTAATTGGTGCGATGAGTCTCACATTAGTGTTGTTATTTGGGATGGTATTAGCATGATAAGTCTGCCAGATTTACTCTTGCGTCTAACCATTTGGTTTTTGCTGACAGCCGATCTGAGCCCGGCCAATATAGCCATTGGTAGCTGTGTAGCCGTGCTAATTCCACGACGTTACTCTGTGCCTACTGTTTGGAAACAATGGCTCTGGGAGTGGTTGCGGGTAATTGGGCAAGCCATTATTGCTATTCCCAAAGCCTACATAGAGTCCATTGAAATCATGCTGTGGCCCCATGCCGAAGAAGTAATCACTCGAGAACGGGTTAGGCCTCATCGTACCCCTGGGCTGATTTTTCTAGATATCTTTGTGATCACCTTTACCCCTAAAACTATCGTGCTCCACTATGACGAGGACGGCTGGTATGAGGTTCACCAACTCGAACGGAGGCCGCGCCCATGAAGATTATTTTGTTGGTCATGTTGGGTGTTTTGCTGATGCCCATTTACGAAGCCTGGCAGGACGATGATATCTGGCAAAAGATGTTGGCCTTTTCCAGTATTGCGACTAAAACCTCAATCATGATTTTGATTGTTTCTGTCCTGCGTGATGATTGGATGATTGGGGTGGTGGGAGTGTTGATTTTGAGTGTTGGCAATGCTGCTCTCATGTTGTTGGCCCATGTGCTGAGAAGGATGAACACCGTATGATCGAGATTGTAACTGATATCCTGAGCTACGGATGTATCGGGATTGGACTGATTTTTTGGGTTTGGGGAACGTGGCCGCTGCTGGGGCACCGTTCTGTTCTGTTTAAGCTGCATACGCTGTCGGTGTCTGACACCCTGGGTTCCATGAGTATCATGATGGGGCTGTTGTTAAAGATTCCTCGGGAGTGGCCGCTGCTGGTGTTGGCGCTGATTTCTCTGTCTATTTGGAATACGATGCTGGGCTATGTGCTGGCCTATTGTTCAACAGGAGGTCGTAGTGATTGAAGACGTATATGTGGTTGCGATCGCAGCCCTACTTCCCCTAACGGCCTTTATGTTAGTCTTCCAGGTAAACCCTTACCATGCCCTGGTTATTCGCGGCATTTTGGGAGCCGTCGCTGCCCTAGTTTATGTTCTGTTTGGTGCTGCTGATGTGGCTCTAACCGAAGCGCTCGTGGGGACAATGCTATCCATTACTCTCTATGCCGTTGCCGTTCGCTCTGCCATGAGTATGCGGTTGGGGATTGTAGAACAGACAGATGACGCCCATGTCACCAAGGTCCATGAGCCTCTGCTTGTCTCTCTACGCGATCAGCTCCACAGGCTGCATATGCGATTAGAGGTGATTTCTTACCCCTCCTTAGGTGCTTTAGACACTGCCCTGAGCAATAAAGAAATCCATACCGCCTGTATCCCATCTGCTGGTTCCACATATCATCTACAGACACGGGTGGCTCACCTTTATAATTTGCTCCATCCCAAGCTGTCCCCTGAGCTGGCCAGTCTAGTGCTCACCAATGCGAACAAGAGTGTTTTAACCACAGAAAAGTAACTATGAAATGGGTTTATATTGCAGCTGGCATTGCCCTGTATATCAAGATGTTGGTGTTTCCTAACCCGACCATCGATACAGCGGAGCTATCCATTGTTGAAACAGTGGTGCAAGATAGCGGTGTTTCCAATGCTGTTTCTGGCATTATTTTTAGAAATCGTCTCTATGACACTATTTTTGAGGTGGTTGTCTTCACCCTGTCGATTATGGGGGTGCGATTTTTATTGGCTGATGAACAACCTTCATGTACGGTGTATCAGTTTACCGATCATCCATCGGTGGTGTTGGCTCGTCTTGGAGCTACCATTGCAGCCCTAGTCAGTATTGAGCTAGCGATTCGTGGTCATTTGAGCCCAGGGGGTGGATTTGCAGCCGGTGTGGCCGGAGGGACCGCCATTGGTCTAGTGGCTGTCACGTCCTCTTCTAAATGGATGGAAGCCATCTATCAACGGTGGGGAGCAGCGATATGGGAAAAGATTTCAGTCCTTGTGTTTATTGTTATCGCGGTTTTGACCCTCGTTGGTATCGAGCTACCCCACGGTAACTTAGGCGCACTGGTCAGCGGTGGATGGATTCCCCTACTCAATATGCTGGTGGCGATCAAAGTAGCCTTGGGATCGTGGGCTGCTATTTTAATTTTTATCCGATATCGAGGACTGTTGTAGCGGCTATCCCCGTCGATCCGGAATATCGATACAGTCCTTAAAAATCACCCGAATAGGTACTGCCAATCAAGGCACCATCTTCCACATTGGAGACAAGAGAGGAGGTGTGCCATGATATCAAAAATTTCAGAGCGGCAGTTGCACGCTGTTCGTTGGGTTTTGCTCATTGGTTGGGGGGTGCTAATTTTATCCCTGTTTTACGATCCGGTGTCCCATGGGTTAACGGATCCGGCTAATGCGTGGGGACTGCTGGGAGATCAAACCCTGGTAAGAGCGCAAGACCCCAGTCAATGTGTCAAAGTGCAGGGTGCGTGCGTTCCCTTGGCACCCTATGCCATCGGGGCGCGAATCTTTTGGGGCATGGTCGTCCCCTGTGGCATTTTTATCGTCTTTGTGTGTGGTCATGAAACCTGGCGGCGCATTTGTCCTCTATATTTCTTTTCACAGATTCCACGGGCGTTGGGACTGTCTCCTCGCGCATCTATCAAAGCTTTTCCCTGGCTAGAAAGCAATCATTTCTATTTGCAGTTTGGTCTTTTCTTTTTAGGTCTCAATGGCCGCATTCTGTTAGTAAATTCTGTCCGCCCTATTCTGGGTATTTTTTTGATTCTGACATTGTTGGCTTCGGCGGGTGTGGTGTGGCTCTTAGGAGGGCGCAGCTGGTGCCACTATGTGTGTCCGTTTGGCATGGTACAAACGGTGTTTACTGGACCTCGTGGTCTGTTAGATAGTCAGGCCCATACGGCCATGCCCAAGGGGGTAACCCAATCTATGTGCCGCGCAGTAGAGCCAACAGGAGATGAAAAAAGTGCTTGTATCTCTTGTAAAAGTCCCTGTATGGACATTGATAGTGAGAAAGCTTACTGGGATCATCTTCAGCAGCCAGGGCGGCGGTTGGTACAGTACGGATACCTCGGTTTGGTGGTGGGTTATTTTCTGTACTATTGGCTCTATGCGGGTAATTTTGACTATTATTTTTCTGGGGTGTGGAGTCATGAATCAGCTGCCTTAGCCAACCTATGGAAGCCGGGTTTTTATTGGTTTGGGACCGCTCTGCCCATACCAAAACTGGTGGCCTCACCGCTAACCTTGGGATGGTTTGCGATCGCAACCTTCTACCTCGGCACCCACCTAGAAAAACGCTATCGCGGCTACCTCAAGCACCATTCTCCCCATGTGGGTCGCGAGCAAAGCCAGCACCGCCTCTTCTCCATTTGTACGTTTCTGGCCTTTAATATCTTTTTTATCTATGGTGGTCGTCCAGAAATCAACGGCTGGCCCCTAACCCTGCAACTTGCTTTTCAGTCCATGGTCGCCCTGGCTAGCGGTATTTGGCTTTATCGCACCTGGGACCGTAGCCCTGAGCAATATATGCGGGAAAGTGTTGCCGATAAACTCAAACGGCAATTAGCAAAACTCCCCCCAGAGTTGTTAACGCCCCTCATCGCTGGCTCCATTGACCAGCTTAGTGCCGATGAGATCTACGTGTTGGCTAAAACGTTGCCCCATACAGCCCAGTATGACCGAGCTAAGCTCTATAAAGGCGTCCTTCAAGAAACCCTAGAAGCAGAGCAAGTTACCTCTGCCAATAGCCTGATGCGGCTGCACTACCTGCAAGAGCAGCTGGAAATAACACCGCAGCAGCACTATGATCTTCTAACGGAACTTAGCATTGGCTCAGAGACTCAACAGCTGATTCATCCCATTGCGCCGCTATTGCCTCGCACTTTGTTAAAGCAAGGTTCAGACCACCAGCGTACGGTGCTCCGCCGGGAGAAAAACTCTGGTTAGCTTTGCCTAGATCTTGCCATCAGTCGGTTATGAGATTGAATCCCACGCTGGGTTGAAAACCCAGCGCTCACTGGGGGTTGTCCGCTAAAGGGACAAATTGGTTGCGGAGTCACTAGTGATCTGTTGTGGACTAGTTGAAGCGTTGTGGAAGCGAACCTTAAAAATCGCTCTCTTCTATTCCTGTAGAACTTACTTGAAAATTGTCATGCTAAAACTTAAAGTCATTAACCAAGCAACCAATGATTTTTATGAAAGCTGTTTACAGCCACAACAGAATCATTCCCTAGACTGTCTCATTGGGCGTCATCCTAGCTGCGATTTGGTTTTAGATGGTCCCACCGTCAGCCGGGTCCATGGGCGCATCCTGTTTCAAGGACAGCAGTGCTATTTCTCGGACCTGGGCAGTACCGATGGCTCCCGGCTCAACAATGAAACAGTCGCCGTCACCCAGCCCTATGCCCTTGCTACCGATGATGTTATCCGCTTAGGAGAGTTTGCCTTATTGGTGGAAGCCATTGAACAGCCGACTGCAGCTACAGCTGCTCAAGCCGCGGTTGGCGCTCAGGTTGGCACTCAGACGGTGCGATGTGTCCAGATCATTCAGGAAACAGCCGATGTCAAGACATTTCGCTTCCGAGCCGAACCCGCCAGCTTATTTGACTACAAACCCGGCCAGTTTGTCACTCTCAAGCTCAATATCAATGGACAGCCAGTCAATCGTTCCTATTCGATATCATCAAGCCCTTCTCGGCCCCATATACTAGAAATTACGGTCAAACGGGTGCCTCCGGCTCAAGCAGGTATGCCCCCTGGTCTTGTCTCTAATTGGCTGCACGACCATCTTGCGGTGGGGCAGACCTTGGACATTCAAGGTCCGTTTGGGCACTTTAACTGTATCGATCATCCGGCGGATAACTACTTGCTTGTGTCGGCGGGGAGCGGTATCACTCCCATGATGTCCATGGCCCAGTGGCTATGCGATATCGGCTCTTCCGCTAAGATTGTTTTTATCCACAGTGCCCGCACCCCTGAGGATATTATCTGCCGTCAACGGTTAGAATTACTGGCCAGCCAAAATCCTAATCTTCAACTAGCTTGGACGCTGACGCGACCGGTGGCAGGCGCTGCCTGGACCGGGTATCGCGGTCGGTTAGGCGAGACTTTATTAAAAGCTATTGTGCCTGACTACGAGCAGTTCACCACTTTTGTGTGTGGCCCCCAGGGATTTATGGGCAGCACCAAAGCATTGTTTGAGGGGTTAGGCTTTCCCATGGAAAATTATTTTGAGGAGAGTTTTGGGAGCCCTAAAGTCCCTCGAAAATCATCGTCTAACAAAAATTCTCAACCCCAAACAAATGCCCAGTCTGCCGGTAGCGAGCCAGCAACCCAAACACCTGCGATCGCACCCGTCGTCGTGTTTGCCAACTCCAATCAGGAAGTCAGCTGCGATGAAGAAGACTGTCTTTTAGATGTGGCTGAGCAAGCTGGAATCGAACTGACCAGCGGCTGCCGTATGGGCAGCTGCGGCGTGTGTAAACACCAGCTATTAGAAGGTACGGTGGACTACGATAACGAACCAGGGGGGCTATCGGATAGCGATCGCAAAAATGGACAGGTGCTAGTTTGTGTAGCGCGACCGGTGGGTCGAGTCGTATTATCAGCATAAACGCGACCCACCAGTCGCGACCCTTAAGACGCATCGCCATGATATTTCGTCAGCTATTTGACCAGACTAGTAGCACCTATACCTACTTAATTGGCGATACTGTCAGCCGTGAAGCCGCTCTGGTTGATCCAGTTTTAGAACAGCTGGAGCGAGACTCTATCTTGCTAGGTGAGCTAAACCTAAAGCTCAAGTTCTGCCTAGAAACTCATATTCATGCAGACCACATTACGAGCACTGGTAAATTACGTGAAATCACTGGCTGTGCTGGGATTTTGCCCGCTGGAGCCCAGGCCGTTTGTGCAAGCCGTGCTGTCAATCACCGAGAAGTTCTACGACTGGGCAGCACCACCATCCAGGGCATTGAGACCAACGGCCACACGGATAGCCACATGGCGTATCTGGTCAATGGTACCCATCTGCTCACAGGGGATGCTTTATTTATTCGAGGCTGTGGCCGCACTGACTTTCAAGGAGGTAATGCGGGGGTTCTATATGACCGGGTAACTCAACGGCTATTTTCATTGCCCGATGAGACGCTCGTGTATCCGGGGCATGACTATAAAGGACAAACAGCTTCCACCATCGGTGAAGAAAAGCGATTAAACCCCCGTTTTACCGGCCGAACTCGAGAGGAGTTTATGGCTTTTATGGATAATTTAAATCTGCCTAATCCTAAAAAGATGATGGAAGCAGTGCCAGCGAATCAGCAGTGTGGTCAAGTAAAAATGGCTGGTTAAAATAGCGAGCTAAAACGCCCAATTAAACGGGGCGTAACAGATTTATGCTACAAATTTGCGTAAATGCATCAGGTTTCATTGATGTAGGAATGACAGGTTCTATTTCTACCGTAAACATCTTCCCTGGTTGACTATGGCTTTGCCTTCTACTGTGTCTTCAACTCCCATCGCATCTGCCAATCATGAACTCCTCAAAGCCGCCTGGCAGCGTCAGCAGTCTTACAGTAAAAACGCCTCTCGCCATCAGCAGAGATTTCTCTTTTTGAGAACTTTACTAGCTGCCTTAGGTATTCTGGTTATACTGCTAGCTGTGGTCGAGGATTATAATTTTGATGAGAGCTGGAACACGCTGATTGATCGTATTTTACTGATTTTACCCATTGCTATCACAGCACTGGTTGCATTTTCAGTCCGATTTGACCGAGGACAAAACTGGGTGCTGTTACGGGGTAGTGCCGAATCCCTAAAAACAGAAATTTACTATTACCGCACCCAGGTCAAGCCCTATAATGCAGACAATCGCGGAGTCATTCTTTCAGCGCGGATTCAACAGATCAGCGCGAGCCTAAAAGGCAGCCCTGTACATCATGGGGCCTTAGCTCCCTACGAAAATGAGGTGTTGCCCTTTCAAGAGAACCATCTCTCGCAGCCTACTGAGGAAATCGCTATTCAGGAAAATACTCGCTCAACTAAGCCTCGGATGGGAGTTATTCTCCGTTTGGCTAACGGTATATTACAAGGGCTGTCTATCCTGATTCACCAACTCTGGACGTTCCTCTTTGAGTTTGAAGTTCAGTCAAGCCCTCAAGATAACAAGTATTCTGACTTAACGCAGCCTAAGCAATATCTTCAATACCGTCTTGAAACTCAGTTTGAATGGTATCGGCAACAAGCAAAGCGATTAGCACAGCAGCTACAGTTTTTTCAAACTAGCATTTATGTATTTGGTGCTGTGGGTACACTGTTAGCAGCCTTTGAACCGTCTAGAAGCTGGGTAGCTGTGACTACGGCACTCGTGGGAGGATTTACCAACTATCTTGAAGTCAAGCGGATTGAGTCTAGCTTAGTGGGCTATAACCAAGCGGCTGACAATCTCTATGATATTCGAGCGTGGTGGTATTCCCTATCGGAGAAAGACCGTAAAAATCCCAACAAATTTAAACGGTTGGTGGATAGCTGTGAGGGTACCATCCGTAGTGAAACCACTAGCTGGCTACAAGACATGCAGGATCGCCTCGCTCAGCTCTACGGAATTAGTGATGAGGATATGGAGCCAGAGGACAACCCTGAAGTTAAGTCTTCTCAAGCGTCGGCTTAGAGATAATAGAGTTTAGAAAATACACGACATAGCCAGATAAAATGGCCGCAAAAAAGCACCATACTGAGACAAAGGCATAGTTGTAAAACCAAAAAGCAACCACCAGTGATAGAGCGAGAAAACCTCCCGCAACCCTAAGCTGGATCAGCGAGGAGAGCCAAAGCGGGACTGTAACCAGCAGCAGGTAGATTAGCCGCGACACCGCCCGAGGAAAAAACGAGTCGTAGATCAGCTGAGTCTGATAGTCGATGGATCCCTGGGTTGCTGTCACAGAAAATGTATCGGGAGAAAACAGAAAGGGTCCATAGAGCGAGAGACCAAATAGAGTGCCCAGTAGGGTTATTCCCAGCAGCAACTTTTTAGCCCATGGTCGTTGCTGCTCTGCGATCAACATGGTCAGGGGTAGCCAGAAAGGCCAAACCCCATGGGAAAACGTGAGAAATCCTAGGGCAGCTGGCCGGATTAGGTCTGTCTGCTGGCTATGGATCGCCAGCCATTCTATACCTTCGAATCCTTGCTGAATGCCAAACATACAGGGAATCAGCGCTAGGGGAAGATAGTTGCGATCGCAATCCACAGCCAGTTTGCAAGCATAGAGACCGGTCGGCAGCAGTAAGGCTGTCGCTGTAAAACTAGCGGTGGCAGAAAAACACATGGGCTCACAACATGCTCGGTATCACTATGGTAACTGTGTCAGGATAAAAGCGGCTTGGGATACAAAGCACGGTTCCATAGCTATCTACCATAGGTGGAGCAGACAGGAGTTACCTTAAAGTCACCATGGCTATACGGCGTGTAGGATTTCGGCCCAGTAGGCTTCGATCGAGCAAACTTCGACACGGTATTCGCCTAACCACAGGGTTGGGGCTGCTGCTACTGCTACCTGGCTGTGGGTTTTTTGCCCCTAGCGAAGCCCAGACGAGTCGCCCAGGCCGTTCTGACGACAACCAGCCGGTTGCTGTAGAAACCGCCCGTGCCCAGCGGGGTAGCCTCACCGCCGCCCTAGTATATACCGGTACCACCCGCCCCCAGCAGCAGATAGCCTTACGGGCCCAGACGGCGGGTGAAGTTGTCGCGGTCAATGTAGACGTGGGTGACTCGGTTCAGACGGGGGATACCCTGGCTCGCATTGATGGTAGTTTGCTCAGTGCTCGGGTAAATGAAGCCCAGGCAGAGCTGTCAGTTAGGCGCTCAGAGATTGCTGAAAGTCAGGTGTCCATTGCCGATGCTGAGGCGGTCGTCGCCCAGGCCAGAGCCACACGAGACCAGGCCAAAATCGATGCGGACCGGCTGCGACAGCTGGCGAATCAGGGAGCCATTGCCCAACAGGCGGCAGAAGCGGCGGAACTAGCCCTGGTTAATGCAGAACAGGCTTTGAATTCGTCCCAGGCTCAGCTGCAGGCCCGACAGCAAACGATTACAGCCGCCGCCGGTCGGGTAGAGGCACAGCAGGCGGTGGTGGCAGAAGCCCAGGAGCAGCTGCGGTGGGTGGCGTTGGCCGCACCGCAGGCGGCCACGGTGCTCAATCGACTGGTGGATCCGGGGGACTATGTGCAGCCGGGGGCAACACTTTTAGAATTGGGGGATCTAAGCGTTCTTAACGTTGCGGTCCAGGTGTCTGAGCTAGATTTTGGGCGGCTGAGCGTGGGACAGCCAGCGCAGATTCGGTTGGATGCGTTTGGTGAGGTGGGTGCGATCGCAGGTCGCATCACCCGAATTTCTCCCGTTGCCGACGCCGTATCCCGGTTGGTCACGGTCGAAGTCACCATGAACAATCCCGACCGTCGCATCGGCAGTGGTTTACTCGCCCGAGTCAGCTTTACCCCCACCAAGGCGCAACAGATTGTCGTCCCCACCAGTGCCCTCGCCACCGGCAACGCAGACGATACCATTTTTGTCGTTGAACCCGACATCGAACCACCTAAAGTAACTGCCCGGTCAGTCACCATTGGCCAGACCAAAAAAGGCCAGATCGAGATTCTCTCTGGATTAAGCGTCAACGAATCCTTTGTTGTCCAGAGCGATCGACCGCTCAAAACAGGACAGGCTGTACGGCTAAGCATTCTATCTGAGGCAGAAAACCCATGAAAACGAGCCTCAGCACCCTGGCCATTCGTCGCCACATTGCCACCCTAATGCTCTCGGTGGCCGTTATTATTCTGGGGATATTTTTCACCTCGCAGCTGCCAGTGGACCTGCTGCCCTCCATCACCTACCCCCGTATCGGTGTGCGGGCTGATGCACCAGGAGTCTCCCCTGAAGTTGCCGTTGACGAAGTCACCCGACCTCTAGAGCAGGCCCTGGCAGCTACAGAAGGTGTTGTTCAGGTCGTATCTCAAACCCGAGAGGGACGGGTTAGCGTAGATCTGTATTTTGAACCAGGGGGAGATATTGATCAGGCCCTGAATGATGCTAATGCCACACTTAATCGCGCCCGTAACCGATTGCCCGACAGCATCGAACAGCCTCGCCTATTTAAGTTTGACCCATCCCAGCTACCGGTGTACGAAATTGCCCTGACCTCAGAAACGTTGCAAGGTATCGACCTGCGGGTGTTTGCCGATGAGGACCTGGGGCGGGAGCTAAATACTGTTAAAGGCGTGGCCAGTGTCGATGTATCCGGGGGGGTGCAAGAAGAGATTCAGATCAATCTCGACCCCAATCGTCTGCAGGCATTGGGGTTAGGCATTACCGATGTGTTAGATGCCCTAGATGAACGTAATCAGGACACCGCTGGTGGTCGCATTAAAGGCGAAAACAGCGAGCCGCTGACGCGGGTAACCGGGCAATTTGAAACTGCTGACGAGATTCGCAATCTTATCTTTGAAGTGGGCGACCAGCAGGTCTACCTGCGAGACTTTGCCGATGTGGTAGATGGCGCTGAAGAACAGCGAATTTTTGTTAGCCTCAACGGTCAGCCCGCCGTAAAAGTTAGCGTCCAAAAGCAGCCAACTGCCAATACCATCGCTGTCGTAGACGGTGTTAAAGAACGCTTAGATCAGTTAAAATCATCGGGTCTGGTGCCTGACGATCTGGTCCTCAACGTTACCCTAGACGAATCTATCTTTATTCAAAATTCTATTCGTAATGTAGCTACCGCTGGCCTCACAGGTACTGGACTTGCCGCTATTGCCGTGCTGTTGTTTCTCGGCTCGATGCGGCAGACATTTATTATTGTTTTAGCCATTCCTCTGGCCACGCTGGTCACACTGCTGCTATCGGGGCTGTTGGGGCTGTCGCTGAATGTGTTTAGTCTGGGAGGACTGGCTCTAGGTGTGGGCATCGTGGTCGATAACGCCATTGTCATGCTAGAGAACATTACCGAAGGCGTAGCCCGCAGCTCTCGACCGGTGGTGCGTCAGGCGGAGGTCAGCAGTCAAGAATTAGAATCGGCGCTGGTGGCGGCCACCAGTACAAACCTGGTGGCCGTATTACCATTTTTGCTAATGGGTGGGTTTATCTCGCTGTTGTTTAGCGAACTTGTCGTCACTATTAGTTTGGCCGTCGCGGCCTCAATGGTTGTGGCGCTAACAGTGGTGCCCGCTCTGGCTGCACGATTGCTGGCCGTTAAAACATCTAGCGGTGTGGGTCGCTTCTGGCCAGTCCAGCGCTTTGGCCGAGGATTGCAGCAGCTCACCCTCGGTTATGGCAGAACTCTAAGCTGGGCATTACAGCGACGGGTGATTGTTATTGCTGCGGCTATGCTGATCTTTGGCGGTGGCAGCTGGATCATGGTGCAACAAATCCCGCAAGAGATTCTGCCCAGTATCAGCAACGGACAGGCCAGAGTCTGGGTGAGCCTGCCCCCAGGTACCACCCTGGAGGAAAATCGTCAGGTAATGACCGCTGTTGATGAGATATTACTGGCCCAGCCAGAAACTGACTATGTGTTTAGCACCTCCGGTGGATTTCTCTTTGGCAACATCAGCATTGACAATGCCCTGCGCGGCTCCAGTACCCTCACCCTCAAGCCTGGAACCGACGTAGAAGCCTTTACGGACCGTATGAATCAGGAACTGAGACAGCTAAACCTGGTTAAAACCCGGATGCGGGTATCTCCTGGCTCGGTGCGAGGTTTAATTTTAAGCAATTCTCCGGTGCGTAGCGATGTGGACATTATCCTGCAGAGCAGCGACATCGCTCTATTAGAGCAAGCAGGCGCGCAGGTGCTAGATGCCCTGGAAGAGCAGGCTACGCTGGCTAGCTATCTGCCTGATGCGGACCCACCGCAGCCCGAAATTCAGATTCGCCCCGACTGGGAACGGGCGGCGGATGTGGGTATTTCGGCAGAAGCGATTGGTCGCACGGTGGAGACTATTCTGTCGGGGGCGGTGCCGACGCAGCTGCAGCGGGGGGACCGGCTGGTGGATGTGCGCGTGCAAACGCCCGATAGCCTGGTACAAAGTCCGGCACAGCTGACTCAGTTACCACTACTCAATGGCGACCAGCGAGTAAGGCTAGGGGATGTTGCCAGGATTGAGAACGGGCGTTCGCCGGGAGAGATTCAGCGGATCGATCAGCGGCAGGTGTTTATCATTGAGGGGCGTTTGTCGGAAGATGCCAGTCTGGGTGAGGCGCTAGATGAGGTTGATCGGGTGATGGCAACGGTGACGCTACCGGAGGGGGTGGTGCGGCTACCGAGCTTTAGTGCCCAGAGTAATGAGGCGATTCAGCAGGGGCTAGGTTTGCTGGGTGGTCTGGCGGTATTCCTGGTGTTTACGGTGATGGCGGTGCAGTACAACTCGCTAATCGATCCGCTGGTGATTATGCTGACGGTGCCGCTAGCGCTAGCGGGCGGGATTTTGGGATTGTTTATTACCGATACGGCCATCGGGGCGACGGTTGTTGTTGGGGCTGTTTTCCTGGTGGGCATTGTGGTCAACAATGCGATTATTTTGGTAGAGCTGGCGAACCAGATTTATGTGACAGAAGAGTGTAGCCGGATGGTGGCGATGCTAAAAGCGGCTCCGCAGCGGCTGCGACCGATTTTGATGACGACGGTGACGACGGTGTTAGGCATGCTGCCGCTGGCGTTGGGCCTGGGTGAGGGGTCGGAGTTTTTGCAGCCGCTGGGGGTGGTTATTTTCTGGGGGCTGTCGCTGGCGACGGTGCTGACTCTGTTTGTGATTCCTTGTTTTTATACGTTGTTGCATGGTGGGTTCGACTCCGCTCACCCACATCAAACTCTCAAGTCTACTCACCCGGCTAGTGCCCAGCCTATGGCTGAGCACAGCAATCCGAGACTCCGCTTGTAGCATGCTGGATAACTGAGGGCTGGGCGAAGTCGTATAGCCCTGTGGGCATGGGCAAGCCTAGCGCGAAGCGTCTCCTGCGGAGTTAGCCCGGCAAATTCCTACAATCGCCGGACTAGCATACTGATCACGTCATCGGGCTCTGGTCTTAAAATCAGCTGATTGTCGGGTACTTCGATTAGCGGGCTCCACTGGCTGGTTTCGACATAGCGAAGGTTATGGAGCAGGTGGATGGTTTGGCGGATATGGCTGGGGTGGCCCAGTAGGATATGGCGGATGGAAGTGCCGGGGCTGGGTAGGGCGGAAAAGTCGGCAGGCAAAGCTGGTGACACTGGCGGTGTCGGGTCTTGGAAGGTCATAGGGGCGTTTTCCTTGGCGGGGTTTAACCGCGAAACGACAGGAGGAAAGCGCCCAAAAAAAGTTAGCCACCCTGCAACTAAACTCAGGGTGGCTGTAAAATGCGGACAGCTCACCGACTGGCGTTATCAGTCGAGGGGTTAGCGGGGTGGTTGTGTTACCAGCACTTCCATCTCGCGCAGCTAATTTTTTTGGGTGCGAAAAGCAACTGGGATCAGTCGCTTATTTTGTAGGCTATCAGGCTCAGATCGATGAGTCAAGCAGGTGTTTGGGAAGACAGCCTTTTGATTTTATTAAGCTGCTAACAGGGCCAGAACTGAGCAATTTTTGCCAATATATAGGCTGAGATGGGGTTAAGCGATGGCAATGACTAAGGATGAGCTGCTGGCGTTGATTGACCAGGCAGCAGCGGAAGGCTGGACGGAACTGGACCTATCAGGGCAGGGACTGACGGAGCTACCTGAGGAGATTGGTAAGCTGACCCAGCTTGAGCGGCTGATATTGGGCAAGGGCAAGAAAAATGACCAAGGTAATCAGCAATGGAATTTTCAAGTTGTTGATGGTAACCAAAGGTTAGTAGCACTAGTAGAGGGAAATAAACTTACAGCTTTGCCAGATAGTATTGCTAATCTACACAACCTAAACTATCTGGACCTAAGCGGTAACCTTTGGCGCACTTTCCCAGATGAAATCGGTAATCTAACTCAGTTAGAGACCTTGATAGTCCTCACCTGTGACCTAACTGAAATATCTGAGAGAATTACAGGCTTACAAAAACTACAGAGAATTGATCTCCGCTACAACCAAATCTCAACAATTCCTGATTCCTTAGCTCAAGCAGCTTCACTCCAACAGCTCTACCTCCGCTCTAACCAAATCTCAACAATTCCTGATTCCTTAGCTCAAGCAGCTTCGCTCCAACAGCTCGACCTCAGCTCTAACCAAATCTCAACAATTCCTGATTCCTTAGCTCAAGCAGCTTCGCTCCAACAGCTCTACCTCAGCTATAACCAAATCTCAACAATTCCTGATTCCTTAGCTCAAGCAGCTTCACTCCAACAGCTCTACCTCAGCTCTAACCAAATCTCAACAATTCCTGATTCCTTAGCTCAAGCAGCTTCACTCCAACAGCTCGACCTCCGCTCTAACCAAATCTCAACAATTC
>JBCCHX010000052.1:0-52337 GCA_039028535.1 Cyanobacteria bacterium P01_B01_bin.77
GGGGATGGCACTACTTAATAGGTTAGATCCCAAGTAAATTCCATAGCTAGATAGTAGTTTGTGTTTAAGAAGTACAGATATATTTCGCACACTTATATTTCGCACACTTTAAATGTATTAAATAGACTTAAAGAAAGAACGTTCTGGTTAAAATGTTTATATATTGATCTATAAGCTTAATCAGAGTAATTGAGAGATAAATTACTTAGAGTAAATCCCAAGTGACCGCCGTTCCTTTTTTAAGGTCAGTTTTAGCTGTTTTGCCTATGATTTTTCCGTAGTGCTTTGTTGGTAATCCATATCCAGGTCTAATTGCTCTTATATTTTTAACACTAAAAACCTCACCAGCCTTGATGTCTTCGGTCACGTAAAGGCTGCGGCGAAATGCTAAAGATTTCTTTTCAGCTTCTGTCGGGCCATAGCTTATCCTACCCAACGATTGCCAGGCTTGTTCAGACTCAATAACTAACTGTTTCATTTCAGCTGGTTCCATTGAAAAGGCTGAATCGACTCCACCATCAGCCCGACTTAGGGTGAAGTGCTTTTCAATAAACGTGGCCCCTAAAGCCACACTAGCTACGCTAACACCGATGCCAATTGTGTGGTCTGAAAGTCCTACTTGAACGTCGAATAAGTCACGCAGATGAGGGATGGTGAGGATGTTCGTATTTTGAGGACTAGCAGGGTATGTGCTAGTACATTTGAGCAAAATTACGTCCTGGCAACCTGCTTGATGAGCCGCGCAGACGGTTTCATCGAGTTCAGCGACTGTTGCCATACCAGTGGAGATGATCATAGGCTTACCCGTGCTAGCCACTTTGCGGATCAAGGGGAGATCAGTATTTTCGAAGGAGGCAATTTTGTAACAAGGAACATTTAATGATTCCAAAAAATCAACAGCCGTATCATCAAAGGGGGTGCTGAAACCAAGAATTCCGAGCTCTCTGCACTTATCAAAGATGGCTTGATGCCATTCCCAAGGCGTATGGGCCTGCTCGTAGAGCTTATAAAGAGAGGTGCTGTTCCATAAGCTATTGGGCTCCTGAATAAAGAACTCATCTGTATCGAGATCTAGGGTCATGGTGTCGGCCGTATAAGTCTGGATCTTGAGTCCATGGACACCCGCATAAGCTGCTGCTTCAACAATTTGCAATGCCCGTTCCAACGACTGATTATGATTGCCAGACATTTCGGCCACTATGAAAGGCCGTTGGTTAGTGCCGATTGATTGGTGGCCCAGTTGAATCTCTTTCATATTTATTTCATATTTAAAGCCTTAGCGTCACATTATATGTCTGATGGCCTTAGTCTCAGCTCTGATCGTTAGGCATTACCAGGTCATTTGTGACCATTATTGAATCCACGCCGCTCCTTCAACAGTTTGAGGGTAGGACATCCTTTGTGGGTAACTGTGCCAAGCTCTCTAAAATCTGCTTTTTGAAAAGCTCGCAGGGAAGCGTGGTTGTCTGGCTGGATATAAGCATAAATATAGGCGACGCTCGAAGTCCTGAATACTTTGGCAGTGGCTAGATTTATTAGCTGACTTCCATAGCCTTGCGCACGAAACTGGCTATCTATGGTTATCGAAAGTGTGGCGTTGTCTTGGTGCAGATCAAAGCGAATGACTCCAAGGGGACTATCGTGGGGATCGAGTGCTAGATAAAATCTGCAATCTAAAGCCTTCTGTTTGGCATTGAACCATTGAACGTGTTCATCCCATGGAATAGGCTCTGATGAGAAGGAGCGTGCCCTGACATCTGGAGCATTTGCCCATTGCCATATCAGTTTGCAGTCATTTTTACGGACAGATCTAAGTCGGAGTTTTTGATTTTGCAAATGCATGAGGACTCTTTGGCTGCCTTCTCCATCTACTAGCTGTCGACTGCTTTTTGTCATTGCTTGCCGCAAATGTGGGGTATTGGCTAGTCTATGGGTCTGTTGTTGGAGAGTATTGGCGGCAATAGTGTTATGCCATCCCAAATTTATAGCGGCACCGATAGTGTCTAGTTTTTCTGCGATCGCACACTGATTCTCTGCCAAAATTATGACCAGACTTGGCAAACCCATAAATGCTAACTCCCAACAGGTGCTGCCCCCAGCCGTAATGGCTACATCAGCCCAAGCCATCAGCTCAGACATATGGACTACATTGCGATGGAGTGTAATGGCTATTTCTAAATTCTCAATAGCCTCTTGCAATTGTTCATAGTGGGGGTTACTGCCTCCAACTACGGTTATCACTTCCAGGTTATTGACATTGAGCCTTTGTAAGGCCTCAAGCACCTTGAATGTAACGTTATCTGGATCCGCACCACCTAACGTCACCAATATCTTCCGAGCCACTGTCGGAATCTTTCGTTGCCAACCTTGCCAGGGCCAAAACTCTCTTCTCAGCAGCGCATAGGACGTTCCTAGCAGTAACTGCGTACTAGATTCTCGGTTGGCATATAGAGTCTCCTGGGCACAAACATTTTGATTTAGCACTAGATCCGCGCAGTAGTGCTTTGCATGACCATAGTCATCAAGTAACAGCAGCTTTAGTCCAGCTGTTTTGAGCGTTCGCTGGTAATTAGCCCCAAATTGATAGCCATCCACCACCACCCAAAGGGCGCCTAACGCTTTAGCTTTACAAACAGTTTGTTCGGCATCTGCTTGACTGCCCGGTGACACCAACAGATGGTCAACCTTTATACCTTCCGCTTGCAATCGAGACTCTAATGCAGATGCTTTGATTGCCATTAGAAAAGTTACCTGTGCCTCGACTTCTAACCAAGCCTGAGCCAGGGCTATACAGCGAACAATATGTCCCGTACCAATTTTAGAGGAGGCATCGGAGCGAATAAGTAGGCTCATTGAAACAAAGTGCTGCTTTAACTAGGGGATTTCTCAAGTAAGAACCAAGTCACATCATCCTGTGGAAAAAGAGGATCGCGGTGATAGACAAAGCCATAATCCAGTAAGGTCAGATCATCAAATTGGTCTAACAGTTCTCCGGCGAAATCGCGCTTGAATAATTTGTTTTTATGACCCCGATACGTGATCTCGACAGGGGTAGCATTATAATATTCAACAATACAGATATATCTCTTGCTTGCTTCATACAATGTCTTATATGCCTGAGATAATCTCTCTGGATTAATATGAATTAAGACTCCCTTAATTAGGACGAAATCATAGTTTTGTGTGGATGAAAAATCAAAAATAGACTGTATATATGTGTGTATATTGTCTTGCTGTAGAATTTCTCCGGCTTTTTTGTTGATCTCAACCGCAGATAGTTCTGCCTTTGGAATAAGTTGTTGAATTGCTTTTAAGTTCAGTCCAATATTTGCACCGAACTCAATGATAGAGCTGACATGATGGGTACGGCTGAGAACTTTTGAAAATAAGGCAAGGTTGCTTGAAATTATCTGCTCTGACTGATTGCGCTTGGTGTAGCTATCGCCAAAATCACCTGCCCAAAAAGCTTCCTGTTCAGTTGAGAAAATCTCCATAGCCTCTCCTTGATTTTAACTGTTAGATTTAATCTTATTCATAATGACAGGAGCCATGATTTCCGCTCGGGTCCAGTCTTCTTCATGGTCAATATCCTGCACGCGCCACCTTGGGATGATGACAGGTGTAGAGTGTCCCTGAAAAATATGCTTGCCATCTAACCATACAGAGGGGCGTCCCCAGTAAAACTGACCAGCATCATGCAGTGCCCTAGGTAAATCCTGAGACCGAGTCAGAAGATACTGTGGAAAGAACATTTCGACACCTCCCTCAGGGGTCTTACTCAATGCTCGAAAAATTGGTGCGGTAAACTCTGTAACTGAAAATGCATAGTCCCAATTTCCCGTATCTAATATCTCGCATCCCCGCTGCAGATCATCGACTTGAATAAATGGTGCGGTTGCATAAATACAACATACAGATGTGATGGGCCAGCCTTGTTCAATTGCCCATTGAGTGGCATGGGTAACAACTTCTGTTGTCCCAGTATGATCATCAGCCAGGTTGTCTGGGCGGATAAAAGGGACCTCTGCCCCCCACTGTTTGGACACTTTGACAATTTCAGCATCATCCGTAGAAACAATCACATGATCGAATAAATGCGACTCTAGTGCAGCCACAATAGACCAAGCAATCATCGGTTTGCCATAAAAAGATCTGATATTCTTGCGAGGAATTCGTTTACTTCCTCCCCGAGCAGGGATAATTGCGACTCTCATGATAATCCTTGATAATCAATCTCAATACTCATTGAATCGCCTCATATAGCATCTGAATCACATACTCTTGCTCGGTTGAAGTCAGACCAAAATGCAGGGGTAGACTGATGGCTTCGCGGTAGTACTGCTCTGATTGGGGGAAATCTCCCCAACTAAATCCCAAGTTTTGATAATAGGGTTGTGTATGCACTGGAATGTAATGTAGGTTTACGCCAACTCCTTTTTGCCGAAGGGTTTCAAATACTTGTCGGTGGGTTGTGCGAATCTCGTCTAATTTCAACCGCACTACATACAAGTGCCAACTCGATGACGTATCTGGATGTTGCCAAGGTAAAACCAGGGGTAATTCCTGTAAAAGCTGGTCATAACGCGCCACCAGCCAATATCGCTTTTCAACAAACGTATCGAGTTCTTGTAATTGGCTAAGGCCCAATGCAGCCTGAAGATCGGTCATGCGATAGTTATATCCGAGTTCCAATTGCTGATAGTACCAAGGGCCATGGGAAGCATCTTGCAGCAGCGTAGAATCACGGGTGATTCCATGGGTACGCAATCGTATCAACTTTTCGTATAAATCTACTCGATTCGTTAAGACCATGCCCCCCTCTCCAGTGGTGATAATTTTGACTGGATGAAAGCTAAAAACTGTCATATCGGAAAATGAACAAGCGCCAATTGCTTGCCCCTGATATCTCCCACCAATGGCATGGGATGCATCCTCAATCACCTGGAAGTTATATTTCTGAGCCAATGCACCAATCTTCTCCATGTCACAAGATTGGCCTGCGAAATGTACTGGCATCAAAATTTTGGGTAGAGTTCCCTGTTTCTCTGCGTTACTTAATTTGTTCTCAAGTTCGGTGGTGTTTAAGTTATAAGTTTTGGAATCAATATCAACAAAGTCGATGGTTGCTCCGCAATATAATCCACAATTGGCTGAGGCAACGAAGGTATTGGGCGAAGTCCATAGCTGGTGACCCGATTCTAGTTGTGCAGCTAGACAGGCGATATGTAATGCGGCTGTTGCACTAGAGACGGCTACACCATACTTGGCTCCGCAATAGTTTGCGATCGCAGTTTCAAACCGAGAAATCATCGGCCCTTGGGTTAACCAATCTGACTTGAGGACAGCCACAACAGAATCAATATCTTGCTGCGTAATGTGTTGTTTGCCGTAAGGAATATAATCAACCATGGCGTTTAGACTTTAAAGTCTGGGTCAACATGAAGCTGGGTTAATTGTCGCAGTTCTTCAACTGTCAGAAATCGCTCGTTGCTACCAGAGTTATAACTAAACCCTATCTCTACAGGAGTTGCCCCCATCAGGTTGCAATATTGTTCAATACTGTAACTGGCTTGGGTCGGTAAAATTGCATAATAGGAGCCCAGATCAACCGTGGTGTATGAATCTGAACTAGTAATCATCTCTTCATGAATTTTTTCGCCAGGGCGAATACCTACAATTGGATACTCACACTCAGGGGCAATGGCTTTAGCCACATCAGTAATCCGATAGGACGGAATGCGTGGAACTAGAATCTCTCCTCCCAGTGATTTTTCGATGGCCCAAAATACCATGGCAACCCCTTCTTCTAAGGAAATGTTAAAACGGGTCATGTTTGGATCGGTAATGGGCAAGATGCCCTCTTGACGCTTTTTCAGAAAAAAAGGAATCACTGAGCCCCTAGAGCCCATCACATTGCCATATCGCACCACACTAAAGCTCAAATCTCGACGACCTTTAATGTTATTGGCCGCAATGAACAGCTTATCGGCACAAAGTTTGGTTGCTCCATAGAGATTAATGGGTGCGGCTGCTTTGTCAGTGGATAAAGCAATGACTTTCTTGACATTAGTATCCAAGGCCGCCTGGATAATATTTTCCGCTCCCAGAACGTTAGTTTTGACAAACTCCATAGGGTTATATTCAGCTGCAGGCACTTGCTTGAGGGCGGCAGCATGAATAACAATATCAATTTGCTCCAGGGCGCGGTTCAACCGTTGCACATCACGAACATCCCCCAGAAAGTAGCGTAGGCCGGGGTATTGGCTCGGAGAGAACTGTTGAGCCATCTCAAATTGTTTGAGCTCATCTCGAGAATAAATAACTAACCGTCTGATCTGCGGAAATTTTTCCAGGATAGTGGTTACAAATTTTTTGCCAAACGAGCCAGTTCCACCCGTTACCAAAATAGAGGTGTTTTCGCTAAGTATCATGGGCTTACTCATAAATCATCTGTTTGAGTAGACTAAACTATCAATCAATTTGATCTTGCGGAGACACGGTCTATTTCAGAATTGATGGATGCAGAGAGAACAGCTTGCCCCACATCATACTGAGGCATCTAACTCAAATAAATTCTTTGTTTTGGGCCTGTCATAAGCGACACAGCTTTAACCTCAAAACTTCATGATTGCAAAGCTCTGGAGCATTTCGCCAAGCTAAACGCGCCGATAAGATCCTATGGAATAATCGACGCTATAGTACAGGCCTATTGCCAGTCTCAGTACGACTGGCTTTGATAACTAATGCTGAGGTTAAGCATGGGAGATACTCGGATGAATAATAGTTCGATTCCTATTCATCCAGAGTGCCCATAGCTATGGGTAATAGCATCAAGGTTACTTGATATCGTATTTGGCTATGCTGACAATCTGAGAGACACCTTAGGGAATAAAGCGCTCTTCACCATAGGCTAGCAGATGCTCGATGGTGGTCAGGCGGTGTTGCCAGGTTTGCAGACGATATTGATTTTGTTGGGATTTGACTGATAGGTCGGCGGTGATGACGCGATCTAGTTGATCCAGCTGAGATCGCACCTCCTCCAGTTTGCGGTGAGAGGGTGCCTCTGCCAAAGCAGCTAGCTGCTCACCCAATTCGTTGACATCACTAGCCCACTGGGACAGCCGCTGCTCGGTCATCAACAGCTGGCCGTTGCTGAGCAGCCAGCTCCACTCTCGCTGGAGTGATTGATAACGCTCAGACGCCGTATCAAACGGTTGCTGCTGGGGTAGTGAATGAGACACTTCAGCATCCCCTTGGGTGGCATTGAGTAAGGTCTGAATCCCTCGCTCTAGGTTGTCAGCTGCAAAGAGGGCATAGCCGCTCACGGGTAAATCCCGCAGGGTTTGAATCTGATCAAACGCTGCCATATCAGGTAAATTGAGCAGTCGAATCCCTGGAATGATTAACGTAGAGCCATAGTTAGCGTTTAATACCCAAGGATGAATTAACTCTTCAAACCGATTGGTATCCATGGCATAGCTCATCAGCACTATCCAGTCCACATCCCCGCGCTTTGCCCACGTTTCCCAATCCTGCTGAATTTTTTGAACGCGCTCATGGGTTGGCTTAGCAAATACTGCTGCTGAAATCGTGAGGCCAGGTTTTTGCTGCCGCAACATTTGAGATGCCTCGGCCACAAATGAGCTGACTTGCTCGACTCGAAAATCAGTCCAGCGCTGCCAAAGTTGCCGCTGTCGGCGCTGCTCGTAAGTGGACAGCGAAGCGTCGGCACGGGGAGACAGCACCGCCGGGTCTAAACCAGTCATATCACGAAAGCGCAGACGAGCTGCTGTGCCATATCCGTAGGTGCGATTTGCTCCTGGATCTTGAAATGGATAGCGCACATAATCAAACTGCACCCCATCCACATCGTAGTTATTAGTCAGCTCCTGCAGCATTCGCATTAGATAGCTGCGAACCTCTGGGTTAGCTGGGTCCAAAAAAGGTTTGTCCTGACCCACAGGCACCATCCGCCCCTGACGATCGTAGCCAGCCCACCCCGGATTGGCATTAATCAGTGGTCCTGGATAGTTAGTCGGCAAATTCAATATGGCATTGTGGCGACGGTTCCCAGCCGCAAATAACCATACCCAGGCATGCACCTCAATACCCCGTTCTTTACCTAGCCTGACAGCCGCCTCTAATGGATCCCAATGGCGTGTCAGAGGATTTTGCTGGGGAGCAATCCGACTGGGATAAATGGGATAGCCAGCATTGATGGCCTCAAAGAAAACTGTATTGATCCCCGCCTCTGCTAAACGATCAAACACGTCTTCTAGTCCCGCCTCAGAACCAGCGCGGACTATAGTGCCCCGATCTAACCACATGGCGCGTACTTCAGCCTGGGCCAATGATTGATCGACAGGAAACGCATTCCAAAGGGCACGGCGAGCTTCTAACCAGCGCTGACGAGCAGTACTGTAATCACGTCGGGCGATCAGCTCAGGCCAGTCCTCTAGGGTTTTCTGGGCTGTTTCGAGAGCTGGGTGAGTGAGCGGTGTAGTTAATCCTGCCCCACCCAAGCTGGCACTGAGACTTCCTTCATCAGTTTTCAGCGAGCCGAGGGCTAGCTCTGCAGGCTGGGTGCTGGCATGGTTATGGAGCAAGGCTCCCTCAAAACGCCCCATCAGGTTATTGAGTTCCTCCTGCATGGCCAGTTCTAAAAATGGGCTAATCGCCCCATTCCCTGGTCGAATATCGAGTCCTGGTGGTTCAGCAATATGGGCTGGATCAGTTTCGGTTAAGGCTAGCTGTTGCCCACCTAAGTCATCAAAAGATTGGTTAGATAGGGCGTCATTTTTTCGAGTATCTGCGTCCACCATTAATGATGAACTCGCAAATCCAGGAGTAGCTAGGACAAAGCCCCCCAGCAATATGGCAAATGCGTAGGAGGTAGCAAACAGCGAATGGAGCATGGATAGGCGGAACGAACGGAGTAAAACTAATGACGCAATAGATGTAGGACGGTGCCACTCAGGAGATGGCTCAAAACGCTAAATACAAAGTAAATATTAAAAAGTTTTCCCAAAATGACTATACCGAACGAAGGCCCCCTTCTCAGGAGCAATTCGGTGGTTATTGGCGAAAGCATTAAGAAAACACAATCTAAGTGTTTTAAGTGTTTAGAGATCACTCCTAGCGTTGCTGTAGTAAAATACAAAACTCTGTGTTGAATACTGTTAGTTAGCAGGTTCAACTAGTATGTTCGTTTTAATAGGCTCTAACAGATAAGCTCTATGGCGCTCCTGCAAGAACAAAAGCAATCGATTATTACTGACTATCAAGTGCATGAAACAGACACTGGCTCTGTGGATGTACAAGTGGCCATGCTCACTGAAAAAATCAATCGCCTGAGTAAGCATCTGCAGGTCAATAAGAAAGATCACTCCTCTCGGCGAGGCTTGCTACGTATGATTGGCCGTCGTAAGCGTCTGCTAGCCTACTTAATCCAGCAAGATGCCGATCGCTATCGGGCTTTGATTAAGCGGTTAGGTATCCGTGGTTAAGGGCTCCACAGGTTACGTTTAAAGTCTTGTCTGCGCAGTTTAACTAGCACGGGTGCTATGCCTTCCAAATCTCAGCGTGATTCTCTGCCTTTTGAACCCAAGTCCAGTAAGCCTCCAAAGGACAACAGGGCTGCTGGTGATTCGTCTGAGGCAGCAGCACGCTCCAAAGGAACGTCATCAGCTACCGCGTCAGCTAAAAAGGAGAGGCAACGCCGAACTAGCAGTAGCCAAAAGGACGATGTTGGCATTCCAGAGGTGGTCAGTCGTCGGATGATACGCCGAATGGCGGTATTTGCTGGAGTACCCACTTTTTTGGGTATGTCTTCGTTCATCATTGCCTATGTTTTGCTGACTCAGCACATTGCTGAATTTCCGAACGTGGTAGTTCTGCTCGTTTCTCTCGGCTTTTTTGGGCTGGGTACTGTTGGGCTGAGTTATGGTGTTTTATCTGCTTCCTGGCAAGAAGACAGCGAAGGTAGCTTGCTTGGAATTGAAGAGTTTTCTGTAAATTTGCGGCGGTTGGTGCAAGGACTACGGAAGTCTAAGCAGTCGTCCGCTCCTGACTAAAAGGCATAGGCGCATCAAGCTGTTTTATGGGGTCGTATGGTCTTAGGAAAAGCAATCGGTTGGGCTGAGGATTGACTGAAAGTGCTTCTCCTAGTCTGAGGATTCAATAATTTCGTGCAGCTGTTGCTCCATTTGTTTGAGCATGGTCATAATCGCAGGTAGCGTTTTTTGTTTCGTATCTTGAACGTCTAGGTTGCGCTGTGCTTGAGCGCGAAGTTCATCAATACGCTGCTGCAAATCATGGGCCAGCCCCAAGGCATCGCGGCCAATGTTATCTATTTGTTGCTGTTGATAAAATTTCAGGGCGGCTCCTCGCAGGATTTGGAGTGTAGCTTCTTCGCCATGGTCCCCTGGCATTACACGAAACCGTAGCAAAATCCGCTTTTGATTGTGGATACGTTCGATCTCGATTTGTTTGGGTTTGCGGACAGGAATCAATGAAAGACTCATCATACGTTTGAGTTCATTAATCACCCCTTGAAAAAGCTGTGAAGAGATATCACTTACCACTGACTGCACAACGCCATCCTTACTCCACAGAATGCGGCAGGCCTGACTCTGACGTTCTAGATATAATCGACCAATACCTTCTTGAGTAATGATGCGTTTGAGAAGTATTTGGGTAAGTTCTTTAGGATTAGTTTGGTTGAGGTTAAGCTCTGTGGAGGCGGTAGAATCTGCAGGCTGATTGGACTCGCGCTTGTTTTCTGTCTTGGTGGCAGGCTCTGTCAGTTCTATGGTCAATGGGGCAACCGGTGATTCTTGGCCACTAGGAGAAAGTTGGGCTTCTGGGACGAGGGGCGATGATGGTTGAGCAGATGTTTTGATTGGGTTTTCAATGATTTCTGTTGGAGCCCCTACCACTAGCGTAGGTTGCTCTGCAAAGGATACATCTGCTGCAGATTGGGTTTGCGGCTGAGGTGATTGGGAGGCTTGGCGACTTTTGGCGGAGTGGCTCAAAAATTTTGATAAAATTTCCCGATGCCAATCAGAAGCAATGGGACGCGATACAATTGAGCAGTTAATGTAGGAAACTAGGCGTCTGACATAGTCAGTGGCAGTTGTATCATCGGGGTTAACCATCCCCAGATTAAGGGTGCTGCCCTCAATGAAAAGAGGAAGAACCTGATAGTAAAGGCAGGCTTCAAAGGGCAAAATGCCTTCTATTAGTAGAAACATTTGCTCTAGGTCGGCCTTAGTCTCGGTTTTCTGAAAGCTATTGGTCAGGGGTGACAGGGCATTGTTTTTGGGAAAGGTTGACATGGTGACTGCCTAGAAAGGAATAACGAAGATCAGGGTACAGGCACAATGATATAAGTGAGGCAACCTGCCCATAAGACACCACGTCTGTTGCTCAAATGTCCGTTAATCGGATAGCCTTACAAGATCTGGTTTCTAAGTTCGCAGGTTTTGGGCGGCTAGGTAAAGCCTAGCCCATTCACTCATGACTTGTTTAGGTTTGCACCCTAGCTTTTGTGCGATCGCATCAATACCCTTCCCTTGTTTAAACTCGGATAGTAGCTGCTGTTGGGAAAGGTCTAAAGTTTGCCAGTAGGTTTGCCATTGGGTTGGCGTCAGACCTAAATCGTGGTCTGTCAATGTGGTTTTTAACCAGCCCAGGACCAGTTCCGGTTGTTCTTTGAGGGTGAAGATGCGGATGGCATGGTAACTAATTTTCTCGCGTAGTCGATAAACCTGGTTGATCGACAGGTCGAGTTTTTTAGCAATGGCATCTTGGGTGTATCCCTGCAAATGGAGGTCTAGCCATTGGGTCGCTGTATTTCCTAAGGTTTCTTGCAAATAGCTGGTAAAGCTATCTTTGACTGACTGACGGGCCCGCTGGGTTTCCTCAAAATTTTGCTGTTGTTCATAGGTACTTACGGCCTGAACATCAAACAGGCTGATGGTACTGTCGGAATCATCGGTGCCAATTTCTTCTGAGATTAGCTGGATCAGCTGTGCCCCTGGGACCTGAGTCATTCCGCCTCGTTGGGACCGACGCAGGTAATTAACAAAACGATACACAATTAAAGGCTGGTTACGAATTGGGCGTAGACAGTACTCTTCAATGGTGGCCATGGTCAGCAGATTACGTAGCTGGGAACGCTTTGTGCATTTAGAAATCCAGCTCATTTGCTCCTGAAGATGACGATCGCTCCGCAGCATCTCTTGGATAATTTCTTGGAGAACATCTTTGACCTGACGTTGTCGATCACGACTCAAGGCAATCCATGTGCGGATTTTGCTACGTACTAGAAATAACCCACCCAGCTTACGCATCAAGGTTTGATAGGCTCGATCTGGGGGCAGTCCCCAATAGGTTTTGTAGAAAATACGATACCGATAATCCATCGCCTGGGTAGCAATGGAGAGATCTTTACGAGAAAGCTCTTCAAATCGTTCCGTATTTTCACCGCATAGCCACTGAACAATTGCTTTGTGGATATCGTGGCTTTGATCGGGCAAATCGGCCTGCAGCCTTTCCTGCCATTGGTTTACGATTGTGATTGCCACTGCCATGCGTGTGCCTGCTGCTGATTAAAGAATGTCCAAACAAGTCAACACCATGGAAAAGGATTGACTCATGATTTGCCCATTCTAGTGCACTCAATCCCCTGATGCTTCTTATCAGTACCGCCATAGTTAATTTATTCCGGAAAAGTTAATCCTATCTCCAGGTCTATTTCTATACCATTAACCATGGCGCTGCTGGTGCCACTGCCAGGCATGGCGAATGATAGTTTCTAGATCGGCATACTGGGGAGTCCAGCCTAGACGCTGTCGGGCGTGATCGCTACTGCCGATCAGGCTGGGAGGGTCTCCAGGGCGGCGCTCACACTCCACGGCAGGAATCGGATGTCCGGTGACCTGACGTGCAGTTTCAATCACCTCTTGGACAGTAAATCCACTGCCATTGCCTAAGTTAATAAAGGCTGTTTCGCCACCGTCGAGCAGATACTGCACACCCTTGACGTGAGCATCAGCAAGATCAGCCACATGGATATAGTCACGAATGCAGGTACCATCTCGAGTGGGATAGTCGGTGCCATAGATGGAAATGTGGTCTCGTTGACCCAGAGCTGTTTGTAACACCAAAGGAATGAGATGAGTTTCGGGAGAGTGGTCTTCTCCTAGACGTCCGGAGGGGTCTGCACCGGCTGCATTGAAATACCGAAAACAAACCGACTGTAAGCCATAGGCGTTTTGGAAATCCTGAAGCATCATTTCCACCATCAGCTTGCTGTTGGCATAGGGGCTAATGGGGTTTTTAGGATGCTCTTCTGGGATAGGTACTGTTTTAGGCGGCCCATAAATCGCACAGGTGGATGAGAAGACAAACCGCTTCACACCAGCAGCCTCCATCGCCTGTAACAGGGTTAGTGTGCCATAGACATTATTGCGATAGTACTCTGCTGGGGCGGTGACCGACTCACCCACAGCAATGTAGGCTGCAAAATGCATCACAGCCACAAAATTGTATTGTTCAAATAGCTGATCTAATAGGGCACGGTCCGCCGTATTGCCTTTTACGAGTTTGGCCTTGAGGTGCTGCTGTACTAAACTTTGATGACCATATTCTAGGCTATCTAAAATAACCACTTGATAGCCAGCTTGTTCTAAGGCCAGCACCGCATGGGAGCCAATATAACCGGCACCGCCGGTCACCAAAATCGATGGATCTGATGTGGTTAAGTTAGTCATAGGAAAAATTCGTAAAATTTAAATTGCTTATAACAATAACGATAGCTATACAGCCTTAAGGACAAAACTTGAGGGCACAGAAAACTCTGCTTCCTTTATCAAATAATGATGTTGTCCAAAAAGAACTACCTTAAGGGGCCGATTCATCCTCTGCCACAGGTTTCATAATTAAGTCAGTATGATCAGGATTTAGGACTAAGTTATCTCGATGCACCACAGTATCGGCACCGTCGTAGCCTAAGATCATCGAAATTTCACCAGAACGACGTCCGCGAATCTGCTGAAGTTCATGGTGATTATAGTTAACGAGACCGCGAGCGATTTCTTGGCCGTTGCGATCGCATAGCACCACCGCATCTTGAGCTTGAAAGTTACCCTCAACAGCTGCAATGCCTGCAGATAGCAATGACTTCCCATCCTGACCAATGGCGCGAATCGCTCCTGGGTCCAAATGTAGGCGACCACTAGGTCGCAGACCGTTGGCGATCCAACGTTTGCGGGCATTATTTGGTTTAGGCTGGGGAGCAAACTGGGTGCCGAGGGGGGCTCCTGCCAAAATCTTTAAAATATTATCGGGTGTTTGACCGTTGGTAATCGCCATGCGAATACCTGAGCTAGTGGCAATTCGAGCCGCTTCTAATTTGGTGATCATGCCGCCGGTTCCCCAAGCTGACCCTCGATCACCCACATCGATATTTAAATCCCCCAGATGCGGCACCCAGGTAATGGGTTCGGCATCTGGATTGGCCCTTGGATCGGCAGAATACAGCTGGTCCACATCGGTGAGTAAAAATAGCCAGTCGGCTCCCACTAAACTAGCCACCAGGGCCGAGAGCGTATCATTATCGCCAAATTTCAACTCATCTACAGCCACCGTGTCATTCTCATTGACAATGGGGATGACATTTAGCCTAAATAACTCCTGAAACGTGCGGTAGCTATTGACATAGCGTGAACGCTGCATCAAATCGTTGCGGGTAAGTAAGACCTGGGCAATAGGCTGATCTAACACGGTGAACAGGTCGTCATATACCCGCATTAACCGCCCTTGTCCTACGGCTGCCACGGCTTGTTTCTGTTCAATGGCTTTGGGCCGTTCGCTCAGCCCCAGCCGTGCACAGCCCACCCCTACAGCCCCGGAGGAGACCAAAATCACCCGATGCCCCTGGTGCTGTAGCTGGCTCAATGTTTCTACTAAACGGGCAAGCACGGATAGGGCCAGCAAATTACCCGAGCGCGTAAGGCTCGAAGTCCCGATTTTGACCACAAGTGTTTGAGGTTTCACAGAAGGAGCTGGAGGCGGGAAATTAAATAAGTGGCTGAGGTCGGGGAATTAGATGACGATGCAGTCACAGAATTTATCGTTACTGAAATCATATGGGTGAGCTCGTAGTACGGTTCAGTTGCGATCGTTAGCCGCTAGCACCACACCAAGACGCTTAGATACCCAGATTTCAGAATTGCGCAGACACTGCTTAGGCGAATTGGCCGCCATGGGGCTTAAGGGGTCTATCATGGGCTCCACAAGTACTGTAAACAGTCCCAGGCGATTTCCTCCCAGGACGTCTGTAAAGAGCCGATCGCCTACCATGGCGATTTCGTGGTGTGGCAGCTGCATCAGCGCTACTGCTTGGCGCAGCTTTCGGCGGGAGGGTTTGCCAGCCCCGGTGTAGAAGGGCACCTCTAAGGTTTCGGCAATTTGACTGATGCGACTATGGCTGAGGTTGTTGCTTACCAGTACCACGCTGACTAAGGATTGCATTTGCTGCAGCCACTGGCGCACATCTTCAAGGGGCTGAGTTTGCTTAAACGGCACCAGAGTTTCATCTACATCTAAAATCAACCCCTTGAGACGATGCTGGGCAATCAGCTCTGGTGTCAGCTTTAAAATAGAGCCCCCCAGGGCAAGGTCAGGTTGTAACAGGCGGCCCCAAGAGGTCATGATCGGGATATGAGAGGTGAGGGTGAATAGTCAGAGGTAACCTAAAGGTCATCTCCCAGTTGAGCATCGACGCGATCGCGAATTTGCCCCTGGGCTCTTTCATGCTCTGCTAGCGAACGGCTAAACACATGGGTGCCATCGTAGCGGGCAACGAAATAGAGGAATTCGGTATCCGGTGGATTTAAGGATGCCTCTAAGCTGGCAATACCAGGACTCGCAATCGGAGTCGGTGGCAGGCCAAAGTTACGGTAAGTATTGTAAGGGTTAGGGGTGTTTACCTGAGTTAGCGTCAGTGGATTTTCTGGAGTTTGGGTGATCCCTAGGCCATACTCCACGGTGGGGTCTGACCCTAGGCTAATCCCTTCGCGTAAACGACGGGCAAACACCCCAGCAATCGTGTCCCGCTCTTCAGCAACGACTGATTCCTTCTCGACAATGCTGGCGAGGTTGACCCATTCTGCTAGCGAGTAAGGACTGGTTGCTTGCTGATAGGCGGGCAGTGCCACCTGCTCAAACCGTAGCAACATAATATCGACAATGTCATCAGCGGCAATCTGATCGCCCGGCAGCTGATAGGTATCTGGATAGAGAAAGCCCTCCAGGTGGGGTAAACCCTGGGGTAGCCAAGGAAATTGAGCATAGGGAATTTCTTCAGTGGAGCGCAAGAAATCATCAGCGTCGACTAATCCTTGCTCCTCAAGTGCCTCTGCCATTTGAGACCGATTCCATCCCTCTGGAATTGTAAAACTCGTTTGAATGACATCCCCATTCCAGATTTGATCGGCGATTTCTGAGAGTGACTGAGTTGGTGACAGGGCGTAGCTACCTGCTTGGAGACCGCCCTCACGGTTTTGAAATCCCTGTAATCGATTCCAAACTTTCCAGGCGGTGGTGGACCGAATTAATCCAGCAGCTTCTAAATCTTGACCAATTTGTTGAGCGGGTGTGCCCGATGGAATTTGGATTTGTACCGACTGGTCGCCATCACTGCTGGCGGCTACAGGAGCCTTGGCCCAGCTCCACCAAGACCATCCTTGCCAAGCTGCTACGCCCAACGCCACTGGAAAAATGCCAAGATAAAATGCGCGCTTTAAACAACCCATATTTTTAAGACAGACCGTTGACGATACTTAGAACCAATCGGTGTGCTGGTTTAGTGCTTTGGTTTGGTGTGTTGGTTTGGTGCTTTAGCCACAGGAGGACCTTCCTCGTGTCTCTGTTAACCTCGTGTCTCTGTTAAGTTAGTTGGGGCAAGGAGGTATAAAAACTAACCTAATCTAACCCTTCAAACAGTTGGTCTTCAATTTGGGGCTGCAATCGCTGAAATTCTTCAGGCGATAGTAATGTCACTGTATCCGTATCAGCTGTGCGGTAGGCAAAGAATAGCAAAGGTTCAAGGGGGGTACAGGCGACATAACGCTGCTCTGCATGGTAGAACTGCGCCAGCATTTGAAAATTGTCCGTAACCCCGTCATCATCCACCTCTAACGCAAAACAACTTTCGTCGTCGGCCTCAGGGATATTACCTACGGCTGTAAGGGTATAGGCACTTTGTTGCAAGGTCAAGTCTAACTCTGCTAGCACAGCTCGCGCGCTAGGAAATAGCAGATCAATTTCCTCATCTTCGATGTCCGCCAGGGTCTCATCTTCTTCCTGCCAGCTAAAGATTTCAACGGGGGCGGAGACGGGTAGCAGTAGTAAGTACTCTGGTCCTGAATCACTTAGGGTAATGGCTTTTTCCACATGACAAGCCAAGGTATAACCGCTGTCGTCAGTGAGGGTCACGATTTCTTGACCTTGGTGAAAATCAGGGGAGTGATCGGAGCTGTGGTTAGGGTTGTGATTTAGATTGGGCATTCTGTTAGGTGTCATGGGGCATAGGCCCTTGAGATCTCAAGCAGGAGCGCTCTCTATGGACGCACTCTGTAGAGGGTTAGACAATTTCATCCAGAGGGGCGGTTAACTACGGGAGCGATCCAGCCACTGCTGCAAAATAATAGCAGCCGCCCGGCGGTCAATTAGTCCCTTATTTTTATCGGTAGGACGACGTTCAGCTTGAAGTTGCTGTTCGGCTTCTACGGATGTCAGCCGCTCATCTACATAGGTGACTGGCAGCCCCAAGGCTTGGGCCAGCCGCTTGGTAAATTTTTGTACGCGGCGAGCTTGAGAGCCGAGGGCTCCGTCCATGGTGTAGGGCAGCCCTACGACTAGCAAGGTGGCCTCGCGCTGATGGGCGATCTGGCTAAGCTGCTCGGTAACGTAGATAAAAGACTTGTTGTCGATGGTGGTCAGACCGGTGGCAATTAGACCGGTGCGATCGCACCCCGCGACGCCAATGCGCTTACTACCAATATCTAACCCCAATACAGAAATCATGCCGCGCTATCTGATAGTGCCACTACCAGAGTCGTCGCTGGCTGACCGTCTCGGGCTGGCGGCATCCCATGAAAATCGGCTAGGGATTGCCTTGCCAGAGGGTTGCAGTCCCTGCAAAACGTCCTGTATTCCTTCAATGGAAACCGCCTTAGACTCCCGCACCTTATGCCATACGGAACGGGACATCATTACCGTATGACCAACTTCGGTGGCATCAATCTCCCGTAGATAGCTTTCCCGTTCGGGCTGATAGTCCAGGGAGGCAAGCTGTAGCGTGGAGTTGGATGCCCCTTGGAGTACTTGGGCCATTTGGGCCATAAGCTCTGGATACAGCCAGGTATAGGCTGGATGCACAGTTAATTTTGCCCGGTTGGGCTGCTCTGCATCCTGGGAGAGCCGCAGGCTAAAGTAGCCAATGGCAGCCTTACGCTGGGGCTCAAACACATAAGCCGAAACCGACTCGGACTGTCCTAACCACCGACGTAGCTGGGACCTCAATCCGGCAATGGAGCGAGTCCGAAAGTCTTGGATTTGATGATCAAAGACCTGACGCAGCTGCGGCGGCATGGATGCGGTTTCTAAATGGTAGATTAGCTGGGCATCGGCATTGCTTACCGGTAATAAATTAGGTAGATCTGGCTCATTTTTCGCCAGTGCGGCTATTTGCTCGGCATTGATCGACCAGTATGTGACATAGGCCAATGGCTGAAAGCCATTTTGGCGATAGAGGGCTAGCCCAAACTTATCGTGAATACTGGTTTCGCTAATCCAGGTATGGGCTTCAACGATGGTTTCAAAACAGTGCCGCAGCAGCAAACTGGCTAGATCTAAATTGAGCACTAGAGTCTGGTCAGCGGCCGCTTTGACCATGACTCGATCGATGCGCCAGGTACTGCGAGTGGAGTTAAACGGTGAAACTTGAATAACGCCGTGGGTCGTGTGCTTGCACTCTGCTACAAAGGTGCTGGCATTGGATTGGAGTGGATTGACCAATCGAGATAAGCGCTGCCACTGCATGCGACCAGCCTCTGGTAAAGGCTGCTGCTTAGTAAAGGCTCCACAGGTGACCACCTCTGATCCGCCATCGGGCATCAGCTTTTCTGAGTCGCGAAAATGGACGGGGCGAACTGCAATGGATTCAGAGGAGTTAACGGGGGTCATAGGGTCGAAATAAGTAAAATCCCTAGGATTTTGGATGAATTAGGACCACGGGCGTTTGTTCATCCGCATTACCAGCTGGATTATCCAGCAGAGCACTTGTTATCAAGTCTACGTCAGTGTCCGGTGTCGCTGCCAATATTTTAACTGCTTTCAAATCGTTGACATCGACAATGGCGGCTTTTAACCCAGTAGCCTCATAAATATCTTGCACAATCTTGTCAGGATTTTCAGGACCCAAGACGATGAATTGGTCGTAGGGAGGCAAAGTGCCGGTGACATCATCAATCAAACGGGCCTGATCGCCAGCTAATACGTAGAACATTCCGGCGCGACCGAGAAACTTCTTTGCGATCGCACCCACCACAAATGCATAAACTACCCGCACTGGACCCACTAAATCCACAAGAGTTTGCATGCCACAGGCGGTCGCTAAGCTTGACGTGGGCATAAAGAAATAGCAGATCCGCTGAGCCACCCAGCCCGGCTTAATATCGCTGGGGTGTCGCCACCTGCCCTGCATGATGGCCACAGGGGTTTCACCGATAGTGACAATATCTCCCGGTTGAGCATAGGGCTGTACATAGCGCTTGACCGTATCGATGGGGCTATCCAAAGGACCTAGCAGGTGTGTCGGAATGGGCAGCACCTCAGCACTGGGTGTAGAACGCCAATTTTGAGGAGCGTTGGGGTCTGGATACTTAAGCGGCACAACCACATTACCCATTTTGGGAATTCGCCCTTCGGGACCATAGGTTAGATAGTGAACCTTGACCCAAATTGCCTTTAGCTTCGATAGGTCAGGGCCTTGGATATCGACTTTGATCTTTAAGCCTGTCGCTTGTCCGGTCTTAACAATGTAGGCAAACCAATAATTATCGGGTCTAGCCGGGGCATCTTTATGGTCGGACACCAGCTCTGTTTTGACCGTAATGCCATCTAAGCTGGCCCCAGATAGCAGTTGCGCCTCCACAGAGATTTCCGGCACCATAATCTCCAGGGTGCGGGTCAGATTAACCAGCGAGGGCTCCCCTTCAATCACATAGTGCTTAGGTTCTCGGGTGATGATAGTCCACTTGCCAGACTCTAGCTCTAGCCGGTTACCAGGGCGTCCTTGAAATTGGCGCTCAATCAGTAGCCAAATGGCTAGCACTAGCACTATTAGTAGAACCACCAGCGTGCCCACAATCCCTGTCATTAAAGGGTTACTCCTGTTCCATATAAATGGGTGATGTAATAGCGGATATAAACCCCGTTCAAATTCAGATCTGCTGCAGCAGCAGAAAAGACAAGTCTGAACGTGGACAAGGTTTATTTATATATCCGTACGATTTGTATCGTACTCTCGGTCCTGAAGCAATCTTCAAGCAGTGCTGAGGTGGACTTCAGAGCCGTCATTATTTCAAGAGCTCAAATAATCCATCATCCAGCTCATAGCCTAGAGTACGTACCATCAGCTTGAGTTTTTCGATGCCATCAATCTGATGGTCCTTAAGCCATTGGGCAATAGTGAATACTTTCCCCATGACAAAAATTTCTAGAGCTTCTGGGTTGTACCGAATGCCATCTAGCGGACTGAACTGATGGGGGACTAACATAGCGGCATAGCGCCCCAGTTCTCCAGATTCAACATCGAGAAAGAGCGGCAGCCAGGGATAGTGACTATCCAGACGAATAAACCATAGCCGCACCTCTGGCACTTCGGAAAGCTCTCTGGGGTCGTGCGTCTCTTGGGAATAGCGGATGTCAAACTTCAGATTCAGGTTAGTTTGGTGCCAGTCAACCTGGCTCAAGACAGCATGAGCCGCTGATAGGTCCAGAGTCTGGAGGTTTGTAGCACTGACAACAATGGATTGAGACATTGTAAGGCAGATGAAACAGACTAACAGTGTGCCTTGCTGTGGAAGACTTTACTAGGGGGAGTAGTGTCCTTATCTGGGTCTTCCCATGGCCACCTAACCCTACACAACAGAGACGATATAAAAGCTTTTATTTCCTATGACCCGATCTCCCATTCGCGTATGTATCACCCTGGGAACCCGTCCTGAAGCCATCAAGCTAGCTCCGGTGATTCAACAGTTTCAAAAAACACCCGGTTTTGACACGAAGGTTGTACTCACGGGTCAACATCGGGAGATGGTGGATCAGGTCATGCAGTTATTTGAGCTGCAGGCAGATCGCGACCTAAATATTATGCGGCCTCAGCAATCGTTATCGGATATTACCTGTCGGAGTTTACAGGGGTTGCAGACGCTATTTGAGGAGTTACAGCCCCATATTGTCTTAGTTCAAGGCGATACCACTACGGCTTTTGCCGCTGCCCTGGCTGCTTTTTATCAAAAAATTCCAGTCGGGCATGTGGAAGCTGGCTTGCGCACCGACAATATTTTAGATCCTTTCCCTGAGGAAGCTAACCGGCGCTTGGTCTCTCAAATTACCACTCTTCATTTTCCGCCTACGGATAAATCGATGGCAAATTTAGCGGCCTCCGGTGTCAGCGGTATTGTGCTTAAAACCGGTAATACCGTGATTGATGCTCTGCAAACTGTGGCCTCTAAAGCGCCAGCCTGTGAGGTGCTCGGACTTGATTGGGGCCAGCATCGCGTCATTCTCTCAACGGTACATCGTCGGGAAAACTGGGGGCAGCCGTTGAAAAATATTGCCAAAGGCTTTCTGCAGATATTAGACACATTTGAGGATGTGGCGCTGCTGCTGCCGCTACATCGCAACCCCACTGTCAGAGAGCCGCTGAAAACGGCTCTAGGGGCTCACCCTCGGGCATTTTTAGTGGAACCCCTAGATTACAGTCAGCTAGTGGGAGCGATGCAACGATGCTACCTGCTCCTGACGGATTCGGGAGGTTTGCAAGAAGAAGCTCCTGGTTTAGGTAAACCGGTGCTGGTGCTGCGAGAAACGACGGAGCGACCGGAGGCGGCGGCAGCAGGTACGGCTAAGCTTGTGGGTACTAATCCAGAGGTGATTGTTGCTGAAGCGACTAAGCTCTTGAAGGAGCCTGCTGCCTACGATGCTATGGCACGAGCTATCAATCCTTTTGGGGACGGTAAGGCTTCCGAGCGGATTGTCAAAGCTGTACAGGAGCATTTTGGTCAATTCGCTCATTAGTATTAGCTCCGCGTTCGCCGCGTTCTGGATCCGGCTGTATCCATTTACCTAGCTCAGATCTCGCACTATATCGGCTATGAAGCTAAAACCCACGTTGGGTTCAAAACCCAACGCTAATCGATCTACTAAAGGGCCAGTTTGGTTGTGAGACTCTATATCCAAGACTTTTAGCGATCTTCAACCTCTTTAACTCAGAGCTCGCACCAGGATTGATTGTGGCGCTAAAGCCTATTCTGGATTGAAACGCCAGCGCTAACTGAGGGTTGTCCGCTAAAAGGGACAATTGGGTAGGGATGTGCTGGTGTTTGCTGGTAGAGCGATCGAAGCTTTGAACCCTGGGCTAGTTAGCGCTTCGAATTATTCTTGTTCTTTCCCTTGCTCGTTAGATTCGTCTAATAGGCTTTTCTTGGATGATTTAAGCGCTTTCCAAAGCTGCTTAATCTGCCGGTAGGCATCCTCAGACGCAATTTTTCCCCCTGTTTCAAGATTACAAATCAGGGAAACGCGATTGGCAAACTCTTGCAAGTTGGCATTAAACACCAGGCGCTCAGGTGTAAATTCACCGTGATAGGGAGCACGGGGCATGATGAAAGAATCTTTTTGCTCTTGGGGATGATCGTCCAAGGGAAGCTCCTCTGATGGGTAACGTTACTAGCATTTATGTGGCTCGCATATGGCCTGATCATACCAAGGTCTTTCAATCGCGGTATGTAATTCGCCATAGTGGGTCTACTTGAGCAATGCCCAACCTATGGGTACATACATCCGGACCAAATGTTATGGGACTATCACTGAGCCAGGGTTTGAATCAGAACCATATCCTCAGTCCGATCAATTTCACGATAGGGGGGCAGATCTGGCAGATGGTGAGCTTCGGCCAAGACGTACAGATGTTCTTGCCAGCGGTCTAGAAGCGGTGGGCCAGAGAGCGAGGTGATGTAGCGATCGCAATAAAAATTGAGGCTAGGTCGTCCGTAGCTAAACGTTGTCACCACCTCTGCTGCTGCTGGCACCTGCTGCTTTATCATGGCGGCCACAGGTTTGACAGCGTAGGCTTCATTCAGCTCCCACAGCCAAAAATCGGAGCCCATCAGCAACAGTAGCGTCAGATATAGGCCCGTCATTAAAGTGAGACACCAGCGGGACTGCCGCTGCCACAGCCGCCAGGCTGTCCATCCTGTGGTGCTTCCCAGGACAATGGCGATGGCGATTAGGGTGGGTTGCTGATCGCGTAGCCCTAGGTAAATGCCGCCGATGGGGACTGCGATCGCAATCAACCCCAATATCCCCACAGCCCAGCGCGGCGGCCGCTGCCAGTACTGATGTAAATACCCACCAATGGCCAGGGCCATCAAGGGATACAGCGGCACGATATACCAGGGCAGTTTAGTCCCCATCAGAGAAATCGCCCCCATATAGATGCCAGTCCCCACCAAGACTAGCTGTCCCCAAGGGCGCTGTCTCTGCCGCCACGCTAGCCAAAGCCCCCCAGGCCAAAACATCAACCAGGGCCAGCTGTATTTCAGCAGTTCCAGGAAGTAGTACCAAGGAGGCTGCTGATGATCTTCAATGGCAGAGGTCACCCGCTCAAACGACTGAGATATAAAGTGCCCCTGCCAGTAAACTTCGCCGTAGCGTAAAATTTGGGCTCCGTACCACAGCACGACTGGTAAACTGCCTAGGACTAATCCCAGCCATACATAGCGATTGCGTAAGAGATAACGCCCCTGGCTAACGCCTAAAAACACCCCGGCAATCAGCCCTAGTAAAAGCACCAAAATCCCTTTAGTTAACGCAATCAACCCCAGGGAAACTCCTATCCCCAAGGCATAGATAGGCTGCTTTCTAGCCTTCAAACCCCACAGCAGCAATAGCAAAAACAGTGTCACCGCTACCCCATCGCGCATGGCCAACCGACTGTGACGCACCACTGGCAATAGGGTTAAAAACACGCCCGCCGCCAGTAGAGCCGGTCGCCGTTGTCCAAACACCTCCCGACCGACTCCATAGAGCAGAGGAATGGCCAAACCACTCACCATCGCTGGCAGCAGCCGTGACGTCCACTCTGAGACGCCAGCAATCCCGTAGCCCGCTGCCATTAACCATTCCACCAGCGGCGGCTTATTTAGGTACGGTCCTCCGTAGATTGTGGGATAAATCCAATCGCCGCTGGTGGCCATGCCTCGGGCAACGGAGGCAATGGTGCCCTCATCCCAGTCGCGCAAAGGCACCGTGCCTAAGCGCCACAGATATAGCCCCCAGGTTATTAGCAACAGCAGCATCCCATCGAGAGTTGCTGTATTGATTGCAGGGCGGCCCGATGGCAAGGATTTATTTACCTGATCAACCACGAAATTCATCCCAACTCATCCCAACAAGTCATCCAAGACAATGGCACAATAGCTACGCCCTATCATATTCCTCTCCCCATGACCCGCTGGCAATTGGGACTGGGTTGGCTAACAAGTTGGCTGCACAACAGAATCCAAGCCCTGGTCCAGGCAACCCGATGGCACTGGCTACTGCTGCTGGTTTGGATGGTACCTTTGTTACTGGCAGGTTTTTTTGACCTCGATCACCAGAGTCTCATGGCCCACGATGAGGGTCTCTATGCCCGCCGCGCCAGGGTGATTGTGGATACCGGTGATTGGGTCCACCCCTGGGCTACCCCCCATCACAAAACCCCTGGCCCCTACTGGGTCGTGGCCGCATTTATCCAGATTTTCGGCCGCCATGAGGTGGCTGTCCGGCTGCCGAGTGTGCTGGCCAGCATAGGCTGTATCTGGCTGACCTATGCGATCGGGCGACGGCTATTGACACCGACAGCGGCCCTGTTGGGAGCCTTGTCGTTAGGGGTAGCACCTCTGTGGCTCCAGTACAGCCGCCTGGCTACCCCTGATGTGATGTTTTCAGGGCTGATTTTGCTAGCGGTCTGGCTATTGTTGACCGCTGATGGTGCCCCTTTGCAGCGCAGCCGCTGGCTGTACTTTGGAGCGGGTGCCAGTTTGGGTACGACAGTCCTTATTCGTAGTGCTCTGGCGGCTGTTCCCATGGCCTGTTTGCTGCCCTATCTGCTGTTGTCTGGGCGATCGCATTTAAAGCGATGGAGTTTCTACTGGGGAGCACTGGTGGGTTTGCTGCCCACGAGCATTTGGGTTTGGCTGTGTTGGCGGCGTTATGGCATGGCTGTCATCAATGCCCTCATCAATTTTCCAGTTAACCAGGGTCTGACAACGGAGCGGGCTAAATCTCCGCTGTTTTATTTATTTAACCTTTTGGTCAATGATTTTCTCTGGATCTTTTTTGCCCTAGGAGCGGTGATTTTACTGCTAACCCAGCTGATTCAGTCAAAGAACAAACTGAAATATATATACCAGCCTCTATTCTCCTTACTGCTGCTATATCCGTTGCTTTACCTGGGAGTGATTAGCTTTGCTTCGACTAAGCTGCCCCATTACGCCATACCGGTTTATCCTTTTCTGGCATTGTTAACCGGCTATGCCATGGAGCAGCTGGTTCAGTCTGCGCCCAAGCGCCCGCTCAAGGTTGGGCTGAACGGCGCGAATAGTGTGCTGCTGTTTTTGGGGGGTGTGCTTACGGTGGCGGCGGGGCTAGCACTGACTACTGAAATTTTGCCTAGCACTGAAGCTGTAAGGCCCTATGCGCCCATTGCACTGAGTCTGGGGATATTGTGGTGCGGAGCCGGTCTGCTGTGGTTTTATGCTCAAGGTGGGCGATCTCAAGGCGAGCAGTTAAGAGCGCGCTGGCCTCAGCAAGGTATCAGCTGGCTGGTACTGCTGCTATTGGGGCACTGGATGAGTTTAACGGTGGCCTGGGGGACAGCTGGCTTAGGTAATGTGAATCCCGAGATGAAAGCTCTTTTAATTCGGGATGATGTGCAACTGCTTTTGCAAACTGAGTCGGTGAATTTTTCCCCAGGTCTCAATAGCAAACGTGGTACTTTGCTGAGGTTTTATACTCCCAATCCTGGCAAAAAGTTACCCAGTTTAGACCAGGTGGGTATTGATGATTATCTGTGGATTGAGGAACCTGAGCTATCTGCCCTATCGCAGCCCTATGACTCCCTAGGGCGGATTAAACAGACGCATTTGGTACATATTCGCGCCCAGTAAAAATTAAACATTGCTGATCTTCGAGATGGCGTTATCAGTGAAAGATCGTCCAACAGCAATATCTACAGATCGGTCCATCCCAAAATCAGCAATCCCAAGATGATTGACTGTCTTTACCTAAGACCGAGTAAAGCGTAAGGATTTAGTGTTAGCTCGCAGAAATACTAGTGGTACCTCTGAAGTAGCCTCAATTCAATCACTGTAGGGTTGTGGTGTGATATTTCCTAGTTCTCATGAATCAATTTCTCAATGCTGGCTAGATTATTGAGTCCCCGTAAGATTTCTCGTCGTCATTGGGGCATAGGCTTAGCAGTCAGCCTTTTTTTTGCCTTGTTCTATGGCTATCTGGCTATGCAAAAGGGGTTTGCCTCAGAGTATGTAGTCCAGGATGATGCCCGCCACTATCTATTTTGGATGGAGCGTTTTCAATCGGCGGGGGCTTTTCCCAACGACTTGATTGCTGATTATTTGCAGTCGATTGCTCCCATGGGCTACAAGCTGCTGTATCGCATAGCCAACTACTGTCACCTGCAACCAGATTGGTTGGCAAAGGTGCTACCGACGTTTTTGGGTGGGATTGCAGCTGGCTATTACTACGGTCTTACCGTGGCGATTTTTCCGGTACCTGTGGCGGGGGTAATGGCTTCAGTCATGCTCAGTCAGCATCTATGGTGCATTGATAATTTGGTATCTGCCTCACCGCGAGCCTTTATTTATCCTTTGTTGATTCCGCTGCTGTTCTATTGGGTGCGGCGACAGCGGGGACAGAGTCTTGTCTGCCTGGGATTGCTCACTCTGTTTTATCCGCCTGTGGCTGTAGTGGCAACTACGCTCTATGCTGCCGATGCGGTGGATTGGTCAGCGCTATGGGTAAAGTGGTACCGACCTTGGGTGACTGTTTATCGGGGACGTTTGCGGGTTGCGATCGCAGCTCTGCTGATCGCAGCCCTATGCATTTTGCCCACCTATGTGTCTGCCCATCAGACCTTTGGACCGGCGGTAACCATGGCCCAGGCCCACACCATGCCAGAATTTCAGCCCACGGGTCGGCATTCATTTTTTCGAGCGGGGATCTCTCGCTATTGGCTGATTTTGTTTGGCGGCCATGGCGCTCTGCTCAAACGCACCCTTTTCACACCAGTCACCCTGGTGGGTGCTCTGTTCTTATTGCCGATGCAGCGTCTGGGAGTCCAGACATTTCCTGGACTGCGTGCCATTCATCCAGCCATTCATGTATTTACCAAGCTCACCGTGGTCAGCATTGTCTGGTTTATCGCTGCCTATGCCCAAGCATTTAAATTGCATATGCCGGGGCGCTACACCAGCCACTGCATCCTGCTGGCAATGCCCATACTGGCTGCCATTGCCTGGACCTTAGTCCTGAAAAAAATTTGCAAACACATGGGCAAATATCTGGGTCCTTTAGCCGTGGCCCTCATTGTCGTGCCACTGGTGTTCTACTATCCGCTGCTGCTCAAAAATTTCCCTAAAACTCTTTACGTCACAGGGCACGAAGCCTCCATTTACGAGTACTTACAGCAACAGCCCCAGGATACACTGGTCGCATCTTTGGACTACGAAGCAGATAATATACCGATCTTTGCCAAACGCTCTGTCCTGATGGCCCCCGAATATGCCACCCCTTTTCATTTAGGGTATTACCGACAAGTCCGTCAGCGGGCAGCGGCGCTGCTGCAGGTTCACTACACCCGTGATCGGGCTAAACTTCAACGCTTTGTCGACCACTATGGCGTTGATTTTTGGCTCGTGCAAAAAAATGCCTTTGCCCCTGAGTATTTGACCCAGCATCGATACTGGGCCAATAACTATCAGCCGCTCACACAAACAGTGGCTGAGCAGATGAGCCAGCCTAGCATCCTGCAAACTACTGTTGTGGAATGCGCCGTCGTGGAAACAGAGCGCTTTTGGCTGACATCTAGCTCCTGTGTATTGACCATGGGCTCCTGATTCAGACAGAAGCAACATAGAAGCCATCGCAGCAGTATGATCAAGGGCGCCCCTGAGTCCTTGTAATTCATGACGCTTCGTTTCCCTCGTTGGCTGATCACGCGCTACAAATCGCCTTGGACAGCGGTTATTATTGTCGCCGTGCTAGGTCTGATCGGTGCGCTCCACCACAGTATGTGGCGCGATGAGATGAACGTATGGTTGATTGCGCGAGATAGCCCATCCTGGGGAGCGTTTGTGGAGAATATTCACTACGACCGGGCCCATCCTGGGTTATGGCATTTACTGGTTGCGGTGCTGTATCACCTGTTTGGTCATCCCATCGCGATGCAGGTATTTCACTGGCTGTTGGCCATGGGGTCGGTGCTCTTGATCTGGCGCTGTAGCCCGTTTACCCAGTGGCAAAAATGGCTGATGACGTTTGGCTACTTGCCCTTCTATGAGCACTTGCTGATCGCCCGTAACTATGCGGTGGCCATGGTGCTGTTGTTGGCTATCTGTGCTCTGTGGCCTCAGCGACAGCGTGCCTCCTGGCCTTTGGCAGGGCTGCTGGTGTTACTAGCTAACAGTAACGTTTATGCATTATTAATTGCGATCGCTCTTGCCCTGACTCTAGCCTTAGAAATCCTCTTCGAACCAAAACTGCGTCAGAATTGGCTCGATATTCTTTTTAGTGGCGGTTTGATCATAGCGGGTTGTGGCTTGGCTCTGTATTTTATTTTGCCACCCAGCGATGTGGCTAATCAGGCTCTCGGTGACTATGTCACAGGTATCGACATTCGCCAGTTGCTCAAGGCCATTGGTCGTGTGTTTGGAGGCTACTACATCATCATTCCCAATGGCGCACGTTATCTAGATTTAATTGTATGTGCAACTATTGCACTGGGCTCATGTTTTGTTATGGGTCTCAGATTGATTCAAAAACCTTATGCTCTTGCTTTTTATCTATTGGGCAACGGCATTTTACTGGGGTTCACCTATGCCAAATTTATGCCCAGTGCTATCCGACACTACGGTAATTTTTACCTAATTTTGATTACATCCCTGTGGTTGGCTAGCCACTACAGGCCATCTTCCACTATTTCCCGGTGGTTAGGGGATGCCCGGCAGCCCCAGCGCTGGTTTAACCGTATCTTCGCCACCATTTTGGTGTTTCATCTCCTCGGTGGTGTGTTTTTATTCACCATGGATTTTGTCATTCCTTATTCTGCCAGCCGCACTGCTGCTGCCTATATGCGTCAGGCCAATCTACAGGACGAGTTTATTGTGGCCAGCCGTGATGCTCAAATGGCATCCCTAAGCGGTTACGTTGGCCGACCCTTTTATTTCCCAGAAAGACAGGCCATCGGCAGTTACACTCTCTTTTTCAAAGGAGCACGGCGCGAAGTCACTCAGCCGGAAGTTATCCAACAAGTCACTCAACTGCAAGAACAATACCCTAAAATACTCTTGATCCTTACCGAGGAGTTAACAGAACCAACAGCGGGGCTAGCCATTGAACCTATTCAAGCGTTTACAAAAGCCTGGCAAGATGAAGAGTATTACCTCTACTGGGTGACAGCTGCGCAATAGAGGTGAATTAGGATACAGCGGTCTCAAGCAGAATCTAGGACTCTGATTCTGTGGTATCGGGGGTGGCTACATCGGGAGTTGTCTCAGGAGCTGCTACAGCTTCTTTTTTAGCCTGGGCACGCTGCTCACGTTTTTTACGCTCAGCGGCCAAGATATCTTTCATCACTTCCTGAGCTTGAGCCATCTTTTCTAGGTTACTGCGATAGAGCTCAAGGTCTTTATCTACCTTGTCGGAGGGCAGGGCCAGCATGTCAGCTGCTGCCTTTAGCATCTCTTCACGTTTGTCCTTGTCATCTAAGGCTGACTTATCGACGGTTTCAAACAGGGTGTAGAGACCCACAGCCATGAGCCGAGTATATTTAGCACTAGCTTGGTTCGCTACCATATGCAGTTTGCCTTGCAAACTATCACCAGTAGTGGCTTTGGCATTGGTCAGTTGAGTATTAAGATCGCTTAAGGATAGATTTGAGAGATCGGCTATCAATGCATTAGCATCCTGACGATATTGCTGAGGAGTACCTCCCACTGCCTGGCAGATGGCGGCAAAAATTGATTCTTTGTCTGCGGTTGGTTCATACCCCACCATAAATCGATCAAAGCTGGTGATCACACCAAGGGCATACAAGGGGTTATAAACAAAATCAACATTTACCGAGAGCAGATGCATTTCCACCATCAGTTCCTCAACCACTCGCCGGTAGAGAGAATTGATCGGACGAGAATGATGGTTATAAAAGGCTCGCTTGGTATCGGAAACCGTACGGAGGTTAGTCACAGGTGGGGATAATAAAACGCTAGACATCATTATTCTACTGCGGACGACCTTTTGCCAAGAATTGTATAATCCAGGCCAAATCGTTTTTTGTGATGGATGCCTCTAACACCTTAACGAAATTGACTGCCAATATAAACACATAATTGGCTTTAAAAAACTGGCTTCAAATCCTAGATTCGAAGCCAGTTTTTTATTTTAGATAGCTAGTTTACTGAAATACGGTAGGTCTGGCCTAAAACGCCATGGGTTCAGGGGCTGCTTTGATGGCTTCGTCTTCACTGTCATAAATAGCAAACACAGAATCCATCATGGTTACTTCAAAAACCAATTTTGATTCTGGGTGCACGTTGCAAAGTTTAAAGCTTCCCTGGACCTTATCAGCATCTCGCATCCCTGCCACGAGGGATGTTAGACCTGAGCTATCGATGAAGTTAACTTGACCAAGGTTGACAATGATATGGGGCGTGGTCTTTTCAATACATTCCTGTAGCTTCAGTCGAAATTGCCAGGCTGTAGTGATATCCAGTCGCCCCTGGGGTGAGAAGACAACAATATTTTGGTTACTGTCAGGGGGAGTAACGATTTTTTGCTCCATAGTGACCGGCCCTTAGTATCTTCTGATATGCGCTGACTCTGCTAAGCGTACGCTCAACTTATATTGATATCCCATAATGCCCCGATGTCCATTAGAAAAGACTGAACTTACTAATGCTTTACGACAAATTGCGGATTTTCTATTGACATTGAGCGTTTCTAAGCTGTTGGTAAATACAGTAGACACAACATACTTAGGATAACGGCATAAATCAGTATGCACAAACATACATCCTAAATCAGGATATTTACGTAAGATGTTGATGTGCTTTACTATGCCTGACTTGACCTGTTATACGTCAACCTTAGGCTCGCCCATAGTTAAGTGCGAACACCCATCCAGCACACTTAACTATAGATGTTAAACAGGTATGTACAGTTCCATCCTATTGAAGGCTCGGGCTTACTAGCCGTTATCCAGGCCAGTTAACCCAGTCTTGAGGCTTGAGAAAAATGTCATAAAGTTTGGCTTCAGGTGTGCCTGGCTCTGGTGCATAGCTATACTCCCAACGCACCATGGGGGGTAATGACATGAGGATAGACTCTGTGCGACCGTTGGTTTGCAACCCAAAGATGGTGCCTCGGTCGTAAACAAGATTGAACTCTACATAGCGACCGCGACGATAGAGTTGGAAGTTACGCTGATGCTCTCCGTATTCGGTATGGCGACGCTTTTCGACAATAGGCACGTAAGATGGCAAAAATGCATCACCACAGTCAATGGCAAATTTGAATAGCTCCTCCCAGCTACGCTGAGGTGGTTGCCCTACCTGCTCACTGTGTTGGGCAGCAGGACCATCCTGGCTAGGACCACGGTACAGATCCCCAGTACCGTCTTGATAGTCAAAAAATACGCCACCCACACCACGGGTTTCTTGACGGTGTTTTAAGTAAAAGTATTCGTCACACCATAATTTGAAGGTGTTGTAATACTCGGGGTGGTTGCGATCGCATGCTTCCTTCAGCGTCCGATGGAACTGCACCACATCTTCTTCAAATGGATAGTAGGGTGTCAGATCAATCCCACCGCCAAACCACCAAACTGGGCCAGCTTCAAAATAGCGATAGTTTAAATGAACTGTTGGGATATAGGGATTACGAGGATGCAACACCATGGACGTTCCCGTAGCGTAAAAGCCATGCCCTTCGGCTTCAGGACGCTGCATCAAAATCGAAGGCGGTAGACGATCTCCCCAAACCTCTGAAAAGTTGACACCCCCCTGTTCAAAAACATCACCCTCTTTCATCACCCGTGAACGACCACCCCCACCGTCGGGGCGAGTCCACTGGTCTTCCATAAATTGACCAGCACCATCAACTTCGGCGAGCTTCTGACAAATACGATCCTGTAACCCTTTAAAGCCTTGGCTCACGCGCTCGCGTGAATCACTAGGAGGGGCAACTGGGCTGGATACCTTTTGCGTAGAAGCGATGACCATGGCGATCGTAGGGCTAAAAAAACAAAATTAATTAAAACGGCTGTCAGCTATATCTACATAACCTATATAGCCATACGGAGCAGCTAGCAGAGCACATCCAAAACATTTGCTCAAGACCTGAAGGCATAGATGCTGAAAGACAACTGCTAATGATAATGAATCACGATTTTAGACTTTTTGAACCAAGTTGACACACAGTGTGACAATCCTTGACAAAAGCTCGAAGCTATGTGGCCGTGTCGTTTGCAGCTTTGGTCCGAGGGAACCAGTGAGTTGAATGTTAACCCAGGGTTAAAATGTCTTTCAAGATAGATAAATAAAAACTACGCGTCTAGCTCCTGCTTGATCAGTCGTTTCTTTGGCCACCAGCATCGTCCGTTTTGAGAATAGTCAGGACAGCAGTTGCCTCCCTTAATGATTGCTATCAATCTGAACAGACCGCATGCGCATCTATGCTTCGACTCTGGTTTCAGTCACTAAAACAGCAATTTTTTGACCGCGTCTCTCTTCAGTCAGCCGGACGCTCGGCCCTCCTGAAAAGAGGTAAGCGTACATTGGAAAAACACTATCAGGTTAGTAGTACAGCCTCAGTGGAGGCGCTGTGGCAAACAATGAATGATTTGGCCGGGTTAGCATCGTGGCATCCGTTGATTACATCCACCAATGCGCCCAATGGTCAAAAAGCAACGCCAGGTCTGATCTACCGAGTTTTTGCTCGCTGGGTTCCTGTGCCTATCAAAATTTTTGTGGAGAATGTGCTGCCAGGTGAATGCATTAGTCTGCGAATTTTTCCCGTGCCAGGTTTAGAAGAACGTGCGATTTATCGATTGGAGTCATCCCTTTGTGGCACGCTCATTTCTTACTCCATTGAGCTTAAAGGATGGCTGTCCCCCCTTGCCTGGTCGTTCTTACGCCCTTACGCGGCAAACGTTGCAGCCGCCCTAGCGCAAGCTGCTGAACAAGCCACTACCACCGGTATGATGCCCAATCGATATCGAGATATTTTTAGCTAAAGTCTCATGGTAGTTGTGTCACGGTGTTTTGGTGTAGAAGTATTCCATGGAATACCTCTACACCATCGGACATGAAGCCTTAGAATAAGGGGTAAACATTTTCTTAACAAACTGTCCGTTTATACCTGTCTTTCATAAACATGATGCCGACAACTGAGGCAATTCTGGACGCGCTGCGCCCCGTTCAAGATCCTGAGCTGCAGAAAAGCTTGGTGGAGCTCAATATGATTCGTAATGTGGCCGTTGATAATGGTCAGGTGAGTTTTACCTTAGTATTGACAACGCCAGCCTGTCCCCTCAAAGAGTTTATTGTTGAAGACTGCGAAAAGGCTGTTAAGTCTTTGTCAGGAGTAACCTCGGTTGACGTTGATGTGACGGCTGAAACGCCTCAACAAAAATCTTCCCTGCCCGATCAGCAAGGCATTGATCAGGTCAAAAATATTTTGGCAGTTTCCAGTGGTAAAGGCGGCGTGGGCAAGAGTACCGTTGCGGTTAATCTTGCGGTCGCCCTAGCAGCGGCAGGCTCGAAAGTGGGGCTGCTGGATGCTGACATCTATGGCCCCAATGCCCCCATTATGATGGGTTTAAAAGATGGTAATGTCGTTGTCCGCGATGGAGCTGATGGCCAGCAAGAACTAGAACCTGCCTTTAACCATGGTGTCAAGCTGGTCTCCATGGGGTTTCTGATCGATCGTGATCAGCCGGTAGTGTGGCGTGGCCCCATGTTAAACGGCATCATTCGACAATTTTTGTACCAGGTGCAGTGGGGTGAGTTGGACTACCTCATTGTAGATATGCCCCCCGGTACGGGAGATGCTCAGCTCACCATGGCCCAAGCGGTGCCCATGGCCGGTGTGGTAATTGTCACCACACCTCAGGATGTGGCTCTCTCCGATGCCCGACGTGGTTTAAAAATGTTCCAGCAGCTGAATGTGCGGGTGCTGGGCATTGTCGAGAATATGAGCTACTTTATCCCGCCTGATATGCCTGATAGAAGCTACGACATTTTTGGCTCCGGGGGAGGGGCTAAAGCGGCTGAAGCATTAAGTGTGCCTTTATTAGGCTGTGTCCCTCTAGAGATGCCTGTTCGAGAAGGCGGCGATGTAGGGACACCTATTGTATTAGCTCATCCTGGTTCGGTCTCTGCTGAAGCCTTGACTAAAATTTCTCAGCAGATAGCGGCGAAGGTGTCGATAGCAGCTTTAACATAGATTTTTAGAGTCGTTCCATGGAACGACCTTACACGAGCGTAAACAATTTCTTTCTTCCTCCATTGGTTTTGCTTTTATGGCTCAAACCACATTTCTAGGCAAATGGTTTCATCGCTGGCTACATCCTTGGCGGGGTATTGATTGGCTATTGCTCTTTTTTCCCATTGGCATCTCACTATTTTCGAGTCTGCTAATTGCCAGTACCCGGCTTTACACCGGGGAGACTGACCTAGCCTGGAACCATGTGATTATGTGTGCTGTTGGGGTGGTCCTGGCTATGTGGATAGCTCGCAGCCGCTATGAATCTCTGTTGGAGTGGCGCTGGATAATCTATTTAATTACCAACATATCCTTAGTTGCTGTGATGGTAATCGGAACTGTGGGTAACGGTGCCCAGAGCTGGATTAGCATTGGCGGCTTTAACATTCAGCCGTCGGAGTTTGCCAAGGTTGGGATCATTATTACTCTGGCTGCTGCCCTTAAAGATCGCGAATCGACTACGTTGGGAGGTCTGCTTAAGGCTTTGGGGATTACCGCTGTGCCCTGGGCTTTGATCTTTTTACAACCGGATTTGGGGACGTCTCTTGTCTTTGGGGCAATTGTCTTAGGCATGCTCTATTGGAGCAATATGAATCCAGGTTGGTTGGTGTTGTTAGTGTCTCCCATTGTGGCAGCGATCATATTTAACTTCTACATTCCTGTGTGGATAGGCTGGGTGATTGTGATGGGGGTCATTGCCTGGATGACGCTGCCGTTGCGCTGGTATAGCACGTTAATTGTGGTGGTGATCAATTCTATTGCCGGTAAGATTGGTGAATTATTGTGGGGATTACTCCAGGAATATCAGCGAGACCGGCTTACTCTGTTTTTGCATCCTGAGCAGGATCCTTTGGGTGGGGGCTATCACCTGATTCAGTCGCGTATTGCTATTGGTTCTGGACAGCTCTGGGGTCGTGGGCTATTCCATGGCACCCAAACCCAGCTAAGTTTTATTCCTGAGCAGCATACAGATTTTATTTTTTCTGCTCTCGGCGAGGAACTGGGGTTTATGGGGGCCCTAGCCGTGGTGCTGGCCTTTTGGTTTATCTGCCTGCGGCTGATTGTTATTGCTCAAAATGCCAAGGATAATTTTGGTTCTTTGCTGGCGATTGGTGTGCTGTCGATGATTGTATTTCAGGTGGTGGTAAATATTGGTATGACCATTGGTCTAGCGCCGATTACAGGTATCCCATTACCGTGGATGAGCTATGGGCGCTCATCATTGTTGACGAACTTTATTGCTGTTGGCATTGTGGAATCGGTGGCGAATTTTCAGCACCGGCTTAAGTTTTAAAGCCTGGGTTTATCCTGGGGACAGTAACGTCTCAAAATTTAGCTCTGACAGAGTACTAAACTAGTAAACGAAACTCTAGCTAAGCGATAGCCCATGATAATTTTACCCGGTTCCCCTGTGAAGGTGACCAATGTAAACGATACATACTACGGGTTTCAGGGATTAGTACAGCGAATTACCGATGGAAAGGTGGCTGTGCTGTTTGAGGGGGGTAACTGGGATAAGCTGGTAACCTTCAGAATGTCTGACATTGAAGTGGTCAAGCCTAAGCGCGGCAAAAAAAAGTAGGTGCGTAATCTGGGGATACCTGTGTAATTTGCTGAGCATGGTGCTAATGTACTGAAGACGTTTGTACTATGTGATCAGACAATGCGCCTTCCTTTGCCCCAGCTGGCTGATCGAGATCGCAACCCGACCCACATTGCTGAGGTAATCGAAACAGCGACAACTGAGTTTTTAGCCCAATGTCTTGAACCGGAGGATCTCAGTTTTCCAGCAATGCCTCCCTTTGGCAGTTGGGTAGCGTCATTTGACGAGGAAGCCAGCAACCAGATCTACGGGGTGGTGTATTACGCCACCACGAGTCCGATTGATTCTGTGCATCGAGCGCGGGCATTGGGTCTGTCATTGGCAGATTTGCGACAGCAGCAACCTCAAATTTTTGCCATGCTTAAAACTGAGTTTCGAGTAGCTATTGTGGGCTATCAGACGGTGACGTCTGATGGTCAAGGAAAAGGTCGCTGTTATCAGCACCTGCCACCGCGACCACCCCAGATACACCAAGCCGTGTATCAATGTGACCCAGATGAAGTGATTGGGTTTACAGAGGATCTAGATTTTCTACGTACGTTACTGCAAGTGAGCAACGTGCCCAGCGAGAGCCTGGCAGCTGCAGCGATTCGTGAGGTCTATCAGCTGCGACAGTTTGACCGTGACTGGCTGGTACAGGCCGGACGGGCGGTTGGCATGCTTCTAAAAGATGATTACGACCGACTGCGGATGATTCTAAATCAGATTCACCCTTGAGGCCTTGGGCAGATATATGGCAGCGTAGGATGTTGGCCGCTTTTCACTAATAAGTCAGCTCCAACCAGTCAAAAATGGTATCCAACTGCTCTGTCGATACAATGCCAGATTGCCAAAGTGCCACAGGCACTAAGTTAGGGACCTGATTACAGTCATTCAACAATGATTCCAGTGTGGTAGTTGGAATTTTATGTTCGGTTTGTAAAAACTGAAATAAGTGAGTTGTTAAGTTAGAGGTCATCACTAGCGGGGTGCTCTAGGTTGATTTATGAACGAAGTTGGTATTTATATGAGAAACATAGCAATTTTGTTTACTTTTGTAAAATGAATGATGCATATATTTAAGAAATGCTTTGTATATTCTTATGAGCTGGATATTTCTGTAGGCTGTTTGGAGGGAGGGCCACCTCAAAAATCTTGATAGCTTCAACCGCCCTCGATCGTGGAAAAAGCATTTTAATCAGCTGGTATTTCTTATCGCAGGCTAGATAAAAAGTCAATGACATTGATGACCTTTCTTTAAGGTTTGATTCTTGCTAGGACTTTGACCTGGATCTTGTAAATATGCTTTGGGAGAATAGCTCAAGGCGTGAGGGTTGAGCCACTATAGGCACAGAAGCCAGGCATACTGCTGCTTCGTTCTATAGGGATATTTTTATAACAAAGCAGCCCCCGGCACCTCGCGTGCTGGGGGTTATTAAGTTCAAAATCCACTTTCGCAATCCACCTGATGCGGCAGGGATATTTTTATGAACGTAGCTACGGAATATCCATGGGATAAGTTTCAATGCCTTGATAGATAAGCTTTTATCCCTCTCAGAAATGATGCTGCCCATGTATAAATACAAAAAACATATTTCTTAACAAGAAAGGGCGTTTTCCCCAGAGGTTTCCTCAGGTTTTCCACAGGCTGGAGAGAGTTATCCCCAGGGCACTACGAAAGTTGAACAGATCTATGGTTTCTGTGGAAAACGTGTGGGATGTGGGATGTAGGGCTACTCTGTAACGACATGTAAATAAAATAGGTCCATAACCCCTATTGTCTCGTGGGTTAAGAATTCTTGTTAGGAAAACCTAAAGATTGAGGAGCATTGCTAATTTCTATCTGCTCCTGCACAATAAAGCTCCACTCATTTAGGCGACCTGGTTATTGTTCCCAAATGGCTGTTTCAACCGGTTTCTAACATTTTTGTTAGTGCCGATTGGACAGTGGGAAATGGCTGGGCCCTTGCTTGTCATGTTTATGTTTTGAAGGAGCTTTAGAGCCAATGCCTCCAGTTACAGGTCAGACGACTGTTAGCCTTATGGTAGAAATTCCCGAAGCCCTACATTTATCGATTCAGGACTATTTGGATGTCCATGAGCTGTGGAGCCAGGAGCGGATGATGCAGGCTGCGCTCTCCCTGTTTTTAATGCAAAACGGTGTTAATCAACCCCATGTTAATAGCCTTTATTTGGATAGTCTGTTTGGGTCTGCTGTAGCGTAGCGAAGCCCTGCGGTGGGTGTTAGCTGCTACATAGGCAAAACTCTGTGGATATGATATTGCATGTCGCCTCTGACTAGTCTGTCAGAGGCTTTTTTTATGGTGTGGCAAATATGGTGTGGCAAAAATCAGGGTGGCAAAAATCAGGGTGGCAAAAATCAGGGTGGCAAGAGTTTTACTGAGGAGTGGCAAACTATGGTGAGTTTGGGACTGATGAGGGAGTCGCAATGTCGATGTTTTTGAGGGTAGTGAATGGAGACGTTTGACTGGATTGTGATTGGGAATGGCTTAGCTGGGGCGACCCTCAGCTATGAGCTAAGGCGTCAGGGGCTATCGGTATTGCTGGTGGATAATGGTAATCCTGACAGTGCCACGCGCTGCAGCTATGGGGGAATTGCCTATTGGTCAGGGACGGATGAGATTACCAGGGAGCTATGTCAGGCAGGGATTGAACGCCATCGTCAGTTATCGGAAGAATTGGGGGCGACGACTGAATTTAGGGAGTTAGATTTACTGCTGACGTTTGCACCTGATGTGGATGGGGCTGACTTGGTCCAGCAGTATGGAAAATTTGAGATCGCACCTCGTCTGATCTCAGCTCAGGATGCCCATGCCCTTGAGCCCCAGCTCAAAATTGATGCCATTGGCGGAGCTTTGACCGTCAGGCATGGCCATGTCAACCCGGTCAAAATCCTAGCGGCCTTTAACCAAGCCTTTCGTAACCTAGGTGGCCAGCAGATGATGGCAGATGTCACCAGTCTAGTACGGGTCAAAGACCGGATTACTGGCATCCTCACCCCAAATCAGGCCTATGCGGCAGGCAATGTTGTGGTTGCAGCTGGAGGCTACAGTCGCAGACTGCTTAAAGGGACTAATCTCTCCATTCCGCTCTATCACACCCATGCTGAAATTGTTGATTGTCCTAAAGTCGAGCAGCTGTTACGCACACTGATTATGCCCGCTGTCGCTAGCCGTTTTGATGCGGAGGCTAAAGCTAGTGAACCGGCTAGCGATAGTCTGTGGGATGACAGCTTATCCCACACAATTGCACCGCCCATTTTAGATACGGGCGTTATTCAGTTTTTAGATGGGATGACTTATATCGGGCAGGTAAGCCGTTTTCGCACGGACTTAGATGCCGTATCCATTGATGCTCAAAAAAGTGAAGCTGCCATGCGTCAGGGCATTGCGACCCAGCTCCCCTGTCTTACTGAGGTACCCGGCCAGTGGCGACATTGTTTAGTCACTTTTAGCCGTGATGGTTTGCCCCTCATCGGTCCCTTACCTGGGATTGAAGGTATACACATTTTCTCCGGCTTTACCAGTCCCTTTGCCCTGATCTTACCCATCGCCCAACGGTTTGCCACCTGGGTAAACGCCCCCGAACGCTCCGACAAGCTGATAGAAAAGATGCTGGTAGAACGATTTCAGCTGTCTTCGTAGACAAGGCTTTCAAGTTTTTTTAACTGACGCTAAGTCTATCGATATGACAACTCATTTAGCAACGGCTGCCCTAGCTGGTATATCTGCAGGCGAATCGTATATTGCTCTGCGAGTCGATTAATTTCACGCAGAAAAGTGTCAACAACTTCTGTATTGATCGTTGCTTTTGTCAATGATAAAGCAGTTTACTATTGAAAATAAGCTATGATCTAAGGGTCTGCAGGTGCTGACCTGGTTTGACTGTTTGCTGCCCACCCAATTGCCCACTTATAGATTCAGGGGTTCAAAGTCCATGACGGTAACTGCTTATGCCACTCCGGCATTCTGTGACGGTATTCAATATTTTGGTGAAGCCCCTGCTGACATAGCGGCTTACCTAGATACGGCGGCAATTGGCGAAGGCGATGTGGCGATCGCATCCCCCACCGATGCCAAGGCTGTCTACCAGACGATTCTAGCTGCCGATGCCCTGCGCTATCTGACTCTGCAAATGACCGCTAGCAAACAGACAGGTCATCCCGGCGGCTTTGCCAGTATTGCCGACGGCATTGCCGCTCTAGTCATGCTGGGCTACAAGAATTTGATTACAGAAGTAGGGCACCACGCCCCTGGTTTTTACAGCACAGTTTTCCTCGATCAATCCTTGGAGGACATGGGGATTGAGACCGTCAGTCAGCTTTGCGATCGCTTCCGCGAAACCCATGGTCTCCTAGGTCACCTCTCCGGTCAAATCCCTGGATTACTGAACCCCGCCGGTCCCCTGGGGCAGGGACAACACTTTGCTATGGTCGGAGCCAAGCTCTATCCCGATACTTTATTTCCGGTAACCATCGGCGATGGTGGACTGGGTGAACCCTACATTATGAGCAGTATCGGCCACTTCACCACTGCTTATCCCCAGACCACAAATTTCTTGCCCATTCTGGTGTGGAATGGATTTTCCCAGGAGCACCACAGCATGGTGTCCACCCAATCTAACGAAGCCATGGTTGCCTACTGGCAGGGCAACGGCTTTAAAGATGTCATCTTGGTTGATGCCAAGGACTACGACGATGCCGATCAGCCCGGTGCCTATGTGGACAGCACGGCCTTTTCCCTTAAGCAGCGTATGGCCTTTACCCAGGCACTGCTAGAAGCCACAGATAAAGCCGCCAAACAGGCGTTGTCTGGCACCCTCACTGTACTGATTGTCAAACAGCTTAAGGGGGCTGGTGTGCATAAGCGCGGAGCCAAGTCCCACAACCTTTACCCCGGCGATACCCTCGACAAAGACTATATTGCCGCTGCGCTACAAACTCGGGCACTGCCCGCTGTTGGCTGGGATTTAGTCCGCACCAACTTTGCCCGCTCTAACGGTGGCCCCAATGTTAAAACGGCAGTCACCGAATCTGAACTACCTTTAGCCGACCTGGGTGCTTTGCCTCTAAACGAATTCCCTGTGGGGGGTGATAAGCAGATAGCCACCACTGCCATGGGTGTGCTGGTGGGTCATGTGGGCCAGAAAGATTCCACATTTGTTGTTACCAATGCTGACGGTAATGCCGCCTCGGGGATTAACAACATTAACCAGGCTCTCAAAATTGTTCACCCCACCCCAGACGATCTGTATTTCCAAGGTCCCAAAGGCCAAGTGTATGAGCCCCTCAGTGAAGATGCCTGTGCTGGCATGGCGGCGGCTCAAGCTCTCTTTGGCGGTCGTAGTCTGTGGTGCTCTTACGAGTCCTTTGCCATTAACGGTCTGCCCATTTGGCAAACCGTCACTCAGGCTATGGCAGAACTGCGTCGGAACACCCCCTCCACCATTTGTCTCTTTACTGCCGGTGCTTTGGAGCAGGGACGTAACGGCTGGACCCACCAGCGTCCCGAGATTGAAAACTACTTTGCGGCCATGATGCGCAACGGTAATGTATTTCCTCTCTTTCCCGTTGATGCCAACAGCATCCAAGCCTGTTATGAATGGGCTGTGAATACCAGCAATAGAGGTATTACCATTACCGCCAGTAAATCTCCTCTACCGGTGCGGATCACCCTTGCTCAAACTCGTGATGCGCTCAAGACAGGTGCCATTACTCTCCAAGAAACTCCTGGAGAAAAAACTGTTGTCTTTGCCGTAGTGGGCGATATGATGCTTCTCCCTGTTTTAGACGCAGCAGCAGTGCTGGCCAAAGCAGGTATTGGTTCTAAGGTTGTAGGTATTGTTAGCCCACGACAACTTTATCGAGCCAGTGATGTGGCTTGGGATACATGCCGTAATGGTGATAATACGTTCTTAAGCGACCAGGCCTTTGCTGAACTCTTTGCAGGTGATGCCTTATTGGGGGTAACTGGAGGTGCCAGCGCCATGCTAGAGCCCGTCATGTTGCGCAGTGTTCTACCCCGAGATGTGATGGCCTGGAAACGAGGTGAAACCACTGCTAATGCTGGTCAGCTTTTTGCCTTTAATGGCTTAACTGCTGAGGCTTTAGCAGAGAGAAGTAAGACTTTGTTGTGAAGCTAGATCACTTTCTAAATCGAGTTTTGACTCCGCTCAATTCTCCAAGTCGGAAGGTTGAGCGAAGTCGAAACCAGGTTGAGCGAAGTCGAAACCAGGTTGAGCGGGTACATTATTTAGCTGTAGATCCCCTAGTAGTTCGCCTAGTCAAGTATTCCTGAGGTCTCGTTTACATCATGGTTTTACAGCGTTAATAACAAAAAATCTCAGATTTTCCGTAATTTTGCCCAGGCGTTCTCAGAAATTTTGCTCATTGTTTCATGAGTCCCTTGTCGTCTCTTACGACAGGTATGTCATACTTCTGGCCATTCATAGGTAGAACTTAATATGCGTAACTTCACACGTCTATTTACCAAATCAGCTGCCGCAGCTATTTTTTGGGCAGGGCTAACGGCTCCTGTGCTAGCTCAATCAGCTGATGCTGAAGCCATTGATCCTTTGGGTATGGAAGCTGCAGTTGCTGAAGCTTTAGGTATGGAAGCGGATACTGATGAGCCTTTGGGTATGGAAGCGTTAGGCATTGAAAGTGAGGAAATAGACAGCGATTCAGACCTGTTGATCGCTCAAGCCGTTTCCCCAGGTGCTGGCGAGAACGGTTGGTATGTCTCCTTAGCACCCAATTTGGTGTTTGGCTATCCCGTTGATATTGAGTCAGATGAACCAATTACTATCACTACTGCCCCAATTTTTCCAGGTTTACCCCCGGTGACAACTAATATCCCGGTGGATATTTCTTTTGATGCAGATACTGGGTTTGGGGTGAGTGGTGCAGCTGGCTATCGTTTTGATCATGCCCGTGTGGAACTAGAGGTCACTTATACCAGTAATGATGTGGAGGGGGTTACAGTCAACGACCTGGCAGAAATTCCTCTGGACGGAGGTATCGAGTCGGTTCAGTTTATGGTGAATGGCTATTACGATATTCCAACCAAGAGTCGGTTTAGCCCCTACATAGGTGGTGGTGTCGGTGTGGCCACCCTGACAGTCGATGATATTGAAGCCGATATTCCTGGTGTTGGGACACTGGCACTAGACGATACTGGGGCCAGCTTTGTTTTTCAAGTTAAAGCCGGAGTGGGCTATGAAATCAGTGAACAAGCAAGTGCCTTTTTAGGTTACCGTTTGCATGGGCTGCCGGGACAAAACTTTGAAGCCTTTGGGGCCGATTTGGATGCTGATACCATCTTGATCCATTCTCTGCAGTTGGGTGCCCGTTATGAGTTCTAAAGAACTATTACGGTTGGCTTACCGTCCATAGATCCGATAGCGATTGTTCTCGTTTAGGACGGGTAAGTCTAGTATTTGTCCTATATTAGTTACGGCGTAACGGCTTTGATACTTGTCCATGAGAGCAATCACTTGGGCGGTGTCTAAGCTATTATAGCCATTGGTGAGGGTCTGGCGAATCTGGCGTCGGTTATCGGTATGGCGATCTGTGTAGCTGAGCAGATCCAGTCCGCCGCCAAGGTCCGTTATGCGCTCAAACCAAGCTTCTACATCGGCAGATGAGGCACTTGGCACAAATCGAAATTTGGCAATGGCTGGGTGATCGGATAGCCAAGCTAACGGACTGAGATCTACAGGAGGAGAGATTACCGGCTCACCCTCCGGTACATGCTGTTGGAGCCAGCTAGCGGTGGCGATTAGGTCTGGGTTGACGCCCTGTACCTGGCTGGGAAATGCCTTGAGAGCCATGCCGTTGGTATAGCAGCGGGTGGCTTCGGCCCCGAAGCAAATCAGAAGGATCAGGGTGAGTGCGATCGCACCTCGTCGTCCTTGAAACACCCAGTTCTCTAACGCCAGTGCCAAAAATAGCGCAGTTCCCAACGCCAGCATGAGATCCCCAACGCGAAAGGGATAATACTGCAAGATTCGCCCGTTTACATCAAAGGGAGTCACTAAAATACCGGCTCCAAAAAGAATGAGCGTACATAGCACAAAACAGAAAAAGTCCGTGCGGTTTTGGGTAATTCTCGTATCTGGCTGCGGGGCAAAACGAATCATATAGAGGGCCGTTCCTCCAAACACTAGCAGATATGCCAACAGATAGAACCATTCCTCCAACGGCCATGCCAACGGATTGACATGGTGAGGATTGCGCAAAAAAGAATAAATATAGGACGGAGAAATATCACTCGCTACGACCGGTCTGAGCAGCTGAGTCAGCACCGCCGTCAACGCAAAGACGCTAGTGAGCGCATAGATAGGCAGCGCCGCTAGCCACCGACGATGCTCCCGCAGCACATCTCGTCGTCGCCAGCCTAACCACAGCAGTACAGCTATGGATGACCACCCTCCCACCAGTGCATGAAAGGACGCCGCTAATCCTAGCCAAGCCGTCATCCAAAGATAGCGCCCCGCTAACATCGCCGATAGAGCCATAAAAACAGCACCATAGGCAAATATCTTGGGCTCAATCCCTCCCAGTAGCCATTCTCCTGCCATGACCCCCTGGGGTCTGCGTACATACACCAATAACCCTATCGCCAACAGCAGTGTTGACAGCCGAATGCCCAAACGACCTGCTAGAGTCCATAGCCCCACAGCCACAGCCAGGTAGCCCAGAATGCGCCCAATAATCGATGTGGCCAGAAACCCCACGGCGGTGGTCAGGGGTCCAAAAATGATTTGAAACAATAAGCGATAGCCTGGGGGTTCGCTGTAATAGATATCTCCCGCTAGCCAGGTCGGGTCCACAAAATGGCGGGATAGGGGCAAATGGTGTAACTCGTTGACCGAGCCCATATTGCGAACAAATAAAAACTTGAGACAGAAAAATAGGGTAAGGGTGGCAATCGGTAGCACCCAAGTTGGGAGAACGGACGACTTCCGAGGCAAAAAACTCACAGATATATTCTCTGGCTGTCATTACCTGAGGGCATCAGGCTGCGTCAGTGTACCATCCAGCGCTAGGTTAGAAACTGAGGCCTGCAACTGAGAAGCAGCGGTAGAAAAAGTAATACACTAGCCGGGCACCTACCCTATGTCCAGCCTGTTTGTCGGAGAGTTAGACCATGCTAGCTAAGCGTATTCCACTGTGGTTGTTGACACCGAGTCAGGTAAGCAACCGTCAAAAAACGTTGGGGCTGCTTGTCAGTCTTTTGTTTGCTTTAGTGTATGGTTTAATGGCAGCGCAACAAGCGTTTGCGGCAGATTACGTGATTCAAGAAGATGCCCGCCACTATCTTTTCTGGATGGATCGTTTTGCCAATCCCAATGCGTTTCCGAATGATCTAATTGCCGATTATCTACAGTCCATTGCGCCTGTGGGCTATAAGTTGTTTTTTCGCACGGTGAGTGCCCTCACTACCCTAGAGCCTCAGACCATTGCTAAACTGTTGCCGTTGCCCTTGGGGCTGATTACAGCTGGTTTTTTCTATCAGTTGACCCTCGCAGTCTTTCCTCTACCGCTGACCGGGGTGATTGCATCGGTGCTGTTAAGTCAGAGTATGTGGTGTGCCCAAGATGTGGCGTCTGCTACCCCCCGCGCCTTTGTTATGCCGCTATTGGTGCCACTCTTGTTGTATTTTATGCGGCAGCAGTGGCGGTTAAGTTTAGGATGCCTGGGGCTATTGGCTTTTATATATCCTCCCGTGGCGTTAGTGGCGGGCACCCTCTATGTCGCGAACGTTATTCGGTTTAGAGCGCTCAGAAAATCTGTCCGATTGAGCCAGTTAGTGGATCGTGACAAACTCGGGCTAGCGGCAGCGGCTATTTTAATTGTGGCCCTGGGGATTCTACCCAGCTATCTTAGTTCTCAAAGTTTCGGTCCGGTGGTTACCATGGCCCAGGCCCATACTCTGCCAGAATTTCAGCCTGGTGGCCGTCATCCATTTTTTAGAGATAATCTGCTGTATTACTGGCTAGGCTGGCTGTCTAGCCAGAGTGGCTTGTTTAAGCGATCCATGTTTACGCCAGTGACGATGCTGGCGGCCCTGTTGATCTGGCCCATGTACCTGGTCAGGAAACGGTTTGCATTATTCAATACGATTAGACCGACCTGGCGAGTGTTTATCAAACTGATCCTCGTCTCTCTGTTCTGGTTTGTGATGGCCTATGGGATTGCCTTTAGGCTGTTTATGCCCGTTCGGTATACAGGACACAGTTTTTTGGTGATTGTACCGATTTTAAGTGCGATCGCATGGACGCTGCTGATCGATTGGGGCTGTCAGGTGGCGCTGCGATCGCACTGGCCATCCTGGGGAGCCTCTCTGGTGCTATTGATCATCGGCCTACCCCTTTTCTTTTACTATCCGCTGCTGCTCAATAACTTTCCCAAACCCAATAATGTGGTGGGGAGCCAAGCTGCAGTCTATGAATACTTGCAAACCCAGCCCCAGAATACACTAGTCGTCTCAGTTGATCGCCAAGCTAGTGACATTCCCAGCTTTGGCCGCCGTTCGGTACTGGTTGCCCCTGAATATGGCAACGCGTTTCACCTCAGCTACTATCAGCCCATGCGAGAACGCGCCACTGCGTTACTAGCCGCTCAATACACCAACGACCCCGTCTTGGTACAGCGATTTATTCAGCAATACGGCATCACCCTGTGGCTGGTGCATCAGCAAGCTTTTACTCCTGAGTATTTAGGTAAACAAACCTACTGGACCAATAACTATAAAACCTTGGCTGCTGAGATACTCTCCAGGCTTAATCAAGGCCACACACTAGCCCTGCAAGGTGCAGTCAACCGCTGTACCCAGCTAGAAACTGATCAGTTTTGGTTGCTAGAGTCCAGCTGTATTATTCAGCAGATATCGCCCTAGCACCAAAGAAACTGAACGGTTTTGACCCACAGGTTATAGCTTCTAATTAGCCAGTACACCAGGCCAGTTTTGGTCTGCCTGAGCAATGTATCCAGGGATATCCTTAGACCAACGCTCTTGAATTTTATCGTTGTAGTTTAAGTACAGTTTGCCATCAACGATTTCCCATGCCGTGGGTTCGATGGAGGCCGTGCTACCCTGACTCACTGCATAGGCGCAAAACCCACCATACTGGGGAGCATACTCCTCAGGATTAGCCGCAAACAGATCGCGATTTTCCGCTGAGGCAAACTGCCAAGTCGCCCCTTCCCAATCATGGGTAAACTCATCGCTACCGGGGGTGTACTCACCTTCTGTAAAGTAGGCCACCGGATCGGCACCACGAATGGCGATACCATCTTCAGCAAATACGGCATAGGTCGCTGCGGTCTGTTCCGTTTGTGCAGCCGTTGTCTGGGTATCAGCGGACGAGGTTGGACTAGAAGAATTGGATGCGGCGCAGCTAGCCAACACCATTGTGCCAGCTAAGGCGATAGAAAGAAGAATTGAGCGTTTCATGGCACAGTGAATGAACGGTTATCTAGATTAATACGTAGTTAACCTGAAAACCACCTGAGAAATTCTATGCAGTTCACTGAGACTATATTTTGCACCTAGTAAGGAAGCGCTCGCTGGTCCTGTCTGTAAAAAGTAACTGAAGAGAAGAACTGAAGCCTGGCCCAGATTGAAACTCCAGCGCTAACTGAGGGAGCTGCTAGGACAATTTGGCTTGGAGGCTTTTCAATTGGCTGTTCTTTAGTTGGAAATCAGTTGAGCCGGTCCATCGTGATGGAAGGACTGTTGGTAAAAGTCACCGGGCTGGGTGGATTCTAAATACACGACGGCGATAGCCTGATTGCGCTGCTTGAGTATGCCCCATGAGCTAGGTATATCCGTCCGGATAAAGTCACCATTAATCTCTCCTTCTAGTTGAGGATGCTGACCTGCCATCAGTTGTTCAACCACCTGGGCTTCTATTTGGGTAGGAAAGTCAAGGTACAGCTTTGGCGATAGTTTTAACGCGTTCTTGTTGTCTGCGACAATCGTTTCCTGTTCAATACGCGCATATTTGAAAGGAGGCTCAGTCGAAGGGATTAAAATCGCGACGGCAGGATTATGAGGAAAAGAGGATGAAACCGATTGCAACAACTTTTTGAGATTACCTAACTGCCCTTGTTGCTCTAAGGTATTACTCTCTAAAGCCTCCAACAGTGGCGGCGGGAACAGCCCAACCACCTGTTCCATGGCAACATCCAGATCATCCTGCATCTGAGCAAACTCTGCTCTGTCAGCGCGAGTAGCTGCCTGCAACCTCAGCTGATTGATAACCTGCAGTCCACCCAACAAGAGAGCAATCGCCAAAACTCCACCGACAATTGTTCGTCCGACCCGAAGGGTAAACCGTCTTGAAATGGAATAGTCCGGTAGTCTAGCGCGACTGGCGTTTGCTTCTGCTACCAGAGCTAAGCTTAGCACTACATTCATCACTACCAGCACCAGGGCAATAATACCCCCGGCGACTAACAGAGCACGTACTAAGAGCGATAGAGCATCGGGTAAAATATCCCAGCCCAAGAACTCATCAATCACCCACAGCACAATACCTACACAGGATAAGGTCAATAACCAAACTGTTAGATTTGTCACCAAGCGCAAAGCAAATCGATGGTTCATGGTGTTGTTGCGTAGGTATTACTGTCTAGCTAGATACTAACAATCTAACTAAGTAACAACACAGCTGGTTGTTCCACTTTTCCTGAGTACAAAGCCAAGGTTCATCAAATATTTACTATCTCTTTGTTACCTGCACTACTAATCGGTCATCCAGTCCTCAAATATTGTTATTAACCGCCCCACGAACCATGTTGACTGAGCAGAGTCGAAGCTAACGTTCACAATCAGCATTTCCTCCGATACCAGCATCCCCTGCGACACTAGCGTCCTCTTGAGCGGAGTTGAAGGAGACGCTTATTAGGTCTGTATTAGCCTTGAGGGAACACCGCCCCCCAACACGCCAATGGGAAACTACTGATCCATCCTGACCCGTTTCGTCTCTGCGTAACAGGTGGGCTCAATTCTGTGCTAGAACGCTTTTCAACAATAGCTTGTAGGTCTTGTCCAGCTTTTATCGCAGTAACCAGGGCCTCAATCTCCTTAAATGCAAATTGGTGAAGAGCATCCAGGCTAATCTGCTCAAGTTCAGCACTTTTGAGTTCGAGGTTAGCCTGTTGTAGTCGCCGCATGGTGACGGTACCGACGATGGTTGCGATCGCAATCGTCCCCATCAATACCCCCGCACCAATTCGGACTAATCGTTTGGCCTTTTCGCCTGCGATCGCTAAGCGTCGACGAGCCTCTTCTACCTCGCGGCTCTTAGCAATGTAATTTTTCTGTTGTTCAGTGGGGAGTGGTTCATGCAGCTCAGCGATGGCCTTAGTCAGCCAATTTTCAGACTCTTTCAGCTCACTACCTCGCGACAGAAAATCATCATTCCGCTGCTTTTTTTCCCATTCCAGCGCGCATACTAGCAAACGAGTATGGGTCTTAACATGAACAAGGTCAGTAAGGACTCAAGCCCAACAGTAGAAGATATTTTCAGAGTCTGACCTTCAACTGCTCTTAGAAAATCGGTAGCTTTGCTTCACTCGACCCCAACTGCTGGTGTTTACTTCGGTTTGAGCCCAACGCAGCGTGAGTATGGCGATCCGTATTGCTCATGAGGCTGTATTAGCTGTGGAGGAGCGACCCAAGTTAGGAAAGGTGGCCAATGAGTATGAAGTTGCCAGTCGCGCCTCTGGAGAAGTCGTCTCCGATCGTTGAAGATGCGATCGTAACTCTGCCCGCTAAATTTTCTGGGTACTGCAAGCCCATTCAAATCCGGACCCTAGGAAGGAAACCTCTATATATCAATTGGTTCAGGAAAATAAGGTCTCAAGAAGCAGCCTAAATCTAAATAGGGATATATCTACGTGGCTTTTGATTCGCTTTCCAATTTCATCTGAGCGAAGTGCTCCATCAGCATCCGATGTACAAATGCGCTTCTCGCTCACGACCTGGGTCGGACGCTATCCGGACGTTATCCGGACGCCCGTCAACCTAAGCTTTGACCACAACAGCGAAGCCTGTTTACCCCCATTTTGAACAACCCCGAAATTTATCATGTTAGAAATTCTCAACGCTACGGATAATGAACACCTTGACCAGGTTCGCAGTTTAATGCATGCCTTTGTCGCCTGGCTCCGCCAGTACTATGCCAACGACATCCAAATGATCAATGAGTATTTTGATGAGAAAGCTTTCTCAGAGGAACTAGCGCTGTTACCTGGCAAATATGCCATGCCCGAAGGGCGACTGCTATTGGCCCGCTACCAGGGACAACCTGCAGGCTGTGTTGGGCTGCGTCGCTTAGATGATTATCACTGCGAAATGAAGCGCCTGTATGTGTCTACCGAATTTCATGGCCGTCGAATTGGTCGAACGTTAGTTGAGACGCTAATTCAAAATGCCCGAGCCTCAGGCTATAGCGCTATGCGCCTCGACACCGGCATTCATCAAACCGTTGCCCAAAAGCTCTATCAAAGCATGGGCTTTCAACAAATTCAGCCTTACTACGACGTGCCCAAGATCCTTGAGGAGGGGCTGATCTTTATGGAACTAGTGTTGTAGTCATTCTATTTCTCTTTTCCTTGTTCCGAACTGTCACTTCCCGTTTAACTCATTTTATGGCTGACTTTCCCATTCTCTTTGTGGACGATTCGTTTGGATATGCCTCCTCCTGTGTTGGTTGTGGAGGTGGTCAGCCCAGGGAAAGTTAATCGAGATCGCGACTATGAGGAAAAGCGTGATCAGTATGAGGCGCGTGAGATTCCAGCATACTCGCTGATTGACTCGGAGCAGCAAGTCGTAATAGTACTGACCTTAAAGGATGGTTCGTATCAGGACGCTCGTTTTAGTGGTAGCGATCGCAGCGCTTCAACCACATTTCCAGATTTTGCCCTGACTACTGAGCAAGTATTGAATCCGCCAGACTAGAGCAGTAGCCTAAAGCTTTATAGAGGCAAACTCAGAGACTCAAAAGCCATAATCATGCCCGTCAGAAAAGGCAAAGTCAGTGTTGAGTATGCCTCTAGTCCATTAGATTATGAACAATTAAGATTAGTAGTTCGCTTGAACTATACTAAAAAATAGTAGTAATGTTGACTCTAATGCGAGAAAAGATATTAGACTGATTTGACGCTACCTGTAGCGTGGTGAGTCAATAAAAATCCTAAATATGGCGTTTTGGGCAGATAATAGCCTGTTTTAAGCTTTATATAGGTTTCGTTAGAGCAAAAGGTGGGTTCATTCCAATGCCTAAATGGAAGCTGAGTACTGAATTTAACTTTGATGCAGCCCACTACATTCGTGATTATGACGGACCTTGTGGTCGTATGCATGGTCATACTTATCGGGTGCGAATTGAGGCAACTGCTCATCAGCTTCAGGCTTCTGAATTTTGTCCACACCCAGCAATGGTGGCTGACTTTCGTACTCTACGGTGGGCGAAGCGGGATGTGCTTAAAGGTGGGTTAGATCATTGTGTTTTAAATGAGGTTTTGCCAGAGGGATATGAGACGACGGCTGAGATGATTGCTCAGTATATCTATGACAAGACTACTAAGGATTTGCCTGACACC
>JBCCHX010000053.1:0-52019 GCA_039028535.1 Cyanobacteria bacterium P01_B01_bin.77
AAGTTCTATGGTTAAAGGTTTTGTATTCATGGGTAACCTTGAGCACAGACCTGGTCAAGTTATAGTTATTTTGCACATACTGCTTCTATTGATAAGTTTACAGTCATTGTTAGTACTGCCGAACTTCAGATAGATTTATTTAGGTAATGACGTTACTCAGCCACCCACCGAAATTGGGGTACTTAAGAATCTAAAATCATTAATATTGAAGCTAGCGGGCTCAGCGGCAGATGCAATGGATGTGGCAAGAGGCGTTTTGTGATCTTCGTTCGAGCTATGAGTGTTGTTGTTCACTCATGCCATACACTGATTAGTAACAATTCCATATAAGAAACCCCCACGGGCTATATAAGGCTCATGGAGGCTTCGGTTTAGATATAAAGTGGAACTCGATAAATCGTTCTTCTATGAGTCCACTCTAAGTCAGAAAGAGTCTCATGGGAGGCTCTGAAGGATACTCCTATCGTCTCTTTACATAACTATCAATTTTTCTTGGTTTGTGCTGATGCTCACTGTGCAACAAGTAAGTGAAAGATTGACTGAAGGATGCTAGTCCTATTTAGTCAACCAGGGTTCTGTCATGCAGGGTATACAAAACCTTGCCAGTTATCGCCGCTTACAGATATTGTCCTGCAGCTCCGCCAAATTTACATAAGAATCCGCCAGATCAATCAACGTATCACTAGTCATAGATTGTAGGCTCACTAACTCCACTCTGACCCCTCGACAGCTGAGAGCATCCACCGCATAGGTTAAATGACCATCACCACTCAGCAGCGTAATCGTGTCACAGTGATCGGCTAACCGCAGCATATCCACCGCCATCTCCACATGTAGATTGGCCCGTCGTGCCCCATCGGCAACCTGAGCCAAATCCTTACTGATCACACGGTAGCCATTGCGACTCAGCCATAGCAAAAACCCTCGCTGCTTCTCATTTTTGGGGTCTACGCCTGTATAAAAATAAGATCGCAACAACTGGCGCCGCCCCACTAACGTTTGCAGCAACCGCACATAGTCGATTTCAATACCCAGATAAGAGGCGGAATAAAATAAATTTGCGCCATCAATCAAGACTGCCATACGCACCGTATTATCGGGTAGCTGACGATGGGCATGGGGTGTAAATAGCCCATTGGGGGAAAGCGTAAAATCATCACTACCAAGCCGACTAGACGTGCTACTGGGCGACTGAGCAATCCTATTGTGTTCGATATTGTTTGCCATAAAAGTGATAGCAGCTGGACGTCTGCAAGATGCAGACTAGTTAGATCGAGGATAGTATGAAATATTAATTATTTTTTAAGATTTACAGAATACAGATAAAAATTCATATGTCGAACGTTTATGTGCTGAGGGAGATGAGTTAGCTGTAGCCATTAATCCTAGGAGTACCTCAGCAGGTTTATTAACCTAACCCACTGTAACCGCCCAGATACACTCTAATGAAGCGATTTACTCAACTTTTCCAAGCTGTGGATGGCACCACCTCTACGAATGAAAAAATTGCTGCTCTTCAGCATTATTTCCAAGATGAGTCTGCTGCCAATGCGGTTTGGGCGCTGTATCTGTTTTTAGGTAAAACCCGCAAACGCCTGATTACATCCCGAGTACTGCGGGACATTTTTTTGCGCGTATCGGACATGCCTGAATGGCTGTTTGAGGCTAGCTATGCCCACGTTGGCGACTCGGCAGAAACCATTGCCCTATTGCTGGCTGATACGCCTCTGCCAGTGCCCCAAAGGTCGTTTCAAGATCAGCCCCTACATATTTGGCTAGAAACCATTATCCCTCAGGTCAAAATCTGTAATGACGAGGAACAGCAGCAGTTAATTTTGTCCTGGTGGGCCAGTTTAGAAGGCGATGAAGTCTTTGTCCTCAATAAAATCTTAACTGGGGCTTTTCGCGTTGGGGTTTCTACCAAGCTATTGGTTAAGGCGCTAGCCGCTGAGTATGACATCCCTGCAGATGTGATTACCCACCGACTGATGGGTGACTTTAGTCCTTCTGTAGAGTTTTACCAACAGCTTGTCCATAACGATACAAATCAGTCTGCTCCTAGCCGTCCCTATCCATTTTTTCTAGCGTCTCCTATTGATGTGGAGAAATTTACCCATGAGCCTATGGCCCAATGGCAAGCTGAGTGGAAATGGGACGGCATTCGTGCCCAGATGATCTATCGGGCTGAGCAACACTTTATTTGGTCGCGGGGGGAGGATCTGATCACCCATCAGTTTCCAGAATTTGCAGAACCGCTGCAGCAACTTCCCGATGGTACCGTACTGGATGGCGAAATCGTCTGCTGGGATGGTCAGCGACCGATGAACTTTAACCATTTACAAAAACGTCTAGGTCGCAAACGGGTAGACCCTAAACTGATGGCTGACAATCCCGTACATTTTTTAGCCTATGACCTATTGGAGCAGGGGGGGCAGGATATTCGCGAGTACTCTTTACATCGTCGGCACCAGCTACTCACCAACTTACTGGCTGGTCACAAAGCAACCCATGGTGCTAGCAACATAACCTATTCTCAGCCCATGAGTTTTGACACCTTTGAGCAGCTGCAAACACTCAGGTCTCAGGCTCGCCTGCACCGGGCCGAAGGTTTGATGCTCAAGGCGTTAGAGAGCCCTTACCTAGTCGGTCGTAAGCGGGGTTATTGGTGGAAATATAAGGTAGAGCCGATGACCCTAGATGCGGTGCTGATCTATGCTCAAGCCGGCAGCGGTAAGCGGGCCAATCTATTTACTGACTATACGTTTGCTCTATGGCAGGGTGAAAATCTTGTCCCTTTTGCTAAAGCTTATTCAGGTCTGGATAACCAAGAAATTGCTACCCTAGACCGGTGGATTCGTCGCCACACCCGTGAGCGATTTGGTCCCGTGCGCTCAGTCGAACCGGTTCATGTGTTTGAAATTGGGTTCGAAGGTATCGCTCAGTCTAAGCGACATAAGTCTGGTATTTCTGTGCGATTTCCCCGCATTTTACGTTGGCGACACGATAAGCCTACCCATGAAGCGGATTCTTTAGATACTGCGATTGCCTTATTACAAATCCATAACGATTCAGCTGTCTCTACCGTCTCTACTGAAAGCATTTCGTGACTTTCCGGTAGGATGCCAATATTCAAACATTTATAACGTTACGCACTGTTTGCACCGTGTTGGTTCCCATTGCTTAGGACAGGTCTTGATAGCTATGAGCGATTCTCCTGCTAATACAGAAAACCCTGATATCAGTAAAAATAGCACTGATGAACTACTGAAAGATATCGAATTAGAAAAAAATGAAGTTACCCAGCTTGTGGATCGGCTGATTAGGACCAAGCGAATTACCTACACCCAGTATCAAACCCTATCTAAAATGGTGCTGGCTGATGGCACTGTTGATGAGCAAGAGCGTTGCCAGATCAATCGTCTGTTCGATGCGATTCAATCGGGGGCGATTCGTATCATGGAATAGTGGCGTCAGCCAGCAAGGGACGTTAGTCAAAGATAACGGCGTCAGAAGAATTTTGTTGAAAAATATGAGCGTAGTCAAACTGCAACGCATTTTGATGACGCATGATGCCAGCACCAAGCTGACTGACTTGTTTGGGTAAAAAGCTAGCCATAATTAGTGTTACGGTCTGCCGTGGCTTAATTTGGGGGATACGGACAAAATAGTCACGTCGGGCAAAAAAACGGTTTTCATCCTTGGGGATAATAATGCCATTCAATCGATGGGCACGCTGTACAGGACGGATATAAAGGTTAAAAAAGTCTTCCTGGTTAGGTTGTAAGCGATAGAGTCGCTCGTGCTGTTCCCAGCTCATGCCAAATAATAGGATCAGCAGTTCAAACCCAAGAATATAAGTGAGCACCCGGTTGTGTTCCCGACCGTCTGCCATAAGTCGCATAGCGGCCTCCAGGTAGGCATTTTCTTGGTGCTGACGCACTTGGGCAGAATGAATATAAAACTGCTGTACGTAACGTCGGAGGACCTTTTCGGTCAGCTGCGTTTGAATACGAAACCGCCGTAGGTGATAGTAAATGCGCTGTTGGGTATCTTGATCGTGGATGATCCGAGACATTACGCCATCAGCGGTATATTCATCTAAAAATTTGGCTTGGCCCTCAGGGGAGCTAGCGCAAATAACATGGCACAACGACAGCACATAGCGACGTTGTACCCAAGGCAGGCCAATTAGCCACTGCCGAGCTTCCGGAGGAAGGGTGTCAATCAGCTGTCGGGGAGAATGGGGGTTAGTTACGGACATGCGACCTGTGATTTACCAGTTTGAATCGCAGAGTGCGCCGAATTTTCAGGTTTTCAGGATGATTGGCCCAAAGGGCCATGTTCATGACTACAGATAGGTAAAGAGACGATCAGGATGGTTCAGTGTTCCTACCGATCGCTATATCTTTCTTCGGCCCAAGGTTCACCCCGTTTGTGATAGCCATTGCGTTCCCAGAATCCCAGCACAGGCTCTGCGCAAAACTCCACGCCGTTGAGCCATTTGGCGCTTTTCCAGGCATAAAGATGGGGCACCACCAGCCGCAGGGGACCACCGTGATCGGGAGGGAGAGGTTGTCCTTCTAGGGTATGAGCCAAAAAGTTTTCCGGTCGAGCAAAATCTGCCATGGCTACATTGGTGGTATAGCCGCCATAGCAGTGGGCCATGACGTGGGCTGCTTGCTCGTCTACGGTGATGGTGGCCAAGAGATCTGTCACCTTTACCCCGGTCCAGGTAACGTCTAATTTGGACCATGTCGTAACACAGTGAAAGTCCGCTGTGAACTGGTGCTGTGGCAGGGCCATTAGGTCTTTCCAGTTTAGGATCTTAGAGGTTACCAATCCCGATAGTGTGAGCTGCCAGTCTTTTTGGGTGACTTCTGGTGTAGGCCCATAGGTTAAGACAGGAAAGCCTTTGGCTAGATGCTGACCTGGAGGGACACGGTCAGCGAGGTCGGAGCCGGGTTTTTCAAAGTATTTCATATGCGATCGCAAGCTGTTTTTACTATATTGGCTGCTCTTCGGCCAATTTCATAATCTGCCCATTAGTAAAGGATGATTTGAGGATGACCTTAAAATAGAGACAGGGTACCTGCCATTTGGATGGCTAACTTCACATCAAGGCTTTAACACCGAGGCTACTATGACCCGACAACCATGGCGGTGGCTAGGCATATTTTGTGCGATCGCACTGCCGTTAGCGGCGGCCCCGACAGCCCAGGCAGACCGCACTATTATTTATCGTCGTCGCCATCCCACCCATGGGGAGCACCATCGCACCCGTAGGGAGCGCCATCGCTATCCTGTCTACGAGCGGCGGCGGCGGCCCGTGCAGCAACAAGTAACCGTAGAGTTTATTGCCCGAGGGAATGACTGGGCCAATGTGTTTGTCAATGGTCGCCAGATATTCTCCCCGCGTAATGTCAACCGTCGTCAGCGGTTCACCTTTACAGAAGGTGCCTACGACCTAAAAATTACCGGCGTTGATTTATTCGATGTCTGGGCAGAAGGCTATTTGGATGTGGGTCGAGATAATACCAATATTATTGTTGTGAGCTTTTCCGAAAGTGGTGTCAGGGTTTCAGGGGACCCCCATGCCTGGATTCCAATATCAGCCCAACGCCGATAATGGCTGCCCCTCAACTGGCGACAGGTCCTTACGGGTGGATTACAAAATCGATGCAAACACTGCATCGAGCCAACTGGTACCGTCAGGTCCAATCCATTGATGGCAGAGGCGGTGCGACTGTCAGCATTGACGGCCAAACCTATCTAAATTTTGCTAGCAATGACTATCTAGGACTGGCAGGAGACTCCAGATTGGCTGCGGCCGCGACCGCTGCGATCTCAGCCTACGGTACTGGCAGCACTGGCTCCCGACTGCTAAGCGGTCAGCGCCCTATCCACCGAGAGTTAGAACAGGCCGTTGCCCAGCTTAAGGGCACCGATGATGCCATTATTTTTAGCTCCGGATATTTGGCTAATCTGGGCACCCTGGCAGCCCTGGTTGATCATCGCGATCTGATTGTGGCCGATCGGTATAACCACTCCAGCCTACAAATGGGAGCTCGCCTCAGTGGGGCCACCGTAGCCGTCTATGACCACAATGATTTGGAGCAGTTGCAACAACAGCTAGTTCTGCGCTCCCAGTATCGCCGCTGTTTAATCGCCACCGATAGCGTATTTAGTATGGATGGCGATCTCTGTCCGCTGCCCGAGATTCTCACTCTGGCTGACCAGTGGGATGCCATGGTGTTGGTAGATGAAGCCCACGGTACCGGAGTTTTAGGAGCGAACGGTGGCGGTGCTGTAGAGCTGCTGGGCTGTCGTTATCGCCCCATGGTACAGGTAGGTACCCTAAGTAAAGCCCTGGGTAGCCTGGGTGGCTATGTAACCGGCTCTGCCGAGCTGATCGATTTTTTACGCAATCGGGCAGCTACGTGGATTTACACCACCGGGTTGTCCCCAGCGGCAGCTGCTGCCGCCAAAAGTGCGATCGCTATTCTGGCCCAAGAGCCCCAGCGTCTCATTCAACTAGCTGAGAACACTGCTTACCTGCGCCAACGTCTAGACCAGCTACAGATTAACTATTTACCCTCCGAGTCCCCCATTGTCTGTATTTCTGTCAAAGACGCTGCCACTGTCCTGGCCCTTGGTCAGCATCTCAAACAGCAGAAAATCCTGGCCTCAGCGGTGCGGCCACCAACGGTACCTACTAGCCGACTCAGGATGACAGTGATGACCACCCATACCAGGCAAAATATTGATCAACTGGTGGCCGGAATTCAGTCTTTTTAACTCTCTAAATCCTCGGGCATCACCCACTTCCTCGGCTGCGTTGCCCGAGCAATCATCTTTTTACGTACGGCTTCGTCAGCCATTTCTATCATTTTGTCAAGGGACGTATTTTCAATAAAACTAGCCGCCTTCTGCACATACTTTTCTGGAGCGCCGTCATCTGTTGGCAGATCATCAGCAGGTTCAGTCACCTTGTTGGCATTGTTAATCTCAGTCATAGATTGTTATAGTCTCTTGCGTTAAAAAAATTTTAAATGATTTCATCAAACAATTTCGAGCATTCTTCAGAAACCGCATCAGAACATAGGGCCATGATGCGTCGTTGCTTGGAGCTAGCCGCCCAGGGTGCCGGTCTAACAGCCCCAAATCCCATGGTAGGGGCTGTTATCGTCAAAGATGGCAAGATCGTTGGCGAGGGATTTCACCCCCAGGTGGGGCAGCCTCACGCAGAGGTGTTTGCCCTCCGGGTAGCTGGTGAGGCTGCCCAGGGAGCCACCCTCTATGTAAATCTAGAACCCTGCAACCACACTGGCCGTACCCCCCCCTGTACCGAGGCGGTCCTGCAGGCTGGTATTACCACTGTGGTACTCGGTATGCGAGACCCCAACCCCAAAGCTAGCGGCGGCATCGAGCGGCTGCGTGCGGCTGGCGTCAAGGTAATTACCGATGTGGAAATTGCGGCTTGTGAGCGTTTTAACGAAGCCTTTATTCGTCGTATGCGCCACCATCAGCCCTTTAGCATTTTGAAATATGCCATGACCCTGGACGGCAAAATTGCCACGGACACAGGCCACAGTGCCTGGGTTACCAGCCCAGCCTCACGGCAGCGGGTGCATCAACTCCGCAGCCAATGCGATGCGGTGATCGTTGGAGGTAACACAGTCCGGCGGGATAATCCTCAGCTGACGAGTCATGGAATATCGGACCATAATCCCCTGCGAGTGATTATGAGTCGCTGCCTCGATCTACCGACCAGTGCCAATCTGTGGCAGACCGAGACGGCTCCCACTGTAGTGTTTACAGAAGCGACGGGTACGCCACCATTGTCCTTACCCAGTCAGGTAGAGGTCATTTTTCTCCCCAAACTCACCCCCCAGGCTGTAGCTGACAACCTTTACAAACGAGGGCTGTCCACACTTTTATGGGAATGTGGGGGAACCCTTGCGGCGGTAGCCCTTAGACAGCAGGTGATTCAAAAACTATGGGCCTTTGTGGCCCCTAAGCTAGTTGGCGGTAGCCAGGCACCCACCCCCGTTGGCGATATGGGGGTTACAGAGATGTCGGCAGCTCTAGCTCTGCGCGATACAGAATTGGAAAAAATTGGTCCTGACTGGCTGATTCAGGGGTATTTAACATAGGGCTAGGGCAGTCAGTCCTACTGCCCCTCCATCAGCCATCCCCCATCCTCGCTTCTTGAACAACCCTGACCCCTGGCCCGTGACGACGCATTAGTGAGTCAAGAGCCCGCACAAATTCGTCCCGATTGCGCACCACATCAAATCGCTGAACCACCTGGCCGTGTTCTAAAAACAGCAGGGTCGGTAACGTTTGCAAACGATACTGATTAGCCAGCTTGAGATTCTCATCGGCATTGATGTCCACAACGTATACCTGGTCTGACCACTCTTGCTGAAATCGATTCAGCAGGGGAGTAACCCGACGGCACAACCCACACCAAGGTGCCCAAAAGTGGACTAAGACTGGTACAGGCGAAGCTAGTACAAAGCTTTCGAAGTTATCTTCAGTGATTGTCATTGATATTTGGTTATTGTCAGTATTGATAAAAGTCTTTTAGTATTTCTAATCTTATTAAGGAAGCCACGATATAGAAAGGGCATCACCAGACCATTGTGAACCTTTCATAACAAAAAAGACAGTGTGTGAACACTAAAAAGCTACAGATGTGAGTTTGTATGTACTTAAATGTACGAACTCTCTGTGAGGTTGTCCTCAAATGCTGAGAAGCCAGTCACAGATAGAGATATTGGACCATTAATGATGATGTTTGTACAGGTTTTTGGGGCTCAGAAACGCCCTCAAAACATTAATTAATGTGTAGCCGCTGTGTTTTTTGTTACGGTTCCTGGATCGTAGTGCCTGTGCTCAAAGATGTCCCTGGTGGGCTATGTCTGGCTTTGCATATCCTGCTCAATGGCATCAAGAGTTTTGATGATTAGGTTTTTGGCTTCTAGCTTCCAGCCCCAGGACTGGATGCCAAAGGCAAGATAAAAGCCAACAGCCGTAGCAATAAAATCTAAGGGCTGTTGCATTGAGATGCCGAATAATAGTCCCAGACCACCAATGCCCCAGAATGGCAGCGCTATCATCTGGCGGTCACGTTGGACAATTTTGGCAAATATATGGGTGGGAATATCTGACAGTATCTGTGCTTTGACATCTTTTTGCTGAGGATACGGTACGGTGAGGCCGACCTTAGGGCGCAATTTCTCTATTTTGCGGGCTTCTGTACTGTATTGAGTTAGCTCGTCCTCCGCCATGGTAATGAGCTTATCGATGGAGTTCATAAAAATGCTGGGTTGTGGTGTGTTTTAGAGACGCTCAGCAGAATCCTTTACGCTGGTCAATGGGTTTTGATGGTGAAATGTTAACGTTTAATTAAGCATTATTAACTTACGTCAGTAGCGTAGCTCTCTGCAATTGGCTGAACTTCTTTATGTCCATAGTTTCTGCTATTCCAACAAATTACAAAGACTTTTTGCCCCGGTTTTATCGGCTGGCAGTTGTTGGCATGTTTTCCAACATGATGGTGCCTTTGGCCGGTCTGTGTGACACGGCGTTTTTGGGGCATCTGTCCGATATTAACTATCTGGCTGGGGTGATTCTGGGCAGTATTTTGTTTGATTATCTCTATCGGATTCTGAAGTTTCTCCGTAACAGTACCAATGCTTTGACGGCCCAGGCGGTGGGCGAAGACGACGCTACTGGGGTGCTGGTTGCTGTCTTGCGGTGTGGTTTGGTGGCGCTTGCGATCGCACTCGTCATCTTGTTACTGCAGTACCCCATCCATCAGCTAGGGTTCACTATTTTGTCGGGTGCGCCTGAGACGGAGCAGGCCGGCCTTGCCTACTTTAATGCCCGGATTTGGGGCGCGCCTGCAGTTTTGCTCAATTTTGTCTTGATTGGTTGGTTTTTGGGGCGCGAAAAAAATGGGGTGGTTTTTCTGATCTCCTTAATTGCCAATGGCTCCAATGTGCTATTGGACTATGTGATGATCAATCGCTGGGGCTGGGAGAGTGCCGGTGCTGGGCTGGCCACGGCTCTGAGCCAATATCTAGGACTGGTGGCGGGGCTAATGGCAATGGCTCTAACTATCGACTGGAGCTGTGTCAAACAAGCTATGCCCCAGGTGCTAGACCGTCAGGCATTGGCCTCCACCCTCATTCTCAAAGGCAATATCCTCGTGCGCTTTTTGGCCCTGATATCAGCCTATTCCATTTTTACCAACCTCAGTGCCACCTTTGGTACGGCGTCCCTGGCCGAAAACGGACTGCTGCTGCAGATTGCTCTACTGAGCCAGTTTACGGTGCAGGGGGTGGGCATGACGGCCCAAACCCTGATTGGCAATTTTAAGGGACAAGGGCGTACGGACCAATATTTGCCTGTACTCAAAACCGCTGTGCTGACGAGTCTGATCATCTCTCTGGGGTTTGCCCTGTCGGCGGTGGTCTTTCCTGAGACGATGTTTGCTTTGCTCACCAGCCATCGGGAGGTGAGTCAGGCCATGGGCAGCTATGCCGCTTGGTTAGTGCCGCTGCTAAGCATCACATCCGTGGCGTTTATGCTGGAGGGCTACTTTATTGGTCTCAAGGAAGGTGCTGTGTTGCGTGATGGTGCGCTGCTGGGCTTTGGTCTGGGCTTTACTCCTTTAACTCTCCTGGCGATGTATCTGCACAATAGCTATCTGTTATGGACAGCGCTAACGGCCTATATGACCATATTGATGCTGTTTTTGGTGTACAAATTGGTAAAGACACCGTTGGCTACCCCGACGGCAATATCATCGTAAGGAAAGACCGGTCCATGACATGGCAAAACCCTTGGCTGGTTGCGCTCGGCCTGAACACAGTGCTGGTGGGGTTAGCTTTTGTGAGTCCCAAAAAGCTCCTCACCCCTATGGGGTATCTCCATGCTTGGGTTTTAGGCGTGATTATCTGGGGCTGTCTGGGCTGGCAAGCCTATGCTGTTACCCTGGTGTATTTTGCTGCCGGATCAGCAGTAACTAAGGTAGGCTTTGCTGAAAAATCTGCGGCCGGTATTGCGGAAGACCGAGGGGGCGTACGCGGCCCTGGTAATGTGTGGGGGTCAGCGCTAACGGCGGCCATCTGTGCCCTATTGGCAGGATTAATAGGGGTGACCGCCATCTCAATTGCGGGACTGTCCAGTGCCCAAGTGACACAACTACTCACTTTAGGGTTTGTGGCCAGCTTGAGTACCAAACTAGCGGACACATCAGCCACGGAAATTGGTAAGGCCTATGGCCAGCGCACCTTTTTAATCACAACCCTACAGCCAGTGCCTCGGGGAACAGAAGGGGCGGTGAGTCTAGAAGGAACGTTAGCGGGCGTAGTTGGTTCGCTTATCCTGGCCGTTGCCGCTTGGGGGGTGGGGTTTATTCCCGCTATCGGCATTGGTATCTGTGCTGTTGCCGCGTTTGTGGCCACTACCATTGAGAGTTTGATTGGGGCTACGCTGGAAGATCAGCTCCCCGGTCTTACCCATGATGTGGTGAATATTATTAATACCCTCATTGGGGCGGTGGTCGCGATCGCGATCTCACTAGCTGGCCAACTTACCCTCTAGCTCCCCTCTAAACCGCCTCTAGATCGCTCAGATCCGTTTACCCGAGGGGGTATCGACCCACATCAACTCTTCTAACACCGTTGATAGAACCTTCTTATGGGCGCTCCGGTTTCTTTTTTGGGGTGGTGAAAGTATGATTACCCAAAGTTTTATCAGACGAATCCGATGCTCTCAGAGGCTGCGCTGCCTAAATCCTTAATTGGCGATTCTAATGCCCTCACGCATATTGCCCAACAGTTCGTAGGTGACGCGACTGTACGCACGATTCGTCCCCTGGGGAGCGGCAATATTAACGATACCTACCTAGTTGAGCTAGTCGGGGCAGAATCATTTGTGCTGCAGCGCATCAACACCGAGGTGTTTCCCCGGCCACTCCAGGTAATGGACAACCTCTGCCAGTTTGCTAGCCATGCCCACCAGCGGTTAACCCAGCCCCCTTTCAACCGTCGTTGGGAGGTGCCCACTGTTTTGAAGACCCGTACAGGCCATCATTGGGTGGATGGTGATGGACAGGTTTGGCGAGGGCTGAGCTTTGTCTCTGGCACCACCACCTTTGATACGATCCAAGACCCAAACCATGCTGCCGAAATTGGCTATGGTCTTAGCTGTTTCCATAGTTTGCTGAGCGACCTGCCTACCACTGGCTTGGTGGATACCCTGCCTGGCTTTCACATCACGCCCCACTATCTCGGGCAGTATGATGCTGTCGTTACCCAAACCCTTAATCAGGACCATTCCCTTTCCCTTGAAGAGCAGCATTGCTGCAACCTAGTTGCCACCCATCGAGGGCAATTGTCAGTCCTAGAGGATGCCAAAGACGAGGGCCATTTACCGCTGCGCTCCATCCATGGTGATCCAAAAATCAATAACATTTTGATTGATACACATACGGGACAGGCCGTTAGCCTGATTGATCTAGATACCGTTAAGCCAGGGCTGGTGCACTATGACATTGGTGATTGTTTGCGTTCTAGCTGCAATCCACTGGGAGAAGAAACCCACCAGTGGCAGGCTGTGACCTTTGACCTGGAGCTGTGTGTGGCCGTGTTGCGAGGATATCTCTCCGGCGCTAGCCATTTTCTTGATGCTATTGAGTATGACTATATTTACGACGCCATCTGGCTGATTACCTTTGAGCTAGGTTTGCGCTTTTTTAGCGATCATCTGGCGGGGGACATTTATTTTAAGACGCAACGGCCCCAGCATAATTTGCAACGGGCATTGGTCCAATTTCAGTTAGCTGAGAGCATTAGTGCTCAAAAACAGACTATCCAATCCGTAATTGCTCAGTTAAAAGCTGATTACTGTTCTGACGCCGATTGTGCTGCGTAGAACTACTTGATACATGCTGAGTGTTTTAAACTCAGTACTCCCCTATCGGTCACTGTGAGATTAGTGCTAGGTCTTTACGGCCGCCCCTTGGTTTGCAACAGTGCTTTTCAAGCATTCCCAATTTATTGTGAGTTTGTTCCCTAGGAAACATCTATGGCTATACCGTTTTCACTAAAACCTTTCGAGCCGATATCTGATTTAGTGATTTCTGGCCGGGTTGTGCGATCGCAATCCTCCTTGACTGTGGAATACACTCTGACGGGAGCCCTGGACGATCTCAAAGTCCCCCCTGCAGGAGATGAAGCCCCAAGTCGTCGCGATCATCTGTGGGAAAAGACTTGTTTCGAAGTATTTATCGGTCTGCCTGACTCTTCTCGCTATTGGGAGGTCAATGCCTCGCCCAACGGTGATTGGAACGTGTATCGCTTTGATGACTATCGCCAAGCCATGGTAGCCGAACCCGCTTGCAAAGGAGTTGCCAGCACCTGGTTACCCTTAACCAAAGGCTACTATTTAACCCTAGAACTCCCCACTAACGATTGGCTAGCCGTCGATCAACCCCTAAAAATAGGTGTGAGCACTGTCCTTGAAACTGACAGTATTTCCCACTGGGCCCTAGTCCACCCCGGTCAAGAACCAGACTTCCATTGCCGCGATAGTTTTAGTCTTGAAATTTAGAAACGGATTGTTCTTTGGTTGTCAGATTTGTCTGTTGTTGAACATCTCGATGGACCGTATGATCAGACGAGTCAGTCCACCAGAAATCACTAATGTTGTCAGCCGTTGAGTCCAAATCGTGCACAGATAGTCAGACGGTCTATTTTCGCTGTATTGCGGGCTGCCCTGGTAAGCACTCAATCTTTGACGTAATCTACACCTGCCCCCACTGTGGCAGTCTGCTTGAAGTGCACCATGAGCGCGAATCGTTAAAGAAACGTAATGCCTCCCAATGGAAGCAGCTGTTTGACTCGCGAGTTGGCACAACGACGTGGCCCCACGGCAGCGGTGTATGGGGAATGCGGGAGTGGGTCATCCCCTCGTTGGCTGACGAAAATATAGTCAGCATGTTTGAAGGCAACACAAACTTGTTCTGGGCTGAAAGACTAGGAAAACAGCTGGGTGTCCCCGATCTATGGATTAAGCTCTGCGGCAACAGCCACACCGGGAGCTTCAAAGACTTGGGCATGACCGTTTTGGTCAGCGTAGTTAAGCAAATGATGGCCCAGGGTAGCCCTGTCAAGGCCGTCGCCTGTGCCAGTACCGGTGACACCAGCGCTGCTCTAGCTGCCTATGCGGCCTACGCTGGCATCCCAGCCGTCATTTTCTTACCTGCGGGCAAAGTCAGCACCGCCCAGCTGATCCAGCCGGTGGCCAACGGTGCCCATGTGCTGGCGCTAGATACCGACTTTGATGGCTGTATGGAAATTGTCAAGGAAGTCACCCAAGACAATTCCATCTACCTGGCGAACTCGATGAATAGCCTCCGCATCGAAGGCCAAAAGACGGTGGGTATCGAAATTGTGCGCCAGTTTGAGTGGCAGGTTCCCGACTGGATTATTATCCCGGTGGGCAATCTTGGCAATATCAGTGCTCTTCATAAGGGGTTCCAATTAATGATGGACCTGGGGCTGATCAACCGTATGCCCAGGTTAGTCGCGGCTCAAGCCGCCAAAGCCAACCCTTTTTACGAGTCCTTCAAAAACGGGTTCAAAGAAAAAATTAACGTAACTGCCCAACAAACACTAGCCAATGCCATCAGGATTGGTAACCCAGTCAGCTATGAAAAAGCGATCAAAGCGATTGTAGAAACGGACGGCATTGTTGAGCAGGCGACCGAAAACGAACTGGCAGCGGCGGCGGCCCATGCTGATTTAACGGGGATGTTTACGTGTCCCCACACGGGTGTGGCCCTGGCCGTAATGTCTAAGTTGATTAAACGCGGTGTGATCAAAGCAAGTGATAAGACGGTGGTGATTAGCACCGCCCACGGTTTGAAATTCACTGACTTTAAGGTAGGCTACCACGAATCGACCCTGGCAGAAGTGACCAGCCAGTATGCTAACCCTGCCGTACACTTACCCGCTAGTGCCGATGCCGTCAAAGCTGAAATTAGTAAACGGCTGGCTCGTTAAACGTTGCTGATGTAGAGGATGAATCGATAGCCCGTACTTGTGGCTTTAAGCCACTTTCGGGTTCTGAAGCTGTTTTTGTAGCCATCCATAGCCAGTTTCAAAGCTGGCTCCGATAGCACAGCATGCCAGCATAACAATTACAAACCTGGGCCAATAGGAGGGCACTAGTTTTGAGGCCATGGGCCAGAGCACGAGGTAGATATTCATATGGGTCAGATAAATACCGTAGGAATACTTACCAGCTGTTTTGATCAGTGGCCCCAGGGTTAGCCCCTTAAACTGAGCGCAAAAGATTAATGTGCAAAATAAACCCACGGAGATCAGGGCATCCTCAAAAATGCTCAAAATCTCGTAGTCTGACCATTTAAATAGCAGGCCAACCAGAAAACAGCAGAGGTTTAGGCCTAAAAACTGGGGTTTAAACAGTAGCGATCGCAACCAGCGTTCACCTGTACTGTTGCTTGTACTATAGTTCTGCACCAGATTATCTGAAGACCCTAAAAAGGTAATGGCGATATAAATGCCAAAGGTAAACTCAAAGAGTCTGGCTGGAAACAGATCAAACGTCATGACTGTCCACATATCATCTAATGGTGCCAGGGCGAATACCGCTCGGTAGACTCCAGATAAGAGAAAAGAAGCCATTAACAAATTTGACCATCCCCATCGTTGCCCCAGGCGAATCAATACAGGAAAAATCAGGTATAGCTGGAGGGCTAAACCGATATACCACCAGGCACCGTTGAGAAAATAATAGTAGTCCGGAATAACGTTGCGCACAGTGGTGATGGTGGCCAGAAAAGCACCCAGTATTGTTAGCGTTTTCTGTTCCCAAATCCCTTGCCCAAAAGGAGCCCAATCAGAATTAATTAGATATAACGCGGTTGAAATAACAACAGCGGCCCAAAAAAGAGGAAAAATTTTGAAAACCCGCTTGCTCCAAAACTTGACTAACGCTATGGATTTAATCCCTTGACAGCCATATTGTTTCCACCAAGAAGCCGTTAGTCCAAATCCACTAATCACCAAGAAAATACTGACACCGGTATCACCGGCTGAAATCAGTAACTGCAAACTAGACTCAAGGATAAGTTTTAAGTTTCCTTGGAATAGCGACGGTAGAATCTCAGGCAAAACCACATATCCCTTGGTATTACCCAGCAAGTGATACATGACAATCCAAACAATGGCCCATCCTCTCAGAATGGGCAGACTACGGCTGACCGCAGTATAAGGATTATGAGCGTGACTCATTTTGATTGCCCCTTTGAGGAGGGAGTGCTCTATTTGATTTCACCCAAGGCGTTAATGTTCCGACCCTGCTTGTAAAGCTACCCAAATATGGCAGGGGGGCAACAGTAAACTAGAAAAAGATGTCTCAAGATAGAAATAGTTTGAGGAATTGATAGCATCCCCAGTGAAGCCTTAATGGAAAAGGTTTAGATCATGCTCACTATTGTGATGAAATAATCTAACAAAAACCTATCGGGAGACAGTGCAATGGAGAGTAACCCCTTACTGAAATTTTTTCGGTACTCGTTTTACGTGATTTTAATCTGTGGTTTACTCTGCATCCTGATTCCCATAGAGCCTCTCACCTTTCAGGCGCTGTCCTTTGATGTTGTCATTCGACGGCTCTCAGTATTAATTATTGTGGCCTTATTTTTAGAACGAGCCCTGGAAGTTTATAAGCTGTCTTATTTTTCCCAGAAAAAAGAGCGCCTGACAGCCGAAGTAGAGCAGCGTCAGCTAGAGTTAAATGTCCTATTGTTGAGCCGTGCTGAAGACAGTTCTAAGAGTGAAGCTATACAAGAGAGCAAAGAGTGTCTTTTTAAGGCAGAAGAAAAACTGCAGGTCCATCAAGACTATACGCGTCAGAGAATTTTGCAGGTAGCGATTGTGTTTGCTCTGTTGTTGAGTGCAGTAGGTCTGCGGTCTCTAGAGGGAATTGTGCAATATCCTTCGTCTGAGACTATCTCAGAAATATTCCGGCTTTATTTGTTTAGAGTATTAGACCTATCTCTGACAGCGGGCTTGATTGCCGGGGGCAGCGAGGGTATTCATAACATTATCAAAAAAATCTATAGCTTTTTTCCTGATGCCTCTCAACAGGTCATTGACTCTTTGCAGGCTATTCGTAAAGAACTTACCTAGGAATGAGAATTTAGCTGTGTTCTATTTTTATTGTACAGGCGTTCCATGGCAACCTCTTCAGACATAATCTTTGAATTTTATAAAGTTCTTATTCCTTAGTTTTTGAGCTAGAAATAGCCTTGTGCCACCAACTTTGGGGGACAATATAACAAAGATATTGGTGCAGAAAGCTAATGCGGTTAGAATCTGTTTTAGGTACGGTGGTTCAAGGTCATGGTGTGGCGTCAGGACAAGGAGGAGATCCCCGTTTTCCCGGTGGTACTATTCAGATGCAAAGAGCTGCGTTTGCCCTACGAGGATTGTGTCTTGATGCTTACTTCCTAGGAACAATCAATGTATCTATCTATCCTCATCGATATACTGTGCAACAGGCCAAATGTACTTTTAGGCAAGTGAAATGGGCAAAGGATGCACCACCGGAGGACTTTTCATTTTTTGATTGCCAAGTTGTTTTAAAGAATGATCGCCAACTGCCAGGACTGATTTATTATCCCCATCCAGAGACAAAGCCAGAACATTTTCAAGATCCAACAACCTTAGAAGTTTTAACAGAGTTTATCGATAACCTGAGCTATGGCATGTCTCTAGAGCTAGAGCTAGACCCCAGTCAAATAAAGATCAGTCTTTAGAATCTAAACCATGGCCCAATCTTGCTGACTAGGCGCTGTTTGACTAGCTCCGTTAGTAGCATCGCCATACACGGGTTTAATACCGGCTCGGTCTAAAATTTCTGGAATTAAGTCTTCGCGACGGATAGCCATAATGTGGACACCCTGGCAGAGGGTCTGGGCCAGTTTGACTTGTTCGGCAGCAATGGCAATGCCTTCTTTAAGCGGTTCTTCTGCGGCGGCTAGCCGATCGATAATGGTGTCAGGAATATGAACTCCAGGTACGTTACGATTGAGAAATGCGGCATTTTTGGCGGACTTTAGCAGGAAAATACCGGCTAGGACAGGTTTTTGGGTCGGGGCGGCAATCTGGGTCATAAATTTTTCAAGACAGTCAAAGTCGGAAATTAGCTGACTTTGAAAGAACTGGGCGCCAGCTTCGACCTTGAGCTCAAATCGCTTTTGTAAGCCTGACCAACTGGGACTCTGGGGAGCTACAGCAGCACCTGCAAAAATATCCAACGGGCCATCGGGTAATTGTTTCTGGTTGAGGTCAAGTCCCTGGTTGAGCAGGCCAATGGTGCGCAGCAGTCGTATTGCCTCTAGGTCAAAGACGCTTCTGGCTTTAGGGTAGTCTCCGGCTTTGACGGGGTCGCCAGTTAGGGCTAATAGATTACGAATGCCAAGGGCGTGAGCGCCCATTAGATCGGCCTGGATAGCAATGCGGTTGCGATCGCGACAGGCCATCTGACAAATGGGCTCAATCCCGACTTGCTGGAGTAACACTGCCGCCGCCAACGAGGACATGCGCATCACAGCGCGGCTGCCGTCGGTGATGTTTACCCCGTGGACTCGTCCCTGCAGCTTCTGAGCCATGGCGATCATATGGCTAGGGTCGCCCCCTTTGGGAGGCATGACTTCGGCGGTGATCAAAAACTGGCGGGTTGCGATCGCAGACCGCAGCAGGGAAGGAGCTGACTGAGAACCGTTAGTAGCTGTCATAAAAAAACTTAGTAATCAGAATCTTAGGATGGCTAAATAAAGCTGGGGGGCAGTAAATGGGTATTGATGGTTAATTGATCGTTAATGTTAAAAGATTAGCCTACAGAGGTTTGGCATAGCCTAATGCTCTTTTCACCTTAGCCAGGGTGCCATCAGCAATTGCGATCGCTTTTTCATTACCCTGTTTGAGCACCGTCTCTAAATATTCTCGATCGTCTAGCAGGGCCTGATATTTTTCCTGGATTGGCTGGAGGGCTGCGATCGCAGTTTCAGTCAGTAACGGCTTAAACTGTCCCCAGCCCATATCGGCACATTCTGCGGCAACGACTTCTTTCTCTTTGCCCGACAGCAACATATACAGCGTCAGCAGGTTGTTGCACTCGGGTCGTTCTGGATTACCAAACTCCAGCCCTCGCATGGGGTCGGTCTTACATTTTTTGATCTTTTTCTTGATTAGATCCGGTGTATCCCCAATATCAATCCGGCTTAGGTCAGACGGATCAGACTTAGACATTTTCTTCGTGCCGTCGGTCAGGCTCATCACCCGCGCCCCGTCAGCGCGAATCAGGGCATCTGGCACCTTGAGCACCAGTTCCTTCTTTTTGCCAAACTGATGGTTGAGCCGTGCTGCAATATCGCGCGTGAGTTCAATATGCTGTTTTTGGTCTTCACCCACAGGCACAAAATCCGGCTCGTAGAGCAAAATATCTGCCGACTGCAGCACAGGGTAATCCAGCAGGCCAACGCTGACATTTTCCCCCTGTTTCAACGCTTTTTCTTTAAACTGAATCATCCGCTCTAACCAATTTAGCGGCGTAATACAGTTAAATAACCAGGCCAGTTCACTGTGGGCACTAACATGGGACTGAACAAAGACGGTTGAGCGCTCTGGGTCAATACCGCAGGCCAGATAGGCCGCGGCCACTTTATACGTGTTTTCCGCCAGCAGCTTTGGATCGTGGGGGACAGTGATGGCATGTAAATCGGCCAAAAACAAAAAGCAATCGTATTCGTCTTGCATCCCCACCCAGTTACGAATTGCGCCGAGATAGTTGCCCAAATGTAAATTGCCGGTGGTTTGAATGCCTGAAAGAATACGCTTTTTAGTCATGAATCAGGGTTGAGGAAAACAGGTGAAATAATGAACGCTTCTAAAAGATTCTATCGGACCGTCAAGGGTTTCTAGTTCCTCAACGCCAACCTACAATAAAAATCCTGCAATATTTCCGTTATGTCTGATCGACCCAACCATCCTATCCACGTTATCGGCGGCGGCCTGGCTGGCACTGAGGCCACCTGGCAGATTGCCCAGGCCGGTATTCCTGTGGTGCTGCACGAAATGCGGCCTGTCAAGCTGAGTCCGGCTCACCATTCAGAACATGTGGCGGAGCTGGTGTGCAGTAATTCTTTTGGGGCGAAGGCAACGGACCGGGCTTCGGGGTTGCTCCACGAGGAACTGCGCCAGCTGGGCTCGGTGGTGATTTCTAAGGCCGATGACCATGCAGTACCAGCAGGCGGTGCTCTAGCAGTAGACCGGGCCGTGTTTAGCCGCGAGCTGACGGAAACCCTAGAGCAGCATCCGCTAATTGAGCTGCGACGAGATGAGGTGACGGCCATTCCCACCGATAGCCCAGTGGTATTGACCACGGGACCACTCACTAGCGATACCTTGGCGGCTGACCTGCGGCAGTTTACTGGCCAGGACTACATGAGCTTTTTTGATGCCGCCAGCCCGATTGTGGTGGGCGAGTCCATCAACCGGGATGTGGCCTTTATGGCCTCTCGCTATGACCGGGGAGAAGCGGCCTATCTCAACTGCCCGATGAACCGGGACCAGTATCTGGCCTTTTGGCGGGCGCTGTGCGCGGCGGAACAGGCGGAACTAAAGGACTTTGAACAGGAGACAGCCAAATTTTTTGAGGGCTGTCTGCCCATTGAGGAAATGGGGCGTCGGGGAGAAGACACCATGCGCTACGGCCCATTAAAACCGGTGGGGCTGTTTGATACCCAACGCTATGGAGCCTTTGATGCGCCGGAAAATAAGGGTAAGCGCCCCTATGCGGTGGTCCAACTCCGCCAGGAGGATAAAGGCGGTCAGCTGTGGAATATGGTGGGATTTCAAACCAATCTGCGCTGGGGTGAGCAAAAGCGGGTTTTTCGCATGATTCCAGCGCTGGAGACGGCGGAATTTGTCCGCATGGGGGTGATGCATCGCAATACGTTTATTAATTCACCGGAGTTGCTAAGTAGCGCGCTGCAGTTTCATCAGCGGGCCGATCTATTTGCAGCAGGACAGCTAGTGGGTACTGAGGGCTATACGGCCGCCTGCGCTGGCGGCTGGCTGGCGGGGACCAATGCGGCCCGCTCAGTGCTAGGTCTGCCGCTAGTGTCGCTGCCAGTGACTACCATGATGGGAGCCTTGTTTGACTTTATTAGCTCAGCGGAACCCAAGCATTTTCAGCCGATGCCGCCCAATTTTGGTATTTTTCCGGCATTGCCTGAGCGGATTCGAAATAAGCGAGAGCGGTATGGCAAGTATCGCGATCGCAGCCTGAGCGATCTCCACACCTGGGCCAATACCCATCAAATCAAACTTCAGCAAAAGGTGTTCGCCACAGCCTAGAAGCTTAGAGAACACCATCGGGCAGCGGGCACGGTCCAACCAACTACAAAAAATGAACAAAAGCCGCTTTATTCTGGTGTTTTTGGATGGCCTGGGTTTAGGAGCTGCCGGACCCCATAATCCCCTGAGCGATCCAGCGGCGATGCCTCGGGTACAATCCCTATGTGGCACTCCATGGTTATCCGGAGTCCATGTTCAGCGCCCACAATTTTTGCTCAAGCCCATTGATGCCAACCTAGGCGTTCCTGGTTTACCCCAGAGTGCCACTGGTCAAACTACCCTCTATACCGGGCACAATGCTGCCAAATTTCGAGGACAGCACCAAACTGGGTTTGCTAACGGCTCGCTGCGCCAGCTGATTGAGCCCTATGGATTGTTTAAACAGGTGCTAGCCCAAGGTGGAACCGCCACCCTGGCCAATCTTTATTCTCCCGCCTACTTTGAAGCCATTGCCCAGCGACGGTGGCGCTACTCGGTGTGTACGCTGCTCAATATGACAGCAGGACTGCCCTTTCGCATGCAGTACGAGTACGAACAAGGAGAGGCCCTTTTCTGGGACATTACTGGCGAGATGGCCAACTCTCGAGGCATTGCGCAGGCACCCATCACCCCTGAACTTGCAGGTAACTATCTGGCTACCTTGGGCAACCATTACAGCGTTACCCTGTTCGAATGCTATCTCAGCGATTACGCAGGTCATGGCCAAGTTCATCATCGTGCCATTAGCGTTCTGCAACGTATCGATCGCTTTCTTGCCGCCGTAATCAATCACTTAGCATTAGATACTACTCTCATTGTTGTGAGTGACCATGGCAATGTGGAAGACCTATCTACCAAGCGCCATACTTTAAATGCCATACCACTTTGGGTAGTCGGTCCTGCTGACCAGGCATTTAACCAGGTGCAGGATTTAACTGGCATTACACCCACTATTCTTGCTACACTCGCACCCACTGCCATAAACACAGTTCAAGCCCCGTAGATAGCAACTTTCCTAATTCTCAGCATAGCAGTAGGAATTGTTCTGTTGGGGGTCAGGTCTATACTTATTGAGAAGAGACAAAAGATTCTGTGGATTCACAGGCTTAGATAAGTAATCCGTTGCCCCCAAGGAGTAACCTAAGTCCTTATCAGCCTGCATAGTTTGTAAAATAATCGATGTCCTCGCAAGTTTTGGATTTTCTTTGAGAGTTCTAATCACTCTCCATTCATCAGCTTCGGACATCATCAGATCCAAAAGAATAATGTCTGGCTGAAGATGGTCGGCCATCTTTAATCCCTTGCGGTTATTATGGGTCAAAACCACAAAATACCCTTGGCTGACAAGGGTTTTCCAAACTAGCTCGCAAGTTTTTACATCACTGTCAATGACTAATATACAGGTTGAGCAGGGAGCCATGATTGAGGAAGTAATTGATTGCTCAAAGGTGAATTCGGCTTGGCTGTCATTGTCTCGAAAGTTTGTCTCTAAGTTATCAGCTCCCTTTCTTTTGGAAACGTCAGTGACTGTTAGTTCTTGAACAGTCTGAGGAATTTTCAAGATAAATGTAGTTCCTTTATCAACTGTACTTTCAACACTGACTGTGCCACCCATCATTTCAATAAATCGCTTGGTGATGGTGAGACCTAGTCCAGTTCCCCCGTATCTTCGAGTTGTTGAAGAATCAGCTTGGGCAAACGCATTAAAAATCTTCTGAAGTTGGTCTGGCATCATGCCGATGCCGGTATCTTCAATGCGAAACTCAACCCAGTTATCATCAATATTGTTATGGGTACTCACGCTAAGCGTAATAGTGCCATCTTGGGTAAACTTATTTGCATTGCTCAATAAATTAAACAAGCTCTGACGCACTTTGACCGGGTCCGCATACATTTTGTCGATATCATCAGACCATTGAACATTTAGACTATTATTGTTCTTTGCGATCACAGGCTGCATGGTCGAGATTACATCCTTCAGCAGGGGGATAATCGCAAATGTTTCTAAGTATAGTTCCATGTGCCCAGCCTCCACCTTGGAAAGGTCGAGCACATCATTAATTAAACCTAACAAATGTTTGCCAGCTCTCTGAATCTTTTGAAGCTCGGGAATAAAATCATCCTGACCTAAATCTTCTGCATCTTCTTCCAGCATCTCGCTGTAACCAAGGATGGCATTGAGGGGGGTACGCAGTTCATGACTCATGTTGGCCAGAAACTCACTCTTTGCCTGGCTAGCTTGTTCTGCTTTTAGCCGCTCAATTTCTGCCTTTTGTCGAGCCTCGTCTGCTTTCTTTAAAGCCTCATCATTGGCCTCAAGACTTAAGGCCAGCTGAAATTCTGCTTTTTTGCTACTGCTAATATCCTGCCAAAAAACAGAGAGACCATCGATATTAGGTTTAATCTGGAATTCGAGCCAACGAGATTTGGATAAAAACCGGGTTTCAAATGTAATGATCGATTGTTCATTCACAGCCTGATGATAGTAGTGCTCTTTATCTTGTCCCAGCTCTGAGGGAAATACGTTCCAAAAAAGATGACCGACTAACTCTTCTGACTGTTTTTCTAAATCTTGAGAAGCGTTAGCATTGACGTGAGTTATAATCCACTCACTATCGATTTTAATAAACGCATTATCAATACTTTTGAGTAGGGTACTCGTTATGTCTTCAACTTTGTGGGACTGATTTGATAATGTTAGATAAACAGTGCCTCCCAGCATGCTTATAGCCCAAATAGTGGCAGCCATCTGAAAGAGCCTGACCCGTGTAATTGCATCCTGATAGGCTGTTTCATAACCATGAGATAGATCTTGAATCTGTTGTGTACTCGGGATTGCTAATACCGCTTGAGTCAGCTGATCAACCTGTTGCTGACTAGCTAAAACGCTTCTAGCGTAAATTAACGCGCTTTCGATATCACCATTGTTAATGGTGCCTTGGTCGATGAGAGTCTGGATCTGTGTGATTTTAGCCTGGATCTCAGGGATCAGTGTTTCATCAGAGGCAACAGTATAAAATAAAATTTGTTCAAAGAGTTCTGTGAGCGTCTGATCAGTCTGAGTTTGGGAAGACAGCTTACGTTCCTGCTGCATTTCTCTGATTAAAATAGACAGACTAGATAGAGATTTTTTTAAAAATGTATCTTTTACTTGAAATTCCTGTGCCAGCTGTATTTTTTTTGTAAATATTTCGTCGCTACGACTTAAGGTGGTCTGAAGCTGCTGAGTATTTTTACGACTTATAAAGTTGGGAATATCCTTCAGATCACGCTGCAACTGCTGTACTCGTTCTAATTCCTGAATTAACGGGTCATAGGACGTTTTTAACGTCTGTCTTGCTGCCAGCAGGGTTTGATTAGTGGTCAAATCGTGTTGCAGTTGCTCTGATAGGTGCTCCTGGTATCTGAAATGATCATCCTTGGCAATGGAACGGCCTTTGGCGATGAGCACCATCCAAATCAGCAGCGCACCAACCGCAGCCGCAAGTACGATCGGTTTATTTTTCATCCTTCATTCCCTGTGAAATTAGCGGTTATTAATCAAAAGCTACGCTATGCGATGATAGAAATTTAAATAAATACAGATATAAATACGAATAGAGCAAGCAATAATCTGGACAAAATAAGTTTATATGTAGGCAGCGAGTGACCCTATAAGTTTATATGTAGGCAGCGAGTGATCATTGCTACTAAAGCTACTCTTCATCCGCATGATGGATTACTCTTTCAAATGAACCAATGACTCAAAAATCACTGTTACTGATTTAATGAAAACCGTCTTATAAAATGGTCCAATGCCCAATATTCGGTAGATGAAACTGTGTAGATGAGATTGTCTCAAGGAGTAGTTAAAAAAGAGCTTTTAGAGGAGAAATCCACTATTTTGAGATAATTTTCTTAGGGATTAGCTCAAAAATGAAATACCTGTAGATCGAGTTTCGACTTTGCAGTTCGGCTAAGCGGTTCGGCTGAACTCACCGTCGAAGCCTCAACTCTCGAAGCGGGAAGTTTGTTAAGGATTAGATTCTGTTGCTGATATGGGAGAAGACTCTGTTAGTAATGGATGAAATTTCCCTTAGAAAACTTTATCCATTAAATGGTGTTCTCTTTATTCCTTGGAACTATTCAAGAGTAGTGGGTTTAAGAAATGTAAATAAATTAAGCAAATGTTAAGCTTTGAGCTTGATAATCAGTACTAGGTTCAAAACATTCTGAAGTCCATACTGGTTTTAGCTAGCCCTCTTCCTGGAGTTTAGGTTGTGTAGCGGGGCTATGTATGTTGTTACTACGATTTAACTGTAAGAGTTAGGTAGAGTTTGGTATGGCTTTGTTATCGCCTTGTCAACCGTGACTGGCATCGGCGGGATGGCTTGTAACTTATAAGTGTGTCAATGTTATTCCAAGAGGCTAAATAATGTTTGCTAAATCTCCCACAGAAACATCCGCCTCTCAGGAAACTAACTTACCTCAGGCTGTTCAGTCAGACTCCCCTTCATCATTTTCCAAAGCTTGGGCGATCCGCTACGTCCGCACTGTTAATCAGCCACTCCCGAATTTAGCCTTCACTGATGAGCGTGAATTGCGAGCTGCAGTTGCTAGGATGCTTCACCAGGCACTGCGACCGGTGAGCGCTAAAGCCTGGAATAAAACTGAGCAGCTTCTTTCCCATGAGGTTGTGCGACATCAGCTGCATCCCGATATTATCGATCCTTGGGCAATTGCTGGAGATGTTTTTCAGATCTTTGATAAAGCTTTTGAAAGTTACGCCTCATTCATTAACCCAGAACGTTTTGCTGTTAATATCGCACCAGAACTAGGGAGCATTCGAGCAAAGTTCACGGCTGTGGACCCTCGGGTAATTGGCTTTGTTAGTATGCAATTTCACTATACAGGGGAGCTCCTTTTGGAGTCACTTGAACCTGAGCAACGGGGGATATTGCAGCTTTACTTTAAAGCTATTGATGATCATCTTTATATGCCATTGCAAAGAGCCTATGATGCTGCTTCAATGTATCCCTATGCATCTTCAGAGTTAAAGGTGGTTCGCACGCTGCTTCCTAACAGTAGTTTGATTGCTCAGCGGGTTGTCGCTCGAGTCTTAGAGGCTTTTCCGACTCACCAGTGCTACAGTGGTCCCCTTAAGTCATCCGTTGTCAGAGCCTCTAGTACCCGAGATGCAGAAATGTTTCAAACTTATCTTTGGGTATGTTTGTTAGAGAAAAATACGAGTGTTGTGCAGCAGGAATTATTTCCCCTTTGTGTGATGCTCTATCCCACATTCAATGTGAGGTGGGAGTTGGTTCGCTACATGCTCAGGCTGTTGCAACGGGAGTTTGGTCAGTTGCTCACGTCCAGTGAGTTTGCCCTATGCTTGCCTCATTTCGATTTACTTCAAACTATCTTCTCTGCAGAGGTGGTTGAAGCTGTTCATAGTTATTGAGCATTCATAGTTATTGAGCATTTTAGTGTCTCGCAAAATCGTGTTTGTGTGTCTGCTACATCTATAGTTTTAAAAAAATTACATACATTACTGTCTGGAAAAATTGCGATCGCAGCTGTATGAAAATACACCAGCGTTGCTGATCTTCGGTATGTATTAATCTTGGAACTCTAGCAATATACGCCAGAGCAGATGGAGCCATTTCCGAAATCAGCAGCGACCAACCACCTGCTATTTGGAATAAGGAAGCTCCTATGACACAGCTCACATTGTCTGGAAAAATCCGCGACTTTAAAGATAGCCATGCTGATTTCGAGCATGTCATTGCTCCTGAAAAAGATATTGTTGAACCTATATTGGGTAATGATCGTAAGCCTATTTATAAAGGCGGTAATGGTGAGACCACGACCGGGAAAGAAAACTTCGACCAGTGGTTTAGAGATGCCCAGGATATCAACCTGAGTAAACGGCTAGAGATTGTACTAAAAGACGATGATGGCAATGGTGTCTTTACCTTCGAAGACCAGAAGTTTTTTCCTATTGATAATGAGCTATTCGGCAATGAAGGTCGGAAACACAATTATCACTTCACCTATGAAATTCATTCCGAATTTACCTATCAAGGGACTGAGAAATTTACATTTTCTGGGGATGATGACCTATGGGTGTTTATTGATGGCAAGCTTGTCATTGATCTCGGTGGCGTTCACGGTGCCCTGACAGGAAGCATTGACCTGGCTTTGCCAGGGGATACAACCCGGCTGAATAGAGCCCTCCCATCCGGTGAAACTCTGGTTCTAGAAAAAGGAAAAAACTATTCTTTTGAGCTATTCTTTGCAGAGCGTCATACGTCGGAATCTCATTTCCGAATTGACACATCGATGCTGTTAAAAACATTACCCGTTGCCACGCTGCTGGTGGAGGATGCAGAAGCGAAAGAGAATCCTAGTGACATGGGTTGTTTTCGGATTGTTCTGGATAAACCTGCAGAGACAGATATCACTGTGCAATATACTATTGGCGGAACAGCAACGTCAGGAACAGATTATCAAACGCTTCGCACTGGAAACATCTCAGTGGGAGAGACATCGGTTAAAATTCCTGTTAATCCGATCTTGGATGACCTAGAAGAAGGAACAGAAACGGTTGTCTTAACACTCCTGCCCGGTGAGAGCTATGAAGTTGGTGAACCTGACAGTGGCACGGTTACCATCGCTGACTATGTGCCGCCAACACCGGTTATCTGTATCAAATCCCCCGATCCTAAAGCAACCGAACCCCCGAAAGGAGAAGTGTGTATCGATACAGGTAAGTTTTTGATCTGTGCTGAGGAGCCTGTGGCTAAGGATACGGTCATTACTTACACGGTGAGTGGGACAGCCACCGAAGGCAAGGACTATAAATCGATTAATCGCAGTGTTACTCTCCCGAAGGGAGAAACGGACGTGTGCATTGAAGTGACGCCTTTAGCTGACGCTGTTGATTGTGAAGATGATGAAACAGTGGTGGTGACGCTGCAGCCTGGCAACAGCTATGAGTTAGGTGATTGTTGTGTGGCTAAGGTTGCGATCGCAGAAGCCCCGGTAAAACCGCTAAACTATCTGTTGATATGTTTAGTACTGCTCTTTTTAGCTATCTGTGGGTTCTGGTTTTTTCTCTATGGTGCAGCCTAGCCCCTAACGTGGCCTGTAACCTCAGGTCTGGCCTTAGGATTCCAGTGCGGCACATTTTTCTCACTTAAGTAAAATGTGCCGCGCTGGGATTTTTTATTAAACCCTTACTCTCAAGTTTCCCAGCGACAATTACATAAAATAAGCAGCCTGCCGCTGGGTCACTTGCCATAGCCAATAAATCAACCGCTCGCTTTCAGGGGTAAGAGCAGTAATAAACGTGCCCGATTCAGCATCGGCGTCCTTAGCTATCCAGGTTCCTTTGAGGCTGACTTCAACAAATTTTTCATCGATGTTTGCTAAGGTAATAGTGTCAGCAGCGTTTATCTCTAGCACAGACTCAAGGTGGTTAATGCCAGGCATCTCCACAGAGAGTAAAACCGTTGCCCGAGTCGGTACTAAATGTAAAGGTTCACCAACGTGAACGGCTAACATAACTCGTTGGATCGCGACGGCATCTAAAGATGCCGTTACCTGTTCAAGAAATAAACCGTCATCGGTATAGTTCAGCTTCAACACAGTGAGCAATCTCCATCAATATTTTGAACCCTAATGTTTAGGGGGTTTCCAGACCTATGCTGTAAAGGCCGCTGCTAGATGTAGGGGCGCTTTGTGGCATCACCCGAGTTGTATGTTGGCAACGTTTCAGGTCAATTCATACCATGGGCAAATAGGTCTGAGAAAAAGTATTTCTGATCAATATGGGGCAATACGTATTCATACGGTCGAAATTTTACGGCTAAGCGCTTTTAAGCTCTAAAAATGCCTATAAAAAATACCTCTTATTTCCAGCCCGGAAATAAGAGGCAAAAAACAGGAGGCAAAAAACTGAGCTGGGATTGGGATTGGGGCTCAATAGTTAACATGACCCATCACCAAAAAATCAGACAAATCAGACATAGGTTTGTTGGCGTTTGCTCAAGTAAAAATGCCACAGTAGCCTGGCCGCCACTGCTCTCCAGGGTCGCCAGGCTAAGCTCATGGTCTGCGCTTCGTCCGATGTGGGACGTTTGGGTAATGTCTTAAGCTGTTGGAGTGCCACCTGCAGCGCCAGATCACCTTTGGGCCAGATATCGGGCCGTTTTAAGGCCATTAGTAAATAGATATTGGCTGTCCATATCCCAATCCCTTTGATGCTCATTAACTGTTCACGGACTGCTTGATCACTGAGGGTATCCAATGTATTGAGATTAAGACGCCCATCTAAGATCGCATGGGCTAAAGCTCGACCATAGCTGGTTTTTTGACGACTAAATCCCACCTGTTTGAGTTCGATATCGGTTAATAGCAGAAACCCTTTAGGGGTCAATGGAGCACAGCTCGCTAGTAATCGTTCGTAGGCGGCCTTGGCAGAAGCCAGGGAAACTTGCTGTTCAAGAATGATGTGGATCAAGGTGGTAAACCCCGGTTCTCTTTGCCAAAACGGTGGCAGATCATAGCAAGCAACGATCTTGGCAAAGGATTGATCACGTTGTATCAGTGCCTGTACGCCTGCTTGTAATGTTTGAGGTGTGAGCTGTTCCGGCATTCTGGGAAATAGTACCTATCGCCTAACAAAACCAACCGTTCAAGATGTAGAACGGCTGGTCTGTAATAACTGTCTGTGGCGACTATATCCCTTATTGAAATGTTTAGATCTTTTATTGATACCGTACAGCTGTTGGGCCAGGTTGTGACGATTGATTACTGAATAAAATCGTAGTCAATTGCCCGTGCCGTTCTCACCGGTGGTGCTGGCTCGTTTTGAATTGATTGGATCGCTGTATACCCCAGGGGGAGTGAGGCCAATAAACACATGGCGCCGGTACCAACGAGAGATAACTTTCTGACAGTCCTGGATGCTCGCAGAGCATCGGGATATTGTCCTCGCTGATAAAATCGTTTTACCTGGCTGGCATACAGTAGGGCCGTCACACCGACCGGTGGAAAGGTGACGATTGCGGCTAATGCTGTTGGCCAATGGCTGGGTGGACAGGGCTGATCTTTATAAAGGTCGTAGCGTTTGTTCCACTCAGGACCATGGACATCACCGACATAGCCAATTAGGGCGAATTTTGTGACGTTTGAAAGCTCCAGGGGTAACAGCAGGTCGCGAATCTGATTAGGGAGGCTAAAGTAGCTGATGCCTTTACCAACCTGACGCTTAAGAGAGATGTTTAGGGTTTTACCCTGCTGTTCAATGGCGACTTCGATAGGGTGTAAAGACTCTTGGAGTAGGTCTTTAACAGGGGCTAGTCGGTCTGGTTGGACGTTTGTGGGCAAATTTTTGCCCAAGGAGGCATCGTTGAGGGTGGCCAGCTGCCAGTCTGCCATCGCTCCATCCAGGTCTCCCATGTGTTGTTTTACATGGCCTCGCTGGAGATAGGCTATGGCCCAGTTTGGGTTTATTTCTAGAGCGCGGTTAAAACTTGCTAATGCCGCTGCGGTATCCTCGGTCCGACTGTGGACTAAGCCCAGCTGATAGTGGGCTTCGGCATAGTTAGGATTGTGGGCTATTGCCTGCTGCCAATCACCCACAGCCGCAGTGACATGGCCTTGGTCAGACAACACTTGACCCCGATGGAAATAGGCGGCGGCTGGATTCTCGGCGCAGTCGATAGCGGAGAGAAAGTCCTGGTGAGCATTGTCTAGTTGCTTTACGGCTCGATGGCTTAGACCCCGAGTAATATACACCTTAGCTGTATCAGGATGATGGGTGAGGGCCTGGGTGAGAGTTGCGATCGCACTCTGATGATCCCCCTGTCGTGCCCTAGTACGACCACGTCGATAGGTCAACCGTGCTTTTTGTCGTACGTACCAACTTTGCTTATCCATATAAATAAATATTCCTGTTGTCAAGCATCACCCAGATATCCGCAGCCTAGCTAGGCATCAACTGAAACAGAATCAGCGGGATAACGGAAGCTCAGATCCTAAATAAAGAATGTTTTCAGTATTTACTGTTACCGAACAACTGCCTTTGTTTCATGTTACCCAACGGATCCTTCACATTAATTTTGCTTATTTCCTAACAGAATTTCCAATATGAATTTTTTGCCTTCAGATAAATTTGCCTATGATATTGCGCTTAGTTTTCTACGACAATTGGCGTAGAAGCGAGCTACTGTCAGTATTCGCTATGAAATGACAGTAAAGTCTCGACGGTATCCACCGCCACTTCGATAAAACCTATGTAATTCACCTATCTAGCCATAGAGAGCATTTAGGTGTCTGTGATAGCTTCAGTAAGAACACTTATGCAACAGGAGCAATGACCGTTCTTGCGCTAAAAACAGAATTGGATGTGGCAGAGTTATTGCTAGCAGAGGGATGGTTACCCGAAGAAATCAACGGAATTCTTGTGTTTCCACTGCCTAGAGCTGCATTTCACTATGTAAGCGACGAAAATAGTCAGCAATATGGTAGCGATGTAATAAAAGCTACAACGGTTACCCCCACTACATTTTATCGAGCGCGGCAGCTGCTGCAGTCGGCTGGTTGGCTAGATAGAGAACTCGAGTCCCTCCTAAAACCCTGTCTACACGATCCTTGGGCCGATCAGACGACGCATAGGCTTGAGTCCCATAGCGATTATCCCCTCATAACTCATCCACTAGGTTGGGGTAAGCTTCCTATGCCAACACTACCCTTGGGGCATTACCGGTGCACCATGGCGCTTAAGCGCTTTGTCAGCTTAGCCGTAGTGATCACGCTGGTTGTCACCACTGTGGTCTTATTTGGATAGTGGTTTCATTTGGATAGTCGCTGCGCGTTCCATCGGCTTACATGCACACATGCATTTGTATGTATATGTAACCTTTTATCTACAAACAAATCTATCCGTCGCCTCCACCAGCGCACTTAAAATCCCTGGTTCTGTCGCTGAATGTCCTGCATCGGGAACAATTACTAGCTCAGCTTCAGGCCAGACTCGGTGCAGCTCCCAAGCTGAAGCCATGGGGCAGACCACATCGTAGCGCCCCTGGACAATTACTGCAGGAATATGGCGGATCGTGGCAATGTTTTGCAACAGCTGGTCGGGGGTACGGAAAAAGCCGCCGTTGATAAAATAGTGGCACTCGATCCGAGCAAAGGCATCGGCAAACGCATCCTTGCTAAAGCGCTCTATGGTCTGCGGATTTTGCATTAGGTAGCTAGTGCTAGCCTCCCAAATGGCCCAGGCCCGAGCGGCCTGCTGTCGAATATGGGGATCAGAACTGGTCAGACGTTGGTAGTAAGCTGCCACCAAATCGTGGCGTTCTACCTCAGGAATAGGAGCTAAATACTGCTCCCAAGCATCTGGAAAAATATAGCTGGCTCCTTCTTGGTAAAACCAGCGAATCTCCTTTGGTCGCAGCATAAAAATGCCCCGCAGAATTAATCCTGTGCACTGGTGTGGATAGCGCTGTGCATAGGCTAGAGCCAGGGTACTCCCCCAACTACCACCAAATACAGTCCATTGATCAATGGCAAGGTGAGTTCGGAGCCGCTCAATATCATCCACCAGGTCCCAGGTGGTATTGTCAGTCAGCTCAGCATGGGGGGTACTTTGACCACAGCCTCGTTGGTCAAATAAGACAATCCGCCAGCGTTCCGGATCAAAAAACTGTCGATAAAAAGGAACGATACCACCGCCAGGGCCACCGTGTAAAAACACCACAGGTTTACCCTGGGGATTCCCCACTTCTTCAAAATGCAGTGTGTGGATTGGAGAGACCGACAGCTGACCTTGACGATAGGGGACAATCGGAGGATAGGGTTGACGCATAGAAAGCTGGCGACAATTTGCTCCGTCATTGTCGCACTCAAACTACCTGTAAACACTCAACAAATAGAGTGAAAACTTGAGACTGCGGGATAAGAGCACAGGCTGTTGTTTAAGCCCCTGCCCCTTGCCGCTTATTTTGCGCTTGCTACCAGCGCAGTTGTTGCTGTGGGAACCGAGCTGCGCACCACATACCAGCGTCCGGTTTCCGGATCGCGGTACGTTTGAAACGGTTGCTGTTTCAACGGCTTAGTGCAAGTCTTGGGCATCGATTTAGCGATTTTCACAACTCTTGTATAAATTAATTCACCTATTGTGGCTCGATTTCCCCCAAAATTTGAGTGATCAATCATTAAGTACCTTGTGATTTTTGTCACAAAGAGGTACATAAATCTAGTGATTTCTCGGCCTTTTGACTCGATTGCTGTGCAGACTTGCAACAACACCCGAAAATTTACTGCTCAGAAGTTAAAGAACTTAAGCTTTAAACTAAAGTATGATAAGCCTCAATTAAATCGGCATTGATTTTCTAAAAAGCTTATAGAAGCTTTTAATCCGGACGTTAGCTTCATTCTCTATTTACAAAAATAACCTGAAACAGGGGTGGCGCCTTACAAGGGTCCGGGACCTATTTTGGGAGTTCTGTTTTTAAGGTAACAGCGAAAAAAATGGGGGGCTTACTATATAAGACAGTTTTGGCTATAGGACAGTTTTGACGCAATCCACCATGTCGGCAGCAGTATGGCCCGGTCGTTCTCACCCGTTGGGAGCTACTTGGGATGGTCAGGGGACAAATTTTGCAGTTTTTTCGGAAAATGCAACAGCCATGGAGCTGTGCCTTTTTGATGCGCAGGGTAACGAGCGGCGGCTGGCGCTACCGGAGGTAACTAATCATGTTTGGCACGGATATTTGCCAGGCATAGGCCCTGGTCAGCACTATGGATATCGTGCCTATGGGCCCTATAAACCGACCCAAGGTAAGCGCTTTAACGCTGATAAGGTGCTATTGGACCCCTACTCCTTGGCCATTAGCGGGGACATGAAATTTAGTCCCGCCATCTTTGGTTATCCGATGGATCGCTTTGCTGATAGCGATCGCGACTTAGTCCGATCAGATATTGATGATCGGCACTATGTTCCTAAAGGCATCGTAGTCGATGGCAGTTTTGACTGGGATGATGATCGCCATCCCGAAACACCCTGGCATGAAACTATCATCTACGAAGTTCATGTCAAAGGGTTTACCCGTAAGCACCCCAATATTCCCACTGATATTCAGGGCACCTATGCTGGACTGGGGCATCCAGCTGCCATTGAGCATCTCAAATCCCTGGGTGTAACGGCAGTCGAGCTGCTGCCGGTGCACCATTACAATGTCTATCCCAGTCATTTGATCGGTGTGGGCCTACACAACTATTGGGGCTACGACTCGATCAACTACTTTGCTCCCTTTGCAGGCTATAGTGCTGCGGGTGATACCGGCAGCCAGGTGAAGGAGTTTAAGGCTATGGTCAAGGCGCTTCACCAGGAGGGGATTGAGGTCATTTTGGATGTGGTTTATAACCACACAGGTGAGGGAAATCACTTTGGCCCCACCCTATCCCTCCGGGGCATTGATAATGAAGCCTACTACCGCCTGGTAGAGCGCACCCCTCGTTACTATATGGACTTTACTGGCTGTGGCAATTCCCTCAATGTGTGCCATCCCCAGGTGCTAAAGCTGATTATGGACAGCCTACGCTACTGGGTAGAGGAAATGCATGTGGATGGGTTCCGGTTTGATCTAGCTTCGGCCCTAGCCCGTGAGCTGTACGAAGTGAACAGCCTGGCTGCATTTTTTAATATTATTCACCAGGATCCCGTGCTGTCTACGACTAAGCTGATCGCGGAGCCTTGGGACTTGGGTGAGGGGGGCTACCAGGTGGGTAACTTTCCGTTGCTGTGGTCCGAGTGGAATGGCAAGTATCGAGATACCATGCGAGACTTCTGGCGCGATCATCACTGTCGTTTGGGCGAGTTTGCCTTTCGATTTACAGGCAGTTCTGATCTGTATCAGGCGAATGGTAAACTGCCCCATGCCAGTGTGAATTTTATTACGGCCCATGATGGGTTTACCCTCCGGGACCTGGTGAGCTACAACGAAAAGCATAATGAAGCCAACGGTGAAGGTAACCGGGATGGGGAGAGCTATAATCGGTCGTGGAACTGTGGTGTGGAAGGAGCAACTAAAAATGAGGAAATTTTAGCGTTGCGATCGCAGCAACAGCGCAACTTTCTTACCACCCTATTTCTCTCCCAAGGTGTTCCCATGCTCCTAGGTGGTGATGAAATGGGACGCACCCAGCATGGCAACAACAATACCTACTGCCAGGACAACGAACTGTCCTGGTTTGACTGGAATCTCCGCCATCAAAACAAAGAGCTACTTACTTTCACCCAGCGACTCATTGAGTTTCGTAAACAACATCCAATCCTCTGTCGGCGTCAGTGGTTTTTAGGGCGCGAGATTCATGGCTCTGGTGTGATTGACATTGGCTGGTTTAACCCCGACGGTACTATTATTAGCGATGCCGACTGGCACGATGGCAGCTCCAAGGCGCTTAGTATCTTTCTTAATGGAGAAGAAATCCTTACCACTAATCAACAGGGGCAGCGAGTAATTGACGATAGTTTTCTCGTCTTTTTCAATGCCTATCCCGAACTCCAAGAGTTTGCTATTCCTCCTTCGGTGGAGCGTAAGGAGTGGCGGGTGATCTTAGACACCAAATACCCCAGCGGATTTGTTGATGATGGCCCCATCTATGCCCATGGCCAAAAAGTCCCCGCTGCTTCGCGATCTCTGGTTTTATTAGCTTGTCCCCACTGCTTTGATACCACTAGCGCCGATGGAGCAGCCGCCTGTTCATTACCCAAGCGTGGATAGCTATGGCTAACAGTTATGACCGCATCTACGCCATTGTGCGCCAAATTCCCGCAGGTACGGTTGCCACCTACGGTCAGGTCGCTGAGCTAGCTGGACTGATCGGCAAACCTCGGGTGGTAGGCTATGCGCTTTACAAAGTAGCTCCGGAGGACGAAATACCCTGGCAGCGGGTGATTAATGCTAAAGGAGAGATATCTACATCCGCGTTTCGTGATGGCTCAGACGATCTGCAGAGAGTACTCCTTGAAGATGAAGGCATTGAGTTTGAGGGCAACAAGATTAATCTGAGTAAATATCGCTGGCAACCCTCCCCAGAGATGATTGAGTCCATCGACTTTGGCAATGCTGCTGTTGACGAGTCCGTTTGATGACCATACCTGGTATCCACAAAACCTGTGATTTGGCTACCTTCGTATCTATTGGGAGGGTAGTCTGTATTTTGAATCCGAAATATTGTCGATTTCTTCGGTCAAATTTAAGGTCCGTTCAGAGGAGAGCGTCATGGTCTTGATTAAATCATCTACAGCCCGGGTCATTTGCAATTGGTTAATGTTGACAAAAGATAACCCTTGCATCAACTGATCTAGTTGCTGTTCCCCTTTGAAGACTTCTTCTAAGTGGTACTGAGCGTCCTTGACATGTTCAGTACCGCTGTTAATCTGAGTTTTAATCTTATCTAAGGTGTTGCCAATGTGTTCGATTTCGTTGTCAATTAAGTCTAAATACACGGCTATATTTTGTGAACTATTGGAAGTTTCTGGCTCTATATTCTGAGTACTTGGCTGCTCCAACGTCTGCAGTTGCTTTAAATTGTTACTAATACCTGAGAACTTACGACATCGGTGGAGCGCTTTTTGGGCTGAAGCCACCAGTTCTGGAACAGTCTGAATCAAGGGCTGAAGCATCGCTAACATTGCGATCGCTGCCTGGGTCTGATAACTCATAGGCTCAACCACTTTCATTGCAGTTTCTTCGGTTTGAGCGAGCGATGTTTTTTGCTGGCTATTGATGTGTTCTACACTAGCCGTTAGCTGAAGCAAACGCGCAAAGGTACTTTGGAAAAGAGCAGAAATATCCTCAGTGGAGTTCACTTTAGACACTGCAGGCGTTGAATTTAAGGATGAGGTCTGTGTCTTGAACATATGCGTTAACTCAGCTATTTGTCCCTGAAGTTTCTCTTTCTGCTGTTGCAGTTTATTCGATAATGCTTCGCTCACTTGGCGAGCATCCTGGAGCTCATGCAGAGAATTTAAACGCTCAGCAACTAGCTGGAATTGGGCAGATAGTTGTTCTATAAACGCCACTTCTACAGGCTGCCATGTATGTAAGGCTTGACAATGATGAACGATCCAAAAACCATATAACGCGCTATCGACAACCATAGGCACTATGAGACTAGACTTTACATCTAGCAGGTCCATACACAGATAATAATCATCTGCATTTTCAATGATTGTCTCTACCACATTGTTGAATAATGTCGTTTTTACCTCAGTATCTGCTGGCAAACTAGTGGGAGGGAGCAACGCTTTTTGGTCAGGATAGCTGGTGGCTCGTCGATATTCAGGTGTTACGAATTCTGACTCGACTGTCCCACTACCACTGGAATTTAATCGATAAAAGAAAACTCGGTCAGCTTGTAAAATTTCCTGTATATCAGGTAAGACATCTTCAGCCGTACTACGAATAGCTTGTATCTTTTTGATAGGAGAGCTAGTAATGCGGGCAAAAAGTTCTGCTTTGTGGGTTTCTGCTGCCTGGGCAGTGAGCAGGGCACGAGTACGCGAAACAAGCTGATTGAAAGTATGCGCTAGGGTGTGGGTTTCATGGGTACCTTCTGGAATCGCCTTAACAGTCAGATCACCCGCTGCTACCTGATTGCTATAGTCTGCTAAGTGAACCAATGGTAATGAAAGCTGTTGAGCTAGTAAGGTGATAAGTCCCGAGGTTAATCCGCCTAATAGAATCGCTGTGACAGCAAACAGTAGTAATAGCTCCCGACCTGCGCCAGCAATTTCCCCACGTTCCATGGACGCTACTGCGACCCAGCTAGTGGTGGGAATAGTTGCAATTTTATACTGTCTGCTGTCATAGATAAAAGACAGTAAAATAGTGTCATTTTCTGACAAGGCAATGGAAAGTTTTCGTACCTGTTTTTGATTGTCAAGTGCCTCACGAATTTGAGTCGCATAGGCCTCTATATTCGTCGATGTGGGATCTGACGGAGAATCAAGCTTACTAAGCTTAGTAATGATGGTCTCAACGGTCTCGGCACCAATGGTTTTAGTTTCTTTACGAAATCCCTGAGGAGAAAACGTATCAATAATTCCTAGGGTTTGACCATCAATAATCTGAACCCTCTGGCTACCGCTAATCCCTGTCCGTTTGAGATAATCTGCCAGGAGACTAAACTTCCGTGCAGGTAGTACGGCACGAATGACACCGACAAACTGTTGATCGTTAGGATTGATGATGGACTGGACTAATTCTACTGTACGGGCCTTAGAGGCAAAATCAAAGTCAGGTGGGCTAATCCAAATACCATCCTCTTTGCCTCTTTGCCACCAGTCTTCATCACTTTGGACAAAGTCGGTGGTGGGACGACTATAGGCCACATTAAACCCGTATCGATTGGTAACTGAGATTTCTGAGATTTCAGCAGCTTTAACTGTCTCTTTAAGATAATTATTTAAGGACTGATGCTTCCGTATTAGCTTGTTGTCTGTGAATTTAGATTCTAGTTCTGGGATAGGTAACTGGTCTAACCCAGCCGTTGCCGCCTCATTGCTACCAGCTAGGGCTTCATTAATCACCAATGGACTGTTAGCCATGACACGTGGCAGGGTGAGCAGCTCATCTAAAACAGCTCGTGTACCGCCACTGGCGAGTAATGACTGGTCTGCCAACTGTCGCTGTAAACGGTCTTCTGTCCGCTGCTGTACAACTTGATAACCAATGCCACTCGCAATTAGCAGCGGCCCTAAAACTACTGGTAGGATAGTCAATAGGAGTTGACTGCGCAGACTCTTTCCTTGGGGGGGTAGCTGTTGTGCTAGCCAATCACTCACAAATTGCAACGCTGGGTTGGTTTTTGGTTGACGAGCTGTTGAATTCTGTTGAATCATGGCCGAGATCACTCATTAGAGAACATGTATCGTCAATAAGCTGGGTAGAAAATCCAATTCCACAGAAAGCAGCCATGGATGGAATCAAGGGACCGATCGAACTTGTGAATGATTAAATCAACAGCTAAGCTAAAGAGGATCTAGCTAGAGATCTGTTGTGTAGCAAGATGCTGCTGTACACGATCATAGGACTCCTGAAGTTTGAGAATAGCCTCATCTACACCTTCGGGGAACTCATCAAATTCTGCTGTCTCACTAAATTCAACGAGTGCCGTACGGCCTTTTTTAGAGTCTTCCATATTTAATAGGACATCTTTGATGGCCGAAATTTGCTGCTCGCTTAAACTTGGACCAACTACAACCATATGTCGGGGATACTGGGCTGTTTCAGCTATGACCATTAAGTTAGAACGATCCGCATCAGAGACCTCAGCCCAAGTTTCACTATCTATAGCTCCGGCTTGCACTTTCTTGTTGAGAACCCATTCTACGGTCGTTTCATCTTCTCCAGAAAAAAGATAGCCAATTTCATTGGCATCAACAGGATGATTGGCTTCTGCTTTAGCTACCGGATTTAAATTAGCATCCATTATTTCGATTAGGGGAAACATAAAACCTGAGCTGGAGCTGGGTTTTTGCATTGCTATCATTTCTCCCTGGAGAGAGGCTAAATCTGAAAGAGCACTGTCTTTGCGAGCAATAAATAGAGTGTTATACTCAGGAACACCATCTTTCCAGCGCCGTAGAATTGGAGTGGCTCCTGATTTCTCCATAACCTGCATTGCGGGAAAGACACTGTCAAAATAAAGATTGACTTCTCCCGATAGCATCCACTCGGCAACGGTGTCCACATCTGGAGCAATTTTAACTTCTCCTCTAGAGACACCAACCTTCTTCAGTTTTGAGGAAAGATAGTCAGCGACAGGCTGGGTTTCGGGAATTAAAGAGTCAGGGTCAAAATCAACATCTGTGAGTATGATAGCGTCACCCCCAGATGTGTTACTCAGAGTGGAGTCTGCTTGATTAAAATTGCAGCCTCCGAGTATTAGTGCACTACTAGTTAGCAAAAGGGCTGAGGATAGTTTGTGTAACATAATGCATGCGCTATTTTATAGGGCGTCTTATGGAAAATTACATGGATCGATTAGCCATGCTGTTGAACTATTTATTTCCTTTTCATGTCTGAAAAGAATCATAAGGAGGTAGCAATGTCTGACTTAAAAGAAGATTTTGACTTTTCTCGCTTGGGATTTATGCTTAGAAAAATTTTCTAAATGATACAATTTACGACGGGAGAATTCAGGAGAAGTTTCTGAAAAGTTTTCTAAAGTTCTTGTCTAACGAATATTTAAATTGTTTTTTGAACCTCTCAGAGGCTATTCAGTTAAAAGATAAAACCTCTAAGAACTTCTGTCTTAGAGGTTTTTAGATAAATCGCAGGTGTATTTCTAGGATGACTGAGACCCTTGAAAAATTATGATTACACCGAAATTAAGGTACAGCCTGAAATACTGTGAAGGTTTTGCTTACTTCGTTGGTAACTACCAACAAAGGTGCACCAATTGGGCTATCGCCTTCATCGATATAAAGCAGACCCTCGGGGCTATAGTCGTTGCTAAAATTAGGTTCATAGGTAACAAAACTAGGAACCGCAGGGTTAGAAATGTCGTAGACCATGATACCGCCTGTTCGCTCTAGTCCAATAAAGGCAAGGGTATGTTCTTCGAAAACACCAATAGTAACCCCTTCAGGTTCAGGCCCTTTGTCGTCACTGCGGTCATCAAACTCATTGAGCTCTCCTCCGTTGATGTTAAACAACTCAGGGAAGTTAGTGGCAATAATATTCTCAAAGTCATCACCACTGTCAAAGACTAGATTACCTGCGGCATTCCAAATGGAGAAAGAACGGGCACCATAGCTGTAAATTTGGTCGATATCGCCATCTCCATCGATGTCACCCATGGCACTGGTTGTTTTTAGACGGCCTAAGTTACTGTCTGCTTGCAATTCAGCAGCATTGGGATAGGCAAAGGGATCGAGTATTAGGTCTTGCACCCGTTCTTCTTCGGAGAAGCCTTCGTAGTCGCGAGCATCCCCCTCGTTAGCAGTCACTAAGTAGATATTTCCATTGACTGTGTAGGATGCGATCGCATCTGGCTGATACATACCTAATACCGGACGGGTCTGTATGTTAATGCCACCGTCCTCATTGCTGGCGTCCAAATTGTTACCAATGATACTATGGTCCTTGAAACCCAGACTTTTTACCTCGGTAAAGAGTTCAGCATTCAGATCTAAGATGCCGATGGCATTGTTTTCTTGCAACGTCACATAGGCGGTGGAACCATCTGCAGAAACTGTAATAAACTCAGGTTCAAGATCCTGCGCAGGTGTAGCACTAGCGCCAAAGATACGTACTTCAGGATCAATGAACACACCTTCAAACCCAACGGTCTTCACTGTTCCATTAGCTATATCAATAATGCTGACAGACCCTACTGGATCTACCGTATAGTCATCCTTAGGTTCTCCTTCATTGGCCACTAAAACTTTGTCACCGTTGGGCGTAAAGGTCACCATGTCCGGTAGCGCACCGACATCAAACTTATTCTTAAAATTACCTTGGGCATCGAAGAAAGCAATAATACCGTTATCCTGTGCCGTCTCGGCTTCGATGGCAGCTGCCAGAATACCGTTACTGAAAGCAACACTGTTGACGCTGCCGCTCTCGAATCCGCCAATGTTAGCAGGATTCGTTAGATCAATAGATGTAACAAAGGCAGGTGCACCTGGATTAATCAGATTAAAAATCTCAATGGTGTTGCCTGTGGTGATAAAAAGGTTGGCCGTATCAGTATCGAATGCAGAAATTTCTGCACCTTCATCCACCTGGGCACCCCCCAATCGATCAAGACTAAAAGCAGATACAGAGGTAGCCATAGTACTAGCTAGAACCATAGCTGAGACTAATGTCCTAAGCATATATTCAAATCTCATAGTGTCAATATCAGTAGATCTATTTCTGCTAAAAAGAATTTATTTTTGATAAATTCGTTGATGCTGTTCCTGATATGGTATTTACCGGAATAATCTAAATAATCTATGACCCTAAAAAAAATCATAAGTTCCTGCCAGCTTGCAAACAATTTTGAGATTTCTCTTTTAGAGTTTTTATTTTTTGTACAGCTGCTGTAATAGGCAATCTATGTCTATAGCTACTGGTTTAGAAGGCTTCGTTGACGCTCAGCCCATCGCTGTGGAAAAGCCCTGGCAGATCAAGAATGTACATCTGCTGATCGCCGTAGGGAACTTCTCCTTGAACATAGCTGTACTGCCGCGAGAGCGTAGATTCTCGCTGAATATTGTTTACATTGACTTCAAACATAGCATCTCGAACATCTTCTACAATGATGGCAGCTAGAATATTCTCAAGTTCAATAACTACGGCTTTAGGATTTCTCGCTAGGGACTTTGATGAAAACCCCAGAGACCCGGAAATATCAATAATGGTTAAAACATCACCGCGCAAATTAGTACTGCCAATAATATGTCTAGGACAACAGGGAATAGGTGTGGCTTGATTAATGGTGATAAACTCTTGAACATATGTAGCATCAATACCAACAAGGTTATTATGTAATGCCAACACAATCAGTGTTTTTGAATCTATGACAGTTTGATTGTCATCAAGAGTCCGCCTCAAATTTTCAGCTCGTTGGTGAAAGATTTTTTGTTCTTGGGAGGAGGCATTAGAAGCAAAAAATGGGACGTTTTTTTCTCTTAATGCTCTTGCCGATGATTCTGTCTGAGACTCATAGAAATCATCTATCAGAAAGCGAGTAATAGAGATAACCTGCTGGAGCTCGCCTGGATTAAACCAAAGCTGGGGAGCACTTAAAATAAAAAATTCGGTTTCATTCAAAACTATCCCATCAAAAAAACTTGTGACATCAGGACTCATCCAACTCTGATGTCCAGAGATTTCAGCTACCATTCCTTGGGTTGTAAGCTCTTTAATCTCCTCAACATTGTTCACCATAAGACCAATTCTTAAATCAGCCTGTTTTAGGATGATTATACTATCAGTTAATAGATAGGGAGGCGATTGGTCTTTGATGCTAAGCCGTAGATCAACTATCGGTAGCACATCGCCTCGCAGATCGATTACGCCAATAATACCGGATGGGGCATTGGGAATAAGGATCAGCTCTGGCAGTGCAATTACTTCTTCAAGATAGGCTGTATTTATAGCTCCTAAGTGCTGGCTTATTTCAAACAGGCAGTAGGTGGTTTTCATATTTTTTCTCTAACTTCTAATTCTTTAATCTGTTTCTTGAAGCTTTTTTTCAAGCTGTGTAATTAATTCTGAAGCTGTACAGTTATCAAGTTTAGCGATTCTACTATCACCGGGAAGTTGCCGTAGCAAATTAAGAGCTGCCCTATGCATTCTGATATCATTGCCTCTGAATAACTCACCAAGAGTCTGTTGATCTGGTGGAGAGTTAACGATTTGACTTAAATCTGGAGCTGTCTGAATAGATAAAAATTCAGAGACGGTTTTAATCTCATGATTCTGTGGCCGCTGATATGCAATGGACTCATCAAATACCTTTATATGAAACTTATTTGAATTTTGACTGTGCAGCTCTGTATGTCCAACGAGCAGATACCCCGATGGGCACAGAGCATCGTAGATTTTATCTATAACCTTGCTAATAACTAAGTCATTAAAGTAAATAAAGACATTTCGACATAAGATCAAATCCATATTTTTGATATTTGAAAATGGATCTAAGTCTGAGTCATCTAATAAATTCCCGACCTGAAAATTGACCATATCTTTTATCTCATCATAGATGTGATAAAAATTGCCGGCCTCTTTAAAAAAACGTTGCTGAAGAGTGTTGTCAATTCCTCTAAATGACCAAGGACGATAAATTCCCTTTTGAGCATTTTGGATGGCTGCAGCATTGACATCCACGCCTAAGATCTTGATATCCCAATCTTTGAGATCGGGGATGATCTCTTTAAGTAAGATGGCGACGGAATAAGGCTCTTCACCTGTTGAGCATCCAGCACTGAAAATTCGAAGTTTTTTCTGATGGGATTTTTGCTCAATTAATTTTGGAAATATATAATTTCTTAGAAGTTTGAACTGCCCCTGATCTCGAAAAAAGAAACTCTCGGTATTCGTTATTTTTGAAATGAGTAATTTCCATTCTTGATGACTTTGAGTTGTGTTCCTACGCAGCAACTGATAATAGTCTTCAGGTTGCTTAAACCCTGTTGCTTTAATTCTATTGGAGATGAATTCTTGAATGCTGATGTAATCATTTTTCCTGAGGATGACACCAATACGGTCGGTGATAAGCTCAGCAAATGCCTGAGTTATTTGTGGACTTAATAGTTTTTTGGGAGGCACGTTTGTTTTATCGTAGGTTCACAATAAATTAGGTATTTTTTTGATTAACACAATTGATTAGAGACATAACTGTAGGTGCGATCTCATCCATCGGTAACACCTGCTGAGCAGCTCCCAGATCAATGGCTGCTTTTGGCATGCCAAACACCACTGAAGTCTCTTCATCTTGGGCAATGGTTAAGCCACCAGCATCAGTAATTGCTTTCATCCCATCTGCTCCATCTCGTCCCATACCTGAGAGCAAAATTCCAATGGTTCTACGTCCGTAAAACTCAGCAATGGATGAAAATAATGTATTTACAGATGGACAGTGAGTCTCGTCAGGTAATCTGTCCGAATGGGTAAATCGTCCACGGGCATCAATGGTGAGATGCTGACGCTCCGGTGGAAAATAAATTTTACCTGGCTCAGGCTTCTGACCAGCTTGGGCAATCTCGATTGATATACTGCAAGTGGTTTTCAGCCAGTCAATCAGCCCCTGAAGAAACCCCTGACTAATGTGTTGAACGCAGATAATGGGTAACGGAAACTCCTTTGGCAAACCCATAAACAACTGCTGTAACGCCAACGGCCCTCCCGTGGATGCCCCTACAGCGATAATTTTTGAATTGCTGCTAACTGGCAAAATCGATTGCTTAAAGTGCTGATTGTTCTGCTGCAGCTTGCTCTGTGCTGATCGTGACCGTTTTTTCTTAAAAACTTTAACTCCAGATAAGACCTTTACCTTATTGATGAGAGCCTGTTTGAGTAAAACATTATCAGGTGCTAAACCAGTTCTTGGTTTAGGTAATATATCTACAGCTCCTGCTTCTAGTAGTTGAAAAATACGGTGAGGATCATCCTCTTGTACTGAGGCGCTAACCACCAGTATCGGTAGAGGACAATCTGTCATGACATGGGATGTAAATTCCAGACCATTCATGTGGGGCATAAAATAGTCCGTACAAATAACATCAGGCTGAATTTTAGGAATAAGTGCTAGCCCCTCTTGTCCAGTAGTTGCCGTTCCGACAACTTCAATGTCAGGTGATGAGTCTAAAATTCGTTTTAGGACCATCATGGCAATCGGCGAATCTTCAACAAGTAGGACACGAATAGACATTAGCTGTGTCAAATCAAAGTTAGATTAATCGTTTTAAGGTTTCTAAAAGTGCCTCTTGGTTAAATCGGCCTTTGAGAATGTAGGCATTTGCTCCAACATCAGCCCCTCGTTGACGATCGGATGCCGAATCTAATGTCGTTACTAGAATAATGGGTAGTTCGTTATATTCCTGTTGCTCACGTATTTTAGCCACTAGCGAGAACCCATCTAGCTGAGGCATTTCAACGTCAGATACAACCGCATCAAAGCCACCTGTTTGGAGCATGTTATACCCCTCTAACCCATTGTTAGCCGTAATCACAGTATAGCCAGCCCCTTCAAACAATCGTTTTTCTTGAATGCGTACCGGTGGCGAATCTTCTACTAAGAGAATGATGGGCCTATGACGTGGGGCAGCTTTCGGCACGGTTAGGGGTTTAGCAAGAGGTCGCTGTTGTAATGACTTGAGTAGATCTGACGGATTAAGAATCATGCACACCTCGCCCGTTCCTAAAATTGTCGTACCACTAACATTCCGGACCCGATTGAGCAGGGAACCCGTGGGTTTAACGATCACTTCCTGATTGTTGAGCAGTCGATCAACCCAAAAACCGGCCTGGTCATTCCCCACCTTGAGTACAATGCAGGGGCGAGCACTGCCTTTGTAAGAGCTAGGTTGAGCAACCCAGTCATATATCGGTGAGTTCGATAGCTCTAACGTACTAACCAGATTGGCAACAGGAATAATTTCATCCCCTAGGACAACCATGTCCTGTCCATTCTTAGATGTAATCTGGTGGGGAGACAGCAGCAGTGTTGTTTCTAAGAATTCGATCGGTATGGCAAATTGCATTCCTTGGCTTTCGGCCATGACCACATTTGTTGTACTCAATGCTGTACTAAGCTGCAGTCGGAATGTACATCCCTGCCCTGGAGAAGCCTCGATTTGGAGCGATCCTTTTAGAGCTTCCACCTGAGTGCGAACAACATCCAGCCCCACCCCTCTCCCAGAAATTTCAGTAATAAAGTTACGGGTGGAAAACCCAGGTGCTAAAATCAACCGCTGAATTTGACTAACAGGCATAGCCTCTAACTCCTCCAGGGTATGGAGTCTACGTTTAAGAGCTGTCTGCTTAATTTTCTCAGTGTCTAGCCCTCGACCATCATCTGTGATTTCAATCGTGAGACTAATGGCGGTCTGATAGGTTTTTATCCACAGATTAGCCTCTGCTGGTTTACCCATAGCTTCTCGCTCTGTGGGTGTTTCAATTCCATGGTCGATCGCATTGCGGACAAGGTGTAGTATCGCGTCTTTGATGCCATCTAAAAGACGTTTATCCGCCGTTGTCTCTTCCCCTATAAATGTAAGGTTGACATCTTTAGCTTGTTCTTTAGCCAGATCACGCACCATTCGCCGGAGAGGCTGAAATAGCGTGGACATTGGCAGTAGCTGCAATCGACGCACCTGCTCTCTCAAGTCCTCAGATATGAGCTCCAATCTAGAACTGTTGCTTTGGATGGTTGATCTGAGGCTTAAGATCAAATGCTCTAAGCGTTCTTCATAGGAGGGGGTGGAGGCCGGCTGTTGCTGATCTTTATTAGACTGCCACTCTTCCCATAACAGCATTAACTGTTGAGCTTGGGAAGCTGTCTGAGCAATTTGGATACGGTTAACAGCTAACTCTTCAGTTTGGGTCCTCAGGGCTTCTAGGTCACGAGTTTGAATTCGAACAGTTTCAAGCTGATCCCCTCTTTCTAGTTGGTTTTCGCCTACAGGAAAGAAATTTGGAGAAGCTGAAGATGCTACTAGAGGAGTAGTTTCTGCAACGGCAGTAGCTGACAGCGTATCTCGAAGATCTTTTAGTAGTCGAGCCACATCTACATCGGCGGGTGAACCGGTAACGGCTGCTTGAACAAAGTGACCAATGGCATCTAAGCCTTCGTACAGTCGGTCACTAACTGTTGAGTCTAGGGCCAGTATTTGCAGCTGAATACTGCTGAGCACGTCCTCCATGGCATGGGCCAGCGTTTCTACCGGCTCAACTCCAGCACTTCTAGCATCACCTTTTAAGCTATGGGCTTCTCGTAGCAGTGTGGATAAAGTAGTATTGTCACGGGGATGCTTTTCTAGATGCAATAAACTAGCTTCTAATCGTTGCAATCGTTCTGAACTGGTTGTTTGATATATGTCGCGCAGTTCAGCATCAACAATTAAACCTGTGTCTGATGCAACTATTGGTTCTTGGGTAAGAGCTGATTCTAGAGGTTCAACAGCTATTGCAGACAGGTCTATAGTGTCTGGCTCAGATTCAATAGTTGCTGTAGCCGAATCAACGATTGTCGCCGCTGTTACCAGTGTTTGGGTATCAGCTTCTGCAACCACTGCTACTGGTGAGGACGCTAGCAGAACTGCTGTCGCTTCTGTAAACTTTGTCAGTGCCTGGTCGATATCAATGCTGCTAGGCTCCCCCGATGTTGATGAATAGATGAGCTGACTGACTGTTTCTAGCCCATCTCGAAGATAGTTTTCAACCTTAGTAGACAATGATTTCGACTGACTTTGGCTATCTTTGATAACATCTTCTATGAGCTGAATCAAGATGCTAACGGACTCTAAGCCAACGGCTCTAGAATCCCCCTTCAAGCTGTGGGTTTCCCGTCGCAGGGTTTCCCACGTTTGAGCGTCGTTTACCCCCTGCTGTAGATTCCTCAGACCTGTTTCCAATGTCTGTAGTCTTTTTGCACTAGTGATGCGATAGATTTCCCGTAATTCATCGTCTTCGATATAAGTAGGATTGCACTGAACAGCTGCAGACTCATCTGCAGGAGCAGACATGACTGAGGTAATCGTGGTCTTTAGCGAACTCAGTGTTTGCTCATTATCGAGGTTACTAGGTTCACTGGTAATCGCTGCGCTGACTAGTTGTTCTACGATATAGATGCCCTGATATAGGCAATCGCTGACCTCAAGCGTAAACTCAATCTGCTGTAGGTGAAGAGCTTTAAATACCGCTTCGAGTTCTTGTGCAACCGCAGCAATAGAGTCTAAGCCGAGACAGTTAGAGTCGCCTTTGAGACTGTGCAGTTCTTGGCGGAGGTCTTCAATCGTTTGGGGAGCATTAGGCGCTTGCTCTAATTGGAGCAAACCCGTCTGCAGTTTTTGTAACCGAGTTAAATTCGTCTCTTGGTAGAGAAGACGAAGTTCTTCATCTTGAATCATCACGGGTTTGAACCATTAATATAAGGAGGATTATGCTCTCGGACTACACAGCTTTCTTCAGAATAAGAGCTGCTTCATTGAGTCTTTCGGTCCCTTCTTTGGTGTGGTTCAAGCCCGTAGCTGTCTCACTGGTGCCTCGGTTAATCACTTCCATAGCATCCACAACTTGTTTAATCGCGTCTACCTGTTGCTTGAGATTGAGAGATACTTGTTGGTTGTTAAGTACCACCTGACTGACGGATTCTTGAATTTCATTAAAGGTGGCTTCTGTACGCTTGGCGATTTGTACACCTGTTTTTACGGTTTTTGTGCCTTCTTCTGTCACCATTACAGTTTCGTTGATTGATTTTTGAATGCTAGAAACCAGGGTGTTAATTTTGTCAGCAGACTGCTGGCTTTGGTCGGCCAATTTACGAATTTCGTTGGCGACAAGGGCAAAGCCTTTACCGTGCTCTCCGGCGCGAATGGCCTCAACGGAAGAGTTGAGTGCTAGCATGTTGGTCTGGTTAGCGAAATCAATTACTAGCTGAGACACGTTAGTAATTTGACCAGCTTGGGTGCTGAGGTTAACAATTTTTTCTGCGATCGCATCCACCTTCGCTTCCAGAGTAAACATCCCCTCCAGTGCCTCACCAACAGCTTGGGCACCTTCCTCCGAGGCCGAAAAGGCATGCTTAGCCGCATCCACCGCCGCATTTGCCTGACCTGCCGCATGGCGAGACGATGCTTCTAGCTCATCCATTGTAGTGGTCGTTTCATTGACCGAGGCTGCCTGCTGACTAGCGATTCGTTCTTGTTCACTTACAGTGGATGCCATCTGCTGGCTTGAGACTGAAATGTCGGTTGCTAAGCCCTCTAATAGACTAATCAACTGTCGTCCTCGGAAAATTGCCAAAGGAAGCACAATACCAAGAGATATTAAAACAGCCAATGTTGCAGACCTTTTGAAGGCATTAACAGATGCAAACACACCTTCTATAGGAACTTTTGTCACAGCAACCAGATTACTGGACGAGTCTGAGCCGAGTTGTAGTGTGTTATATGCCAGTACATGGCTTTCAATCTGAACCAGACCCTCGCCACCCCCCAGGAGTTGCTCGGCCACCTCTGCAGAAAAATCCTGGGCTAAGGTCGTTTCCTTGCCTAACTCAAACCCCCAACGCTTTTCTGGGTTTGGATTAGCTAGGTAATAGCCATCCGCATTGACCAGTGTCGCCTTCTCACCTTCAAACTGCCCCTCTTCTTCATTTAATTCTTCTAAAACGCTATCGGTAAAAACAGTGGCCAGGACGATGCCACGCTTTTGGCCAGCTTCATTTACAACGGGTGTGGCATATTGGATTACCGGTTCGTAGGGGTCTTGGATCTCACCCTCGTGTCGGTGTAGCTGCATAGGTGAGACATAAAGTTCTCCTGGTGGCAGCTCCATTGCCTCAACAAAATAAGGACTATCAGCTTGACTTTCTATTTGATCCACTGACAGAACGTTAACGTCTTTTTCAGCGACCTCTTTCTCTTCTGCTTCATCGCCATCGTCTGTCCCACTTTCATCGGCTCCGTCTAATCCATTACTTTCTTCATTATGGTCATCATCATGATCGTGGGTATGACTGTGGAAATCAGTTTCGACCACAACCAGGGCATTACCCGCTTCATCTAAATACTCAAGTCTATGGTAGTCTTTCGTCTTTACCATGCCTGAGAACACCAGCTGTAACTGATTAACCCATTCGTCATAGGAAGCATTATCAGTCGGATCTGTGCCACCATTGTCGCGTGCCCGAATGATTCCCTGGATGGGAGGAATTTGACTCAGAAATTTCACATCGTTATCAACGCTATCTAGAAAAGCATCAACTTCTTCGATACTCTCCATTGACTCTCTCTGGATTAAAGACTTAGCCTTGTTTGATAAATTCTCACCCGCAGAAACTGAGCCTAGCACCCCAACAACTGCAGCAGGAACCGTCGAACTCAATAAAATTAGCAGTAAAAACTGCTGACGAACTTTGAGCGCTTTGAGTTTACCAAGGACGTTGACAGACATATTCACTAACCTTGAAAGATGAGCAAGCTAAAAAAGAAATCGAATTGAGTGAAGAAAAAGATTGGTGCTTATTACTCCAGCAATAAAGTAGAACTAGGGGCTATTAGCCTAGAGTCTTGATTTCATAGGGGCTGTGTAGAAAGCGCAGTCTGTTTGACTGCTGGACCAATATATCTTGTGTGAGTCATCAAGCCTTAATAGTCATTGACGTCCACTCAATCCAGAGCGTTTTAGTTGAATGGAAAGTCAGAAAGGGATTAAAAGCCCGCTAAGCTTAGAAGCCCTGACCCTTGTAAAGTTTGACCATTATCTTTGAGAGCACCTGTCAGGCTAGTTAGCCGAATATTGTTAGCTAAAGCCTGTAAGTATGATGTGCTACTTCAAGTTAAGCCGTTGCCAGTTCCAGAGGTGGAACCATCTGTAAAATACGCTATCACCTAATAATTTACAGATAAATTCATTCCGAGGACCAGCAGCGCCTAATTCAACGATCTAAATAGCAGCCCCTCAGAACAGAGGATGATTGAGCGTTAATAAAGAAAAAATAGACAAAGACTGATGAATAAGTAAGGCATTTGAATTCTTATGCGATGTAATTCTCCTATTGCTTAGCAGCTTAGTTTTAAGAATCAAACTTCATAAGAAAAGTGCCAGATTTGATAAAAAAATAAATATAATATGAAGGCGTATAAAAACAACTACGTAGCCCATATGACCTTTCGAGAGACTGGTAAAAGCTCTCTGATGTTACTATTAGCTAGTAAAATAAAGGATCTAAATGATAGAGAAGAATAACCCTGAGTCCTTGCATATTAAAGCTCTAATCAGAAGATGAGTGCAAAATCTTTGTGCTCATTGCTTTAGAGACAGTAAATAGGTATCTACTATAGTGTCAGTGTGA
>JBCCHX010000054.1:0-51247 GCA_039028535.1 Cyanobacteria bacterium P01_B01_bin.77
GCGAGGGGCAGGTGGCCTATGTCTATGAGCCCGGTCGCTATCGTCTAGAAACTCAGAATATGCCGGTGCTTACCACCCTGATGGGCTGGAAATACGGCTTTAATTCCCCCTTCAAGGCCGAAGTTTATTTTTTTAATACTAAAATTTTTACCAATCTCAAGTGGGGCACGGCCAATCCCATTACGATTCGGGATCCTGAGCTAGGCCCAGTGCGTCTCCGCGCTTACGGCACCTATACAATGCGAGTCAACCATGCTCGCACCCTGCTGGAGCAGCTGATTAGCACCGATGGCCTGTTCCAAACAGACGAGATTAGCGATCACCTGCGCAATATGATCGTGTCCGCCTTTGCCACCAGTGTGGGTCAAGACCAAACGCCTTTATTTGATCTAGCAGCCAACTATCAGGCTATGGGCGAGCAGGTACGCGATGCCATGCAGCCCAATATGGAGCAGTTTGGCCTTGAGCTACGGCAACTGCTGATTGAAAATATTTCCTTGCCCCCTGAAGTTGAGGCGGCGCTAGATAAGCGAGCCTCCATCGGTATCTTGGGCAATATGCAGCAATACAGCCAATACCAGGCGGCTAACGCCATTGAACAATCAGCCCAAAATCCTGGTGGAGGCAGCCCCGGTCTCGATCTAGGCGTCGGTATCGCCATGGGCCAGCAAATGGCTAACGCCATGAACCCACAGGCGGCGGCTCCGACCGCCCCGGCTCCGGCGGCTCCGGCAGCACCCCCACCCCCCATGCCAGCGGCTGCTTGGTATATCACCCGCGATGGTCAAAATTTTGGCCCCTTTTCTGAAAGTCAGCTGCTTGCCAATGGTCTGACGGCTCAATCCAATGTCTGGAAACAGGGCATGGCCGGCTGGCAACCAGCGAACACAGTCCCCGAGTTGCAGTCGCTGCTGAGCAGTGTGCCACCGCCGCCACCGGGGGCTTAAGTTTGCGATGGAGCCTACGACTTCGGTTAATCAGTATCAGTGTCCAGGCTGTAAGGCAGACATGGCCTTTGACCCAGATTTAGGACAGCTTAAATGTTCCTATTGTGGTCAAAGCAAAGCCGCACCAGAGGTAACGGCGACCAAGCTTAGGTCGACGCTACAGGAGCATGACTTGGCAGCGTTTATTCACACTAACCGCACCCAAATTGCTCAGCTAGCTACCACAGCCCAATCGGTCAACTGTCCTGGCTGTCAGGCAACCATTACTTTTGAACCTCCGGATGTGGCCGGTAAGTGTCCATTTTGTGCGACGAGCATTGTGACTCAGAAGAGTCATCCGGCTGATCCCACCCTGGCCCCGTCAGCCTTAATTCCTTTTACGGTGGGGCGTAAGGTGGCGCTCAAAAATTTGCGTGATTGGCTAGCGTTTCGCTGGGACTGGAAAGATCTTAAGGCTCTGTTTTTGCCTGGGAAGCTCAAACAGCTGGCCCAAAACGAGGCTCTTTCGGGTATTTATTTGCCCTTTTGGACCTACGATGCCCAAACAGCTAGCCGCTATCGGGGGGAACGGGGCGAGCATTATTACGAGACGGAGACCTATACGACGACCAACTCCGATGGGGAGCGGGAAACTAGGACGCGTCAGGTGCAGCGAACCCGATGGTATTCGGCGTCTGGACAGGTATCTCGGTTTTTCGATGACGTCCTAGTGCCAGCGACGCGAGCCATTAGTAACCAAAAGCTGCGGCAGATATGGCCGACAGTGGTGGTTTCAAGCCTGAAACCCTACAGTGCTGAATATTTGGCAGGGTTTCAGGCCCAACGCTATGAGGTTCCGGTTAAAGAGGGGTTTGAACAGGCTAAGTCCATCATGGCTGCCAAGATTCGCAACGATGTGCGCTCAGATATTGGTGGTGATGAACAACGAGTCCACTCAGTATCGACGGACTATTCCCAAGAAACGTTTAAGCACATTTTGTTGCCTTTGTGGATGGCTACGTATCGCTATGGGAGCAAAACCTATCAGGTGATGATTAATGCCCAAACCGGTAAGGTAATGGGCGAGCGTCCGGTAGCTGTTTGGAAAGTTTTGCTGGCGGTTGCGATCTCAGCCATCCTCATTATTACCATCATCCTGCTAGCGGGCGGATAACCGCCCTATCAACCGCCCTAAATGTTTTTTATAAACATTTGAAACCCTTTATCCAAGACTTATTCAAGCTTTTCAAAACTAACGTTGCCGATTTAAAGAAATGTGATTAACATTTAGTTACATAGGTGTTACCCACCTTAACGTTTCGTTTGAAGGACTCACACATCATGGCAGAAGAGAACGCAAAGTTTGGTTTTACTCAAATCGCTGAAAACTGGAATGGTCGCCTAGCCATGCTAGGTTTCGTTGTCGGTCTTGCAACTGAACTCATGACTGGCCAGGGCATCCTGTCTCAGCTAGGGTTGATGTAGAGTCGGCCTAGGATTCACACAGAATGCTTAGAGATATCTCCAGTATCTGTACAGCATTAATTTTTCCGTTCAGTCAGAGAACAAGGGGGCAGGCTATGGCTTGTTCCCTTTTTTCTATTCCCTAGTCCTCTTCTAGCGCGCTCCATGTGGCTACTGTCTTTAGCTCTGACGGAATCTTATCTTCGGGATGAAACTCTAGGATCGTTTCCCGATACCCTAAATAGCCTGACTCCGTAAATGACATCAGCATGCGCGCCAGGGCAATCCATATGGTTTCGTCAAACTCCCAATCCTGGTTAAACCCGGCTCGGTCAGCAATGGACTTCAGTGCCCAAAAATAGCTGTTGCGGACCATTGACCCCTGCTTTTTGTAGGGGGGGATATCATCTTGGTGGATCAATAAAACTTGGTTGCTGATCTTTGCTCTCATGGGCATCAATGTTTTACAACTGTATCCATACTCTAGTTTTTTCTAAAACATTCCATGGTGGCGGCTGTTTGCCTGCGTAACGTTCACAAAGTCTATAACAACACCTGTGTGGTTAACGATTTATCGTTAACCATCCAACCGGGGGAAATCTTTGGTCTGCTTGGGCCTAATGGCGCAGGTAAATCCACTACGATTCGCATGGTGACCACTCTAACCCGAGCCACCCAAGGAGACATCGTGGTTTCTGGCTATGATGTTCACCGGCAAAAGTCTGAAGTCCGGCGGCAAATTGGTGTGGTGCTCCAGCAAACCAGTGTTGATGGTGATCTTTCTGTCTGGGAAAACATGGAGTTCCATGGCAGAATGCACCATCTACCCAATCCCCAGCGACAGCGAGATATTGATCAGTGGTTGGCCTATGTGGAGCTGACTGAGCGTCGTGATGATAAAGTCAAGACCCTATCGGGCGGTATGAAGCGCCGTTTACAGATTGCCCGTGCTCTGCTGCACCAGCCCAAAATCCTTTTCCTGGATGAACCCACCGTTGGTCTCGATCCGCAAACTCGTCGCCGTCTGTGGGAAATCATCCTCGATCTAAATAAAAAGCAGGGGATGACTATGCTACTTACCACCCATTACATGGAAGAGGTGGAATATCTATGCGATCGCATCGGCATTATGGATCAAGGGCGACTAATTGAGATGGGGACCCTAGCCGAACTGCGGTCTAACCATGGCGAAGGCATTGTCATGAAACAAACGGGGGACCGTTGGAACTATACCTTTTTCCCCACATTGCAAGCAGCCAATCAGCACCTTGATCAGCAGCCTGACAAAACCGGAATGATGACCCGTCCATCTAACCTAGAAGATATCTTTGTTGAATTAACCGGCCATAATCTGGATTAACCATAAACAAGTAGGGGCGCTCCATGGAACCGCCCCTACTCATCTAAAATGCCTGTGTCTGTACTCGTCGTCTAATCCAAATAACCCATTAGAGCCACAGGGTCTTCGTCAATATCATTAGACGCAATGGGACGATGGCCGGGCAACGTGTCTAAATCAGAAACCACCAAAGTACTCACAGCTACAGGGCGATGACCAGGTAGGTGATCGGTGCTAGCAATTTCAAAATTATCAGACATCACTGGACGTACCCCAGCCGATGACAAACTGTGCACTACATCAACATCGCTCACAGTAATTGGGCGATTGTTAGGCAGCGTATCCGTTTCCACCACACGACTGTTGTCTGCCAACACAATGATGTCAGATTTCTGAGCTTGAACAATACCGCCACCCTTACTGGCAGAAGAGGTCGTAGCCTTCTTCTGGGTACGGCTCGAAGAACTAGATGACTGAGTCGTTTTACTGGTGCTTTCCGCTGCGTCGCTGCTCATAACCTTATAACCCCTACTACTAAGTGAAATAATGCCCGTGACACCCGTCTGTGGCCTTTTTAAATTGCTGGGCTTGAAGGTCACAAACCCACGAAATATCAAGGCAATTTCGAAGCTTAGGCGATACACATATCTCAATAGTTAATTATAAGTTAAAAAACAACCGCTTTAGTTTATTAAAGCTAATCAGTACCATAACCCCCTTACTCGCTCCCCTTCTAACCCTGTCCCAACTGAATCCTGGAGTTTTCTCTCTAAAAAAACTTCAGTTCCAGACGTAGCTACGGTTTATTACGGACCGATAGGACTTAGTTACATTTATTGCTGACCACTGTCAGATTCTAAATTTCGACTTATAATGGTGAGTGCCTCAAAGGCTAGTCCTAATAATTGATTAGGATTACTATCCAAGGGGCTGTAACGGTTTCGACGTTTTGACGAAAGTCGCGTTGTGATGCAGGCCGAGAGTGAGTCACCTCTCGCAAATAAAGGCTCAACTAAATACAGATGCAAACAACATCGTACCTTTTGCTCGTAAGCAAGTAGCTGTAGCTGCCGCTTAAACACCTCTTTCAGGTTCGAGCGCTTATCACCTGACTCCGTTAAGGGTGATAAGCCTAACCCCAACGGATGCGTTAGGTTGATTCCTCTGATGAGAAACCTAACAAAGACCTTTATCAGAGAATCCCACCGCTCGGGATAATGAGCGGTTCCCGCCTAGAGGGTTAGATAGGCTAAGCCTGTGAATGAGTGGCGTGTTATTACTCAGGGCGGACACGGGTTCGACTCCCGTCAGCTCCATTTAAGATTGGCATTGCTGATTTTTAGAATGCGTTTGACTGCAAGAGACTGCTAAATGACAGTAGCTAGTGAACACGCTATCCTTCAAGTTACCAAGCGCTTAATACTTTGAGATCAGCACTTTCTTGATGAGGAAGTGCTTATTTTTTGTGCCCACAAATATATATTTTTTTTCTTTAAGCTGGATGAAGTAATTTTCCAACTTGAGGAACAAGCTTAGTATTCAAAAGTAAGGTGCTTATACTGAAGGAGAATAGCCTTCAGAGCGAAGACTATAGGTGATGAGAAAACTTCAAATTATTGTTAGTTACTTATAGTTTGTAAAAGTGTTTAAGGGCCTAGTGGCGGCTTGGCTATGGCTTGAGCTATTAATGATTTTGGTTGCTGCTGATTGAGGAGGTGAGCCGAGCTGTGAAATTTACTAATCACTAGTATCGTGCAGGTGAATTTATACTGAAATTCGTAGCGCTAATTTTTTACTTAAACACTGTTGTTTTTACTGACAGCTAGATGTCAGTGATCGCTCTTATTTATTTTTCTGAGTCAATTGATAATGAGATTTCCTCTTTGGCAGTACCTTAAACAGCCGGTCTTTAGTTCTCACTATAAAACAGTTTTCAGGCCGTCCAGGTTTTGGCAAAAACATAATGTCCAGTATCTGCAGCGATGCTGGGAAAAAGAATATCGGCAGCCGGGAAGACTTAATTAATTGATTTTTGAGCTGTTAGGAAAATATTAGTAAACTCTAACAATCCTAGCTTGATAAAGCTAAGATTTATATCTGCTTTTTGAGCTTTCAAGGGCATAGCTAATAGTGGTGCTATGACAGAGGGTAGCTATCAGTTTGCCGAGTCAATTGACTCGGCTAGTCCTTTGCGAGCTTTTCTCCAGTCAATCAGTGCTTTCTCTGACCATAGCCAGTGGTTTCCTAGCTCTTCTGGGTTAATTAATTCATTGCCATCACCCGCAATGTCTATGGCACTTTGCCAATGCTCCTGAGCAATTGCTAGGGAGTTTGCTTTCTCAGTATTGTTAACATCCAAGTTAGCATTCTGGTGATATGCGATCGCTAACCCTAAATACGCATGAAACTGCATGGGCCAACGTCGGTCATCGTCGTCGAAGGTAACAATTGGGATGTTTTGCTCAGTCTCGTTACGAATGGCGTCTTCCCAGAGTGCGATCGCATTGTCCATCAAGTTTTGCTCATAACGGGCAAAGCCTAAAGCAACCTGGGCGTCTAACCAATCAGACTTTACTGTCAGGGCATCTTCCCAAGACGTGGCTGCATCAGAGGGGTTTATCCCTAGCGCCGGATCATTAGCTTTGATCATGGCCCATTGAAACTGACCCTTAGAAAAAAAGAGCGTGGGAGTACTCTGTTTTGTACGTTCAGAATACAAAGCATCCGTTAACTTCAGAGCGGCTGAAAGTCCTTCAGTCTCTGCTTTTTCAGCGAGTACTTCAACGATTCTGTCAGGATCTCCTGAAATGACCTGACTAACGCTCTGTAGGTTGGAAGGAGGCGAATCGGTGGTTGGAGTCAGCTGCGGGGGGGATACCGGCGATGGTCCCCAACCTAAGGGATCGCTAATGCCTATACCGACAATTCCCAGCACCGCAGCGGCACCGACTCCTAGCGCTATCTGCCGCTGCCGCCGCTTGGAAATCCCCGAGCTTTTGTGAGTGCTACTCGCAGCAGGCTCAGCTTGCTCAAGATCAGGACGATGCTCGTCGCTATAAATTGTCTTTTCCTCGTCTGGCTCTGGTTGAGGTGCTGGCTTTTTGGGTAGCTGCTCGTATAGATCTAGGCCTGGCGTTTCTAGCGTCTCCGGAATGAGTGACTCATCAATATCCGCTAGCATGACCTGATCGGGGTCAGCTGGTTGGGACAGTTTTTCTACTAGCTCTGGTACGCTTGCATCATCACTATCGTTGTCATAGCGCAGGAACTCATCTAGCTCGACCGTTTCTACGAGGTCATCTAAATTCACCTGATCTGAATCAATGCTGTGGGCTGCCGTACTGCTTGCTTCAGCTGCATTAGCCACAGCCGCGTCATTACTTCCAGGTATAGCAACATCTGGCGGATCCAAGGCCTTTAAGGCTGATTCAGATTCACTCAGTAATTTATCAAGGGCGCTATTATCCGTCCCTGGCTTGCTAGCAAGATAGCCATCAAATCCGGGCTGCATATACAAAATTGGCAGCGCCCAGTAGCTGTAATGGGAGCCATGGGCCGAGATCAGTCCCTGACGAGTACGGTTCAAGCACAAATCGATGGGGTTACCCTGCTTTAAGTTGCGATAGAGCAGCTGGGTAAAGGTAATGGCTACATTGTCAGGAATGCGTTCGGCCATGGCAATGACGCCAGGAATACCTCGATTGACCAGGGCCTGGGCTAGGTTTTGCTCATGCCAGCCCCCCGCACTTTGGGCATAGGCCCCGCGACAAGAATTTAAGACCGCTAGCTTTACACCATTATTAGACAGTAGGCCTGCTAGGTCTTCACCACTAATCCGTTCGGTGAGTCCTGTTTGACGACTCACCAGATATAGGTCTCCACCGGCATTGCCCAGGTTGCTATGGCCAGCATAGTGCAATGCTTGGTAGTTGCCTTGCTCTAGGGCCTGGGTGAGTTCAGCTCGACCAGGCTGTTTCAAAACTGTGAGCTGCACATCCAGCTGCTGCTTGGGCAAGACATTGTAGCTATTACCGGAGCGCAACGAGGGAGGGTGCAGTTCATTTTGTAGCTGCTCCACCTCGTTGGCAAGTTCTAGACGATCTTGATCGGTCGGAGTGGCAATTACCATTAACACCCGCAGGGGCTGGTCAAAATCAGGCACGGTTGCCACCGGACGGTCGTACCCCTGCCGACGGCCAAGATGATACCGGGAAAAGGTTACATCTGTGCCTGTCCCCAGGGGACGATCGCCTGCGTGCAAAACTTCCCAAGGCAACTGCTGTAGCCTTTCTCCTTTGAGGCCTAGTCGCAACCGCAAGGGCGACCGTCGATTTTGGGCTACCCCCTGAGCTGTTAGCCAGCTATCCCGTAGGGCGCGATCAAAGAGGCCGTTGTAGAGTGCTTGGCCCAGACTGACAAGCGTAGGTAATGGGGCTGCAGGGTCATCGTCGTCGTTATTGCCAGAACGATACTTGGGTGTTGAGGCCCAGCGCTGGCTTGGCTCACCTTTGAGGATCCCGAGCAAGGGATCATGCATTAAGGTGGATGCCTCCTCTAGCCACTGGTCGATGGGCCAGTGAAACTGTTCTTGTGCCAAGGGGACTCCGGGGGCCACTTGCTCCGTGCGCACCAAATATCGGTCATTGCCGACGGCTGTAATTGATATGTCAAACTCTTGGAGCACTGTTAGCAGATCGCGTCCCTGTTATTTGCTGTTTGGTTGCTTAGTTGCTTATATGTAATCACCCTGGCGCATTATGCGTTTCTTTCTAGTATCCCCAGTAAACCAGGATAACCTGTCGTCATAGATGTCATTTTCGGTGGATGCAGTTCTTAGACTGTCCATATGATGTTTGTGTATGGTGCTCGGTTCTCTGGCTTGACTCTAGTCACCTATGGAGCAACAACCATGGCCGCCCCACCACCACGTCTACTGGGTTCTGCTACGGCCTGCATCTTACCCTTGGGCCAGATTTCTAGACCAGTTGCGGCACCGATTTCATCCACCGGGCGTAGCTGATGCCCCAGGATACTCAGGACGGTGAATGTGTCGTTGCCTGCTAAAACCTGCTCTATTGTAGTGTTGCTGCTATTGCGTTGGGAGAGACGAGGTGCGCTAATGGCCTCGGATAGGGGCAGGTCAAAGTCGATCAGGTTGGTGGCAATGCCGACAACGGTGGTAATGATGGTAGAACCACCGGGGCTGCCAAAGGCCAGGGTACGACCGTCAGGAGCAATGGCAATGGTGGGGGCCATACTGCTACGGGGGCGTTTGCCGGGTTCGGGGGCGTTGGGGTGAGGCACCGCGGTGTCAAAGTCTGTGAGCTCATTGTTAAGGATAAAGCCGTAACCGGGGACAACCATACCGGACCCGCCAGTTGACTCAATGGTTAGGGTATAAGAAACGACGTTGCCAAACCGATCTGCTGTAACCAGATGGGTGGTGGATAGTCCTTCTTGAGCGTTGCCAGTGGCGATTTTGGGAACCTGGGTCAGGCTGGGGCTGGGGTCCGTTTGGTGCCGGAGAGGATTGCCAGGTTTAGTACAGCGCTCGGCTGCCTGCTGTGGGAGTGGACGACTGGTTATGTATTTCGGAGCGAGCAAACCGGTTACTGGCACATCGACGTATTCAGGATCGCCGATGTAGGCGTTGCGATCGCAAAACGCCAGCCTTTCAGCCTCAATCACCCAGTGTAGTGCCTCTGCCCGGTCTAGACTGCTTAAATCCTTAGACTCCAAACGCCCCAGGGTTTGAGCCACCGTAATCCCACCGCTGCTGGGCAGCCCCATGCCATAAAGCCGATAGCCGCGATACTCGCTCACCACAGGTGGCCGCACTCGCACCTCATAGCGATCCAAATCACCCAGCGTCATCGACCCAGGCTGGACCGTAAACGGCGGATTGGTCACCACAGGTGGAGACTGCACCGTCTCCACAATCGCCTGGGCCAGCTCACCCCGGTAAAAACTATTTACCCCCTGATCTGCCAGCAGTTTATAGGCCTGGGCTATATCCGGATTGCGTAGGAGCGTCCCCACTGCTGGCGGCATACCCTGGGGCAAATACAGCTGCCGTGTCGAAGCAAAGGCCCCAAAGCGCTCCTGATTACGTATCACCTGCTGAGCAAACGTTTCATCCACCATAAAGCCAGCTTCAGCTAGCTCAATGGCCGGAGCCAACGCCTCCGATAGCGATAGGGTGCCATAGCGAGACAGAGCCGTCTGCCAATTTAAAGGTGTACCCGGCACACCAACCGCGAGGCCACTGCTAATGCGATTAGGAAAAAACGGCAGGTTTTCAGCCGGATTCTGCGGGTCTTGAAATAAATTAGCCGTTACTGCTTCAGGAGCTTCTTCACGACCATCCAGGGTAATCACCCGATCTTGATCATGCAGGTAGATCATCATAAATCCACCGCCGCCGATGCCAGCAGAGAAAGGCTCCGTTACCCCAAGGGCCGCCGCTGTAGCCACAGCTGCATCGACGGCATTCCCGCCCTGACGCAGAACCTTAATGCCAATCTGACTCGCGTCTTGATCCACTGATGCCACTGCACCGCCAGTGCCCTTGGCAACTGGTACTTTTGTCAGCGGCTGAGCCCAAGTGCTAGCGGTCAGTACCAGCACGACACAAACAGCACAGAGAATCGATAGCCCATAGCGAACTTTAGATTGCATACTTAGTCCCTGACAAACTTTTTCAAAACTAAGATGACAGTGCCTGCTCCGTGCCTGAGGCTGCCGCTACTTCTTTCTCCTTATCAAGACGGCGTTTACGAGCATAGAGCTGAATTGTCGCTAAAAACAGGACTGTCAGGGCCGCAATTAGCCAGGTGGTTGCGCTGGTGGGAAACTGGTTCTTAAAGATCACCAGCATCACGATTACCACCAGTAGCAGCGTCGGACCTTCATTAAAGAACCTTAGGGTTTTGCTATTCCATTTACATTCGCCCTGCTCCAGCTGTTTGATCAAATGCCCACAGTAAAAGTGATAAATCAGTAGCAAGCCCACAAACCCCAGCTTGGCATGCAGCCAACCCTGGTGCAGATACTCAGGCATGACGTACAGTAGCCCGGCTGCCATCGCCACCGTTAGCACCATGGCGGGTGTCGTAATGATGTTGTATAGCCGCTTTTCCATAATGCTGTACTGCTTTTTAAGAATGCTTTGGGCCGGCTCAATCTCCATGTCGGCCTCAACATGGTAGATAAACAACCGGGCCAGATAAAAAAGACCTGCGAACCAGGCCACGACACCAAAGATATGAAACGCTTTGAACCAGTAGTAAGCCATGGATATAACGGTTTTTCTCTCGTGACTATTCTCCCGTAGATGCCATGATTTTGTCTGAGGAGGCCGAGCTTTGTAACAGCCTTGTAATGATTGGACTGGTTCACCCAACTGACATAATGGCTGTGGCGTTTGAATACACTTCTACTTAGCGGACACACTATGCAAGTCGATTGGCAATCGGTCAAAACCTACGAAGACATCTTCTATCACAAGGCCAACGGCATTGCGAAAATCACGATTAATCGTCCCCACAAGCGCAATGCGTTTCGGCCCAAAACTGTATTTGAGCTATACAATGCCTTTTGCGATGCCCGCGAAGATACGTCTATCGGTGTGGTGCTGTTGACTGGAGCCGGTCCCCATACAGATGGGAAGTATGCTTTTTGCGCGGGGGGCGACCAGAGTGTCCGGGGTAAGGCGGGCTACGTGGGTGACGATGGGATTCCGCGTTTAAACGTGCTCGATTTGCAGCGGCTGATTCGGTCGATGCCTAAGGTGGTTATTGCCCTAGTGGCGGGTTATGCCATCGGTGGTGGCCATGTACTACATCTAATTTGCGATCTGACCATTGCAGCGGACAACGCGATTTTTGGTCAGACGGGGCCTAAGGTGGGCAGCTTTGACGGCGGCTTTGGGGCTAGCTATTTGGCCCGCATTGTTGGACAGAAAAAGGCGCGGGAGATTTGGTTTCTTTGTCGGCAGTATGATGCCCAGCAGGCGCTAGATATGGGACTGGTGAATCATGTTGTTCCGGTGGAGCAGCTGGAAGCGGAAGGTGTGCAGTGGGCGCAGGAGGTTTTGCAGAAGAGTCCTACGGCGATTCGCTGTCTGAAGTCGGCGTTTAATGCTGACTGTGATGGTCAGGCGGGACTACAGGAGCTGGCGGGAAATGCGACGCTTTTGTATTATCTGACGGAAGAGGGGGCAGAAGGGAAACAGGCGTTTTTGGAGAAGCGTTCGCCTGATTTTAGCCAGTACCCGTGGTTGCCGTAGGGCTCTAAACTTTCAGTAGAGAGTAGGATGGGCACTGCCCACAATCACTTACATAAGTATCCGGTTCCTTGTTTTCCATACATGTAGCCACATGGGGAAACTCTTTTAAGATGATGGGCAGATGTAGCGATCTCAACCAAAGCCGCGTTATCCAGAAGCCTCTGCCCACCCTACTTGCTTGGCCACTTGATATAATGCGAGAGACACCTCCCTCTGGGCTTATGCCATGACTGCCTTTGCGACAAAACCATATGTAGAGTTCAAAAAACAAGGATATTGGGTCATTGGTACCCGAATTTCTTTGGATTCTATTGTTTATGCTTTCCGCAAAGGTTTACTTCCCGAAAGCATTGCTCAATCATATCCTTTGCTTGACTTGGAGCAGGTATATGGAGCAATTACCTTTTACCTGGCTAATCGGTCCGATATTGATGCTTACCTAATCTCAGAAGAACAGGCATTTGATGCCATGCCACAGCCCTTACAGATAGAAGCTCCGGCTTTACATCACAAGTTAATCACTGCCAAGCAATCAGCGCAGTAAGCATAATGGAAAATGTTCAATATCAGGCTGATGCTGATTTAAATCAAGCGATTGTGACAGGGGTTATCCGACGACAACCTAACATTAACTTTAAGACTGCGACTGAAGCAGATTTAGAAGGGCTAAAAGATGCAGAAGTATTAGCGCTATCAGCCAGACAGCAACGTATTTTAGTGACTCATGACCGCAGAACAATGCCAACTGAATTTGCAGATTTCTTAGTCGGTAATCAGAGTTCAGGCGTGTTAATTGTTTCTAGGAAGACCGCTGTAGAAACTGTGATCGAGGAACTGATTCTAATTTGGTCAGTAAGCGCAGCAAAAGAATGGATTAATCGAATTGCAAAAATTCCACTGTAGAGATAGCTAACACTGTGCTGCAACAGCGGAGCATAAGCAAGTGAATCTCAGTAAATGTATCAAAATTGTGTTCAACCAAGGCTTGACGTCCATCATCCATAGGTCGTATGTTCTTTTCAGGGCTGTGATTAACCATCGCTGCCTGAAATCAGAACTCAATATTTGGCACTGTCAGCAAGGTGGTCGGACACCTGCTGACAGCTAACCTCCCGGATCACAAGGCAATCCCGGAAGCTTTGGTCATTATCGATCAGCGCTCCGATTTGCACAATCTGGAGCTGCTGACTATTGGGTTCTGGCTCCACTTTCGTTTATCTGGAGACCAGAATCCCATGTTTCAAGACAATAGCCAGGGCGCAGGCGCGTCCAATATTCCGTCTATCGTGCCGTCGCTCCCGGAGTATCAGTACGAAAACATCAACCACACGCTGTTTGGTAGCCTAATCGCCATTCGTAACACCATTGCACTGCTCCACACGCTCAACTATGCTGAGCCCAACGACTGGAGTAAACCCTTGCCCACCGGGCGACCCAATGAGCTAATGGCGATTTTGACCAAACGAGTTCGGGTTGACTAGAAAGCGTAGTGTTTTACGTTCTAGCGATCGCAGGGCTGGCATAGGGCCAGCCCCCAACAGATTTTGGCATCAGATAAAAGATTTGATAAGTCGCTTATCTGAGATCTTGCACCTGATGAGGAAGCGCTAGCCCGCCCAGGGTTCGAAACCCTGGGCTAACCAAAGGGTGTCCACTGGAAGAGACACAATCATCGGATATGTGTTTTAGGATTCGCTTCCACAACGGTAATGGTCAACTATAGCTTCAACCGATCCACAAGGACCACCAGCATCTCTACACCAAATTGTCCCTTTAGCGGACAACCCTCAGCTAGCGCTGGTGTTTCAACCCGGCGCGGGCTTTAGCTTATCAGGTGAATGATTTGCTCACACACTAGACAGTTCTGGCCAGTCAGGATGTCGCTGCCAAAAACTCATAGTCTAGTGCAACCAATCACTATGCTGTGATCTGTTGCACAAACCAAGAAAAATTGATGCTTATGTGAGGTAACAATGGGCATGGTCTACAAAGGTTCCCACGGGAATCTTGCTGCCTTAGAGTGAACTCATAGAAGAACGATTTATTGCAGTCCACTTTATATCTAAACCGAAGCCCCTGTGAACCTTAGCGTTCGTGGGGGCTTCTTATATAGTCCATTCAAACGATGCAGTGTAACCACCCAGTTATCCTGAGAGCAATCCTGCAAGTACTGTAGCCAGGGCTTCTATAAGTCCACCGGCCATCTCGGCAGAAGCTTCTACAACAACAGTGGCGACTTCAGGAAGCGCTCCTGCTGTTTCTAAGGCAGCACTGGTGACATCTGCTAATGACTCGGCGGTTGCTCCCGCTGCTTCAGTACTACCTTGGATTGCGCTGCTAGCAACTTGGAAACCTGACTCACACAGAATATTGGCAGCCACATTGTTCAAGCTACCCTCTACAGCATTTTCTACCGTAGTTTGTGTGATGGCATTGCTATCGTTGTAATGTATCCCCTTGGGGGATGTGTAGTTGTGGGTGCGATCGCGACTTTCTAAAAAGCTCGGTAATGGACCATTCCATATAGCCAACAGCTCTGTCTGGTCAAACCATACCCCTTGACAATGCTGACAAACATCTAAGACCATTTGCTGGTGTTGTTTACGTGCCAACGTCCGTCTACACACAGGACAGGCAATTCGATTGTAATGGTCACAGGTTGGGCACTGATCCAGATTGCGGTCCATCAGCATATCGCAGCTGTGGCAATGTATCTGTCCTTTTTTTGATGTTTGGGTGATGCGTTGACGATCTTGAGGCGATGTAATTTGCTGCGAGAGAGTTATTTCGTTCTTGTCGAACCAAACCCCACCACAGCGCTGGCAGCAATCGAGAGTAAGACAGCCTTTATGATTTTTACTCTCCTTTAGAATAATCTTGAGCTTTTGCAACGGTAGCCCTGGACATACGGGGCAGCTGTACTGGGGTTCTGTTGCATTATGCATCTAGCAGGCCTCGTGAAGAATGCTTGGTGGGTAGCTGTTGGATGTCAGGGAAGACATAGACCAACAATCCTGATTGGGTCATTTCGATTTCGGCTAAGTCTTGGTTACAGAGATCGGTTAGGACTTCATTAGCTACAGCCTGTTCAATGCCCAATTCGAAAATTATCTCAATTTCGGTGAGTTTTCCTTGGTTTTGCTGGGCCAGCTTGAGAATCTCTGAGCGTAGTACAAGGAATCGAGAATCGACGATACGGCTAGCGAGGCGTTTGCGATCGCGGCGATGACTGCCCACCAGACCCATGCCTGCGACCATGGGTAAACCGACTCCTACACCAAAGGTCATGCCCTTAATAGCAATCGACCGATTGCTCAGGTCAGCCCTAAAAAAGCCTAAAAGCATAAAGCCCGATAGGCTGAGCAGCCCAATTCCACCCAAGAGTTTATTCATTGTTCAGTGATCAGAAAGCAACCCTATGCTAGCCGAACCTTCAGTGGGAGTACCAGAGTATTTAATATCGAGCAGTCTTGGGCAAGGAAGCTATTGTGGAGCGGCTTCAAGATAGAGTCACCCTGCCGAACACATTAAGTTTGCTCAAACCAGTCTTAGCCTTGAAGAACACCAGAGATAAACTGACAGATAATTGACCTGTTACGGGAGCAAAGCGATAACTGTGCGCACAGTGAGAACTGGTACATTCGACATATTCTGTGATTGGGATTTTATTTAGGTGCATTCCCCTAAGCAAGGCAATGCATAAACTGAAAAGATTCCTATCTGGCAGATCACTCAGAAGCTAACTGGTCTCGAAAGAAATCGGCGACTGTTGACGCCACGCTTGGGCCACTCACATCTAGCAGCATTACGTGACCAGAATCGTTAAACCAAGCTAATTCTAACGGAGCTGGAATGTATTTTGTCATCAGTCCTAATACAATAGGCGGCACCGTTAAGTCATTGTGGGAGTGCACGCCTAAAACTGGACATTGCACCCTGGGTAATTGATAACGTGCATGGCGACCCAACTGCCAAAGGGCTCTCAGCGCCCAGGAATGATGAAACTCATAGGCAGGTAAATAAAACGTTTCCTGGCAAGGAGCTTCTAACTTGAAACTGGCCCAGCTTAATAGCGGAATCAAGATTTCCGCTTTGCGTGGTAGGCGCAGCGCTGGAGCCGCCACGGCACAGGCATCCAATAAGCCTTCTGCTGCCATAGTCAGCGCGATCGCACCGCCCATGGAAAAGCCAAACATCCCGACACGGGAATACTGCTCTCTTGCCCGAGCAATTTCTTGTCGAGCTGCAGCGAGCATTCTCTCTTTTGTGATCCGTGAAAATTCTCGCTCTTGCTCATGACGCTCTCGATAGCCATGGCCTGGCAATAGAGGAGCAACGGCTGATAAGCCCATATTTGCGATCGCACCCATCGCCGGAGCTACTTCATAGGGAGTTCCAGTAAAGCCATGGACACAGATAACCATAGCATCATTACTGCCGTCAGGGTTCAGATACTGTGGCTTGGCGTCAGGCATCAATCGTGCTTCAACATTGGACGGAAGAGTAGCAAAACCGGAAAAATATGACTGAACATTCATTATTTTGAAATTAGAGAATAATCGTACAGACGCTCACGCTAAAACTGGAGCCCTGATAGGCCTGTATGTAATCAGTAGCTTTCCAGTCGCCAACCTTCATAGATTTATGTCACTGCTCAGCACGGATAACAGTGATAAATAACAAGTTAACGTTTGTATCATAGAAGAGATTTGTAAGTACTCCAGGAATATGCTGTATACATGAGTTGAAAAGCTCATAGCCGCAAAAAAACATAAGGAGGTCTGACGATAGATAGTTCGATAGAAACATCCGACGGTTCAACAACAGCACCCAAATGCATCACTGATACTTCTTCTTACTTGCACTAGAGAGCCCTGTTCACTATAAGTCTGAAAGTCTGACTGATAGTAAACATCTCTAAAAAGTCTTGTTTATTCTAGAAGAGTTCCTCAGTTGAGTGTTCTGGGTGCTGTTACGCTTTAAATCATTTCTCACCCCGCCGTTGCCCCTCGCTACAACTTACTGGGCTACACACACAATAGACCGTTAATCCTCTAGTCAATCTCTAATCAGCCCTTGCCACAGTGATCGCCGACACAAACTACGCAAACTTGATAGTTGTATAAGGCAGCGATAGGGGTATCTCGAAAAGGCCCCCATATGAATTTTGCTAGCGTAGAGTGAACTCATAGAAGAACGATTTATTGCATTCCACTTTATATCTAAACCGAAGCCCCCATGAGCCTTGATGCCCGTGGGGGCTTCTTATTTTGTGATCAGCATCACCAAACTTACTCAGTCAATCTCAGAAATCCCTTAAGCAACCCTCAGTTATTGGTCAGATGACGTTCAGGTAGCGCCTGCATTCTTGTAATCAATGAAGTCAATCATTGATTCACCAAAGGGCTTTAATTATGAAACGCACACTTCTTTCTGCTTTAACTGTTCTGGTTGCATCCGCTGCTGTTGCCCCCATTGCATCCGCTGCTGCTGAACCCGCTAGCTTCAACATCCAATCTGCTCGCCTCGAAGAGCTTGATGCCCGCACAAAGAACGGTGTTCACAAACTACGCCTAGAGCACCTCAACACTCAAACCAAGGCTATCGAAGATATCCAATCCGCTCGCCTTGATGCTTTAGACGCCCGTACCAAAGCTGTCGATAATATCCAAGCAGCTCGTTTAGATGCTCTGGATGCTCGCACAAAAAATGGTGTTCATAAGCTACGTCTGGAGCATCTAAACAACCAGACTAAAGCTGTTGATAACATTCAAACTGCTCGTTTAGAAGCGTTGGATGCCCGCACTAAGACCGTTGATAATATCCAGGAAGCTCGCCTTGATGCTCTGGATGCTCGGACTAAAGCTGTCGTTCGCTAATAGCGTCGGGCGTATTCAGACTAATCTCTCTGTTCAGATTCTCTCTTTCCTTCAACACGCACTCCCAGCCTTTGCTTTTCAGCAGAGGCTTTTTTTCTTGTATCAAGGTTCTGTGGCTAAATAATGTACCCGATCTATCCGGTCTCGGCATCGTAGTTTGGCTGAGCTCACCGTCGAAGCCTTAACAGCTCTCTTTCCTGAAATATCAGGCCTCTACCTTCTTGGCAGAGGCCTTTTGGTATCTATTCATGAGAGTTGATGCAAAACAGCTGCGATGAGACTTTATAGATCTCGCCACAGCTGTTGTAGCTATCTGAATTTATAACACCCAGGTTACTTGATAAATGTGACCTGGGTGTTCACGTTTATGCCTTACGCTTGCGCTTTGCAGTTGCGATCGCACCCACAGCGAGCAGCCCAAACATCGCCGCAGGCTCAGGTACATCCGCCACATCTGCAGCCGGTACTCTTGTCCGGAAAATAGTGTAGCTGCCTTCACTGTGGGAAGCCGTTTGTAACCAATCCGCATCTTGATCCACACCAGCAATGGTTCTCCAGGGTTTAATACCGTTCTTACCAATGCTGACGGTATCCTGCCACAATGCACCATCAATTAAGGATGATAATTCTGCATTGCCGGGCAGCAGGTTGGTGGTTTTGTCAGCTAAATAAGGATTGTCCCCACCGACGATATACTCCCAGTCATCGGCTCCAGATAGGATGGTTTTGCCATCAACTTCAAATTCTCCGATCCAGGATTCTGCGACGCGACCATCATCCCAAGTTACTAAATACAGATAGTCGTTGGTATTGACTTCAAAGTCCCATGTTTCTGCTTCAGACCAGTTATAGCCTCCGGAAGAACCGCCATCACCTGTTTCATTGCGGCCAACAAAGTTGAGGGTACTACCATCTTCGTTGCCGTAAAATATGCCGTAGAAATTGTCAGCGGTGACAGTGGCTTTGATGTCTGCTGCTTGGGCTTCGACGGCTCCAATGGTTAAAAGGCTGGCAGATGCGATCGCACCCAATAACGATTTTCTAGAAAATACTTTCATGACGACCTCAGTAGTTAAAATCTAATTCCTGTTATAAAAGTAACCAGGACTACTAGTGATGGAAACATGGCTATCGATATCTATATTCTCCCTTTATATAAGCCATGGACTACGTAAGTGATGCTTGGAAAAGCTGCGGAATATACTTAATTAACTGCAGCCTGAGTATAAAGAATAAAAATAGCTAATTCTACGACTCAACCATCAGGACATAGCCTAGTTCTGCATAGAGACCGTAGGGGGCACCATCACTTCAACCGTTTGCGGGTTCAGTGCCCCAAAGCAATTATTTGAGCATATCGAACACTCTTCTCTAAGTCTGAGGAACTTGGCCATAATCGATTTGGGTAAGCCAGCTGTCATAACTGGAATTTTCCCCTTGAATAATCTCGTTCAAACGCTGCTGCAGCTGTTGTGTCACCAGTCGTTGTTCTGGCAGCGTATAATTTTCGATGCTAGCAACAGGAACCATCTGCGCTGCTGTGCCGCAAAGGAAAATCTCGTCGGCAATCATCAACTCTGATTTATCAACTGGACGTTCAACGGTGGAAATACCTAAATCTCTTGCCACGGTAAGCAGGCTATTACGAGTGATGCCTTCGAGAATATCTTGATCGATACTGGGGGTGATCAACTGCCCCTGACGCACAATGAACAGGTTCATGGCAGATGCTTCGCTGATTTTTCCATGGCTGTTGAGCAAGATAGCCTCATCAAAGCCTGACTCAATCGCTTCGGTTTTAGCTAGAGCAGAGGCAATATAGGCGGCGGTGGTTTTTGCCCGGAGTGGCTGGCTTAAGTCGCGCTGACGACTCCAGGAGCTAATGCGACAGCGAACCGTCTTTTTCTTTAGATAGTCACCCATGGGAATACCGTAAATTATCAGGTCTTTCTCAATGTCGTGGAGACGGGGAGTAACCCCAAGACCTGCCGTGTAAATCAATGGACGAATGTAAAAGGGTTCGGCAGGACGATTGCGACGAACAAACTCAATCAGAGTGGATTTTAGGGCATTGGGGGCTATGGCGTAGCCGAGATATTTAGCGCTGTTGCAGAGGCGCTGGCAGTGGGCGTCCAGGCGAAAAATTAGGATTTGATTGGGAACTGAGGGATTGGGTAGCGCGCGGATACCGCCAAGAACACCGGTACCGTAATGCAGGGCATGGGTGGCAACGGAGATATTAGCGTCCTGGAAAGGGAGAAAGCGCCCCTGGAAATAAGCCTGAGGCAGGAAAGCCGTACCCTGATCTTTGGGTATTGGGATTGTTTTTGAGGGTTGTAGTAGCCATGGGAACGTAGGGGATTGATATCGGTTCAACCGTAGGCTTACAATAGCACCACTAATGAGTGGTGACATAATGAGTAATATGGATTAGTCCTATGGCCAAAAAGTCTCAACCAGAGGGAGCGGTGCTTACAAGTCTGACAGCGCTAGGGCTGACACGCTATGAAGCAGCGGTGTATCTGGCCCTGTTAGAACGGCAAGATTTTACGCCGCCGCAGTTGGCGACCTGTGCCCAGGTGCCTCGGCAGCGAATTTATGATGTGCTGGCCTCTTTGTGCGATCGCGGCCTTGCCCTGGAACGGCGCTCGGGAAAACAGCGATTATTTCAGGCGGTGGCTCCCAAAACAGGACTCACAGGTCTGTTGCAAACAAAGCAGCAGCAGTATGAACGAGAAATCGAGCAACAGCGCCAGCAAACCGAGCAGATAGTAGCTGCGTTGGGACCGTTGTATGAAGCGGGCCATCGCAATCAAGATCCGCTGGCCTACATAGAAGTGCTCTCCGATCCAGCACGCATCGCCGAGCGCGGAGAACTGATGGCGCGGGGAGCCCAGGACAGCATTTGTGCCTTTTTTACATCGCCGTCCTTACTTAGCTATGAGGTTGGACTCAAACTAGTTCGTCCTGCCTTAGAGCGAGGGTTGTCCTATAGAACCATTTATGAACACAACGCCTGGCAAGATCCGGGCAGTCAAGAATTTATTCGTCAGTGTCAGACATGGGGACAAGAGATTCGGTTTGTTGACGCTGTGCCGTTTAAGCTGCGGCTATTTGATGGGCGCAGTGTTTTGTTGTCATTACAAGATCCGCTGGTGAGTACACCCAGCTTTACCGCATTGAGCATTACCCACCCTGGTCTGGCGATGACCCTCAAAATTGCGTTTGAATCCCTCTGGCTCCAAGGTACAACAGAAATGCCTTCGTCTATTGAATAGGCAGAGTTTGTTAGCTTAGATATTGCGACAAGCCGGTTGTGGGGCTAAAATCCACGCTAGGTTCGAAACCTACCACTAATTGAAGGCTGTCCGCTAAAGGGACAGTTGGGCTGTTGTGAGATTCTAAATACAAAGCTGTTAGCAATTTTTAACCCTTTTGGGTGTTGATCCAGTGAGCCCTGTCATGTTGAGTGCAGAGCGAGAAAGAGTATTATGACGTTTCAAAGTCTCATTTCTCTATTTTTTACCATGGTGCTGCTCGCTGCACTGCCCAGCACGAGCGTGCTTACCGTAGTCGCCCGCTCCCTCTCTGCTGGATTTTGGCATGGTGGCGTCACTGCTTTGGGTATCGTGATTGGCGATATTGTGTTTATCTTGTTCGCGGTCTATGGCCTGGCGGTGCTTGCCACCCAGCTAGTCGGCATCTTTGTGGTGATTAAGTGTTTGGGCAGTGCTTACTTACTCACGCTAGGGGTGACCCTATGGCGGGCAAAAACAACAGCTATGAAGATCAACGAGGTGGAAAAGCCTTCTTGGATTTCTAGCTTTTTGACGGGCTTGCTGATTACGCTGGGAGATCAAAAGGCTGTTTTGTTTTACATTGGCTTTCTACCTGCCTTTGTCGATCTTTCAAATCTCACGGTGATGGATACGAGCCTGATTATTGCGGTCGCAATCGCTGCTGTGGGTGGTGTCAAGCTAGCCTATGCCTATATGGCCGGACAGGCCCAGAGACTTTTACAACAGCCTAAAGTGCATACACTAATCAACCGAGCCGCAGGAACTGCCATGATTTTAACGGGCTTGTATTTGATGAGCACCGTGATCAGGACCCACTTTTTTCAGTAGTGCAATTGGCTGTTGAGTAGATTCTTGTTAGGAGGCGACTAAATCTTTTGCCGGTTCAGTTTCTGGCTGATTGCTCAATTGATCCAGGACGGCGACCAGTTCGCGCTCAAAGAAGACTTGGGCACGGTTGGTGCGTCCGCCCACATAAAGTCGATCGCCTGTCTGCAGTGCCCACACCTGGGAATGGGAAATATAGCTCATGACCACCCCGAGCATTAGCAAGCCAAACCCTAGATAAACAATGGGAACGCCTGGGTCTGCTTTAATCTGTAACCCAGTGCTGCCAATAAGTTCGGTGACCGATAGGGTGACGCCATTGACATCCACCGACATCCCTTCTCGCACGGTGGAAATTAGCTGACCGTTTTCGTTGTAAACCAGCAGCGTCCCCTGGAGATCTTGCGTGATTAGCGATACCCCAGAACTCATATCGGGCTTGGTGGGGACCCAGGTTCCCCAGAGTTTGCCGCCATCCTCAGTTTCAATCGGGGCCATGGGCAGCTGCAAAATGGGGCTGTTGTTCACTTTTACTCGCACCCCAGCGATGGACCAGTCTGCCTGGTACATGGTGACATTGCGATAGCGCAGTGGCTGATTCACCCAAATAGTTTTGCGTTTAACTTCTTCACCCTGGTCGTTTAACACTGAAAGATCTGAGTAAAACTGATCTATGCGACCTTCGGGGCTGTAATCAATCCAGAATCGATTAACCTTGACTGACCAATCCTTGGGAATCTGAGGTCCAGCCCAAGGACCGGCATCAAACACGTTCTGTACGGTAAAGGTATTGCCACTGGGGATGATTTCTTGGGCAAAGAACCCGGTCATGGCCCCATACATGGCCCCTAGCAAAATAATCAGCATGCTGGCATGGACTAAAATTGGCCCAATACGTCCTGCTAAACCCTTGTGGGCATAGAGCATGGTGCCGTCCTTGTGAAAGGTTTTGTAACGTTTTTCTTCTAACAAGTCGGTGAGCTGAGTCAGGTTGCCCTCGCTGAGCTCAGTGCTCAGGGCCATTTTCTCAAACTGGCGAGGTTTGCTGTAAAAATTCCAGGTGCGGGAGAACCAGCGCAGGGCGGTAATCTGTCGGGTAAAGGTGCAGGCGGTAAGACTGCTGCCAAACAGTATGAGCAATGATAGATACCACCAGGTGCGATACACATGGTCTAAGCCTGCTGTGAGTAAGACTTTCCAGCTGAGAAAACCAAATAAGGCGGGGTTTTCGGGATAGTTCTCTTGGTAAAAGACTAGTCCCTGCCCCTGCTCGATGACCGTGCCTAGGATGCTGAAGACGGCAATGACCAGCAGTAGGACAATGGCAAGACGAAGATCGGCCAGCAGCGGAATTAGGTCTTTTTTGAAGTAGCGTTTGAGAGCAGCGACCATAAGATTTTTTGACGGAGAGACATTGCAGGCAACGTCTGTACATTACGCAATCGGCATAAGCCGCGATACCAGTGAGAATACGCCAAAGCCGATGAGTAAAACACCGCTGGCAGGGGTAATCCAGCCGGACCATTGGCGGATGGCGAGAATTTTTTTGATGGATGCGGTAAAGATACCGGCAATGACCAGAGGCGCAACATAGCCGATGGTGTAGGCCATCAGCAGCGAGCTACCGAGCAACGGATCGCCGGTTTGCCCGACCCAGGCCAGCAGTGTTGCTAATACCGGTGTGCTGCAGGGGGAGGCGACCAACCCAAAGGTGAGACCGAGTAAATAGGACTTTAGCGACCTGGGAATATTATTTTGCATAAAGTCCATGCCGCTGTAGGACGGCAAGGGTGGCAGCGGCAGTGCTTCCAGCAGGTTGAGACCCATGATGATTGCGATCGCACTCACCACAATCGGTAACCCCACGCCCACCTGGCCGTAAACCCAGCCCAGGCTACTGGCCACCACGCCCAGCCCGGCCAGTGTGGTGGCTAACCCCAGCGCGAACCAGAGCGACTGCCCCACTGCCTGCCAACGATTCTCTAACTCGTAGCTGCCCATGTAGCCCACCGTAATCGGCAGCATGGACAGCATGCACGGTGTCAGACTCGTGAGCAATCCAGCTGCAGCAATGATGGCAATACTGGCCAGGGAAAGGTGATCGAGCTGAGCGCCGACCCACTGATTTGCCAACTGACTAAGGTTATAGAGACTGAGCTGAAGCGTTTCCCACATATAAAAATGGACAACCAAAAAAGAGATACTGACCTGCACGGCCACTAGTTTCTCTATTGTAGTTGTATCGAAGGCGTTGTATCGAGACGCCTAGCGACTTCTGAGCCGTTTTCGCTTGCGTCCAGTTTTTCGGCTGAGCTGGGGAGCGGCGACTTTATCAGGGCTGATATCAGGGCGCGGACGTCGGGGTGGACGAGGGGGAGATTTTTTTACGGTAGTCGGAGTTGCTACCGAGACGTTAGTTGCCTGTGGCTGCTGAGTATGGCGACGGCGACGACCACCCGGTCGATACCGCCGGGGCCGCAACGGCTGCTCGGTCATGGCGACAATATCGGCCTCATGGGCTTCTCGCGCTACTCGAATCAATAGCCCCGCAATCACCAAGCTAGACATCATCGAGCTGCCGCCGTAGCTCATCATGGGAAAGGGGAGTCCAGTGGTTGGCAATGACCCGGTGGCGACACCGATATTAATCAAGGACTGTCCCACCAGCAGCACCATGCAGCCAATCGCTAGCAGCCGGTTCACCGAGGATTTTGCCTTGAGCGCTACCAGCAGGGCAACGGTACTAAACACCGCTAAAAACAGCAGTAGCATCACCGCGCCGATAAACCCAAACTCTTCGGCATAGACCGAAAAAATAAAGTCGGTGTACTGAATCGGCAAAAACCCTAACTTTTGTTGTCCCATGCCAAACCCAGTGCCCCACAGCCCGCCGGACCCAATGGCGTATAGGCTTTGCACCAGCTGATAGCCGTTATCACTGGCCTGGGACCAGGGATCTAGAAATGAGATAATCCGCTCCCGCTGATAGGTCTTGATACTGACGCTCAGCACAGCGGCTAATGCCCCAGCCCCAGCGGTCATCAGCAGATGCCGGTAGGGGCGACCGGACGACCAGGCGATCAGCCACAGGGTAATGCCACAAACAGCGGTGGTACTCAGATTAGGCTGCACTAAAATTGCCACTAAACATAGAGCAAATACCCCCAGCCACAGCCAGCGTCTGGCGACTGAGAACCGATGCCAGCGGCCAAACAGTCTGGCGCTCTGCAATATCAAAAAGGGTTTGAGCAGTTCAGAGGGTTGAATCAGAAAAGGCCCCAGGGGCAGCCAGCGGGTCGCGCCGTTGACCGTCACCCCCAGACCTGGCACGTGGGTGGCAAGGATTAATCCTAAGCACACAAACAGCCCCATGCCGGAACACTGCATGACCATTCTCAATGGATTGCGGGTAATCCACCGAGACATGAGCAGACCTACTAGAATCCAAAGAATTTGCACTTTGAAATAGCGAGCGCCATCACCAACTTCGGTATCAGCCACGGGATACGAGGCTGAAAACAGCACCACCAGGCCGATAAGTAACCAAAGCATGGTTAACCACCGCAGTAGCCTGGCTTCCAGTGCCCAATCTTGCACGGAAAAGAAGTTAACGACGCCTGCAAAACGAGTCAGATTCAATGGATAAATGGATGTAGGGGTGCTTAAGAGATAAAGAAAACCATCGACCTTGTCAAGGGGCAGGCCGATGGTTTTAGTAGAGGACATGAAATTTATCGTCCCTGTAGAGTCGTTCTATGACCCTACAGGGAGAAACACCTTATTGGCCGATAGCCGGAGCCTTAGTAGTGGGAATCGTACCGATAGGTAAGGGAGGCTGGCTATCTGCGATCGCAAATAGCTCTGTCCGTAAACTCTCGCTAATCTGCATGGTCTTAGCGTCATAGACCTGAGTTAGCAACTTGGGATATAGACCAAAGCCAATGATAGGCACCAGCAGACAGGCCACAATAAACACCTCGCGAGGCTCGGCATCGATTAGCGCCTCATGCTCAATCAGCTCCTTATTCTCAGGGCCAAAGAAGATTTCGCGCAGCATCGATAGCAGATAGATCGGTGTCAAAATTACACCCACCGCCATCAGTAAGATCATCACCAACTTGAAGTTAAAGCTGTAGGCATCACTGTTAGCAAAGCCCACAAACACCATCAGCTCAGCCACAAACCCACTCATGCCAGGCAGCGCCAGGGACGCCATGGAACAGGCCGTAAACATAGCAAAGATCTTGGGCATTTTGGTGCCCACACCGCCCATCTCCGGCAGAATTAGGGTGTGAGTACGGTCATAGGTGGCCCCCACCAAGAAGAACAAGCTAGCTCCAATCAGACCGTGGGAAACCATCTGGAGCACTGCACCGCTCATCCCCAGATTGGTAAATGAGGCAATACCAATGATCACAAATCCCATATGGGAAATGGACGAGTAGGCAATCTTACGTTTGAGGTTGCGCTGGGCAAAGGACGTGAGCGCCGCGTAAATAATGTTGATCACCCCAAACAGGATTAGACCAGGTGCCACAATGGCATGGGCATCGGGCAGCATCTCCACATTCATCCGAATCAGCGCATAGCCCCCCATCTTTAATAGGATGCCCGCCAGCAGCATGTGGACCGGAGCCGTCGCCTCGCCGTGGGCATCAGGCAGCCAGGTATGCAATGGGAAGATGGGCAGCTTGACCGCATAGGCCACCAAAAAGGCCGTATACAGCCACAGCTGTAGCCGAATGGGATACTCCTTGGCCATCAGCGCCTGCATATCAAAGGTGATGGTGTCACCGTAGAAGGCCATGGCCAGGGCCGCCACTAGGATAAATAGGGAGCCACCCGCCGTGTAGAGGATAAACTTGGTGGCTGCATACAGCCGTCGCTTACCACCCCAGATGGACAGCAGCAGATAGACCGGGATCAGCTCTAGCTCCCATACCAGGAAGAACAGCAGCATGTCCTGCACCGCAAATACGGCGATCTGTGCGCCGTACATCGATAGCAGCAAAAAGTAAAAAAGCTTAGGCTTGAGCGTCACCGGCCAAGCTGCCAGGGTGGCCAGCGTTGTAATAAAGCCAGTGAGTAAAACCAATGGCATTGAGAGGCCATCCACCCCTACGGACCACTTAAGATCTAGGGCTGGCACCCAGCTATAACTTTCTACCAGCTGCATTCCAGAGACCGCTGGGTCATAGCAGGTAACAAAGGCAGTAACGATTAGGGCAAAATCAATTAGCCCGACGATCAGGGAGTACCACCGCACAGTTTTGCCATCCGTATCAGGGATGAGTGGCAGCAGTAACGCCGCCACAATCGGCAGCATAATAACGGTGGTCAACCAAGGAAATGTTGCAAAATCCATAGACATAAGGCCAGTTTGTATAGCAGTGGCCACATCGTTTATTTCAGCCGTTTGGCCTCCAAAGGCTATGGCGATGCGGCTGTAGGGATCGGCTGTCGCTTGGCTGCTGCCACCTGAGTGAGCAGCCATCAGGCCTCGTTAACCACTGTAAGAATAAAAATAATGATCCCCAGGTTATCTGCGGGATTTCTTAAAGGTGTGTAATGGGAACGTTACACACCTTTGTAAAGGCCTCGTTCAACCGTGTAAATCCTGATACACAGCACTGATGTACAGCAATGGCCGACGACGGTTATCCGCCGCTACCCTGCATGATGTTTTCCCAAATAAAGCTATTGTGGCTCTAGCAAAAATATTGAATGATGCTCTAGTCGATCTAATTTTCTGACTCGATATTGCTCAGATGGTTCGTAGTATTCCAACAGCGTGTCAGAAGGATAGAGCAAAAAAGCCGTTTTATCAGAGGATTCGAGCTGATCTAGGGGCGTGTCAACGGGAATCAGTAGCTGGCTATCCGCCGACAGATAATGGCTCAGTTCTAAGGTTTGCCACTGGATCTTGTCAGTGATGAGTAACGGGTTTGGTGCTGAATTGATGGCCTGTACGATGGCAAAATTGTCCAGGCTCAGGGGCTTGGTCCACCATGTCTGGGCATTGGCACTAACCACATTAGAGACCATGCCTGCACCGACCACGACCATCAGGACAACGCTCCAGCTATTGCTAGCCATCTTCTGCTTAATGGCTAGACCACGGGCGATGGCATAGGCTACCGCCAGCTGCAGACCGAGATACGTGGGAATAAAGTAGCGACTCACACTAGAGCGACGCCCGCCCGATATCAGATCTGGAAAAATCAACGCTGATGCGGTGACCACGCTTAAAAAGAGAATAAAAGAGTATATGGAACGCGGGGCGTGTCTCAGTAATCTGTATGCACTGTAAAACACTAAGGCCAGCACCCCTAAAGCAGGGATAAGCACAAACAGCATTGGAGAGCTAGCATCGAGGTTAATGTCAAAAAATAATCGACAGATGTTGCCCACCCAGGTTTTGACTAAGCTGACCACAGACGTGTCGGCATAGCGCCAGGTGCTCATTCGATCAATGTTGCTGTGAATCGCCCACAGCCAGGGTGAAAAGCAAAGGAGACTTGCGGCTATCATTAGGGCAAAGCGAGTCAGATGAATAGCCTTTCTAAAGCCTGGATTGACCATGATATGGAGGCCATGGCTAAAAATGACAAAAAGGCTAAATGGGAAGGTATAGAGCCCGGCTATGGTGGTGACTCCATAACCGAACCAGTCACCCCATGTTTGATGTTTGAGGGCCCTGAGTAAAAATATACTGGAGAGTAAAATTGTCAGGGTCCAGAGGCTAAAGGGTCTGAACTCTTGAGCATAGAGAATATGGAAGGGGCTACTAGCCACAATTGCAGTGGCTAGTAGCCCAAAGAGAGAAGGGCCTGCTAGCTCCTTGGCTAACCCGTAAACCGCTGGGATAACTAATAGACCAATCACCGCTGATAGAAGTCTGGCTGCAGTGATAGAATGACCGCTAACTCTCAGCCACAGACGGGACAGGAGGTAATACAAAGGCGGATTTTGCGGTTCGACTTGGGCCAGCAGCTTGATCGTGTCTACGGCAGATTTATCTGCAGAGGGATATTGGTATTTGCTCAGGAGGCTAACGCTAAACGGCGTGTCTTTCGGCAAATCGTCACGAACTTCACCGATTGAATACCCTGCCACTCTGGTGGAGTTGATGGTTTCATCATGCCAGTAGACTTTTTTCCCGATATTAAAAAATCGAAAGAAAATGCCCAGGACAATCACGATGACGAGGGCGATTTTCCATCTTTCAAGGGATTTCATGGGTTACGGCCTGGCGGCTATCACCACGCGATGGCGAGAACTGTTCTGGGTTTGAGATGGCGGCTCGAATCTGCTATCTATAAGGGCCTGGTGCAGATCTAGGGAAAAGTATTGATCTAAATAGGGTTCAGTACTCTTGAGGAGGGTGAGTACATAGGGCGGTAGTTTTTTATAAACCTCTGACTGGGGGTTCATTTCCATGATGGCAATGTGACCGCCGGGGCGCAAAATCCGGTGAGCTTCTTTGATAACGGCCTGAATGGCGGTTTGGGGCAGCTCATGGAAGACCAGGGAGATGGAGACCAGATCGGTGGATTGATCGGGTAGACCGGTGGCCTCGGCAGGGGCGTGGAGCCAGGTAATGGCAGGGGCGTTGTCCAGCGTTAGCTGTGGGTTGTGGGCAGGATGGACAATCTCCACCGGTTGGCTCGTTTGATAGCGGGCAACGGTGAGAAAGTAATCGGAGAGGTCCACACCGGTAATGTTTGCTTGGGGATAGGTTTGTTGCAGGGCGCGGGTGCTAAGGCCAGTGCTACAACCTAGGTCAACGATGGTATTTGGGATATCGGGCAGCTGATCTACCAATACATCTAGATAGCTTTGACGCAGACGGATATCGCCCCGAGCATCGCCCTCGGGCCAAAGACGCGCATGGACGGCTTTGGCGGCGACGGTAGCTTCTAATGCCGGTTCCCAGCCCAGGTTGCCTTCTTCATAGGCATGGAAACTGGTGAGGTAATAGTCGGGGTATTGGAGGGTGCGATCGCAAATCTCCGCCCTTTCTTCTTCCCACATCGGATGCAGCCCCTGAGCGCCACCTCGAGTTTTCAACTGGGTTGCCTCATTGAGCCAATACACCCCGATGGACTCCGCCCGTTTGATCATCATGTTACGAGCGCGATCTTTAGCAAAATTAGCCAGGGGCTTTACCGCCAGGGCTCCATTGATCAGACGGTTAATTGAGCGAGTCGCAAGGGCGTTCATAGGGGAGCGTCTTAGAACATACGTGGAAACAGTTTAATTATCTCAACGTGCAACAGCGTAATTTTTGAGAAAACGTTAACCTAGATAGCCAAAATCACCCCATCCTTCCCAGTCATACTATGTCCGTCGCCGCCTATTTCAACGCCGATGAAAACGGCCACAAGTCCTTTGAGCTACCCGGTGCATCTCCCCACTACAACCCCGATCGCCCCGGCCAAGTTGAGCACATTGCCCTGGACCTAGACTTTGATATCCCTAAAAAGAGCTATAGCGGTACCTGCACCATTACCCTCAACCCCGTGCGTAATGGCGTAGATAGCCTAACCCTGGACGCTGTCAGCCTGACTATTAGCTCAGTCACCATCGGAGATGAGTCCCAACCCTTTGACTATGACGGCGAACAGTTGCATATACACCTGAATAAACCCACCTTGGCAGGTCAGGCCATCGCTCTGACCATCGCCTATGCCGTCAAAGAGCCCCAGCGCGGTATTTACTTTATTGTCCCCGATGAGCACTACCCCAATAAACCGCATCAAGTCTGGACCCAGGGCGAAGACGAAGACTCCCGCTTTTGGTTTCCCTGCTTTGACTATCCTGGGCAGCTGGCCACCTCAGAAATACGGGTGCGGGTGCCGAAAAAGTATTCTGCCCTGTCCAACGGCGATCTGATCTCCATTGAAGACGATGGTAAGGCCAAAATTTATCACTGGAAGCTGGATAAAGTGCACCCCAGCTATCTGATGACCCTGGCCATCGGTGAATACGACAGCATTGAAACCGAGTGGCGCGGTCGTCCTGTGCGCTACTACGTGGCCAAGGGTCGCAAAGACCAAATCGAACTGACCATGGGCAAAACGCCCCAAATGATGGAGCGGTTTAGTCAGGTCTTTGGCTACGACTACCCCTTCTCCAACTATGACCAGGCCTGCCCCGCCGACTTTATCTTTGGCGGTATGGAGAATACCACCACCACCTTACTCACCGACCGCTGTCTGTTAGACAAGCGCGCCGCCATCGACAATCTGCGGTCTGAAACCCTGGTGGCCCATGAGCTAGCCCACCAGTGGTTTGGTGACCTGATTGTCATCAACCACTGGTCCCACGCCTGGGTCAAAGAAGGCATGGCCACCTATTCTGAGGTGCTTTGGCTCGAAGAAGCCTACGGTCGAGATGAGGCCATGTACTACCATCTCAACCACGCCCGTGATTACCTGGCTGAAGACGCCAGCCGCTATCGGCGGCCGCTGGTCACCCATATTTACCGGGAGCCCATCGAGCTGTACGACCGGCACATTTACGAAAAAGGCTCCTGTGTCTATCACATGATCCGTCAGGCGCTGGGCAATGATCTATTTACCAAAACGCTGCAAACCCTGCTGACTGATAACGCCCACAGTACTGTAGAAACTGTGGATGTGCTGCGAGCCATCGATAAGGCTACTGGCAAGAATCTGCGCTATCTGTTTGATCAGTATGTCTATCGTGGTGGGCATCCCGACTATTCTGTTACCTACAGCTGGGACAGCGGCAGCAATCTTGCCAAGCTGATGGTGACCCAAACCCAGGTGGCCGATGGTAAATCCCAGGTCCAAGAGGGACTGTTTGACCTCAAGATTCCCGTAGGCTTTGGCTATAATCTGGATGACATCGTCGATGTGCAAACCGTCACTGTCAGAATCCATGAACGGCAACAGGCCTTTTACTTCCCACTACAGAAAAAGCCTGATTTTATTAGTTTCGATGTGGGCAATCACACTCTCAAAACTATCCAGCTAGAGTATCCGCTCAAGGAACTCCAAGCCCAGCTTCAGCATGACCCCGACCCGATTTCTAGGTTGTACGCGGCCAAAGCCATTGCCAAAAAAGGCACCCTGGAAGCGGTGGAAACCCTCAGTGCAGCCTTGGTCAAAGATGCTTTCTGGGCAGTCCGGGCTGAAGTAGCCGAAGCCTTAGCCACAATTCAGTTAGATCAGGCTGTTACTGGGTTGCTAAAAGGTTTAGAGGATAACCATCCCAAGGTGCGACGGGCCGTTGTAAACGCTCTAGCTGGGGTGAAAACCATCGAAAGTTACAAGGCGCTAAAATCTGTTGTTAAAAAGGGCGATGAGAGCTACTACGTAGAATCAGCGGCGGCCATGGCTCTGGGTAAAGTTGGGGCTAGCACCCTTGATAATGGCAAAAATAAAGAAAAGAAAACTCTCAAGCTGCTAGAAATGGTATTGGCAAAGCGCGCAGGCTGGAATGAGGTGGTGCGCTCGGGAGCCATTGGTGGGTTGAGTGTATTCAAGTCCTCAGAAGCCGCGCTGGATCTGTTGTTGCCCTATACAGAGATTGGGGTACCTCAGGCGCTACGGCTGACTGCAATTCGGGCGCTGGGGCGAATCGCTGCAGGTCAGAATAAGATTGGGTGCGATCGCATCCTAGATCGGCTTGAAGCCATCGCCCGCGAAGAGTTTTTCCTAACGCAGGTGGCTGTGGTTATGGCCCTGGGGCAAATGGAAGTTTCTGGTGCTGTGCGCGTGTTGCGGGGACTGGCAGAACAAAGCCCTGACGGTCGGGTTAAACGTCGGGCTGAAGAAGCCATGGGTAAAGTGCGTAAGGCCATCGGCGCTGACAAAGCGGTGAACGAATTACGTAAGGATCTCGATGAGATCAAACAGCTCAATCGGGATTTAAAGAGTCGGTTGGAAACATTGGAAGCCCACGCTAAGGCTGACAAGAAAGCTAACGATTGAGACTAGTTGTGAGCCTATGGGGACGGCCATGGTGCCCATGGGCTCGCAGTTGCCTATCAATCATTGCAATCAGGTCCGACAACCTCGAAAACATGGATATTCCTGCTGCCTTACCCTATCCCTATACGCTTCCCGATACGTCTCAGGCACTTGCCTTAGTCATTATCGACATGCAGCGAGACTTTCTCGAACCGGGGGGATTTGGAGCGGCTCTTGGCAATGACGTGTCAAAACTACAGGCAATTGTCCCCCCACTGCAATCGCTACTGACCACCTTTCGCATCTTAGGCTTGCCCGTTATCCACACTCAAGAATGTCACCAGCCCGATCTCTCGGACTGCCCTCCAGCCAAACTCAAACGAGGTGGAGAGAACAGTCTCAAGATCGGAGACACTGGCCCCATGGGGCGGATCTTGGTTAAAGGGGAACCTGGCAACGACATTATTGCCGAGCTGGCCCCCATCGCTGGAGAAACTGTGATCACTAAACCGGGGAAAGGAGCTTTTTACCACACCCCTCTGCAACAGGTGCTAACAACCCGTGGTATTACCCATCTCCTGTTTACGGGTGTGACGACGGAGGTATGCGTGCAATCCACCATGAGAGAAGCTAACGATCGGGGCTATGAATGTCTTCTGATTGAAGATTGCACCGAGAGTTATTTCCCAGCCTTTAAACAATCTACCCTTGATATGGTTAGAGCCCAGGGCGGTATTGTGGGCTGGACCGCCGATTCTACAGCCGTGAAAACAGCTTTAGAAACATGGCTCAGGTCATCTCGTATCTTGCACTAAAATCGGCTACGCAGCTGAAGCCCACGCTGGGTTGAAACTCCAGCGCTAGCTGAGGGTTGTCCACTAGAAGGGACAAGTGGGGCTTGGACGCAATAGTGATCGGTCGTACACTGGTTGAAACATAGTTGACGCTTGTGAAAGCGCAACCTAAAAACACATCTCCGAGGATTGTGTCCCTTTCAGTGGACACCCTTCGGTGAGCTTGGGGCTTTAAACCCTGGGCAGGTGGGCGCTTCTCTAGCAGATGCAAGAGGTGAGTCATCGTAATTGTCGCCATAGAAGCTTCCCTATCAGGTAATCACCTATCGATAGTATCGCTGCTCAAGCCAATCTCTTGCTTCGACTTCAGAGAGCCAGCCTGAGTGTTGCTGGGTTATTGGATCATAGATGGTATAGGAAATGGTGCCGTTGCGATCGCACCGTTGGCTAATCGTAGGCTCAGACGAACCGGTGGCAAATTTAATGAGAGCTTTCCAAAACGCATCTAGATCCAGGGCCTGGGTGAGACGCTGCCACCGACCTTGGTTTCCAGAGTTTTGCTGAGAAGATGACAGAGCATCCTGCTGCAAAAGAATATAGGGCTGAGATAACGTCCGCTGGAATTTCATCTTATTTGCCTCCATCCAATGCGGAGTATCTATCTACTGCCGCAGTACATAAACGTATTTTGGCGAAAAATTTTTGATCGGAACAGAGCCAGTTACGCTAAATTGTTATGGGTACAGTTTCGAGAATTTAAACTGTACCGGTATTTTATTGGCTCAACTGTACAGGTGTGCCCCGACCTTAGGTTCGTCTAGATTTGCTTAGAGAGGAGATTTTCCATCATGGCCGTTCAACAGCTCTCTACGTTGTCCCCGCTGATAACAGCAACCGACCAAACTCTCTACGAGCAGGTGGCAGACCGGATTCAGTCCCTCATTCGTGAAGGCACCCTAGCACCGGGCGATCGGCTGCCTTCGGTCCGTAAACTAAAGCAGCAGCTCTCGGTCAGCATGTCTACCGTCCTCGAAGCCTATCGCCTTTTGGAAGATCGCGGCATCATCACGGCTCGGCCCCAGTCAGGCTATTACGTTAAATCGACAGCGCTTGCCCTACCGGAGGAACCGTTGCAATCGGCTCCTCCACTGCAGGTGCGGCCCGTGGATATTTCTCTCATGCTGCGACTCCTGAGGATGGCCCAATCCCCTGAGGTCATTCAGCTAGGTGCTGCAGTACCTGGGGTGCAGCACTTTCCGCTCAATGCCTTAAACCGTTTGGTGGGGCAGGTGATGCGGGCCGATCCGATGGCTGTTCATTCCTATAACATCGTACCGGGCTGTGAACCGCTGCGCCGGGAGGTAGCCAAACGGATGCTCAATGCGGGCTGTTCTGTTGCACCGGATCAAATTATCGCCACTGCAGGCACTACAGAGGCTTACTACCTGGCATTACGCACCGTTACCCAGCCGGGAGATACGGTGGTGATTGAGTCGCCCTCGTACTACGCGGTACTAGAAGCGATGAATTCTTTGGGATTAAATGCTCTAGAGTTGCCCACTCATCCACGGGATGGCATTTCTTTGAGTGCCCTAGAATCCGCCTTTAAAGATCAATCGGTGGCGGCTTGTTTTTTGGTATCGAACTTTAGTAATCCCATTGGCAGTTGTATGGCCGATGACAAGAAAAAGAAACTGGTTGATTTGCTCAATCAGTATGATGTGCCGCTGATTGAAGATGATGTTTATGGAGATCTCAACTTTGAGGGCGAACGACCCAAGGCGATCAAAGCCTTTGATACGGAGGGGCGAGTAATTTATTGTTCATCGGTGAGTAAAACCCTCTCCCCTGGTTTACGGGTGGGTTGGTGTATTCCGGGGCGTTATTACCAACAGATAGAGCATCTCAAAGTTGTTGTTAGCCATATGACGGCTACGGCTCCCCAGTTAGCCGTGGCTGCTTTTTTTGCTAATGGGGGCTATGACCGGCACTTGCGTCAATTACGTCGTGCCTATCAACAACAAATGAACCAGATGTTTCAGGCGATTCTCAACTACTTTCCGGCAGAGACACGGGTGACGCAGCCTGTTGGGGGGCATATCCTTTGGGTTGAGATTACCGGTGGTTTTGATGCCCTAGAACTGTTTGAAGAGGCGATTCAACATCACATCAGTATTGCTCCAGGGCCAATGTTTTCGGCCTCAAACGGTTATCAAAATTGTTTTCGTTTGAATACAGGATTACCCTGGTCAGACGATATTGAGCAGGCGATGAAAACCTTGGGCGAGCTGGCGAAAAAGCAGCTGGCACGTAAGATTTTGGCAGACTAGTGCTATTCGAGTTGGAGGGCGTTGCGATCGCGACCCGGCACATTTTCCAACGTGGCCTCTACTGCCCTGGCTGCTGCTAAAATATCTCGTTCGGCCCCACCCAGGTACAATCGGCCAAAGCTACCAATGGACGAAATCTGCAAAATATTAATACTAGCCGCTTTCTCAGCCTCGTTAGCGGCCAGAGAGGCGTAAGCCGCCGGTTCAACCTCCATTACATACAAGGTTTGTCCAGCCAGAATCATATTGCCCCGACGGGTGCGGTTAATTAGCTGCACATGGTGCGGGTCTAGATTGCGGATGACCTGGCTGGAAACCATGCGCGGCTTTAGGCGATCGCGCATCTTGACACCCAGCGTATCCAAGATAGCCTGACCAGCTGCTTTAACTTCCCCCTGACTACTCGAATGAATTTCCAACAGACCGTATAGACGCTCTACCATCTGTACGCCAGGGGTGACCACGGCTGACTTAAGCGCTACGTCAGTAATGCGGTTGATCTCAATTCCTGGCGAAATCTCAATCCACAGAGAGGCATCGCCTGGCAGCGGTAGAAACCCAAGAGAAACGCTGCCCATAAAAGCAGCGTGCTGCTGTTGCAGATTATCAATATATACGTAGCTACGAAGTTCTACACCCAAGGCCGCTTTACAATTTATAACCTGCCGATCTTATCAGGTAACCGTCAGCCCCAGTAGTATTCAGGGTTTATCAAATCATGCAAGGAGCGTAGGTAGGAAAGGGGGCAGAGGCAAAGGGATCTGGCAGATGGCCTAATGCCCCCTCAACTGCAAAGAATCGGGATAGGGTCCTTTTCTCTTTCTCCTTGATGCAGAACCCAAATTCTTAGCCTTGACGCTGCACTAATCCACCCGGACCCGTTTGGTCAGAATGGCCATCATCTCATTGGGTCGCCCGGTGGGTAAGGGCTTGCTCCAGTCGTTGGGCTCGGCATAGTGGAGCTTATGGAGTAGCGCGATGGTATTACGAATCGCCGTCAGGCTGCCGAATAGCGTGTGGTTGACGTTTTCGTATTGATACTCGGGCAGTGCCCTATCGGCAGGTGGAAGATTGGACGCGCCTGCGCCCTGGCTATTGTCTTGAAACATGGGATTCTGGTCTCCAGATAGGGTATATGCCCCCTGGGGCGATCCGATGTGGACGCCCAGGAGGCTGGAGCCAGAACCCAATACCCAGCGACTCCTCAGAAATTTTGCAAAGCGGAGCCACTGATCCATAATGACCAAAGCGTCCAGGATTGCTACGTAATCCGGGAGGTCAGCTGTCAGCAAGGTGTGTCCGCACCTGCTGGCAGTGCCAAATATTGAGTTCTGAAATCAGGCAGCGACAGATATCGCAGCCATAAAAAGAACATACGTCCTAAGGATAGTAGCCGTCAAGTAACGGTTTATTGCCACTTTTTTTAGAGATCTTTCCATAGGCACTGATGTCGGGTGTCTAGACTAAATGTTGGGTATCTCGTTTGCAAAAAGAGTTTTTTAAAGATGACATTTGGTAATCTTTTTGTCCCTCATTGTTTTGTCCGCGATTGAAACGCACCGTCTTCGAGCAGACCACTAAGAGAGATTTTTCTGTAAATGTTCCACATAATCTATTGATTTGCTAAGGTCCCAGCCTGTGACCGTGCTGACTCGTCTAATCGCGGCAGCTTTTTGGTGGGTATACAGAAAGTGATTAACTTCGGCTTGTAATATATTCAACGCTCCTTGCATAGCATCCACATATTCTTCGGCTTGATCTAGACGCCAATTGGTTTCTTCTCTCACCAATTTAACGGCATTGACCCTCTGATTCTCCGCGAGTAAACGTATCACTGCTTGCCTTCGAGCCGATGATGCTTCATCGCTCATGCGGTTGCGTGCCTTCGATAACGTTTGTTCATCTTCGATGGCTTCAACATAGTCTTTGGCAGCTTGGAGTTCCCAATGTTTGAAGTCTCGAAGCCGTTGAATGGCCATCATTTTTTTGCCTTTATATAGGAACGCTTCAACTTCAGCTTGTAGGCGTCGATTAGCGGCTGATGATAGATCTAGAACGTTTTTGGGAGTGGCGGGTGGCGGCGCTTTCTCTGGAGAAACCGTTGCGACCATATTGGCTTCCTCCTGTGCTTCTCCAGACAGTAGGGCACCGGGTGGCGTTGGGCTCGGTGCATTACTGGCTTTTGCGCCTTGTTTGGGCTGCATTAGCTGCCAAATAAAGAAGAGGAGAAGTGCGATCGCAATAATAATCCACAGAATACTCATAGGATTGATCCTTGTTGGGGAGTGGACCAGCTTGATTTGGATTTATGGAACCATTGAACGCTGTAATGCCAGAGACCGTTTGGCTCACATTAGCGATAGTTGATCGCTGTCATCACTAGAGCCTGGCTTGACCTCAGACGTAACCACTAGAGTAGGTCTCTCAGGCACCTCATAGCCCAAATGTTTCCAAGCCGCTGGTGTTGCAATCCGTCCCCGTGGCGTTCGCTGCAAATAGCCGATCTGTAACAGATAGGGCTCGTACACTTCCTCAATGGTCTGGGCATCTTCGCCGGTCGCTGCCGCCATGGTGTCCAGACCCACTGGACCACCGTTAAAGTTCTCAATCATCACCGACAGTAGCCGACGATCGGTCCAATCGAGACCACATGGATCCACATTAAACAGTTCCAGAGCTTCGCCCGCAATTTGCTCGGTAATCGGGCCTGAAGCTTTTACCTGCACATAGTCCCGCACCCGTTTGAGCAGACGATTGGCAATGCGTGGTGTGCCCCGAGCCCGTCTGGCAATTTCCATGGCACCGGGTTCTTGGATTTCGGTTTTAAGTACCGCCGCTGTTCGCAGAATAATGCTGGTCAACTCGTCTAGCTCGTAGAAGCGCAGCCGCTGGATCAGACCAAACCGATCTCTGAGGGGAGACGTGAGTGCACCGACTTTAGTGGTTGCTCCCACCAAAGTGAAGGGCTGTAACGGAATGCTGCGGGTTCTGGCGCTTTGCCCTTTGCCAATGGTGATGTCCAACCGGGCATCTTCCATGGCGGGATACAAAATCTCCTCGGTTACCCGCGATAGCCGATGGATTTCATCAATAAATAGAATGTCGCCAGCTTTAGCATTGACCAGCAGACCGGCAATATCCCGAGGTCGCTCTAGGGCTGGGGCGGTGGTAATTTTGCAATCCACCTTCATTTCCTGGGCCAAGATCAGAGCCATGGTGGTTTTACCCAAGCCGGGAGGGCCGTAGAGCAGCAAATGGTCCAGCGGTTCCTTACGGGATTGCGCTGCTTGAATGGCAATTTGTAGGACCTCTTTTAGGGCTTTTTGGCCGATATAGTCATCCAGCGTCTGGGGCCGAATACCGTCGTCATTGCGGCTGACCTCATCGGGGCGGGCTTCGGTTTCTAGCAGCTGGTTTTTCTTGGCCGGTGTGGGCGTTTTGTCAGTTTTATCAGTTTGGGGCCGCCCGGCTGGTTTGTCCGACTCTGGCTGCTTGGAAGAAATAATGGCCATGGCCAATTAAACCCGAGTATGTAAACATCTGCATGTTGCCGAGCCTGACAGCATCGACCAGCAACAACAAATGTACTATATCGTTTAATAAATCATCACGCGCCCATCGTTAACAATGTGTACGGCACTATCGTTAACAGCCCCGCTGGGTAGAAGCTCAATCTGTAACGTTCCCGTTTCTGGACGGTGTAGCTGGACTGCAATCGGGCGCTGGGTCGCTTCCCAGAATACGACGGAGAGATCGCCCATACCCACCTGGGCATCAATGGTAATTACCTGGTCGGGCCACATGCCATAGGGATGAAAATCTAAGACTCGTTCGAGGCTCACACGTCCACCGGTATGGTTGACCACCTCTAGTTTTACGGCCTGTCCAGGGGCAAACTGGATTTCATCAGACCCACATCGATAAACGCAGTCAGCCGCTTGGACAGCCGGTGTTGCTGTGGCTATAACCAGGACAGAGCTGAGAAAAAGTAACTGTTTAAGCATGGTAATTCCTCGATAGATAGAGGGCGACTGGGGGTATCTAGGCGTTCCATTTCAGAATTCCCTGATTGGCTTGGGAGATGAGGGAACTGGATAAATTCTCTGTAAGGATGGGGAAAGGGTAATGGGAAGTTACGGTGCTTTAGCGCGAATGTCTGATTTGATGGGGGGTAAGCGATCTCAACCCCAGAGAATTTGCAGGGCTATTCAAAGAGGTCTGCCGCAATGGTGAAAAACTCGTTAAAGTAAAACAATGTAAACGTTTCTAAGGTAGGTATGCGCGTACTCCTGATGACGGGTAAGGGCGGCGTTGGTAAAACGTCGGTAGCAGCGGCAACGGGGCTACGTTGTGCTGAGCTGGGTTATAAAACCCTGGTGCTCAGCACCGATCCAGCTCACTCTTTGGCAGATAGCTTTGATATGGAGCTGGAGCATACGCCCCGTCAAGTCAAGCCCAACCTTTGGGGTGCAGAACTCGATGCCCTACGCGAGCTAGAAGGTAACTGGGGAGCGGTCAAGCGCTACATTACTCAGGTGCTGCAGGCCCGTGGCTTAGAAGGGGTGGAAGCTGAAGAGCTGGCTATTTTGCCAGGAATGGATGAAATTTTTAGTCTGGTGCGGATGAAGCGTCACCATGATGAAAATGAGTATGATGTGCTAATTATTGACTCTGCCCCGACCGGAACTGCCCTGCGTTTGCTTAGCCTCCCGGAGGTAGCAGGGTGGTACATGCGCAAGCTTTATAAGCCTTTTCAGGCGGTTTCTGCAGCGCTACGTCCGTTGGTGGAGCCGATTTTCCGACCAGTAGCGGGATTTTCGTTGCCTACTACAGAGGTGATGGATGCGCCCTATGAGTTTTATGAGCAGCTGGTCGAGTTGGAAAAGGTGCTGACTGACACGGCGACCACATCGGTCCGGCTGGTGACCAATCCTGAAAAAATGGTGCTCAAAGAGTCTCTGCGCGCCCATGCCTATCTGAGTCTCTACAATGTAGGCACTGATATGGTGGTGGCGAATCGGATTATCCCCGATACGGTAACCGATCCGTTCTTTCAGCGCTGGAAAGAAAATCAGCAGGTGTATCGTCAAGAGATTCACGATGATTTTCGACCATTGCCGGTCAAAGAGGTACCACTGTTCTCAGAAGAGATGTGTGGCCTGGCTGCCCTAGAACGGCTAAAGGAGACTATTTACGGAGACGAAGACCCGACGCAGGTTTACTACAAGGAAACAACTCTGCGGGTAGTGCAAGAAGAGAATAACTATAGCCTAGAGGTTTACCTGCCGGGCATTCCTAAAAGCCAGGTTGAGCTGAGTAAGAGTGCGGATGAGTTAAATATTCGCATCGGTAACCATCGTCGCAATTTGGTGCTGCCTCAGGCACTGGCGGCTCTGCAGCCTGCTGGAGCCAAGATGGAAGATGACTATCTCAAAATTCGCTTTGCCTCCTTGGGCTAATTGTGGCTTTTGTCCATTTAGGCAACTGGCTGGGCGCAGTAAAGATGGGTGGTGTAGCGAAAACATAGTTGCTCGTCATGGCTGTACTGATCAAATAGAGATCGCAACGCCGCCATCATCACCCCATAGTTTGCAGCAGTTTCTTTAGGGGCGTAAGAACAGGACAACAGTCGCCCCTGTAGTCCTTCGAAGTCAAAAGTCTGATGATGGTCAAACGTAGCCATCTCCATTGTGGCCGGAGCAAAAAACTCAGCTAGCTCTGCGGCAGTGGGACGGTGCTGAATGACAACAGCATAATCGGGGGCATAGGTGCGCAAAAACTGCTCATAAGCCTGTTGAAATGGATCGCTCATCAGACGGCTATTCCAAGCAAGCGCGATCCGACCGCCGGGGTTGAGAATACGGGAAAACTCATACTGGGTAGCCTGCCGATCAAACCAATGAAACGCCTGCCCGGCAAAAATCCAATCCATGGAGGCGGTCTCCAATGTTGTGGCTTCTGCCTGGCCGTTGATACTCTCAAAGTTTGGATATGTCTGCAAATAGGCTTCAGCAGCAGCCCGCATGTTTGCGTTGGGCTCCACTCCATAAACCTGATGGCAGTGCTTGAGCAATAGCTGGGTGAGTAGCCCTGTCCCCATACCAATGTCACTGACAACATGCTGGGGCTGTAATCCATAGTGTTCAATCAGATGCTCCAGTAAAGATACTGGATAATCAGGTCGATACTTAACATAGTCAGCGACTCGATCTGAGAATCGTTGGGTAGGCTGGAGGGACGTCATTGCCAAGTACCTTTTACAGCCAAGGATACTTTTGGGGTAAATATTTCTCAACGCCGACAGCGGCTGGACTACAGCTGCTGGAGAAGATGGTGGGCCGTGTTGGCCTCTGGACTCTCAGCTGAAGCTACCTCGAGAATAGATAGCAGCCGCTGTCGGGCAATGGTGGGTTGCCGTAGTTGGATTAATATTTGAGCTTCTAACAGTAAATATCTCAGGTCGTCGGGGGCAACAGCTAGCACTTTTTCAATGGAGTCTAGGGCGGCTGCAGACTGTCGTTGAGCGTATAGAATAGCTGCTAGCCAATACCATCCTTCAATCAAATCAGGTTCGAGTCGGGTGGCAGTTTGCAGAGATGAGATCGCATCTTGCCCCCGACCTAGCTGGTCCAAAACTCGGCCCCGTTCAATCCATACCTCAGCAAAGTTAGACATAATGCTAAGGGCACGATCGTAGGACCCCAGCGCCGCTTCGTCCCAACCTTGATACTTCCAGAAAAGATTGCCGCGTAAGTACCAGGCAACATAGTCCTGAGGCATGGCCTGAACAACAGCGTCCAAATCAGCAACGGCTTGCTGAGGATGACCGGCTAAAATCCAGACCAAAGCCCGATCGCGCAGCGCTTGCACAAATTCAGGTTCTAACTCCAGGGCCTGATTGTAAGCGCTTAGGGCATTACGATAATCTCCTAAAGCAGTTAAGACCTGACCTTTGCCATACCAGGCTGGATACAGATCGGCTTCTTGTTCGAGGGCTGTTTCGAAGGCCAACAAAGCCTGTTCAAACTTTTCCTGTCGGTACAGCTGATTTCCTAGGTTGATCCAATCGACGGCATTTTCGGGTTGTTTTTGGTAGGAGGCCAATAGGCTGTTGTAAGAGCTGATATCATCGGTACTGGGTAGCGGTGGTGGCTGTGTTTGATACTTCCATTCCACCGGAAAACGAACCTGAGAGGTGAGATTATCTGGCAGCGGCAGACCGCTGCTAAACCCCCAGTGTAGCCGTGTTAATCCTGTGTCAGAAGAAATCTCTTCTCCTTCTGAACGTCCGTGGATACCGATGACCTGACCGTCTGTGTTTAGGATCGGGCCGCCGCTCATGCCTCGTTCGGTGGTGGTAGTGTAAAATAAGCGATAGCCACGGGCCAATGGAGCCTGGGCATGGATCAGCCCATACTGTCGCGGCAGCAACTGCCCTCCCGTGAGACGATGTTGTAAAGGCTGTTGATGGATATTGCTACCCTGCCAGCCCGAGACAAAGACGTTGGGAAAAGCGCTATCTAGCTGGGGATAGTCGGCCAATGTCGCAATTTCATAGGGGCGAGTGCTACGAAAGGGAATCAAGGCGAGATCCTGGCCAGGAAACAGTTTTCGGCTGCCATACTGCAGTGGATATTCGGTGCCGTCAGGGGCAATCACCCAGTACTCGTCTTCGGTGGCGACCACATGCTGGGCAGTCAATACCCAGTAGTGGTCACGATCCCTGGCGACAATCACCCCGGAACCGGGATTTAAGCCGTCAATGAGAACAGTAGTTGCTTGAGCAATTTGTTCAATTTCATGGAGGGGACGTGCGATCGCATCCGCAGCGGTAATTGCTAACGTTGCGATCGCGATTACTGTCCAGTTTGTTAATCTTTTTACAGCGTGAAACATATTAATTAATCCCCTCACCTCAGCAACCATTAGATATCGTTGACTAGAAGAACGTACATTCTCCTAGTCAATATCGTTTTGATCTAACGAGAACTTTCCAAGTGCTCAAGGCCACTCAAATAGTTCTCAACATCAATGTATATCCGAGAACCACTCTCATATAGTGCGCCTACCTGACGGCCGTAGGACAGATCAAAGAGTCGCTGCACCACAAAGCTAGCGTTCTGTCCAGGCTTCAGAGTAAGTAAAACGCCCTGGCAAGAACCACCCATTTCATCAGAGACACAAATCACAGGTAAGCGATTCACAATACCCGTCGTAATATAGTTTAGAACACCCGCTTCATAGTAGCGCTCAAACCGGTCAGAGACCTGACGACAGCGTGTGAGTGGATCGTAGCCAGAGCCCGCGAAGTAATCGGAAACCCAATGAATCACGGGCAGTGCGCCTTCAGGAGAATAAAAAACAGTGGTTGGTGCTACATCAGAGTAAGGAGACTCTACACAGGCGAAGGTACCCACCAAGTCGTGGGCCGGTTCTGCAGGAAGAATGAGTTCAAATTCCTCAAATTCTTCATCGGACTTAACGACTTCGTATTCAACCTCTTCATGGTCGTGATCATACTCTTCATATCTATGATCATACTCTTCATGAATACTTTCTTCGTAGATGACCTCTGGCTCGATATGATGACGTTGCCCCCAAGGGTGAGGCGTTGCTCGAACTGTTTCTACTTCTACTTCAATGCGTGGTGTTGTTTCCGTGGTTTCAGCAGCGGTTGCATCAGCACCGACACCAACGAAGGCCGCTAGGGGTAATAAGGCTAAGAGCAAAGAATGAGAAATGTGAGTCTTAAACATTGGAACGCTCCTTATGGATAGTCAAAATGGGTAGTCGAAAAACTAAACAACGAACAATATTGCTTAAGTAATGGGTTAAGCAAATAGAGCTTGATTCAATCGTTGGGCAGCGATCTGATGGGAATAAGAGGGGAGGCGGCCATAGCCATGGCTATGGTGCCGTGGTGGGCTTGGAAAGCTGGTAGAGTAGCTGTACCAATGACCACCGCTGACTTGGCTACTCTCGATAGGAGAGATGGTTGTAAATAAGTCATTTGGAACGGACGATACGGGTCGCCTGACATCAGCAGACGACTGGCTTGTATTATGTTTCATGAAATTCCTTTACTGTTAATTCAGCTGACAGTACGTCGAAGCAAACGGATTGCCTAAAATCAAACCTGTAATTAACCACGGCAGTTTAGACTACTAGCAAACATCAGCCCGTTTTGGGTAGATTAGACCACCGGGGATGTTGAGGTTTGGTCTCTGGCAATAATGGAAATACATTTGCTATGGTCTCCCTAGACTTACACTGATCTCTCTCAAGATCAGAAGAATCTGGGGATGATTGTGATGTTTTTAACATTGGTTTTAACAATTTAGTACGTGGTGTAGGGCCCTGTTTTACCAGCTGTCCTGACTGCAGTTCAATTAACCAGTCCGCATGGTGTAGTACGCTAGGTCGGTGGCTAATCAAAATTGTGGTTTTGCCGTGGCGATAGGCTAGGAGTTGTTCCAAAACTTGCTTCTCACTTTCGTGATCTAATCCCGACATGGCTTCATCTAAAATGAGCACAGGTGGATTTTGTAATAGAGCTCGTGCGATCGCTAAACGCTGTCGCTGCCCTCCCGAAAGATTTGCACCAAATTCTCCTAAAATCGTTTGATAGCAATGTGGAAACTGGCTAATAAAATCATCGGCTCCGACCCGCTGACATACATCGACAATGGCGTCGAATGAAACATCCTGGGCGGCTAGGCGAAAATTGTCAATAATTGAGCGACTCCAGAAATTAGGTTCTTGGGAAACTAGTAAGACATTCGTGCGTAGGCAATCTAGGGATAAATCCTGGAGATTATACGCTCCTATTCGAATATTGCCAGACTGCAATGGGTATAAGCCTGCAATCAGTTTAACTAAGGTACTTTTACCACAGCCAGAGTTACCGATGATGGCCGTCACCTGTCCTCCCGGAATTTTTAGGGAGAGTTGTTCCATCAGCGGAACCTGACCACCATAGAAAAAAGAGACATCATGGCAAAGAATATCAGCATTATGCGCTAACTTAACACTGTCTTCAGCTTGGTCGGTGGATACTTCTGGGGTGGTGTCAATCACCTCAGAGAGACGCTGTGTTGCTGCTTTTACCCGTGCATATTCATCCATTAAAGAGACCACCATGGTCATAAGACCCATAAAATTGCGGCTCATACTATAAAACGCGAGCAGCTGACCAATGCTCAATTGGCCTGCCATGACTAGATGACTACCCGACCATAGCAGAACAATGTTGCCTAGTCCTGACACGAGCTGTGATATACCACTGTTAATTGTGCTCAATTGGGCTGTCCGAAAGGTCACTTTGGCGACACGTCCCAGCCGTTCCTGTAACTCTTCCCAAAGTATCCTAGTGGCTACCATGGATTTGAATGTGATCGCGCCTCTGAAGGTTTCGATTAACAGCCCTTGGTTCTCAGAATCTAATACTAGGGATTCTCTGGTTTGTCGTTGTAAGGCCGGTAAAAAAGCCAGTGTAATGACTGTCATTAATACACTGGTGCCTAGGGCGATGCAGGTAAGCCCTGGACTATAGATTGTCATCAACAGGAGAGAAACCAGCGCAATAAAAATTTGGCCTGGTAAACCCACAACAATATGGGTGACCAGGTGGTAAATCATCTGGACATCCTGTAGGCGACTGATAACTTCACCACTGCGATGACTTTCAAAGTAGCTTAGGGGTAAGTGTAATAACTTACGCGCAAATTCCATTACCAAACTGAGCTCTAGACGTTTGGCAAAGTGGATAATCAGGTTGGCTTGGATCCAACTAAACAGGGCACCAAAGGAAACCAGGATACCGATGGAGAGTGCAACGATGTTGAGTAGTCGCGTGTCTTGGCGTACCAAGACATCATCGGTGAGAATCTGAATCAGAAAAGGCATGGCCAGGGAGACTCCCCCTAAAACCATGTTAATGGCAAAGACTTCTCGCAAGATCCGACGATGAAACCAAAGCTGATGGAGCCACCGAGTCATTTGAGAAGCAGAGCCTGAAACCATCTGAGCGGTTTGGGCTAAGACGTCGGGCATCGGATTTAGCAATAGCGCTATTCGATCAGCCCAGCCATGGAGTAGCTCATCTTTAGTTAAATAGCGCAACCCTACGCCAGGATCCATGACAACAAATCGGTTGCGACGATGGCCATAAAAAACAACCCAATGGACTCCTCGCCAGTGCAAAATAGCTGGCGCGGGAAGCTCATCGAGACGCTCAACGATCGTGCTGTCCGCTTGAACTGACTGGCTACGAAAGCCAATGGTGTCACAACCGCGTTGTAAACCTAGCAGCGTAGTTCCGTCTTGTCCGGTGCCAACGGCTTCTCGGACTTTTGTCCGAGGTAAATCGTAGCCGTAGTGTTTTGCGATCGCAAGTACACAGGCTGCACCGCAGTCTTCAGCACTGTGTTGACGAAAGGTCGCGTATTGCCGCTGCCAACCCATCTTGGGTCTCTCAGCCATTACTTATACCAAATTAGATTTACTAAATTAAATTAGAAGTGTGTTCCATAGCCATAACTATAGCCATAGGTCGATTGACTCTCCTTGACGGAAGTAATATTGGACGGGGAAGAAAATAAAGGACTTGGCCCACCATAACCCTCTGAGTCATAGGAGATACTTGCAAGTGAGGTGTGATTGACATTGTTTAAATGGTGAGCCCAGTAGCCACCCTGGACAGCAGCAGCTGTTTCAGGAGAAAGTTGCTGAAACAACGCACGACTGCTCTTATCGAATGGATGACAAGAAGAAAATTGGCACATGACACACTATAGGGCAAGCAACTTGTGAAATAATTAAGGTACTGAAATGTTATTATCGCCACAAGTCTTGCATCCAGATTAACTAGCAATGGTCTGCAGTAACAACAATGAGTAATTACCGCAGCAGCTAATCTGAATACAAAAACTTTACTCCTTTTCAAAAAGAAAGGAAGTTACCTACATCCAGCCGGGTGCAGGCTAATGCTAAATTCTAAACACCAAACACATAAACATTGCTCAGAGGCAATGTCTAGCTGTGATTTAGAAATGAAATAGGCTGCTAATAACTAAGCTTTTAGCGTTTAAGATCCAACATAAATAACCGCATCGTCGTCGATATCAGAGTTGTTGATATTGACGGTGTGGCCGCCGCTGCCGCTGCTGGGATAGTAGCGAACCCGGACTGTAGTTGGATAGCTGTAGCTGTAATAGCAGTGGGTGTGGGACCAATGGCCTCCTTTTGTTTGACTAGCTGCTTCAGGAGATAAGTTCGAGAATAGGGAAGGGGTTGAGGTACTTTTCATCAGTAACTCCTAAGAATTGTTGTTAGTTTGTGTCTGCTGATACAAACCCTCAAATTCGTACTACATTGCCCTCAGTCAGAAAAGTGAGCTTTTGTCAGCATTGCTCCACTATCCCACCTATGAAAGAGCGATCCGGAGTTTTTCTTTAGAGAACTATTACAAAAAAAATACATTTCTGAGTGCGCTATGTATGCTACCTTCAATGGGCTTATTGTCTTTTATTTGAAATTGTTTTAAGTCAGTACACTCATTGTTTCCCGATCTTGGGTTTCAGAGAAAGTAAAGAATTCCTATATTGCTTTTCTGGAGCTGATGTTTTTTAAGAACGTGCTAAACAAGATGAAGATTGTAAGTGGGTCATGAGGCTGCAACCCATGTCCGGTTCAAAACCCAACGCTAATCGAGGGCTGTTCATTAAAGGGACAATTTGTCTGTGAGATTCTAGATATAGAGCTTGCAGCGATCTTTAACCCATTTAGCTCATATCTTGCACGAAGATTGGCTGTGTCGCTAAAGCCCACGCTGGGTTGAAACGCCAGCGCTAACTGAGGGGTGTCCACTAAAAGGGACAATTGGGTATGGAGGCGCTGGATGCTGGTGGTGGAGCGATCGAATCATTGTTAAGTGTTGTGGAAGCGAACCCTCAAAGCACACTTCCGATAATTGTGTCCCTTTCAGTGGACACCCTTCGGCTAGCCCAGGGTTTCGAACCCTGGGTGGGTTGGTATTTCCTCACCAGGAGCCAGATCGGAGATAACCTATTGAGAATAATAAAATATTGTTCTTTACTCAGAATATGCCGTTGTTATGACAGTCGGCGCAGCCATATTTACCCATAAAGAATGCGACAAGCTACAGGCAGGGTGTGCTGATACTTTTAGGAGGCGATGATCGAACGTGACTGAAACATCATCTAAGTTATCCCTACTAGACTTAGATAATATCTTGCCGAGGGCTGATGGTTGGCTCCGATGGAGTTCCTGGTGTTTGTTTGGAGGATTAGGACTCCTAGCAGGCCTATTGGTTTATTTCAAGACCGATCAAACCGTTAGGTCCCAAGGTACGATTCGCCCTAGCGCTCCATACCCGGCTGTTATTACGACTCAAGCAGGTAACCTGAGCACGTTGTATATTCGCGAAAATGAGGAAGTTGTCACCGATCAAGTGCTTGGAGAGTTGCACTCAGATGGAAAAATTGAACATCTAAAAGCCCCTCAAGACGGTATTGTTTTTCAACTGTCTCCTGAATTGTTGGGTAAGAGGCTGCCAGCTGGTACTCCCATTACATACATTACTCCTCGCCAGCCCGAATTAACTCTAAGGCTACAGGTGAATACTCAAGATATTGCCCAGTTGTCTGTTGGCCAGGTTGTACAGGCTCGTGTTTCTGCTTATCCTTATCCAGATTACGGCATCCTGCAGGGGCACATTAAAGCGATTGCACCAGATGTGACGCCTTGTAACACTTGCTCAACAGCTTATGGGTATGTTGTCACAGTGGCGTTGCCTGAAGCATATTTACAGCGACACCAAGAGCGTTATCCGCTAGTACCAGGAATGGATGTCACCGCCGATATTGTGACGCAACGGACCCGTTTGCTGGATATTGCCTTAAGAAAATTGAGACTAGCCGCCGATATTTAGCATTGACTGTGGTTAGGCTGGTCATGATTTGAATAATTGCAGAACCACCTGCCATCGGGAACATTTCCAGTAATCAACATGGGAACAAATCAGTCCAGCATCGTTGATCTGCAGCTCACTCCAGCCGGGGATGGTAATTCTGGGCCGCCAGGGAACAGGCGCTGTAAAGCGTAGCGTCCAGTGAGTGGTAAACCTATCTGTTTTGATGCGGTCTACATCATGAAGTTCAAGTTCGATGTGCTGAAACCACTGTTCAATAAATCCAATCATTTGTCGATAGCGGGTGACGCCACGAAACTCATTCATGGGATCCTTGAAATACACGTCCTTCGCGTAAAGGTGATAGCTTTGGGCCTGGGGAAATCGTGCGTAGTCCGCTTTGACTTGCTCAATGACTGTTTGTGCTGGTGACTCGTGATTACTCATTGTTAGCTGATTCTGGTGGATTAACCTCTGGCCATAGTCGTTCTAGCTGACGTTGCCATGCTGCGAGGGCCTGATTACCATAGTTGCTGTCTTGCATATCTCCCATCATGCCCTCTGCGTAAAATCGGTTGATGGTTTGCATGGTGGCTTCTAGAGATTGTCCCTGGAGCTTGGCTGCCTGAATAATTTGACGTACCCGCGTTTCAATTAGGGTATTAAAAAACGGAGTAATTCCAGCTTGTTTCATGGTCAACAGCTGATCGATGGCTGCTGAGAATTGGGGGGCTCCTAAACTGGCCAAATCGTGGTGAAACACGCCCCATAGTGTATTTTCATGGGTGGCATAGCGGGCTATTTGAGTTTGATCAAAGTTAGCGGCGAGGATTTCGTTTAGAAAAGGCTGGGCTTCTGCGATGGCCACAATGGGAATAAGAATTCTCATCCAGGTTTGATCGGGTGACAGCAGGACTAATAGTCGCAGCTCAGGGGTATCGATCTGCCAGGCATCGGGGGGCTTTACGTCACAGGCATCACTAAAGCGTTGATTAAGGAGGGTTGTAATGTCTTGGGGAGTCATGATTAAGAAAGGGTGGTGCTGCTCTGATCCTTAGGAGTGAGGATTTAATAACTTGCCGATCTCTCCCCTCTCGGGAGGGGTGCCTGAAAGGCGGGGTGGGTTTCGAACCTTGCGCTAACGGCCAACCCACCCCATTGCCCCTCCCAGGAGGGGATAGGTTATCCCATTCTCATATGTCAATTTTGGATTTTATTTAAACCTCATTCCTTA
>JBCCHX010000055.1:0-49738 GCA_039028535.1 Cyanobacteria bacterium P01_B01_bin.77
CGCTGAGTCCCAGACGCCATGAGAGAATAACGGAGCAAACAAGCTCAATACACTTAGTATTTCCATTTGCAGCAAGTCGGTTTTGACAAACCTATTGTGCTTGCTGCTTTCCTACTTGCCCCATATTTGGATAAAGTCGAGCTTAAGTGGCTCTCTCAACATGTTTAAAATCTGTCTTAGCAACAATTATTGCATTAACGAGTGTAATTGCCCCACTAATAATAAACACCCCGCTGTAGCCAATAGCGGTTACTAAGAATCCGCTGATACCAGCTGCGATTAGGCTGCCCACGAACAGTATAGTTGTTTGTAAAGTGTAGTCAGTGCCTGCTGTTTTGAGGCGAGTGTTATCCATCATGATCGTGCTCAGGGCGACTGATGTCATACCGTAGACAAAATTAAACAAGGTGGATACACCATAGAGTACAGACCAATTTGTAAAGCCCCAGGCAGGTAAAAAGTGCAGTGTGTTGGCTCCTGCTAATAATAAGGTAAAGAAGAGTAGCGATCTCACCCGTCCTAACGGTTTAATTAACACCCCGGCCACTAATGCTCCTAACAGTCCAGCACTATAGGCTGCCATGCCATACATCCAGCCAATCTGCGATAGCGATAGCCCAATATCCACTAATAACGGGCGAAACATCGTATTCGTCATGGATGTACCCATGTTGTAGACCAGTAACAGTAGCAACCAACGTCCCATGTTTGAACGCCGACAAAAACTAGTAAATAGGCTCACATAAGTGATCGTTGGATGTTGTTCAGAAGCAGGTATCGGAGATTCTGGTATCGCCCGACGTTCTTGGTGTAACCATACAGGGAGCATTAGAACCGCAATGCAGCCTGCCATGACCAACAAGCCCCCCTGCCAGCCCAAACTATCTAGCAGCACCAGCAGCAACCCACCACCCAAGATAGCGCCTAAATAATTACCACCGCCCTGAATAGCATTGCCCATCCCCCGTTCCTGGGGTGTCAGCAAGCCAACGGCCAGAGCATCGACAGCAATATCTTGAGTGGAGGCAAACATCACTACCAGCAGCATAGTAGCCAGCAACAGCCAGAACTGGGTCGTTAAATTAAGGAACCCACAGAGGACCAAGACAACAATCATTAACCCCTGCATCACCAAGATCCAAGACTTATAATGTCCCAGTCTGAGTAACGGATAGTGATCCACCAGGGGAGACCAGAGAAATTTCAGCATCCAAGGAAGACCCAACAGACTGGTTAAGCCAATCGCCTCGACGGACATCCCTTGCTGTCGCATAAAGGCAGGTAGGGTTTGCAGAAAAAAGGCAATTGGTAAAAATTGAGCCACGTATAAGCTGCCAAGCAACCCAGCTTTTTTCCAGGCAACTTTAGGGATAGAGGTAAATGGGTTCATGATGCCCGTGAATGACCAAAAACAGATGTAAAGGACCATGCCAGATTGACATCTAATCTAACATCCTGCCTGATGTTTCTCGATATTGCAGAGCAGGCATAGCTCCGACACGATTAGGCATTTTAAACCAGAGTTACTGAATTTTGATTTGGACCCATGAGAGTGATCAGTCTCTTAAAAATCCTCTAAAATGTAGCTCTGACCTGCACCCCAAAGGTTCTGCGATCGCCAAAGGAATTAAGGACATTGCCCAGACCAACAAACTGTTCTATCAGGTACTCTTCATCAAAAAGATTATTCACAAAAGCATAGATGCCATAGTCTTCACCTTCGTAACCCAGGCGGGCATTGACCAGGGCAAACGGATCTTGCTCAAATTGATTACCTTCGTCAAAAAAGTAGGTGCCAAAGCCCTGCAGCTCGACTCGACCCAATAGGCCACTGGGGTCTCGATATTGCACCGAGAGATTGTAGTTAAACTCCGGTGTACTGGGTAAATGATTACCGCTGGAGTCTGCACCAGTGAGGGGGTTGATAAACTTGGTAAATTCATCATCTAGGAAGCCAAATCCAGCTACAATATCGAGACCATCCATGGGAGTAGCTCCCAGTTCTAGCTCCAGACCGCTAATTCTAACATCGGCATTGGCTGTAGTTGACGATGTGAATAGTTCGTCAAACAGCAACACCTGATAGTCACTAACTTCGTTGATAAAGGCGGATAAGTTTGCCCACAGCCGATTCTCAAGCCAGTTGGTTTTGACGCCGATTTCATAGTTCCAGGAGGTCTCTTCTTCAAACTCCAATGCCTCAACAAAGTCGGTTAAAGAATTCAATCCACCGGGGCGATAGCCTCGTGTGGCGCTGGCATAGGTGACGACATTAGGACTAAAGCGATATTCTAAGGCAAACCGGGGCAACAGTGCGCTGCTATCTTGTTCTTCACCGTCCACATTTAAGCCTGCTGGAAATGAGAGATCGCCAGGGGCTTCAAAGCTGCGATCGCGATCCAAGCGAGCAGTATTAGTCTCGTAGCGCAGTCCCGCCGTGAGGGTGAGGGGATCAATAGGCTTATAGTCAACTTTGCCAAAGACGGCAAACGTGTCTTGCTCCAAGTCATAAACGGTTGAGTCTAGCCCCGGAGAAGGTAGACCCAGCAGGGCAGCGCCAAAATCGGTAAATTCAAATCCGCCGTTGCTTTCAACATTTCTCGCTTCGTAATAACCCCCCAGCAGCCAGCGGAATTGATCAGCCTCTGCAGGCGACTGTACCCGGATCTCCTGACTCCAGAGGGTTGTATCCTCATCTAGAGGAAACAGCACCAGATCGGCAGAAGTGCCATCGGCATCTAACTGACGGTCAAAATTGGTAAAACGTCGGGTGGTAATGGAATTAACTTGAAATTTTTTGTGTTCGTAGGCAACCTTTAAGGCTTGGCTGTTAGAATTCAGGCGAACAAACCCCAGCTCATCCTGTTCAGTAATAAACGGTTCGGTCTGATTGAGAAACCCATCATTATCGGAGGAGCGCACTGTGCCGGTTAGGGATACGGTCCAGTCGGGGGAAGGGGTCCAGCGGAGTTCAGCCAGTCCGGTGCCCTCGCTACGATCGCCCGCATCTTCTCCTAAAAATGTGTTTTCCACCAGCCCATCTTGCCGATTAAACGCCCCCGTCAGCCGCAGTCCCAGGGTTTCTGGCACCAGCGTATCGCTAATGGAAAGCTGTAGATTAACTAATTCATCACTGCCATAGCTGGCTGCTGTACGCACCTCAAGGTCTTCAGCAGGGGGGCGAGTGACAATATTCACCACACCGCCAATGCTACTTCTGCCATATAGAAGATTTTGGGGTCCACGCAAGATCTCCACCCGTTCCAGGTCACTCAGGAGAATATCGTTGAAAAGCCCGGAATCATAGGGCACATCATTAATAAAAAAACCGACCGCATCTCGACTCAAAAAATTACTGTTGCCAATGCCGCGAATGCTATACCGGCCCAGATTGCCAGGACTAGAGGGAAACAGAAAAAAGTTAGGGGTATTCTGGGCGATACCGGCCAATGAATTAATTTGACCATCTTCTAATTGCTGCTCGGTCAATACCGTGAGACTAATGGGGACATCCTGGGGCGTATCCGGTGTGCGCTCAGCTGTGACAATAATGCGCAGCGTGTCGTTGTCCTCAACGGCCTCGTCTTCAGAGATATCTTCTATGTCGGTCTGGGTAACCTCAGCCTGGGCAAGCGGATCAAATGAGGCTGTAGGAAATAACTCCCCCGCCTGTACTCCATGCCACTGGCCAATAATGGCCCAAACGACACTGGCCGTTAACACAGACGACCCTGTACATATCCGCTTCATGGAAACCCTCACACCCAAAGCAACTGGACTTATTAAGAATAAGTCTTGATAAGCATGAAGCGATTTTAGGAGGCAACTTGAGAGGGACCGATCACTAGCCGGAGTTTTTGCGATCGCTAGCCGGAGTTTTTGGCCCACTGGCCCAATACTGCTTCTGAAAAGCGGACTGATAAACCCTAGGGTTTACCCCAAACTTACGCCGAAAGGCAGCTGCAAAGGAACCTCGGTTAGCGAATCCTACTGCTGCCGCCACCCCAGTCACGGTCGTCTGATTGGCTTGCAACAGCCGAGCGGCCTGTTCCATCCGGTAGTTGTGTAGGTAGCCAAAAACGGTAGTATCAAACACCTGACGAAACCCCCGCTTTAGTTTGCAATCATTAATACCCACCTGGCGCGCCAACGAGAGTAACGACGGTGGCGTATGAATGTTACGAACTAAAATATCCCGGGCCTGGTAGATGCGGCTAACATCTTCTGGCTTCAGCTGACGCCCTTTGGTAGACGGGCCTGTTGGTAGAGACGTTTTTAGCTGTCCTAGATAGAGGGCAATCAGCTCCAAGCCCTTACTTTCTAAATACAGTCGTCGGGCTGCTCCTTGATAGGGACATTGCAAAATTTGCTGTAGTGCGATCGCCATCAGTGGTGTGGTTTTCCCCGTCGCAAAATAGGGATCAACACTTTCTGGAGCCAAAATCTGTTGCAGCTCTGCGTACTGTTCTCCAACAACCATGGAGCGAAATAGCTGAGGAGCAATGCCCAGTTCTACAGTACAAATATCTTTACCGGCTACAAACTCAACCGTTCCCCTCCTTTCTGGGCAATAAACCAGACAATAGTCTCCCGATGATGTATAAAGATCATCATTAACATCTTGAATTGTGCCAGCGACAGAGCCAGCTAGGAAAAATTTGAGCAAAATGGGCGTAGCTTCAGCAGATACACCAGTAGCTGATATGACTAAGTTCTCGTTTAACAACTGCCGATTAATCAGCAGCTCCATTCCCTCGCGTAAATTTTCATTGCGAAACTGCCCCTTGCCAAACTGTTCAGGCAAAGTTAATGTGCCTTCACAATCGGAAGGTTGGTAGTTAGCACCAGTCTGCTGCTGAAACTCTGCCAGCACCGCCTGAAGATCGTCAGATGTCAGCGTAACTTTCATATTGCTGAATGTGGTTTTCAAATCGTTCAACAGAGTAAGTTTGAACGGGACGCCAGTTTATTCTCTAAGATTATAGGTGCTGAGTTTAAATCTACTACTCATTTTTTTCAAAAAGAATTCTACTGGCCAACTAAGTTACGCGTCAAAAGATTAATGGAGTCCTTCACCCTGTCTTCGCGTCTCCAACTCTCCTTTTTCTTACGTCAGCGTTATTCTTAACAGCCCACTGATGCTTTAGAAAGATCCTCGTACCTGTATTCCATAGGTAGCAGGGGCTCCAAAAGAACCAACGGCACTGGGACCAAAGGCAAAGACGTTGGTAATGCTGATAGCGCGCCTGGCCAAACACCGCCAATGTAGTCTGATCCAAATCAGCAAAGGTCTCGTCATGATCAGCGGGTGAGCCAAAGATCCCCGGCGCATCGCTACCAAAAATAATGCCCTCACCGTTGGCATCAAAATCGCGGGATTCATAATAGCCTCCCAACAGCTACTGAAGCTGCTCGCTCTCTGTTGGTGACTGGATGCAAATCTCTTCACTAAAGAACTGTTATGCCCTCAACAAACCGATTAAAATCGACTATTTACTTGGACTCCAAATGTGGCAGGAGCTCCATACTGCCCTATTGGGCTTAAAAACTCAGCGCCCTGGGTAAGATACTCTTCATCAAAAATATTGTTGGCAAAGACATAAATGCCAGTGTTATCAAATTCATAGCCCAATCTGGCATTCACCACCGCATAGGCAGATTGCTTAAAATCATTCTCTTCATCAAAGAAGGTTTCTCCTGTACCCTGCACACCAACACGACCAAAGAACCCATTAGGGCTGCGATATTGCAGAGCTAAATTGTAAGTAAAGTCAGGGGCCAAAGGCAGGCGATTATTAGTAAAGTCTCTACCTGCAGCTTCATCGACATAGTCTGAAAATTCAGCATCCAAATAGCCAAATCCAGCAATAACATCTAATCCCTCAACTGGTGTTGCTCGGGCCTCAAGTTCCACCCCCGTAATCCGAGCATCGGCATTATCGATCCTATCGATGCCAATGATCTGTTCTTGAATTTGCACCTGATAATTGTCAACAATAGTGTGGAAAACAAACAGATTTACCCCCAACCGGTCATCTAACCAGGTAGATTTTGCACCCAGTTCAAAATTCCAGCCAATTTCAGACTCAAAGGTGAGAGTATCTGGACTACTAACCCGATAGTTTACCCCTCCCGGACGATAGCCCTTGGCAATACTCCCATATACCATCATATCTGGATTAACGCGATATTCAGCTGCCACCCGTGGTAGCCAAACATCACCACTTTGGGTCTCATCACTAAACTCAGTCAAGGTTTGAGCTGGGAAACCCGGTATGGTAAACACTGCTGTAAAATCTTCTAGCTCAGCCCGAAAATTCTCATAGCGTAATCCGCCTGTGAGTGTAAGGGTCTCGGTAACATCATAGCTAGCCTGACCAAAAAATGCCCAAAAGCGTTCATCGCTGTCACTATTACGGAAATTACTAGTACCTGCAGGCGCGCCAAAAATAGCCACCGCATCCTCACCAAATGTGGGGCCATCGTTGCGAGTATCGAACTGTCGTGATTCAAAATAACCACCAGTCGTCCACTGAAATCGCTCTGCAATTTCCGGTGATTGGACACGCACTTCCTGGGTAAAGACAGTAGAGTCAAAGTCACTGCTAAACACTCCTAAATCAAGGGCAGAACCATCAAAATCAGAGGCTTGATTAGCACGGGACAATCGCCGAGCACTAATGGAAGTGACCTGAAAATCCGGTTGCTTATAGGCAATGCGGAGAGACTGAGTATCGGTGTTCAGCCGAGCAAAGCCTGCTTCGTTAGCCTCAGTGGTAAATGGATCATCATCGATGGCCACCAGAGGAAACCCGTCTTCGTTATAGTCTGAGAAAGCACCGTTGAGATCGACCTCCCAATCTTCATTAGGTGTCCAGCGAACCTGTAGGCGACCACTGCCCCCCGACGAGTCTAAGGTATCTTCATTGAGCAACGTATTATCAAAATAGCCATCCCGTGCGCTGTAGGTGCCAGACAGCCGCAAGAACAGAGTATCCTCTACCAAAGGACCGCTGACATTGGCCTGAACTTCAAAGTCATCAAAGTTACCATAGCGAGCAGCCGTACCAAATTCATACTCGTTGGTGGGTTTCTGGGTGATGACATTGACTACACCGGAGAAGGCACTGCGACCATAGAGGGTCCTTTGAGGACCGCGCAGCACTTCAACGCGCTCTAAATCATACAGGTCCAGACCAATAAACCCACCATAGTCATAGGGAACATCGTCCACATAAAAACTCACCGCATCTCTGGATAGGAAGTTGTTGTTGCCCAGACCACGAACACTATAAAAAAGAAAAGACCGACTGTCAGACCCATCAAAAACAGAAAAGTTGGGCGTACTGCGGGCAACATCTTCAAAGTCGTTGATTCCCGCATCTTGAATGTCTTGACGTTCAAAGACAGTAATGCTGATGGGAATATCTTGGACTGCTTCTGGCCTCTTTTCTGCTGTTACCAAAATTCGTAGGGTCTCTTCTTCTGTCTCTTCCTCTGTTTCTTCAGACTCTTCATCATCTACCTGGCTCAATAACTCTCCCCCTTTGCTGTCTTCAGCTAGCGCCATCGCTTCCGCTTGGGTGTCCTCAGCTAACGGAGTCGCTACGGCAGACGTAATGAATGCTGCTACCAGGAAGCCACTCATCATGCTTAAAGGGTGACAAGGAACTTCAAGTCTATATTTGGCAATGATTTGGGAAAATAGGAAGGCAAAAAAATAGGGGACTATGCATCCCCCACAAAAATAAAATGTTGCCCTCAGTATACCAAACCATCTGCCGTAAGCATCTGAGCGAACAGCAGTATCTAACGCTAGAGCTGGTGTTACTTTTGATACAAGCTCATCGTCAAGTCACCCTGGGTACCTTAGCCAGTCTATTTCCTCAACCGATCAAATATGCGAGTCGTCAACGGAACCTACAACGGTTTTTAGTCCTGCCTCGTCTGAGTCTTAAAGTGTTGTGGTTTCCGCTGATAAAATATTGGATTCGCCAAGCTCAAACCGGTCATTGTCTCAATCGAGAGCAGCGTCGTCGGTTAAAAAAAAGCTCATCAGAAATATGGGTATTGGTTAATTGCGATAGACCGAACGCAATGGAAAGGGCGTAATCTATTTATGGTGACCCTGGTCTGGGGCACCCATGCATTACCGCTCTATTGGGAGCTATTAGATCATGTAGGCAACCGTGATCTGAGGACCCAAAAACGAGTCTTAAAAATCGCTCTGAAATTATTGAAACACTACCCAACATTGGTGATAGGAGACCGAGAATTTCATAGTCCCAAATTGGCCGAATGGCTGGACCAACGAGGGGTGTACTTTGCCTTACGTCAGAAAAAAGACTTCTACTTCCAACAACACCCTGGTGACGAGTACTAAGTCCTCAAAGACCAAGGATTCAAGCCGGGCATGTCTCAGTTTTATGTCGGTATTAGAGGGAACAAAGGAGACGGATTAGGTCCCTTTAATCTGGCGGTTTATTGGAAACGTAAGTACCGCAAGAAGGGTCCGAAAGCCCCCTGGTATATCCTGACAAATCTCCCCACCCTCAAGCAAACCTTAAAAATTTACCGGTGTCGCTGGGGCATCGAACAATTTTTCAAAGATTGTAAAACTGGGGGCTATCACCTGGAGGATACCCAGGTGAACGACCGGCGCTTTTTAGCCTTGGTGGTGGTCATTGTGCTCGCCTATAGTTTGGCTACGATGCACGGACAACGGATGCAAGCATTACGGATAGACGAGTACGCCGGATGTATCAAAAAGCACTCAGATAAGGCTCCCTATCACAGCGATTTTAGCTTAGGTTTGTATGGGCAACGGTGGATACATGCCATGAATATATGGGCTGATTCGGCCTTGAAGTTGATCGCGCTCAAACCGAATAAACGACTCTATTTTCAACGTGGTTTTCTCGCTCTGTCTCTTATGGAACATGCTTTATAGCTACACTGTCACCCTTTAAGATGGGTAACATGCTTAGCTCAATGCGATTGTCCTGAGTTCCCATGAGGTGAGTTGTCCGTGTTGTTCAATCCGGACACATCGCAATGGTCAGGTCACCTACAGTCACAAAGCCATCTTGCCAGTGGTGGTGTCGCCGAGCCAATCATCGGTGATTTCGTTGCCCCCTGAATTTATTTATCCTCAAGATGGTCATGATAAGCAGGATTGTGAACAGGCGGCAGCTAAGTGGTTGGCTAACGATTCATGGACAGATGCATGAAACCGACACCCCTGTTCAAAGGCCTTGGGGAACAGTTCTGGATGGGATGCTATTTTGTTTGTCCAGATATTGGCGACAGGCGTCTCGATCCTCTACTAACTGCTCATAATCAATTTCGTCAGCTATCGGCAGACAGATTGTTTTATCTCCAGCTATTTCTCGCTGTTTACGTTTGGCCATCATCCTTTACCTCCAAACTCTACACCCTTGTTTTATCCAAACAAACTTAGATGGAACTGGGATTAAGCGATCTGGGTATGGATTCAGGAATTTCCAACGCTTTCGACTCAGGTACCTGATTTGCTGGCATTTTTAACTCCCCAAAAGCATAGTCAGTCCCGAAGAGCCAAGTGTTTTTAATCGCAGTATTTATCTCAGGGTTGATTTGGCGATAATATCAAAACTCTCTACAGCAGAAATTTCAGCATTTATAATTTGGAAATTTGGATAAGCTCATCTGCTTCCATTTAACGATGCTCCTTGGCTTTTGACTTAATACTTGATACTTGCTTTTTGATTTAATCTTGTTGAAGAATATAAGGCGTAGCTACACCTAAGAATCAACACGTGTCAAAGTCGCTACGCGCGGATCAATAATCTTTTTACCTAGTCCGGGAAACTTAATTGCCAGACAGATCTTATTGCCAGCACCGAAAATGTGGGTGATAGTGCCTTCACCAAAGGCATTGTGTATGACCTTTTCACCAACACCCCAGTCGTCTTCGTGACTGCCAGGTTTTTGCACCTTAGGTTCAGGGTTTTTGAGCTTGGCGGCTCGTTTAGGTGTGGCCTGTAGCCTGGGTAAAGCTGTAGCCGTATTGGCCAGAATGTAATCTTCTGGAAGCTCGCCTAAAAACATGGAGGGGGTGGCAATCTCACGCATGTTGCCGTACAGACGACGTTCGCGGGCATAGGTCAAAAACAACCGCTCTTGGGCACGGGTAATACCCACATAGCAAAGACGACGTTCTTCTTCGATGGCGGCGGCATCATCTAGGGAGCGAAAGCTAGGGAAGAGTCCTTGTTCCATACCCACCACAAATACCACTGGAAACTCTAATCCCTTGGAGGAATGTAATGTCATTAGAGAAACCGCATTTCCCTGCTTGTCATCGTCCATGTCTGAATTGAGGGCGGCGCTGGCTAGAAATGTCAGTAGGGTAGCCTCTTCGTTCTCTTCTTCAAACTGAATGACTGCGTTATACAGCTCATTTACGTTTTGGATACGGTCGAGATCTTCGTCGGTACCTTTATCCTTGAGAGCCCTGATGTAGCCTGAGTCCTCGATTACTTCTTGCACCAACTCTGAAGCAGGCATGGTTTCTACTTTTTCCTGCCAGCCTTGGATCATTTTGGCAAAACCCGTCACCGCTTTGCTAGAGCGGCCTGCTAGCGTCTTTACTGACGTTTCATCTGACAAGATTTCCCATAGGGGCATGCCTAATTCCCCAGATGCTTTTTCTAAATTATCCATGGTGGTTTTACCAATGCCGCGTCGGGGAGTATTAATGGACCGCTTTAGGCTGATGGTATCTGCAGGGTTAGCAATTAACCGCAGATAGGACAGCACGTCCTTAATCTCTCGCCGGTCGTAGAACTTAAGCCCGCCGACAACTTTGTGGGGTACGCTGTACCGGGTGAGTACTTCCTCAAAGGAACGGGACTGGGCGTTGGTGCGGTACAAAATGGAAAAGTCTCCCCAGGTCAGTTCAGGATTCTTTTCCATGAGAATGCGGATCTGACCGACAACATAGTCGGCTTCTACTCGCTCATCATCGGCCTTGTAGCAGAAGATTGACTCTCCTGTACCCCGTGTAGCGCGAAGTACTTTTTCAATGCGCTCAGTATTATTTTCAATGAGATGGTTAGCCACTTCGAGAATATTTGCTGTAGAGCGATAGTTCTCTTCTAGCTTCACCATCGTGCGGGTGTCGTCGTCCGGCAAACCATCACCAAAATCACTCTGGAAGTTCATCAGAATGGTGAAGTCGGCAGCGCGGAAGGAGTAAATGGACTGGTCGGCGTCGCCTACGACAAAAACGGATCGCTGATGCCAATCGTCAAATATTTTGGTGGTTGGGGCGTTGTTAGTGGCGAGCAACCGCAACAGATCATACTGGGTACGGTTGGTGTCTTGATATTCGTCCACCAGCATATGGCGAAAGCGGCGATGCCAGTAGCTTAGAACCTGTTCATTCTGTTGAAATAGCAGGACGGGAATGCGGATCAGGTCATCGAAGTCGAGGGCGTTATTCTGGGCCAATCCTTTTTGGTAATGGCGATAGACATCGGCAATCACTCGCCCTTTAAAGGTGGGGTTTTCCTTTTCGTATTCGTCGGGGTCAAAGCCCTGATTTTTAGCATTACTGATGGCATAACGAACAGAGCGCGGGTTAAATTTGCGATCGTCCAGGTTGAGGGTGGTGGTGACAATATTTTTGACCAGGCTCTGGGCATCGGATTCATCAAAGATGGTGAAAGCTTTGGTCCAGCGGTGACCGGCGCGGCTTTGGTATTTCTCGATGTCAAAGCGCAAAATGCGGGAACAAAGGGCATGGAAGGTGCCAATCCACAGGTCTTTGATAAAGGTTTTGTAGACATAGGAGCGCAGCTGAGTTTGCTCGTACTCAGGGAGTAGATGCAGGGGTTTGCTGTGACGCCCCAGGGCTTCTTGCTCGGCAAACAGGCGTTCGATGCGAGCCTTCATTTCCTTGGCGGCTTTGTTGGTAAAGGTGACTGCCAGGATGTTTTCGGGATCAACGCGATGGTTGAGGATGAGATTAGCAATACGGTAGGTGAGGGCGCGGGTTTTGCCGGAACCGGCCCCGGCAACCACTAGCAGGGGTCCACAGAAATGTTCGACGGCCTGACGTTGGGAGGCGTTGAGCTGACTGAGGAAATCGGGGGTGGTCATTGGGGGGCGAGGGAGGCTTTCCGGTAGGGTATTGGGTGACTGAATCAATCAGTATTCCAATGTAGCGGATAGGAGCGGGCATGGTCGGAAATACAACGGAAAAAGTGGTGATCATTGGCTGTGGCTATGTAGGTAAAGAGGTGGCGCGTCTGTGGAAGCAGCAGGGTCTGGCGGTCACGGCGACGACGACTAGCCCAGAGCGGGTGGCAGAATTGCAAGCTGTGGCGGATCGAGTCCGGGTACTCAGGGGAATAGATCCAGAAGCCTTACAGGACTGTTTGCAAGATCAGCAGGTGGTGTTGGTATGTGTTGGTTCTAAGCGAGGAGCGAGTTACAGAGAAACGTATTTAGAAACGGCCAAAACCTTGGCGACAGTGCTGCCTAATACCCAGGTACAGCAGCTCATCTACACGAGTACCTCTTCAGTCTATGGCCAGCATCATGGGGCTGTGGTGTCTGAAGCAACCTCCGTAAACCCAGCCACGGCGAATGGTGAGGTGATTGCGGCAACGGAGCGCACATTGCTGAAGTTGCTCAGCTTGAAGGTCTGTGTGCTGCGGCTGGGGGGTATTTACGGCCCAGGGCGCACATTAGCGAAAATCTATAGTCGGGCGGCGGGACAAGTGCGACCGGGCATTGGCGGTGAGTGGACAAACTGGATCCACCTGAATGACATTGTGGGGGGGATTGAGTTTGCGCGATCGCAATCCCTCTCGGGCATCTACAACCTGGTCCAGGACGAGATTCCCACGGTTAGGGAATTAATTGATCGGGTGTGCGATCGCAACCAGCTGGCCCCTGTCCAATGGGACCCATCACAGCTCAGTGCCAGACCCTACAACGCCAAAGTATCCAACGCCAAAATCAAAGCTGCAGGCTACTCGCTAGTCCATCCCAATTTTTTTGAAAACTAACACCCTATGACCTCTAAAAACTAGATATCAGAAGAATTCTAGACTTTTATCTAGCTTTTCTGCCAAGTAAAGACGTTGGGCAAAGGGGCGACTACCATTAGATGTTGCTTTGCGATGAACTCATGGTTCCTTCACTGCCACAAAACGATCCTAATGGCACCGCACGTCATGCAGCGTTAGAAGAGCAGCGTCAGCACTATCAATACGACCCCACCAAATTACCCGGTGTGGCCATGGTGCAACAGGTATCTGACCAAGAGCAGTCTTTTGGCAAATTCAAATGGATTCAAGACGCGGTTTCTTTACTGCTGAGGGTTAGCACCAACCAGCGGCTGCAAGAAATTAACGATCGGGGCGTTCAACTTTGTTCTGCCGTTCGACTACTCAGTGCAATTTGGCTTTACAACCTGCTCAACGATCCGAGTAAGGCTAACTTTCTGCAACGCCTGCTGGCTAGGATTCAGTTTTTTATTCAACGGCGGTTTCAACCAAAGACACGCGAGACAGCCACTGAAAAAATTGAAGTTGAACTCAAAGCAGACACTGAGTTTGTAGCCAAAAGCGTGACCGAACTCGCCAAAATTGTCAGTGCCCCTACTCAGCATGTCACGGATCTGCAAACAGCTAGTTCAGAACCATTAGGGGATAGCCTGAAAGACTATCAGGCCTATTTCAAACCCTACGACGATCTGTTTCAGCTAATCTATCTGCCTTGCATTCGTCACGCCTTTGACCAAGATAGTGCCTTTGCCGCGCAACGGGTGGCCGGGGCCAATCCTCTGGTGATTGCACAGATCACCACCCTGCCCGATAAGTTTCCTGTAACCGAAACTCAGTACAAAGCTGTCATGGGAGACCAGGATTCTCTGGCAAAAGCCGGGCCTGCTGGCCGTCTGTACCTAGCTGATTATGATGTTTTAGAGGGAGTAAAAACGGGCAAAGTGGCAGATGCACAGAAATATCTGTGGGCTCCCCTGGCTCTATTTGCAGTACCGGCGGGAGACTCTGGAGTGCGATCTCTCGTACTCGTGGCCATTCAATGTAGCCAGAAACCGGACGGCCCTATTTTTACCCCACCGCCACCGGGCACCCCCCAGGCTAAAAAATGGTCCTGGCTGATGGCCAAAACCATCGTCCAAATTGCCGATGGTAACTACCATGAACTCATTTCCCACCTGGGTCGCACCCATTTACTGATCGAGGCGTTTATCCTCGCCACCTATCAGCAGCTTGCCCCCAACCATCCCATCAATGTGCTGTTAATGCCCCATTTTGAAGGCACACTCTTTATCAATGAACTGGCCCTGCGAGGATTGATCAATCCAGGCGGCACCGTTGACAAAGTGCTGGGGGGAACGCTTGAAGAATCACTACGGATTTCGGCCCAGGGCGTCAAGGGCTACCCCTTTAGTTTTAATCAATCGATGATTCCTAAGACCTTTGCCAGCCGAGGGGTGGACAATCCTGAGCAACTCCCTGACTATCCTTACCGGGATGATGCCCTGCTGGTTTGGGACGCCATCCATCAGTGGGTCTCGGCCTATGTACAGGTCTACTATGACAGCGATCAAGCCGTGTGCCAGGACACAGAACTCCAGAACTGGCTAGCCGATTTGCTAGACCCGAAAAAAGGCGGTCTCTCGGATGTAGGCGAATCTTCACCAGACCAAGCTATCCCAGGTATTTACACCCTGGGATACCTGATCGATGCGGTCACCCTATTGATCTTTACCGGCAGCGCCCAGCATGCCGCCGTCAACTTTCCCCAGTCGGCCTTGATGACCTATGCTCCCAATATGCCGCTAGCTGGCTACCGTCCAGCACCTGATACCAGTGCCACGGTGCAAGATTATTTGGATTTGCTACCCACAATAGACCAGGCCGAAATCCAAATGAACATGACCTATCCCCTCGGTTCGCTCTACTATACTCGCCTAGGTGAGTATGGCGACAGCTACTTTGAGGATCCTCGAGTCAAAGCCCCGCTACAAGCATTTCAAAAGCGTCTCAGGGATATTGAGATTGAAATTGACGATAGAAATGCGGTTCGACCTACGACCTACGAATATTTGCACCCTGCCAATATTCCCCAAAGCACTAATATTTAGAGTATTTAGAGGTCCTAGGGTGTTTGTGAGGGCGTTCCATGGAACGCCACGGGTTATTGGATGGGTTATTGAACGTTTACATTGATCACCGACCCGTCTTGGGGACCTAAAATCACCTCCAGGGACCGCTGATTAGCATGGGCCTTAACTGCCTGACGATACACTTTGTAGCTGGTCGGCAACGTTTTTTGCTGACCGGCCTGGTCTAATGTCAGAGTGTAATCAACTGATTGAAGCAGCTCTGGTGGTTCTGGCCGCTCATTTTCTTGCTGGCGTGCTTCCATGTCATCTACGGTGGGTTTGGGAGGGAGTTCCGGCCACCATAGACCTTTGTCGTCCGGTCCGGTTACCGCCAGACCGGGGCGCACACCATTCTGATTTTCTAAGGAAACGGAGGTAAATTTTTCTAGGCGAGTGTCGTTGGGACGATCGCGACCATCATCGCGGTTATAGCGCACCTGCCAGGTATAGGTCACGTTGGCGCTGGCACTGTAGTCGGTGGTAGCAAAGTTGGTGGTGACGGGTTCGCAAGCTGCGATCGCAACTAAACCACCCAGTAGCACATGGCCCACATAACGTCTGGCTAGCTCCATCGCGTTTCAATCTCAGTACAACTGCCCATCGTATCAAGCTAACTCGCTAGTCACTTCCCAATATCATCTCCGTAATAATCCGCAGTAAGTGGGAATACGCACATACAAAACAAACTTGTTGTATCCCCAGCGACACGGATGCGTTTGACATTTTTGGCAGCTTATCATCAATAAAGCTTTTAAAAAAATGAAGAAATTCTGGAATTTAATGGATAGTAATCTAACTCATGCATTGCGAACAATGGTATCTATCTATGGTTGGAGGGCGGTGCTGGCTGAGTTAGCTCAGCTTTCACTCGATGACGGTAAGCATACAAACGCAGATTTACTACTGCAGGTCTCTTCCGAGTTATCCAAATCACAGCAGGTATAAAAACAAACGGATGACTCTAAAGATGGCCGTGCCAAAAATAGTCCAGCCACCAGCATGGGTGCTAGGTCTCATATTGCTCAGTGCTTTGGTCTTAACTCCAGCGGCCCAGGCAGCCCCTCTCTGTCGTACGGTGGCCGACCATCAGGTGTGTGTGGTGAAAATTACCCGCAGCGCTAAATATTATTGGGAATATCGAGCCATCGTCGAGATCGATCATAAACGTCGGCCTATGGAGCGCTATGACTGCCGTACCCACACCTATATCAGCCGTGCGGGGAAACAGATTCTTGACGATATCGCTACCCAGGTGATCTGCTCCTTTTTTAAGCAATAAATCACCTACGGCTCAACAAAAACCCACACCATAGTAGAATCTAAACAATTTGTTACGCAGCCCTAATAAATATTAAGCAGAGCTGCATGCCCCATAGGGGGTTCGTTTGACGCATGACACGCCGATTCTGGCTGCAGTGCGCTTTTTTGTGCCGTTATCAGGTTAGCTAACAGACTACTAATCACATCCGACCTATGGGCGGTGATTGATGACGGCGATTGTGTTCATTCGAGTATGGAAAAATCTATGACCGCAACACTTGGTAGGGTATCAACCGATCGACTCGGATCCATGGCCAATGTAACGCTGAGGGATGTGATTCGGACTATCCCTAAAGAATGCTTTGAGAAAAATTCTCGTAAGGCATGGCAACAGGTGGCTCTGAGCATTGTGATGACAATTGTGGGGTACGCTGCGATCGCACTATCACCCTGGTTTTTACTACCCATTGCCTGGTTTTTTGCAGGCACCGCCCTAACTGGCTGGTTTGTCGTTGGTCACGACTGTGGTCACCGCTCCTTTGCCAAAAAACGCTGGGTCAACAACCTGGTGGGCCATATCGCCTTTTTGCCTCTGATCTACCCATTTCATCCATGGCGACTGCTCCATGACCACCACCATCGCCACACCAACAAGCAAGAAGTCGATAATGCCTGGCATCCCTGGTATGTCGAAACATTTACATCAGAAAATAAGTTCATGCAAACAGCCTACTGGCTAATGCGTGGCCGGGTTTGGTGGCTAGCTTCTATTATCCATTGGGCCGGCATTCACTTTAATCTAAATAACTTCTCCAAACGAGATAAAGATAAGGCTAAAGTTTCTATTGCGGCTGTGGTTATCTTTGCTGCCATCGTTTTTCCCACCATGATTGCCACCCTAGGTATCTGGGGCTGGGTGAAATTCTGGCTGATGCCTTGGTTAGGCTATCACTTCTGGATGAGTACCTTTACCTTGGTGCACCATACAGCACCCGACATTCAGTTCCGTCCCGCTGAGACCTGGAATGAGGTTGAATCGCAGCTAGCAGGCACTGTTCACTGTGACTATCCCAAGTGGATCGAAGTTCTGTGCCATGACATCAGCGTTCATGTACCCCACCATATTTCCACGGGTATTCCATCTTATAACCTACGTCAGGCTCACCGAAGTCTTAAGGCTACATGGGGTGATCGTGTCCGTATCCGCGAAGAAAAGTTTACTTGGAACTTTATGCGCAGCATTGTGGACCACTGCCATCTGTACCATGCAGAGACTGCCTACGTCCCCTTCAAATCCATTAGGCGGTAGCCCCTTTGGACGTCGCTCCGGTTAGCAATAACCTGCTTGGCCCCGGCATTTGCCGGGGCCTTTTTACTGCTGGCCGCTCAGCCTGGAAATTTATCAGTACTTTACAAAAAGAGTCATATTCAGCTCGGCAATGTCAGGAAAACTATAAAAATATGTGTAGTTTAATCATTGGATCGTTGAGCTAGACAGTTAAAAAACTGTCTGATCTGTGGTCTAACTAAGCCATTAAAGTTACAATCAATCTCCGTGAAAGCTTGCAAATATTCGCGATTCTTCGTCAATTGACAGAAATCGAGTGTCGAAATGTTACCTAATACGTAGACTCAATCAACGTTTGCTTAGACCGCAAAAACAGACACTTAGTCATATTTGCGTATGAAGATCTAGTTAAATTGGCCGATGCTTTTTGCTTTTTATCAAAAGACTATATGGGAGTAGTTCCCTAAGCTCCGTACGCATGTGGATAATAAGCACAATTTTAGAAAATGGTGATTTAGAAGATGCGATCGCAAAAGCCATCGCCATGAATGCAAAGCGCCCTAGCTACCTTCCTCCCCAGGGATTTTTGTTGTCAGTACTGACGCGCATTAGTCATCAGGCGGTAGAGGTGTCGGGCGTTGTTGATGTTACTGTGATTGAGAGTAGTTATACGTCTTGACAGTTCATCAAAAGCATTAGGCAGTCTAAAAGATCTACAACAGTGCTGCGTTTACCCCTTGAACCATGATCTTGACATTCAATATTTTTGTCCCCAAACCCCTGCATCCATAAAGGTGTCGGGGTTTTTAGTTGGCGTTAGACTTCATGCTGTGGGGTGACATTTGTCTATGACCAGGGAACATTCTAAGCAGACTATTTCCCTTATTTCCCATGAGTCAGCAGGTTTTGCCCAGACCCACCCCTTCTGAATATAAGCGTCTGTTTCGTGTTGCTGTTTTGACGTCTACAGCAGCCGGAATGCTGGAACGACAGCGGGCAAGGCTGCGCGAACGGGTAGAAATTTTAGGGGTGGAAATTGACAATGTTTCCCAGCGTCAGTTTTTATCCGAACTAACCAGGGGCGTGATATTTACCCCCAATGTGGATCACCTGATGAAGTTGCAAGACAACCGCGAATTTCGTGACGCTTATCGTCAGGCAGACTATAAGGTGTGCGATAGTCAGATTTTGATGTATGCATCAAAGTTGTTGGGCAAACCCCTAAAAGCAAAAATATCGGGTTCCGATTTATTGCCCCTGTTCTGTGACTATCATAAAAACAATCCGGAGATCACCCTCTTTTTGTTGGGTGGGGCCGCAGGGGTGGCGAAACAAGCCCAGGTTAATATCAATGCTAAAACTGGGCGCGATATTGTCATAGCCTCCCATTCACCATCCTTCGGCTTTGAAAAGGATGAGGCCGAATGTCTGGCCATTATTGACATTGTTAATACCTCTGGTGCAACTGTCCTGGCGGTGGGCGTAGGTGCACCCAAACAGGAGTTATGGATTGCAAAATATCGCAGCCAAATGCCAGGGATAAAAATCTTTATGGCGGTAGGTGCGGCCCTTGACTTTGAGGCGGGCAACAAACCTAGGGCTCCGCAATTTTGGAGCGATCTGGGTCTAGAGTGGATGTATCGCCTATTGTCCGAGCCCAGACGGCTGTGGAAGCGTTATTTATTAGATGATTTACCGTTTTTCATGCTGTTGTTAAAGCAGAAGTTAAGACAGCTTTCTGAGAAATAATGGTAAGCGTCCCCTGAGCGGAGTTTAAAGGGACGCTGGTTGTTCGTGGGTCGGCTACAAATAATGTTTTCAAAAAGCAGCCCTACTTCCCTTTGGAAAACAACTTAAAGTAAACCGACTGCGTCATTTCCTTAATCGGAAACAAAACATAGGTAATTGGATTGATCGTGACAATGATGTTGCGAATGTCCCGTTTCGCCAGCCCAACAATTGCCCCGGCCACCCAATCAGCAGACATCACTCCCACGGGATTTAACTTGCTTTTAAAGGGACCCAACACCAGTTTACGAATTACACAGGGGGCATTCTGACGACGCAGGGTAATCAAATCCCCCAGCAATCGCTTTGAGGTTTCATATAGGGGGCTAAAGGCCGGATTCACCTCGGCTTCAGAGGTATTGACCCACACTTCTTTGGTGGCAGGTCCTAACCGATTATCTACGGTTTCTAAAAATACCTCCGTGAGTCGCCAGGCGGATAGTGCATTCACCTCTAAGGAGCTTGCGATCGCAGTCGCCGACCGGTCGCCATACACATTAATCCCATGGTTAATGACCAAAATATTCACCCGGTTTAATACCGTCTTGAGATCGCTCTCTTGTCCCGTGCACCAAGGTACTACCTTGAATGCTCCTTCAATCACAGCATCGGCTGAGCGAGTCAGGGCCAGCGGCTTTGCCCCTTGGGCCGCCAACTGCTTGATCAAGGCGCGACCCAGGGTGCCAGAGGCCCCGGTGACAGCAACCGTTTTTCCCTTGAGTGAGAGTGCCGTTCCCATCAGTTTGTCCGATACGGTGAAATAGCCCGCATAGTAGGCCGTGGTTTCGTCAAAGTGATGTCGCCAGTGATAGGTGCGATTGACCAACCACACGCTAGGCGGTGTTGTCAGGGGGCCAGGCTCGTGGGTAAGGTCGGTGGTTTTTAGTAAGCCTTGTGATCTCAACAGTGCCGCCCCCAAAAAACCGGCCCCATACAGAAATCCTAACCAAAACCCCCACAGTGGCGTTAGTATCGCCACCGTCGCCATAGTCGCCATCATCACCAGCGACTCAGGCACATCATTGTAGAGCTGAGCCTTCTGATATAGCTCAGAACTTATGGGCGTAAAATCTTTTCGATAAACCTTGTGATGCCAATTATGCAACCGCATTAATGGCGGCCAGAGATGACTCGCCACATGGTAGCTGTCTCGCACCATTTCCACCGCAAATATGGACCCTAAACCCCACAGACCTTGTAACACCCAAGGTGTACCTAGGCCTTCAACAGCATTCCACACAGGTCTAAACCCCTTCCGCAACACTGCGCTGGGAGGCCCGCGAAAAATGCTGGCTGCCATCAACGACATCACAGTTGTCAGTCTTAGCCAGCACAGCCCGGTCCCAGATGGCCTTAGGCATCACTCCTATCCCCCAGTGTTGCGATTTGTTTCGTCCTTGATGGTAAATCTTAATCGAACTAGAGGGAAGGGCTGTCTTTCCGGGCGGTAAGTTAATGTTTTCCTGCTTAGGCCTCGCTTATACTTTGATGTGGCCTTCTAGATATTCAATAATCTTGCCCGCAATATCCACATCTGTAGCCCGCTCAATACCTTCTAATCCGGGAGATGAGTTGACCTCCATCACCACCGGTCCATGGTTCGATCTGAGTAAATCCACCCCGGCTATCTTTAAGCCCATGGCTTTAGTCGCACGAATAGCAGTACTGCGCTCTTTAGGAGTGAGCTTAATCTTACTCACTGAGCCGCCCCGATGGACATTAGACCGAAACTCCCCTGGAGCCCCCTGACGCTTCATCGCAGCCACCACTCGATTACCCACCACAAAACAACGGAGATCAGCCCCCTTTGCCTCTTTAATAAATTCCTGAACTAGAATGTTGGCATCCAAGCCTCGAAATGCCTCAATAACAGATTTAGCCGCCTGAACAGTCTCCGCCAGCACCACACCGATACCCTGGGTACCTTCCAGTAGCTTGATTACCAAGGGGGCTCCCCCAACCAGTTCAATGACCCCCTCAATATCTTTAGTAGAATGGGCAAACCCGGTTGTAGGTAACCCCACGCCTTCCTTAGAAAGCAGCTGTAAACAACGCAGTTTGTCGCGCGATCTCGAAATCGCATCAGCGCCATTGGCAGTAAATACTCCCATCATCTGAAACTGGCGCACCACAGCTGTGCCATAAAAGGTTTTACTAGGCCCAATACGGGGAATAACAGCATCAAAATCTTCTAAGGGCTTACCTTGATAGATCACCTTAGGATTATGGGCCGTAATATCCATATAACAGCGCATATGGTCAATAACTACCATTGTGTGCGCCCGTTCGTTTCCAGCTTCTATCAACCGGCGTGTAGAGTACAAAGAGGCATCACGGGATAGTACAGCCATTTTCATAGGAACCTAAGACGAGGAGGAGGAATTGAACACCGAGCAGAATGTCTTACGTAAGACTATCAAGAGGAGTCATCCCCGTTAGATAGATCTGTTGCATCTGTACTTCTTTCCTTGGAGATATCCCTACTTTGGATGTAGGACTGGCTGGGGTTTACTAAAAAGCGCTCTTTAACAGCCTGACGTCCCAATAACATCCGAAATCCCATGACATCTCTGTTAGTTAACGTCAGCTCGATGGGCCACTGCAGCGCTCCCAGGCATACTGACGTCACAATCACAGGACGAACCTGCTGATGGCCGCCAGAATCCGTAATAGCGCGCTCCTCAAGCAACGTTGTTTCCACCATGACAAGTCGTTCGTCATCTGATTGTATGGGCGCTACTTGAAACCGTACTTTTTTAACTCCATGGGCTTCAAACTGTTCAATATTGATGGCATGAATAGCCGAGGAACGGGCTCCAGTATCGACTTTAGCCTTAATATTGGAGATGCCTAGCTCTGGCAAAGATAACCATTCACGCCATCCAATAGTTGATAACTGTTTAGAATTCATTCACTGGTCGTGACTACAATGGCCGCCTTAAAGGGCAGCACAAGCAAAGCGGCAGGAAAAGCCATTAAAAGCACACCATCTGCCGCCCTGATTTTACCGGTTTAATGATGACGAAATCCTAACATGGCAGCAGATCCCGCTCGTATTCCACCATAAATACATTGGAATACAAATTAGCAATAATTTGCTTACCCTCCTGGGTGAGCGCTAAATAGCGCAGGCTATCGTGGATATAAGGATGAACAACTCCCCAATAAAATTTGGGGTAGTTACTCCGCAGATCGTGGGGAGTTTTATAGTTCAGCTCCTGATTTTGACCGGTTTCTTCAAACTCATAAAAGAGGGCGCTAATTTTTTTGAGATAGCGCGGATCGCTCAGCTGCCCAATTAGATCAGCAGCTCGAATTAACCCTGGGTAGTTGATCGTATCCTGATGGTCTTCTTCTTTGGGTACTGGGAATCGGGTCAGCTCGATATTGTTTTGAATGCGCCGGGCATCAATCCATTGATTCTTACCAAATCGCTCCTCGACAAACAGCTTGCCGCGATCGACATGGTAGGGCGTTAAAGAGGCATCCGTGGCACCGGGGGATAGCTCAATTATTTGCCCATGACCAGTCGAATAGCGATTCTCAAAATCGCTATCGTCACGGCACACTCCCTTGACATAGCCAATGTCATGGCAAACCAGGGAAATAATGAAATGAAGCCAATCCTCAGCACTCACACCGCCTTCACGGGTATGTTTGCCCCTCAAGATTTCCTGGCCTACCAAGGTTACCAAAATCGTATGCTCGACATTGTGGTAGAGCGCGTCACTGTTAGCAATATTTTCAAGGGCCATACTACCGGCCCAAGCAATAATTTCTTCGTAATCGTGGTGCAGCCCACCATAGGTACGTCGGTAGCCAAGACGCAGTTTTTCAACAAAATCAGCGATTAGAATCTCGGTGACATTGAACATGGTAAGAGCGGCTTTGATGGGAGGAAACAAGTGCACGGCGTTTAAAGCTGAGCTAAAGCTAACATACCGTTGGGTTACCCTTGTATACGCCAAAGGTCCTGTAACGGAATGCACAGCTCAGGTTGCGTATGGTTTTTTGGACGGAAATTAAAACTAGGTATTAACAGCGAACGCTTTCTGGCGATATTCCCAGACATTGTCACCAAGGAATTATTCGCTCACGCATACACAGCGCTTTACTACAAGCGGCCGCCGTACCATTGGATAGATACCTGACTCGTGGAATATACGGCAAAGGTTGTGATAGCCGCTACATTCTTAACGCTCAGATTGCCAAATAAAACTGTCACTGCCTGTGATCACAGTCATACGAAGATAGGTCATAATGACAACAGATTTACATTTTGTAATTTTTTAAGATTGCTGCGTAAGGATTGCCCTATAGTCGTTCTGGTAGTTGCTAGGCTGTGACGTATCGAGATTTTCAACACGAACCGCCCACGAATCCATCCCATCAGGAATCTGCCAACGGCCAGTATGTCAATGGCGCTTCATTAACTAACACCATTCCCAAGAAATCATCACCATGGTCAGGGGTGAGAGGTATTGGTTTGGGCTTATTACTGGGGGTGGGGGTGTCTATTATCGGGGGCAAACTGCTTTCACGTCCGGTAACAGACCCACCGGCCCAGCCCGCCGAGGCCGTCTCTGCAGCGGCCGCTACTAGCGTGACCTTACAGCAAATTCAAACTGCCACTATCCAGCAATCCCTTAAGGCCACTGGTACTGTGCAGGCCTTCGATTTGTTAAATATTTCTCCCCAGGTCAGTGGCTTACAAATTCGTGAGGTACGGGTGCGTGAGGGGGATCAAGTTACCCAAGGGCAGGTATTAGTAGTGCTCGATGACTCGGTGCTGCGCACACAGCTGGCCCAAGCCCAGGCCAACTATGCCCAGGCCGAAGCCCAGGTAGTACAAGAGCGGGCAGAACAAGCTCAGGCCGAAGCTAATGCGGCTGAGGCTCAAGACAATTTTGAGCGCTATCAGACGCTCTATGACCAAGGAGGGATTAGTTCCGAGGAGCTAAACAGCCGACGTACCCAGGCAATTACAGCCCGTGAAGCGGTGGGTGTAGCTCAAGCCGCAGTACAAAGCGCTCAAGCCACGGTGACTAGTCGCGAGGCTGAGATTAGGCGATTAGAAACACAGCTGACCCAAACGGTAGTTAGAGCTCCCGCCAACGGTCAGATTGCTGAGCGTCCGGCCACCGTCGGTGATACATCTTCCACGGGAACAGCTCTGTTTACGATGGTGCAAGACAGTTTATTAGAACTGGTGGTTGACCTGCCCCAGCGACAGTTGGCGGCTGTTCAGGTGGGTACCCCGGTCACCGTTACCGCCTCGACCAATGATCGCATTCGCCTGTCAGGGGCTGTGCGCTCCATTGACCCTTTAGTCAATCAGCAAACCCGACAGGCTGAAGTCCATGTCAGTCTGTCGGCTAATGCAGATCTGCGCACAGGGATGTTTTTACAGGCAGAGTTTATGACCGGTCAGCGCAGCGGTATGGTGCTACCTGCTGCCGCCATACTGCCGCAGACGGACAATAGCTCTAAAGTTTTTATCCTCAATGAGGCAGGGGCGGCGGAGCTGGTGCCTGTTACTGTTGGTGCCCGACTACCGGCGACGGCCACCCAGCCTGAACGCTTAGAAGTTTTATCAGGGTTAGATCAGGGCGACCAGGTGATTGTGGAAGGGGCTAGCTATCTACAGCCCGGTGATCCGGTGTCTGTGGTAACTGCACCTTTTGCCGAGACATCAACTGAGCCCAGCCCTCAGCCATCCCAGACCAAAGCGGAATAACCGGAGACAAGACCCATGAATTGGAATATTTCTGAGTGGTCGATTCGTCGACCGGTGCCGACGCTGGTGCTGTTTTTGGTGCTTACCCTGTCGGGATGGCTATCGTTTAATCAATTGGGCATTGATGCCAACCCCAATATTGATATTCCAGCTGTCATTGTCACGGTTAACCAGCAGGGGGCTGGACCTGAAGAAATGGAAACCCAGATCACCAAAAAGGTGGAAGATGCGGTTTCGGGTTTAGGCAATATTGACAATGTGCAATCAGAAGTAACCGATGGTAACTCCACCACGGTGATTAGTTTTGACCTGGGGGTGGATACGGAGCAGGCCACCAATGATGTGCGAGACGCAGTCACCCGCATTCGGGACAACCTGCCTCAGGATGCTCAGGAACCTCAGGTGCGACGACTTAAGTTTGAAGGGGGGCCTATGCTCACCTACACGGTGAGTTCAGACACCCGCTCAGTGGAAAATCTGAGTGATTTGGTGGATCGCACCATTGCCACCGAGTTGTTATCGGTTAAAGGAGTTGCCCAGGTTCAGCGGTTTGGCGGAGTAGACCGCGAGATTATTGTGGATCTAGACCCCAATGAGCTAGATGCTCTGGGAATTACCGCCACCCAGGTAAACAATCAAATTCGTAATTCGAATATCAACCTCCCTGGCGGTCGCAGCGACATTTTAGGCCAGGAGCAGGGCATTCGCACCCTGGGTAGTGCAGCCACAGTGGAAATGTTGCGATCGCTGGGGATTGCGTTGCCCGATGGCAATACGGTGCCTTTGAGAACCTTGGGCGCAGTACAGGATGATTTTGGTGAGACCCGCCAGTCGGCTTATTTAGATAATCGGCCTGTGGTGTCGTTTTCGGTCTTTCGCAGCAATGGCAGTTTGCTGGTGTCGGTGGAAGATGGTGTGATCGATGCGATCGCAAACCTCACCGACACCCTAGATGACGTCCAGTTTGACCTGATCTACACCCGCGCTACTGATGTGCGCGACTCCTACAAAGCCTCCATTGACGCCCTGATTATCGGCTCGCTCCTGGCCGTAGTTGTCGTCAGCGTTTTCCTGCGCAACTGGCGCACCACTCTAATTACAGCCACAGCCCTACCACTGTCGATTATCCCTACCTTTGTGGTGCTGCAATACCTGGGCTACACCCTCAACAGTATGACCCTGCTAGCCCTCACACTGGCGGTCGGTAATCTAGTGGACGACGCCATTGTCGAAATCGAAAACGTCGAACGACACATTGCCATGGGTAAACCCCCCATGCGTGCCGCCATGGACTCTACCGCTGAAGTGGGTTTAGCCGTGGTCACTACCACTGCCACCATTGTGGCTGTGTTTTTACCCGTTGCCTTTATGGGCGGTGTACCCGGTCAGTTTTTCCAGCCCTTTGGCGTCACCGTGGCCGTATCCACCATGTTCTCCACTCTGGTGGCCCGTCTGATGACACCGATGATGGCGGCCTATTTACTCAAACCAACCCCCGTTCAACTAGAATCATCGGGGCAACCGGACGGCTACCGTGCTGGAGATATCTATGTCCCCAAAGGTCTGTTACCTTACTTTCGTCTAGTCCGGGGGGCATTGCGTCATCGGATTCTTACGGTGGCAATGGCCATCGGATTTTTTATCGCCAGTCTGATGCTATCGCGGTTTATCCCCACCAGCTTATTCGCTGCAGGTGACACGGGGCTTTCTATCTTGGAGATTGAACTACCTCCCGGTAGCACCCTGGCTAAAACCGAGCTGGTTACCCAGTATTTGAACGATCAGCTTAAAGCGAATCCAGCGGTAGATAGCGTATATGTATCCCAAGAACCCGCAGACGCGGTAGCAGTAGCTCGACTCAAACCTAAATCAGAGCGAATCTCCAGAGAAAAGTTTGAAAATACGATGCGCCAAGTCCTCGGGCAAATCCCTGGCACCCGCATAAATTTTGAAAATCAGGGCGGTGCTGGCGATGGCAGCAAAGCCCTGCAGGTTACCCTGCGCAGTGATGATCCTGGTGCCCTCAAGACCTCATCCGATGCCCTCACCCAGCAAATGCGTCAGGTGCCTGGCCTGGTGGAGGTTAGCTCCAGTGCTAACCTGGTACAACCCGAAATTTTAATTCGTCCAGATGTGCAGCGCGCCGCCGATTTGGGCGTGACGGTGCGAGACATTGCCAATACCGCTTCCCTAGCCACCTTGGGAGATGCTGAATCCGACCTGGCCGAATTTGACGTAGGCGATCGGCTAATTCCGATTCGGGTCAGGTTAGCTGACGAATTTCGTAACGACCTCTCCACCTTGGAAAATCTCAAGGTGCTAAACAACCAGGGGCAGCTGGTTCCCCTAACCGCCGTTGCCGACATCGGCTTTGGTAGCGGTCCCGCCCAGATTGATCGGTTGGATCGCTCCCGGCAGGTCACCATTGGAGCCAACTTGGATAGCATCACCCTGGGGCAGGGGCTAGAACAGGTCTATGGGCTGCCCGCATTTGTCAATTTACCCGAAAGCGTTTCTCAGCAGCCCTCCGGCGATGCCGAGATCATGAAGGAAGTCTTTAGTCGATTTGGCATTGCCCTGGCTACGGCCATTGTCATGATCTATGCCGTGCTGGTGCTGTTGTACAACAGCTTTATCTATCCCTTTGCAGTGATGGTGGCGCTGCCCCTCTGTATTGGTGGAGCCTTATTGGGGCTGATGATTGCCCAAAAGCCCTTGGGGCTGTTTGCCTTGATCGGCATCGTGTTGCTCATGGGTTTGGTGACCAAAAACTCAATTTTGCTGGTGGACTATGCTCTGATGGCCCGAGCTAAGGGAATATCCCTCCGGCAGTCGGTGATCGAAGCTGGTCTTACCCGACTGCGGCCAATTTTGATGACGTCAATTTCGACTATGGCGGGGATGGTGCCCATCGCTCTGGAATGGGGCGCTGGTGGCGAAACCCGCAGTCCCATGGCCATTGCCGTTATTGGTGGGTTCTCCACAGCAACGCTGCTGACCCTGGTGGTGGTACCGGTCTTCTTTACCTTTATTGCCCAGTTTAATGAGGGGATTGGCAATCTGTTAGGGCGCCTTACTGGGCTGAGAAGTGATGATGATAAAGGCGCTAAGAAGGAAGCCCTGCCTTCGAGAGTGAAGTAATATCGCTAAATTTCGCTAAAAAGCATTACGGATGCCAAAGGCTGTTTGGACAGGTTTTTGCAAAAAGTAATAGATGTAGAAACCGCTAAAGGCCATCGATGCTAGACTGACTGGGCTCAAAAACAGCAGACCGCCCAGGTTACTCAGAATCCCCAGACCCTGGAGAACTAGGGTTAGATACCAGGCCCAGGCTTGTAAGGCCCATAGGCCAACTGCGATCGCAATATTCGCCAGTGCCATGACCAAGAAGATCCCCCCCAGCACTTTGGGAAATAGGTCAATCGCCTCGGGGGGCACTTGTTCAAACAGCTCAGCGACGTCTGGCTCCAGCATTAGCCGGTCGATCAGCGGCCTGATAAAAAAGACTGAAATACCAATAAAAGCAAGCAATAGTCCGCCCAGACCGGTCAAAATTGCCAGTATCGTCACACCTATGGGTCGCTGCACCGCTTGTTTCATCTTGGGAGCCTCTGTGCTGCCTTCTCATACTTACATACCCGCAGCCGCTCGCTATAATCGTGGCTCTTGCCCATAGGAAATTAGCACGTTATGCAGTTTGCTCCGGTTATCGCCAAGGATCTGTCCGTTCGTTCCGCCCAGGTAGAGGCGGCGCTGGAGCTATTGGAAACGGGGGCAACGGTGCCGTTTATTGCCCGCTATCGTAAGGAAAAGACGGGGGAGCTAGACGAACGGCAGCTGCGGCAGATCGAAGAGCAGTTTGCTTACCTGAGCGAGCTGGCTGCCCGCAAGCAAACGATATTAGAGACGATCGAAAGTCAGGGCAAACTGACCGATCAGCTGCGCGATCGCATTCAGCAATGCACCAGCAAAACCGAGCTAGAGGACCTTTACCTACCCTATCGGCCCAAACGCCGTACCCGTGCCACCATTGCCCGTGAAAAGGGCTTAGAACCCCTGGCCCAGCAGATTACCCAGCTAAATCAGTCTGGTGCGGCGGTCGCGTCGCTGGAGCAGCTGGCAGTTGAATTTATCTCTGACGAGGTGCCCGATGCGGCAGCAGCCCTCCAGGGAGCCTCAGATATTTTGGCTGAAGGGATCGCCGAACGCTCAGAGCTGCGGGCCTATGTGCGGCAAACCTTGCTAAAAACAGGGGTGTTTAGCTCCAAAATTAAGCCGGACTATCCCGAGGGCAGCACTAAGTATGAGATGTATCGGAAATATGAATGTGCGATCGTAAAGCTAGCCCCCCACAATTTGCTAGCGCTGCTGCGGGGTGACAAAGAAGGCATCCTCAAGGTAAATCTCACAGGTGATGAAGACAGAATTTTAGACCATTTAGAAAACAGCCAGATTCACACCAGACAGGCCAACATACGACAGTTTTACCAAGCCGTCGTTAAAGATGCCTTTTCTCGGCTAATGAAAAACTCTCTCACTAATGAAGTGATTGCCGAGAAAAAAGCCTGGGCCGATGGCGAATCCATTGACACCTTTGCCGTTAATATCAAAAATCTGTTGCTGGCCGCTCCGGCGGGGATGAAACCAACGCTGGGAGTAGACCCTGGTTTTCGCACTGGCTGTAAGGTCGCCGCCATTGACGAGACCGGCAAGTTTCTCGAATATAAAGCGATTTTTCCCCATACAGGTAAACAGGAGAATGCCGCTAAGATTCTCTCAGAGATGATTCAGCGTCACAACATTCAGCTGATTGCCATCGGCAATGGCACTGCCAGTCGAGAGACCGATGCGTTTGTCGGCTCAGTCATCCGAGACCTAGAGTCAAAACCGATCAAAGTCATGGTCAACGAATCGGGAGCATCGATTTATTCGGCTAGTGAAGTCGCCATCTCTGAATTTCCCGACCTGGATATTACCGTACGCGGAGCCATTAGCATTGGCCGACGGCTGCAGGACCCGCTGGCAGAACTGGTGAAGATTGAACCCAAGTCCATTGGCGTGGGCCAGTACCAGCATGATGTGGATCAGAAACTACTCAAACAAAAACTCGACGCTACGGTAGAAAGCTGTGTGAACTATGTGGGGGTGGATTTGAACATTGCCTCGCGGGAGCTACTCACCTATGTGTCGGGGGTGAGTACGGCGATAGCTAACAATATTGTTGCCTACCGCAATGAGAATGGAGCCTTCAACAGTCGGCGGCAACTGCTAAAAGTGGCAAAGCTAGGACCAAAAGCCTATGAGCAGTGTGCCGGATTTTTACGAATTCGCGATGGCAAGAATCCGTTGGATAATACGGCGGTGCATCCGGAGAGTTATGATACGGCTACAACAATTTTGAAAGATAAAGGCGTGGATGCTAAGACCGGTTTGGACAATCTCAATCTGGAGAACCTAAACCTGCAGCAGTATGTAACCGATGCGGTGGGACTGCCCACGTTGCGGGACATTGTCGAGGAGCTGGAGAAGCCGGGGCGAGACCCACGGGCGGAGTTTACCTATGCTAGCTTCCAGGAAGGGGTAAATGAGATTTCGGACCTAACTGAAGGCATGGTACTAGAGGGTGTGATTACCAACGTGGCCAACTTTGGCGCGTTTGTGGATATTGGAGTGCATCAGGATGGGCTGGTGCATATTTCGCAGTTGGTGAATCGGTATGTGAGTGACCCGAAGGATGTGGTGCAGGTGGGTCAGGTGGTGAAGGTAAAGGTGCTGGAGGTGAACAAAGAGCTAAAGCGCATTGGCCTGAGCATGAAAGCCGTGGACGGCGGTGGCAGCGGCAAGGCTGCGCCGAGACCCAGCAAGAAGCAGGCGATGGAGAAGGCTGCGCCAAAAGCTGCCAGTCTGTCAGATTTGCAGGCGAAGTTTAGTCGGCCCAAGCGACGGAAGTAGCATAGCCCAGAGCTTGCACCCAGATCAGCTGGGTAGCTAAAGCTCGTGCTGGATTGAAATTCCAGCGCTAACTGAGGGTTGTCCACTCAAAGGGACAATCGGACTTGGAAGCGTTATTGATCGGTCGTGGACCGGTTGCATCACAAATGTTCACTACATTCGGCTCTTTTATCTGCCGATATCTAATTTTCCAGACAGTGTCTGGAAAATTGAGCTGGTCTCACTACACAGAGCTGTTGGCGGTTTCTGATGATTTGGCCCGCTCCTTTTATGAGCAGCAGTGCATTAAGGAAAATTGGAGCGTTCGCGAGCTAAAGCGGCAAAAGACGTCTGCACTATTTGAACGGGTAGCTTTGAGTAAGGACAAAGCGGAAATTTTAGAGCTGGCGAAGCCGGGTCAGGTGCCTACTGTAGCAAGGGATGTAGTGAAGGATCCTTATGTATTTGAGTTTTTGGAACTGCCGGAGCGGAACTATCGAGAAACTGAGCTGGAAAATCAGCTAATTGAAAAGCTAGAGCAGTTTTTACTAGAACTGGGTAAAGGATTTGCATTTATTGGTCAGCAGTACCGTATTACGCTAAATAACACGCATTTTTACGTGGATCTAGTCTTCTATCATCGGATCCTGAGACGTTTTATCTTAATCGATTTGAAGACGCGGGCAGTTAATCATCAAGACATTGGTCAGATGAATCTATATTTGAATTATTTTAAGGCTGAAGAAAATGTAGAGGATGATAACGAACCTATCAGTATTGTGTTAGCGACAGATCGGGATGAAATTATGGTGGAGTATGCGACAGGTTTGATTTCGAATCAGCTGTTTGTATCGCGATATCAGTTATATTTACCTGATGTAGAGGTGTTGAAAGCGGAGTTGAAGCGATTGCTGGAAAGCGAAAACGGATAGGTGAACCGGTTTGTGAAAGATCCGAAAAAAATGGAGCAGATAGTGAAGGTGAATAAAGAGCTGAAACAGATTGGGTTGGGTATGAAGACAGTTAGCAATGGGAGTAGGTGATTTGCGTTGAAATTGAGTAAGAAACAGCTGATAGAGAAGGCTAAGCTTATCAGATTTGAAGGCGAAGTTTAGTCTCCCGAAAGGAAGAAAATAATAATGTAGATTTTGGAATACACATCTTCGGACACCCTGAAGTTATATTTCTAAGGCTCAGCTACAAAGCCTTAAACAGTTTCAAGGTGAGATGTAAAAATAAAACCTTAAAAATGTTCCGTTTCAATAAAAGCAAGAAAAGTGAACACCAAACCAAAAGAAGATACGACAGATGCAACAATAAGATTGACGAGACTTTCTATAAGGAAGACGAATTTGTAATCTATAGGGCAAATGGAACAATCAGATATGAGATTTTCGATACAAAAAACATAGGAAATAACACAAATCAAAGTTTATATTACAGAAATAAAATAAGCGAAATCCATCCCATTCTGGCAGAGATAAATCATTTACAAAATTCCTATCCCAGAGGAGCTTTCTTTTTTCTATTTTTCTGGGAAAACCGTAGGCATAGGAGATTAGAGCAAACAATAGCAGATGGATTGCTTGTTGCACTAAAAGGCGATCCAGAGGAAGAAAGCAGTAAACATCTTGAGCTTTCAAAAGAGATTTTTCACTTAGCAAGTACACGACTAAAGCAAGCTATAGTGATCGAAAGTAAACTAAATCATTTGTCTGGAGGTTTTTTCCTTTTTTTGGTTCTCATAACTTTAACGGCTCTCGCGATTGGTTACATGAATCATTCAACAGATGGCAATAGTCTTTTTCTACAACTGGAGCAGGATAGTAATGCAAAGACCATATACTACAACTTTTTTATGTCAGCTTTGCTATATGGGACTATAGGTGGATTTATGTCAATTGCCATCAATATCAAAAAGCTGAAAATTTTTCCCGATTTGAGACCATTTCGACTTGGAGCATTGCGCGTTTTTATTGCTTCTGTTTCAGCCGTTATAGTATTTCTAGGAATTCAATCAAAAATGATTTTTGATATCGAAATTGGCTATGATACATTACCCTTGTTTAAGATCATCTCTTTCGCTGCAGGATTTAGTGAGGATATACTAATTAATCTAGTTTCAAAGCTTATCAAGCCAACAAGTGATTAGAATATTTTTTATCCATCTTTCTTTATTCCTCAGCCGAATCACTCAAATACTCTTGAACACTTTTTAAGAAAGTGTTTACGTCGATAACTAAAGCACACAAATTTTTTTCTTCAGGCCTGTAGGTATCTATATCATTCTGATTTTCTCTTTTGAAAAAATCGAAAAGACTATCTCTTTTCAGGAGAGTACCATGACCAATGGCACAACAAGGCATATTATGATTTACAGGGATCATATTAGTACCATTACTAATAGTATAGTTTTCACAGTTACCTAAACCAATTATTTCGCTCCCAATTACTGTTTTACTAACTAAATCTTTGATAAAAAAATAGCTTGATCGAGAAGGGTTTTCCTTTTTATCTTCAGAATAAAGCTTCTTAAAGAATTCAACATCATCGCTGGAAATAGTATCACCTTGTAGACCTATAATTCCAAGTATACCAAATAAGTTTTCAAAGGCCTTTTTTGTTAGATATTCCGTCCTTCGCTGATTTGGAAACAAATCTAACTCTACAGCGCTTATCATTTTAGGAAAAATAAACGAAATAATAATTGCAATGGGAAAGGAAACTATAGAAAAAAAAGAAGACCTAAAGATAAGTGCCACAAGGACCGATTTCAGTAATTGTAGCATTCGTTCAACTATATTAAGCATATCCTGTACTTCACGTATGCCCCTTGTACTTGAATAAGTACTTCGTATTTCAGGAGCTATGAATACAGAAGCTTGATCACGAATATAGTTGAAACGCCCCTTTGAAAAATAGTCTCTGAAAAGTATTCTTTGAAGAAGTTGTTTATCCTTGTAATTACAAAATTTTGGGAAATATCTTTCAAGTAAATCTATCCGCTCTGATCGAGAACTACTCAAAATTTCCAGTAAAGTAACTATTTTGCAACCTATGCTATAAGCAACCCAAAGGTATTCCTTTTCTTCCTCTTCTCTTTCTTTCAGATGCTCTCTCACTTTTTCTTGTCGCTCGAGTAAGTTGAACGCCAGCTCAAAATGATTAAGGTTGAAAGGAGATATTTTATAGACAACTACAGTATATCCAGATTTAGCTAAGAGTGATAAAAAGTATCCACAAAAAGTAAAGGGGAAAGTTCCTGAGATAAACCCTCCAACAAATTGAATAACACCTTTAGAACTTGCATTCGGAGGTGGATATATTATACTTGTGCGTTTATCATTTGAGATTTCTTCGATCTTATTTGCATTTATGGATTGTATCTTTTTGATTGAAAATAGACGTCCTATGGTTCTAATAAAAAACATTTTGAACAACTTTTAGAGTTTGATTGAAAATTGAAAAATTAAAATCGTAATTCAAATTTAAGTCACAACTAATCAACACACTAAATTTAGATTTTGAGTAATTTGCACATCAAATAGAAGGTTTCACTAAAGTAAGAGAGTCGCTGCTAGTAATCTCCAGTTTACATAAACTTAGTCACTGCAGTATCTAATGTACTAACTTCCTTATGAAGCTACATATTATACAAATATCAGATACTTACTCACTCTATTAAAATCTTAAACCAACTCCTATCATTCCAGCTGCTTTTTCGTGTAAAAAGATCATAGTTCATAGCATACTACTTGAAGTTAGTATTATGACAAAGACTACACTGTATGAGACACCCTTAGCTAAATACTCAAGATTATTGCATTTGAATTAGGATAACGTGGGCGCATTAGTCTGCTAATAAACTATGCTCTGGAGAGAGTTCTTAGTCATTATTCCAGGCTGCTTACACACTCTCTGAGTCATTTATTTCAGTCCAACCATTATTATTCAGCACTCCTAGTCAGAGCGCAAGGATACATTTTTAAGTTTGTTCGAAATCTAGTCAGCACTCTCTTGACTCGATCAAACACTTGTGAGTACTCTTGTTCTGAGGTCATCACTGACCGAACTACAGAGCACATAATTTAGCGCCACCGGCAGGTGCTTGCAACACCTAACCGGTAGCTTCACCCCCACGCTGAGACAGCAGCCTGGGAGCGCAGGTTTATGGTACCTGTTGCCACCCCGGATTGCATACACCTACGGGGTGGCTATCTTATGCGCTCTGGTTTCCTAACCATGTCATATCGGAGATCAGAGCCATGTTTATCAATTCAACCCAGGGCGCGGGTGCGCCCATCGATCCGCCTACTGATGGCAGTTTGCCCGAGCATCAGTACGAAAATGTACGGCTGCTACTGCTGGGCACCCTCACCGCCGTGCAAACCACCATCGCCACCCTACACAAACTCAACTACGCCGAACCCAACGACTGGAGCCGCCCCCTAGCCACCGGACGGCCTAATGAGGTCATGGCGATTTTGACCCGACGGGTCAGGGTCGATTAACCCCGTCAAGAGCATAGAAGCCGCAATATAGCTCAAGCCCGCGCCGGATTGACACTCCGGCGCTAGCTGAGAATATCAATCAAGGGACAATTTAGCTCTAATCCTATGTCTTGTCTCACCTAGGGAGCATACCCTGGCCATAAATAACACGGGGTTATTCCGGTTTTATTGACACATCTTTTTGGGCTAAATAGGTGGTTATTTTGCTCTCTTTGTTGTGACTGACTTTTCTGTTGTTGTTTGTACCTATAACGGTGAACATCGTTTGCCTGCCTTGCTGGATCGATTGAGATCGCAACTTACCCCCAAAAACCTAACCTGGGAAATCCTCATCGTCGATAACAATAGCCACGACCAAACAGCCCGGTGTGTTCGCACCTATCAAAACCAATGGCCCGCCCATAGCATTCTCCGGTACACCTTTGCTCCCCGTCAGGGCTTAGCCTACGCCCGCCGCCGCGCCCTGCAGCTCGTAACCAGCGAGCTAGTAGGCTTTTTAGACGACGACACCCTGCCCGCCCTTGACTGGGTGGCCCGAGCCTACGAGTTTGGGCGACGCCATCCCCAGGTAGGTGCCTACGGTAGCGCCCTGAAAGGACACTACGAGAGCACTCCCCCAGAAGGGTTTGAACGCATTGCCAGCTGTCTAGCCGTAATTCAGCGTGGCGATCAGTCGTTTCAATATCCAACCAAGCAAGGAGTGCTACCCGCCGGAGCTGGCATGGTGATCCGACGTCAGGCTTGGCAGCTATGCGTCCCTCCAGAACCTGCGCTTACCGGTGTCTGTGGTCAGAGTCTAACAGCCAAAGGCGAAGACGTCGAAACCCTAAGCTATATTCGCCAGGGGGGCTGGCCCATCTGGCACAACCCCCAGATGCAGCTAACCCATATCATCCCTGCAGCCCGACTGCGGCCTGCCTATTTGCTCCATCTGTTTCAGTGCATCGGCCTTAGCCGCTATCGGTTACGCTGGGTGCGCTATCCCTCCTGGCAGCGTCCGTGGATGCTGCTGCTCCATAGCCTGAACGATCTGTACAAGCTAGTCACCCATATTTTGCATACGAAACAACTGTATTCCACAGACATTGTCACTGCCTGTGAGCGTACATTATTGGTCTATAGCCTCCTGAGTCCCATTTACGAACTATCGGTGAGACAGATGCTGACTGGGCTCAGAGTCAAAGTCTCTTGGAGAAAATTTTCATAGTAGGGTTGTTCTCCTGTCTACCGACAGCCTAAGAAATCGTAAACTACTAGCTCATAGGCTTCATAGCTCCCCTCCTTTAAAGGGCTGTCGTGTACACACAAAGGGAGCATAAAATCAAAGTCCTTCTTCCTAGGAGAGAAAGATTTAGGATGAAGGCTAATGCATACACAGAGCTGATTACCAGTAGATTTCCTAGAGGTCAATATCGGAAACAACTTAAGATTTAAGCAACGGTAGCTTAACGGTTACTGTTGTTCCAGAAGCTGCATCGGACGTAATCGCAAACTGTCCTTTGTGGGCCGTTATAATCCGTTGAACGATGGCTAAACCCAGACCATTACCGTTAGATTTAGTCGTAAAAAAAGGAGTCATAATCTTTTCTAAAATTGGGGGAGGAATAGGATTTCCCCGGTTGTTAATCTGCACCGTAAGATAGTCTGCCTTGGACGGGTGGGTAATCTCCCAGGTAATGATCTCGCCAGGGGAAACCGCCTCGCAGGCATTAGTAAGGAGATTGATAAAGACTTGCTTGAGCTTATCTGCATCTGCCGACACAATGGTTGCAATGGGGTTAGCATCAAACTTGATGACCCGATTTTCTACGGCAGGATGGGACTGTATACCCTTTAATAGGTCCAAGCTCCACTTATTTAATTCCAGGGGTTTGCAGGTGAGATTTTGGGGTTTTGAGAACAACAGAATTTCGTTGAGCAACCGCCTTAGCCGCTCAGCTTCTTCTAAGGCCATATCCAATCGCGCTTGAAAGCGACCATCTAACTCTAGTTTCTTAAAACTACTCAACCCCATCATGACTGTGGTTAGTGGATTACGAATCTCATGGACAATCATAGAAGAGAGTTCTCCCAATTCAGCCAGGTGAGAGAGCGCCTTTTTCGCTTCGGCTTCGGCCTGCTGGCGATCGGCATCCAGACGTTTTCGTTCGCTAATATCCCGCACCATGGCTAAAATACACTGCTGTCCCTCAAACTCAATAGGGGCAGCCGAAATCTCAGCAGGTAGCCGCTCCTGAGCCTTAGTCAAACAGGAGAGTTCATCCGTCCAACCTTGCCCGGTACGAAAAACAGATTGGGTAAATTGAATTAGGGCCGGCATTTCATCAGGATGCACCTGGGAAATTTTGATGGAGTTGAGCAGTTCTTGGCGGGAATAGTTCAGTAACTGCGCTGCGCGAGGATTTGCTTCCAAAATTCGATCCTGGGCCGGATCAATAACAAAGATGGCATCGTTTGAGCCCTCAAAAATTTTACGAAAGCGATGTTCTAAGGATGCGTGGGCGATGCTTTCCATCTGTAACTGGGCCGAAACTCGCTGTAGCTCAGTTCGATAGTGACCTAACTTTTGGTTTAGCTGTTGGTTAACGGCCATCAGCCTTCCCTGGCGTAGTTGAACAGGTGGGACAGGGGCTGAAGGCCAGCTTTGGGCAGGTCCGCCGTAGCGATCTAGTTCTATAGCCATGGCGGCCTGGGTTGCCATCAGGCTTAATACTTGCTGGTCTTCAGGTTGAAAAGGTTCAATGGCGGGTCGTAGGGCTAGCAAAATGCCACAGCAGAGACCCTGGGGCGTTGTCAGTGGCACCCCACAGTAGGCTACAACTAAGGTTGGCAGCGTGTGTACCCCTAGTCCTGGAATTTTCTGGGCTACGATATCCTCAGTCAGGGCCGTCCAACAACCGGGATTTTCTGGCTCACCCGGCTGTAGATCTGGACTCACAATAAAGTGATAGCCCCCAGACTGCGAGGGTTGGCCCAGCATTACCCGGCTGGCTCCGACGCCATGGCGTAGCCCTGAGACCAGTTCCTCCATATAGGCCTCTATATGGCCAGCTCTATAGCGTAATGACGATAGCGCTGACAGCCACCTCGACTGAGTCTGGTGACTGGGGATACAGGCAATCTGAATCTGAGATTCATTCATGAAATTCACAGCATCATTCAGATGAGATTTGCCAGAATTTTAGATGAGTAATCCCTGAGAATCTATGATTCAAATCAAGTTTGTCAAAAATCTTGAAATCCTGAGTTCGCTTAGCTTCACCCTACCGGGGAATAAAGGTTCAATCAGACTTAATCAGGCTAATGTTTGGGCGTACAGGTGTGCCATAGCACACTTGTACGCCTATAGTGTTTGGATCTTAGAAAATCCTTATCCCTTCCACAAATTCAGTACCTCAATGAGGTTATTTTTACAGAAATGTAATTTTACGCTGATTGCGTCGAATGACACCGTTGTCCTGTAATTTTCGTAGTGAGCGGGACACCACTTCTGGTGCGAGACAAATTTGTTCAGCAATCTCTTTAAGAGAACAATCGAGCACAATGGTACGTTTGCTAACTGCGGTAACGGTATTGAGATAAGCTAGCACCCGATCATAGGCGGAGCGGATGCAGCGCAGCGTCATGAGCGTTTTAGCAATGTGAAGCTGTTCGGTTAGCTGTCCCACAAAGGTGAGGGATAGCTCTGGTTCGTGCTGTAGCAGGGTAAGAAATGTTTGGGTGGGTATGGCAATAATTTGGGAGGGTTGGGTTGCGATCGCAGAGTTTTGATAAACTGGCTTAAACAGCCCATCTTCACCAAACCAGGCACCGCTGTGCACTGCGTATTGATGACTCATATAGCCATTTTCCAGATAGCGCACCAGCTGGATTTTCCCAGTTTGTACCCCAAAAATAGTGGGGGCCGGTTCCTCAGCATGAAAGATAATCTCTCCTGACTTAACAGTCAGTAAGCTAGGAACAGCATCGATCAGCCTTTGCTCAAATAGTCGATCAAGGGCTTGCATGTAGTTGTCCAATGAGTTCATTGAAAGACACTTAGACGACGATGCTATCCAAATTACGCACTTAATCTAAGAACGCCCCAACAGCTACCTAAGTTCAGCCCCAATTAGCCTGAACATTGACTTAAAATTTGCCGTTTTAGCACTCATATAAGGCTTAAGTCTCTATCAGATCAGCGTTTGCAAAGGGATTTCAACAGGTTTTAATCCGCAGTACTGGGACAGCCTTTGAGTAACCACCGGATAAACGATAGGGTGTACGCCCTTTTATCTTGCCAGCGTTCTCTCACATGAAGCTGATATTGAGTGGTGGCTAAAAAAGTTTTAGGAGGTTTCCCCGCTTGAAAGGCCTGATACTCCACCTGAGCGGCGAGAGCTGGTAGCGTTGGCTCCGTTGATAGTCGCTGAACTATGGCCTCCGGCAGCGGCGCATTGAGCCAGGTTTGGGCTAGATACAGGCCTAAATAGAGCATACGACGAACACCCCACTCATGGGCCTGCTCCACAATCCGCTGCCAGTCAAGATCTGGATAGTTGTGCAGCAAAATGGCAATATCACAGAGCCATGATAGTCGCTGCCACATATGCCTGGAACCATGGATACAGAGAATGATGAGGTAATCTTCTATGGCTAAAGTAGAGACGCTCTTGCCAGCGACTGTAGCCGTCTGACGACGATGCCAGATATGAGTAGGGTTGACTGAGGAGAATGTTTTTGGCCAAAATCTCCAGTGAACTTCTATAAAAATTCGTTTGCTATCGTGATAAAAATCGTAGGTATGCTCAGCTGCAGACTTCATGTGGGCAGCTAATTCTGTTCTAGATTTTTTACCGTAATAGGGACGATAGCCTTCTGCGATTAGTAGGTCTTCAACGGCATATATATCTTGCGGTTGAACGACAATATCAAGATCGCTAAACAACCGTAAATTCAGGGTTTGATAGATGGTCTGTGCTAAGACAGGTCCTTTATAGGGCAATGGGTCAATGCCATTCTCGGTCATTAATGACAAAAGCCGGGTGAGTTCGAATGTAATAAACAAATTTCGCCCAGCCATGGTTTGACTGTATTGACGAAATTTATTCTGTAATAATGTTGGTACGGCCTCGATAGCAAGATTACTCAGTTGATTATAAAAAAGGGGGCCTACTTTATGTTTTTTAGCCAGTTGAATTAATGCCGTCCAATCAATTTCACCCTGCACTAAAATTTCTATTTGTTGAATAGTTTGAGAGTTTTTAACAGGAGACAGACAGTAGAGTAAGAGTTGGATATCGTTGTCTTTTATAGTTGTTTTAGCCATAGATTTGGATGGCATCTTTATAGAGCGTCGGTGCGGCGCGCTTTAGCTTGCAGTCGAAAGTCATGCCAGCGTAGGCCAATTAAGGCAACACTGGTTAGGGTAAAGCCTGGTTCTTCCATCAGGGTAAAGATAAACCCATTGACTAAAATGTTGAATACTAAAAAGTAAGACAGATCATCTTTACAGACTTTGGTCCAGGTGATCACCCATAGTGAAATATAGCTAGCCAGACCTAGCAAACCGAGGTCTCCCCAGATGCCAGCCCATCCCCATAGGGGGGCAAAAAAGCTGGAGTCCAGGTAGTGCCCTTCCCAACTTTTCCAGACGGCTGCACTGGCTGGGTGAATAGTCGCTCCTAGCGGTCCTACCAGATCTGAGTAGTCTTTAATCATCCAGCCGCCGATACGGCCAACGGTGTGTCCGGGGCCTAGCCCTAGCAGCCCGTTTAAGATTGAGTCGTAGTACCTGGGAATAATTCGTAGGGGAGCCATTTTTAGGAGAGTGGCGTCGCCGTTGGGACCGTAAATATGGGGGCGGATCCAGGTTTGATAGGCGCTAAAGGCGTCTACGTTGTAAACGCACCAATAAAATGCATAGCCGAGTAAAATAGCAGCGATAATATATTGGAGGGCCACTTTGAGGTCGGTGATTTTGCTCAAAATCAACAAAACCCAGGATACTAGGGCGACTAGGATAACCTGCTTTGCATCTGCAAATAAGATTTGGGCAATAACAGCGACTAATACCGAGATGCGCACCCATAGGGGAACCGCTTTGGCGTTAAAATAGTAGTATAGACCAAACACTAGAGAAGCGCTGGCACCGACAACATGGCCACCGGATGAGAGATAGAAAACCCCCTGAACGTTGTCTTCTATGGTCATGCGCTCGTGTCTGAGTAAACCTGTCATGAGACCGACTTTTTGCCCCAATGCCAGGGTGAGGTGAATGGCACCAAAGCCTAAAATCCATTTTTTGAAACGCTCTAGGGCCTCTCGGGTAAATGGAATTGAGAGGAGAGCGACGAGAAAAATAAAGGGCTCAGAGATGATCATCAAGCCGAGAAAGACATTGATCAGTCCGGCGTTATTGAGTAGAGCGCTGGCGGTTGCGATCGCAAATAAAAACAGCAGCCCAATCATAAAGGCTTTAATCATGGCCAGCTGCCGTCGGTCATGTCGACGGCTGGTCAAAACAATGATGCTGCATACCAGGGGTAAGAGAATAAAATGAAGAAAATTTATTGGCGCAGGGGCTCCCATCGCTTCCAAAATTCTTGGAAAGAAAGCGACAGCAAAGGTTAATAAGAGTAGACTAGAACCGGCAACAAACCCCTTCGAAACCTGAGTTTGAGGCACATAATTAGTCTGAAGCATAGAGTCTAGGACGTTATGGAACAGGCGTTAGGTCGGCAGAGCTGAGGACAGGGCCGTCGAATTTTGATGAAAGCTGGAGGCTCGTAATACCCTAAAGTAAACCGCCATCAGCTGGGCATAGTTAGCGCTAGCTGTATACTTGGCCTCAAACTCCGTGCGAGCATTACGGCGCATACGGGCCTGCTGATCAGGATGGGCAAGCAAGTGAGCCACCTGACGGGCTAAATCCTGAGGGTCGCCTGGGGTAAAGTGCAAGCCAGTATAGCCAGGTTTGACAATTTCTGCGATCGCACCAATATTAGCTGCAATCACGGGCGTGCCGGTGGCAAACGCCTCCACCGCAACACGGCCAAAGGTCTCATACCACTTAGACGGAAATACAAGAAACTGAGCTTCACCCATGAGCGCGTGGACTTCAGACATTGGACGGCGACCTAGCCATTCAATGTCAGGCTGTTGTTGAGCCGCTGCAGTCACCATGGTAGACAACGGTCCATCCCCAACAATTTTGAGCGGCATCGATGGCTTAAGCTGTTGCCATGCTTCCAGTAAGGTATCTAACCCTTTTTCAACCGAGAGACGACCTACATAAAGGGCATACCCCCCCTTACCGTTGCCTATCTGAGGTTCTGGGGCTACAAAGTTAGGTTTAACAACAATCTTATCGGCGGGTAGTCCTCCTTCAATCATTTTGTTCCGAGCAAATTGGGTCAAGGTGACATATTGGTCCACCATTTTGTCCCAGGTTTTCATAAATCGGTGGCCCGTAACCATGGAGGCAACAGCGACACTGGCCTTACGATCCTCTCGGTAACAGCCATGGATCATACCTGGATAGGGAATCGCCTTACCCAAGCAGTCCTCACAGACTTTACCCTCCCTAAAAAAGAGGGCATTGGGACAGAGTAGGCGATAGTTTCGCAATGTTTGAACAACTGGTACTTTTTCGGCTCTGGCTGCATAGTAGACAGAGGGAGAGATCAGTGGAAAAAAGTTTTGCACATGAACCACATCATACCGGTAGGTCTGTAGCTTTTCTCTAACCGCCTCATAGGATGGCTGTGACCACAGGGTGCGCATCGCTAGCTGGGCTTTACCTAGCTCCTTGATGCTGTCGTTGTTTTCTTCATACACGTCAACAGTGTTGCCATAGTGTCGTAGCAGAGCCTGTTCTGCCGCTGTAGAAACATCTTCCCCACCCCGAATCTGGTAGGCATTATGAATACTGAGAATACGCATGAGCAAACTTTCCGGACGTACTTACGACTGTGAGGCAAGTTCTACATAGAGCTGAGCCAGCTGTTTTCCCTTAGTCTCCCAAGAAAAATGACGTCTAACATGCTGTTGTCCAGCTTGACTCATACGAACACACAAATTTGGATTGCTAGCCAGGGTGGCTATGGCCTCCGCCAGGTCGGCTATGGCCTGTTGGGGATCCTTGACTGGTACTTTAATGCCAGTTTTGTCAGTGATCTGGGTAGCGGGGCCACCGGTATCTAGACAAATGACGGGTCGCCCCGCCGCCATGGCTTCTAAACAGACCAGACCGCCAGAATCATGCAGACTAGGGTGAATTAGTGCATAACAATTTGCTAGCTGCTGCAGAGTTTCTTGACGGGGCAGCGCCCCGAGGAATTTAACACGACTGCCGATTTTCAGCTGATGAGCCAGGGTTGTCAGGGTATCGCGCTCCGGACCATCGCCTAAAATCCAATACTCAATATCGTTATTCAAATTGGCTTGGGCAAAGGCCCGCAGGCTTAGGTGTAGTCCTTTCCAGTGAAGTAGCCTAGCAATACTAATAAAGCGTATGGTATTGGTTCTGGGGGCTGAAAATTGCTCTAGCATGGACAGTTCTGACTGGGACAGTCCCAAAGCAGAACAGGTTTGGACATTACTCGCCCCCATCAACTGCAGACGTTGGGCCGTCTCTTGGGTCGTGGCTCTGGCCAGGGCACTTCTTCTGGCGGTTACTTGAGCAAATGGATCGATTTCACCCACTCGATGGGTAGCGGTCCGCAAAAATTCATAGACCTTTGCTCGGAGACTAAAGTCTTGCCAAAAACCTGAGGGGGTGGACTCACCACCGCCAACGGGTCCCCAGATAAAGGGAATAGGCAGCAGGGTTAAAAAACTAGGGGTAGAGTAGCGAACGTAGGTAACATGGTGGGCAATGTCAAACGTTATCTGTCGGTGTAAACGCTTGGCAATGGTGTAGGCTCCCATCTGCCAAAAATAGTAGTGGGGAACCTGGGCATGTTTTAAATATTTGGCGGGTCCCGGTGGATCACAGTAGACAAATGTTAGATTTTTTGTGGCATTTTGAGCGCGAAATCGTTCGATAGCATCACGGTTCTCCTCACGGGTCAGGACCCACACCTGATGGTGTTTTGCTAATTCTTGGACGATATGCCACCCCACACCTGGTTCTGAACCCATGTTGGGTTTACAGGCATAGGCAGAGACTAAAACCTTTAGAGATTTCATGCAGTTGCTACAAATCTGCGTTTTTGATTACTTGATTGAAAGATAAAGACTATGGCGTTGCCGATATAGGAAGCAGAGTTGCCCAGGGTGTACTGCGTTTAACGAAATTCGCTTCTGACTAGCCAATTAGTATACTCTTCTAAAATATAGATGAATATCCGGATAAGCTTTCTCTATAGTAGCTTGTTTATCTCTTTAATTGCTCGTAGACCTGGGCAACTTTCTCGGCACTTTTTTGCCAGGTAAATGCTTTGACATGTTCTAACCCCTTTTGTATTAACTCCTGTCGCAGCAGCGGTGAGGCTCTGAGCGAGAGGATAGCAGTTGCGATCGCACCCACATCATTAGGATTAATCAAGATAGCCGCATTTCCCGAGATCTCTGGCAGCGATGAAACATTAGAAGTAATAGTCGGTGTGCCACAGGCCATCGCTTCTAGAATAGTAATACCAAACCCTTCATAGAGAGACGGAGCCACTAACACATCAGCCGCATTATAAAGCTTTACTAAAGTAGCTTTATCTGGATTTTTAATTTGGGTGATATGCCTGTCTAAGCCATGGCATTGGATCACAGCCTGCTGTTCATCGGTAAAATCAGCTCCGGCTTTAATCAGGTGTATCGGTTGACCTGAAGCATTATTGATGAGTTTAGCTAATACTTCCAGCAAAGTTGTTATATTTTTTCGAGGCTGACTTGAACCCACGTTAAGTAAGTAAAAACAATCATGTGGTATTTTATACTGCTCAAAGATTGGTTCAACCGTACAAATCGGCAATCTATGAAAAACAGCTTCGACAGCATTATGCACCACCGTTAGATTTTGTGACGGAATATCCAAAAGATTTCTCACATCTTTAGCTGTGTGAGCCGAAACTGTTACCACATGATCAGCACTTCGTAACCCCTTAACCGAATAGTTCCATAGAGCTGAACTCAATATGGGTAAAATAGCCTGATGATTGGCATTGGCAGGCTGGAGAAGATTAATCAAATCGTGACATGTGGCCACTACCGGCACCGCAGCAGATTTTAACCAGTGGGCTAAATGACCATCACTGTGATCGATGATATGAAAAATATCAGCTGGTTTACTTTTTATCTGTTGAGGATAGTGCCAATACTGTTGATAATATTTACCTAGCTTATAGGTCAGTTTATTTTTTTGAGTAGGTCTAACTTGTGGCTGTAGCTCAACAATCTCCCAGTCAGGACGCACAGCCCTAAGACCGCTGATAAGGCTATCAGCATACACATCCATACTAAAAGACGTATTAGGAATTCTACGAACTATAGCAACACGCATAATGACATTGTAAATAGCTTATCTTTAAAGTCCTAGTCAGCCTCAAGAACACTGTGCCAAAGAGAGATAGAACGCTCAGCAATACGCTGATGGCTATAATGTCGGTCAATCCGTTTGAGACTATACTGTGACATCTGTTGCCACCAGTCTCGATCTTGTATAAAACGAGCTAAAATCTTGGTGAGTGCATGGGCATCCCCTTCTGGAAAAACAAGAGCGGATTTGCCGATCACATTGGGGATTTCACCGCAGGTGGAGCCCACCACTGGAATCCCCATAGCCATAGCTTCAATCAAAACATGACCAAACTGCTCTTTCCAAGTAGAGACTGTCCGAGAAGGCAGCACCAGCACATCCATCTTGGCAATTTCTTGGGGAACTTCGTCATGGCTGACACCACCTTGCCAAGTCACATGCTCTTCAAGATTATAATCCTGAGCTAACGTCTGAAATGTGTCCATATCTACCCCAGAACCACATATTTGTAGATGAAAGCGATGGCCCTGTTGTTTTAAAAGATATGTAGTTTCAATCAGCGTATCAATTCCTTTTTGATGGGCAATGCGACCCACAAATCCAATGCGAAGGCTATCTGTTCTAGACCGATGTTGGCGCAGTTTTGGAGAGAACAGATCCACATCTACACCTAGCTGAGGCATAATTTCCACCGGTTTGGTATATCCCCACTGTTTAATAATGTCGGCTCCTTCATGGTTGCCAGAGATAATACAGCGAGTTCGGTTAAATACAAACTGCCGAAGCCAACGACGAGGCGCTGATAGCTGTCGATCCATGTTTTCCCAACTAAATAAAACCACCGGAATCTTAAAACACCATGCTAACAGCGAGACTTCAAACGCGGTTAATGAGAAGACCTCTTCTTCAATTTGAATAATATCAGGACGAAAATCAGCAATTGTTTTGACAATGGCACTCGGAGGATAAACATAGGCTCCAGCCTGCCCCTCAAACCAAGTGGAAACGGGGTAAACCTTGACCTGGGGATAGGGTGTTTCAACAGTAAATCGTTTTTTCCACTGTAGCGCCTGCCAGTGGTGGGGCACCAACAGCCCCACCTCCGCCCCCGCATTGGCGATAGCCTCTAACTTACCTTGGTTTACACCCACAACATAGGTATGACCCACGATTAAAACTCGCAGTTTACGTGACTTTGTTGTTGGGTAGTCTGCTACTTTTTGAGTGGAGATAGTGGGCTGTAACGTTTTTACTCTCTGAGCAGTGATTGTATCTATGGGAGGAAAAGACATAGGAAGGTTGGCAATGAAGTGAGTAACATGGTAGAGCCATAGAACAAGCGAAAATAGAATATCAGCATAGGGGCAGAGAGAGCCTGGGAATTCTTATGGGCCGTGCCAGTGTCTCCTTTAGAGCATTTGTTTTCGTAAGGAAGAATCATTAATGACTTTGGCAAGAGCTTTTGAGTATGAAACTATTCTTTCAACCCATTTGGGTCGCGATTGACGGGCAAATAGCCAAACAATGGCTGGTTTTGCTAAAGGACGAGGAACTAATCCTACCCAAAGAAACCACAGGCTAAAGATCACTCGTTTTTGCCAACCATATTGGGAGTATAGCCAGAGTGATCGGATCCCCTGGTACATAAGTATGACGGGCCGATCGCCTGGTACAGGATGAGTTTTTGGATCAAACCTTAATGAGGCTAAACGGGACCAAGCCCGACCAAAAAACCGCATGTATAAATTTTCTGGAACGTCATAGCCCAGCTGATCTCCCTGGTGCTGAATCAGCTGACAGCGTTGCAAATCGTGGCGAATAAACCGATGAAAGCGCTCGCCTGTGATCTCTGTCATAGCCCATTGATTACTGGTATGAATGCGATAGGCTCCAAGGGCCGCATCTACAGCAGCAACGTCTCCGTAGAGGGGGACGAGCACTGAGAGATAGTCATCGGATGTGGTACTAAACGTCTGCGGAATAGGCATGATCTGTGTCAATACCTTGCGACTGAGGGCATTACCGCTAGTGGGTACCCCCACATAGGTGCCGACAGTCAGCACAGATTGTTTGATATTACCACTGTCTAACTTACTCCCCTGGGGATAGGAGTAATCATGAGATTGACCGTCTGAGTCAACAACATTTAAACGATAGTGGACCTTAGCCAAGTCTGGTTGCCAAGCTTGAACAATCTGTTCAACAGCATGGGGATAGAGATAGTCATCGGCATCTAAAAATAGAACAATATCGCCTTGACTTTTAGCAAAACCGCTGTTAAAGGCTGCCCCCTGTTTACCATTGGTCTGGTGAAAAACAGGAATAACTGACGATCCATAGCTAGCTATAATTTGTCGAGAGCTATCGGTAGAACAGTCATCGACAACAATTATTTCCATAGCTGGATATGTTTGTTCAATCGCACTCTCAATCGTCTTTGCAATAAAGGCTGCGTAATTGTAGTTGTTAATAATAATACTAACAGTCGGGGTCATGATCGGGCCTCTCAAGCTACTTTAGCCACATGGATAGGTCTTTTTGGATCAGTCCCTGAAGTTCCAAGGTGTCATCACGATATATGCGTTGCAAATGTAGTCTAGTACAAGGGGCAAGGGATAGTTTTTCACCCATGTTCCACTTTTTAATGTGTTTGACAAAACCACGATATAAACGTCTAGGAAAAACCGATAAAAATGCATCGCGTAGAAAATTCCCCCTAAACAATAGCTTCTGTAAAAGTAAGCTTTTCGGCATGCTAGAAACATTGCGTTTCTCTAGATCTGGTACAAAGTCGGCATCTACACCGAGAAACGCATAAATCTCCTGCAATAAAGATAATGAGTCTTTACACAAATCATCAAATAAGAATATTTTTATCTGCTCTCTATCAAATAGATTTAAGTAGGGTTTAAGCTGTTTTGAATAAAAGCCAGCTTCTTGATAGTGCCAGAGGTGGGCCCAATTATTTTTGATGCGGTTCTCTTCTGCCTGCAGAGCATCTTCAAAAGACAACGTTTCGTATCCTTCGCGGCGCAAATGGGTATAGCAGGAAAATGCTCGATCTACCGGATTACGAAGAACAACGATCAGCTTTGTTTTAGGAATATACCTTCTAATGCGATGGGCTGCTTTTTCACTGTATAAGTAAATGGGAGAAGCTTCGCCAATGGCAACTTCATTAGTCACTCCTCCAAACAGTTCTTGATAGTCACTTAGGCTATTAATTGAATCTTGATTAATGGCCTGATCAGGATTCTGAAAGTTAAGTTCTTCTCCTTCTAAGGCAAAAAATTTGGGTTCTTTTAGCGTCGGCATAAATATTTGAGGATGTTGACTCAAATAGTAGTGCAGTGAGCTTGTACCTGCCTTTGCCGCCCCGAGAATGAGAAAGTTTGGTAAATTCATGCCGTCGTTTTTTCTAAAAGCACTTAATTTAGATTAGGGTATACACTCAAATCATTTTTTTGTAGGAAAGCTTGGTAAGATAGTAGAAAATCATTAAATTAAGTTTGATCTTACCTAGGATTTTTGTATTAGACAGATATGTCTCAATCAGATTATTGAAATTTTTATCACTGAGCCG
>JBCCHX010000056.1:0-48690 GCA_039028535.1 Cyanobacteria bacterium P01_B01_bin.77
CCAGTTACCAATAAATTGCTGGCAAAACAGATCAAACTGATTAATTCTATCCGCATCAAAAGCAGTACGACCTTTTTCAACTTCTAGTCCTTCAATATCGGCTAGCGACTGTATCTTGTTTAAGTCATCAAACAGGTTGTTTCTGAAAATGGCACTGCCAAAGGTCATCAGAACTGGCTGGTCCGATAGATAGCTAAAGTCACCGAGGATAAACTGATAGTCATAGGGGGCAAAAAAATGAGATGAAAGACTGTAGGCTTGGCCACTCTCTCCAACGGCTTCAAATTGATAGGTGTAGGCAATGGGGCTATCAATCCAAGCTAATGCCACTGGTTGAAAGCCGATGGCCAACGCCAGGATTAAAATCCATGAAATTACCCGATATCGTTTGGTAAAGATGGGGCGAATAAAATCATCTTTTCGCCAGAAAAAGACTAAAAGAAAGATTAGCTCCAGAACGGCCCAATGCCAAAAGCAGATACCTGAGATTAGAAAAATCCCTGTGTGCAGACTGATCCAACCCATGAGAAACCAACGAAACGTGGTTTTGTTCCATAGGGCAAGAATTACACCACATTCTAGAACCAGGGTGAGTACTTTCATCGGCCAGTTAATCCAGGACAATATCTGCGTTAACTGGATAATGACTGCCGGGGCTAGGAAGTTCCACCAACCATTGCTATAGGCGCTAGGTAGAAGTAGATGGGTGCTGTTGTTAATTAGCCAGTTAAGCTTTAATTTACCGATGCCGGATGTTAAATAGTGAGCTGCTACTAGACAACAGGTGATAAAAATCAAGTCTGATATTTTTCGATAGCCCGTCACGGCAGCGACGAAAAAGCCAGCGACAAACAATAGCAAGCTGCGTATTAGCAAATCTTGAGCGGCCCATGAGTAGCCGCCGAGGGGATAGGCTAGCTGACCCATGATGGCAACTAGTAGAACCGAAAAGGGTAGAACGAATATGGGCCGCCAGGAGATGAGTACAAATAGCCCGAGAAGAAGGATGCGATCGCACCCATGAGCCTGATTAAAAAATAGGTTGTAATCATAGGCAGCAAACCACCATGTCAGGATAGCCGCAACGGAGAGTATCCAGATTCTGAGGCGATGGGCACCGTCAAAAACGGACCAACCTTGAAATAATGAGCGACTATGCCGCAGCAGCCATGGATAGCGCTTTGCTAGAAATGCTGCAACGATTAGCACTAAGCCCATACCAAAAATTTGGATAGGACCACCAAAGAGTTTCTGAACAACCTGCTTGATCAGTTCAATCAAAATTACCGGCTGGCTATAGCTGGCCTGGGACAAAACCGCGATGGATTTAATTAGACTTTCTAAGCCAATGGCCAGCACTAGCAGAATGCTGAGACGTAGTACGGGCGCAATAAACGATCCTAGTCGATTATGAGTTTCATGATCGCTAGAGAAAACATGGCTAACTCGATCGGTCCATCTTTGGATATGAGCAATATGGGCCATCGTTAAACACTCTCCTCGATAGCCATTAGCAGAGCTTCTGCCTTCTCAGGCTCCAAAGCAGCAAGGGCAGACACTAGGCTGTCTAGTTCGGATGTGGACTGAGCCACCACCACCGCCTCTTGCACCCCATCCTGTTCCCGCAGCGCATCTTCAATTTCCCCAAGTTCAATGCGATGCCCCCGAATTTTCACCTGGCGATCGCAACGGCCCAACCATTCCAACAGGCCATCCGCCCGATAGCGAGCCAGATCCCCAGTTTTATAGAGAAGGTAGGGTGGGCACTGCCAACCCTCTTCTGGAATAACAAATACCGCTGCTGTCTTCTCCGGCTGATTCAAATACCCCTGCGTCACCCCATCTCCACCCACATAGAGTTCACCAACAGCCCCGGTGGGAACAGGCAGTAGCTCCTCATTTAACAAATAAACCTGAGTATTTGGAATTGCCTTACCAATGGCAACAGGTCCAGGTCCCAGCTCCGCCGGAACTCGATAGGCCGTACACCATACCGTGGCCTCCGTCGGGCCATACTCGTTATACAAATCCGTAGTCGGCAGTTTGGCATAATGCTGCTGCACCAAGCTACGGGGACAGGCTTCCCCCGCCACTACTACCGTGCGCAGTTTCGACAATTGCTGAGGATTGGCAGACTCTAGCAATAACGAATACAGTGTAGGCACACAGAGCGTATGGGTAACTTGCTCCTCAGCAATTAAGTTAGCCAACTGGTGCAAATCCTGTTCAATCCGTTCGGGGGGCAGCACCAGCGTCCCTCCCTGACACAGTGTCCAGAAAATTCCGGCCACCGAGCTATCAAAGGCAATAGAAGAGAGTAACAGAAATCGACCAACGGGTTCTGGATAGACCTGAAATCTCGCCATCGTAGAATGCACCAGATTACGATGGCTAACCATAACGCCCTTGGGCTGACCAGTGGACCCAGAGGTATAGATGATATAAGCCAGATCGTCCGGCTGAGCAGGGGAACCCTGTAGAGGCTGGGTTTGTATCTGCCCCTTATTTTGAGCCTGTACCGTCCCTCCGTCGAGATAAATAAGCGGAACAGAGGTTTCAGGCAAATCCACCGACTGCTGCGTCAGCAACAGTTTTGGATTAGTATCGCCTAAACAATAATCAATCCGCGCAGCAGGATAGGCAGGATCGAGGGGAACATACGTTCCGCCTGCTTTTAATACTGCCAGAATGCTAATAATGCGCTCTAAAGAAGGCGCTAAACATAAGGCCACCCGTTCACCAGGGGCAACGCTGTGCGATCGCAACACACTCACCAGCTGCTCAGCCTGCTGATTTAGTTCACCATAGGTCAGCGCCTGCCCTTCAAACACCACCGCCGGAGCATCGGGCTGCTTGTCCACCTGTGCTTCAATCAGCTGGTGAATAGTGAGATCGCGGGAATAGGCGATGGTCTCCCAGGTAGTTAACTGCTGTTGTTCTGCTGCGGTTAGCCGGGGTAAATCAGTCAGCTGGGCTTGGGGCTGCTCGACAAAGGCCGTTAGTAATAGCTCCAGATGGGCATGCAGGTTCGTAATTGTCTCCGCTGCAAACCGTCCTGAATCATACAGCAGGATGAATCCCAAAGACTCACCCGGCACCACCAGCAGTGCAAGGGGATAATTACTCTGCTCCAGGTAGCGAATCTCGTGGGTCTCAAATCCTAGATCAGTTGCTGTCGCTGTCGGATAGTTTTCAAACACCACAATACTCTCAAACAGAGGGCTCCCCTTGGGTAAATCACTCCAGCGTTGGATATCGGTCAGGGCAGTGGCTTCATACTGTCGCAGGTCCAGAAGCTGTCGCTGCCGGTCCTGCAGCCAATCCACCAAAGGTTGCTCAGGGGCGATGTCTACCCGTACAGGCAACGTGTTAATAAACAACCCCACCATGGTTTCCACACCGCTGAGATCCGTCGGGCGACCTGAAACTACTGATCCGTAGGTCACCTGCTTTTGATTGCTGTAGTGATTGAGCAACAGTGCCCATGCCCCCTGAACCAAGGTGTTTAACGTTAGCTGATGCTTCTGACCAAAGGTTTTCAGGGCTGTAGTTAAAGCGGGGGAGAGAAATTTATATTGTTGCTGATAGTGTCCAGAGGTTCCGGTTTGGGCAGCGGGTAGAGGAGTGGGTTCTGAAAAGCCTTTGAGCTGATGGCACCAGAAGGATTCAGCGGTATTGAGATTTTGTTCCTGCTGCCAGGCGATGTAGTCGCGATAGGGACGTATGGTCGGTAGCTGAGGGACGATACCTTGCTGCAGCGCTCCATAGTAAGTGAGCATATCTTGCCAGATTAGGGGCAGCGACCAGCCATCAAAGAGTAAATGGTGAGAACTCCAAATGAATTGCCAGGTGTTGTTGCTGAGGTGAATCAGGGTGAGGCGGAGAATGGGGGCTTGATCAAGGTTAAAGCCCTGGTTGCGATCGCACCCCAAAAACTCCTCCAGCTTAGCCGTTTGCTCACCATCCTCCAGACCACGCCAGTCCAGGGACCGCCAGGGTAATTCCACCTGCTGCCGCACCACCTGTAGCGGCTCATCTAGGCCATCCCACAAAAATGCCGTGCGTAGCACCGGATGCCGCGCTAGGGTCTGCTGCCATGCCTGCTGTAAAAGCTCTGGCTGTAAATGACCGCTGAGCTTGCAAGTATACTGGTTCACATAAACCCCAGCTTGGGTATCCGCCAGGGTGTGGAACAACATGCCTAGCTGTGTAGGCGAAAGCGTGTAAATATCAGCAACATTTTCCATTAGCCCTTACCTCCTGTGCGATCGGCTTTATTGAGCAAGGCCGCCAGCTTGTCGAGTTTTTTGCTATTGAGTTTGGCTAATGGAAAGTCTTCTACAGTTGCCTGATCGCCTGAACCTTCCAGCAGGCTTTGCAGATGTTGCATCATGCCATCGGCCAGTGCCTGCACCGTGGCCTCATCTAGACCGCTGTAGCTCCAGTCAATGTGGAGGTGGCCATTGCTGATAAAGGCACCGATTTCTAGGGGATGCGATCGCACCTGCTGCGAACTACGAGACACCTGCAGTGGCTGGGCAAACCGAAACATCGACGTAGGTGGCAACAGCTGCTCTAAAGTACCAAGATAGTTAAACAAAATCTCAGGCTGGCTGTGCTCAGCGAAATTCTCTCCTTTGAGATAGCGTAAAATACCATAGCCAATGCCATTGTTAGGAACCTGCTGCAGGGCGTTTTTCACTGCTCGTAAAGCCTCATTGGGAATAGTCCCCACCTCAAACGTCACTGGAAAGAGAGAGGTAAACCATCCAACGGTGCGCACCAGTCGGCTATTGGGGACCATCGCTTCTTCGCGCCCATGGCCCTCTAACGCCACTTGAACAGTGCTCTGCCTGTTATGCTGCTTTACCGCTAAAGCCAAGGCTGTCAACAACAGTTCCTGGGGGCGGGCACGGGTTGCTTGCAAAAATGTCTGGGTTAACTCAGAACTTAGCTTTCGAGAAAGGGTGGACGCAGTGGCCTCAGTTTGAGCTTCACAACCAAACTGAACCGGAGCCTTGGCCTGAGACCGCCAGTAGTCAATTTCTGACTGAGAAAGCGATACCTCATTAAGTCCGTCAGCCCATGCCTTAAATGAACTGGTTTTGAGAGGTAAGGAAAGGGATTCTTGCTGACTTAGTTGTTGATACGCCGTTTCCAAATCTTGAATCAGCGTTAGCCAAGAGAGCGCGTCCACGACTAAATGATGAATCACCAGCCCCAACTGCTGCCGATTCCCCAGATTAAACAAGGCTGCCCTAACCAAGTCTCCTGTTGCCAGGTCAAGCTGGGTCTGCAAACGAGCAAGGGTATCAGTAATGGTTTGCTGTGGATGAGACTCTGTGGACATATCCGCCTGAACTATGGTGACATGTTCAATGGGGTCACCATAGCGCTGTTGCCAGCCGGTCTCCGTTTGGGTATAGGTCAAACGCAGACTGTCATGGTGGTTCACCAAGGCGGTCAATGCTTTGTTCAACACTGAGAGTGTCAATGTCTCGGCTACATCTAACACCAGCGTCTGGGTAAACTGGTCCGGCTGTGGTGAGCGCTGTTCGAAAAATGCTTGCTGAATCGGGGTAAGGGGGACTGTACCGGTCAAATCTTCTGGAGCTAATTCCACATCGGGGACCACCACCGCCGACAGCTGCGCCAGGGTGGGATGCTGGAAAATCTGATTGGGAGATAGATTAAACCCAGTCTCCGACATGCGGGCCGCAATCTGGATAGCCATAATCGAGTCGCCGCCCAGTTCATAAAAGTTGTCGTGAATACCGATGCGATCCACCTTAAGCACCTGCTGCCAAAGCTTCGCTAGAGTTTTCTCCACAGCTGTTTGAGGGGCAACAAAAGCAGACTGTAGTTCTGGACGAGTCTCTTGGGGATCGGGCAGAGCAGCAAAATCAACTTTACCGTTGGCGGTTAGCGGCATCTGCTCCAGCTGCATAAAATAGGCAGGCACCACATTAGCCAGCAGGCGCTGGGTTAGAAAGGTTCTTAAATCCGTAGGTGAGACAGTTCCTGTATAGTAGGCCGCCAGCTGGGCTTTGTTAATTTGCTGGTCCTCATAGCCGATTTCCTGCAAAATTCTCTCCACCTCAGCCACATCAATCTCATCATTAAGTTCATCAATGGCGGCTTCTGGAGTTTTATGACCCATGCGCACATCCCAGCTGTAGGGCAGGGCATAGTTGTGGTAGCCCCGCTTTTTGGTGTGTAGGTGAATCCCCACATTGTTGATCAAGCAGTTGGTGGAGCGCCCCGTATCCGATGGGCGAATCCATGGCACCTGATCGCTTAAAAAGCTGAGCATCTCCGCTAGCTCTACATCGCAATAGCGATAAAAATCAAGAATCTCGACTTTGTCGAATATTTCGTCGGTTTGGAAGATATCCACATCCATCAGCCGCGACACGGCATCGTCAGCGCGGTGGTAGGCTTTACGGGCATCTAAAATGGTCTCGTCAATCTTGTCAACGTCAAACTCATCTTGACCAAACAACTCAGTAAACCATTCTTCCGTCAGACGGGTTTCAAAAAACTGTCCCCGTGAGAGACCGGTGACAATGCAGGGAATCCCCATCCCATAGGCCAGCTGCATACTCAGGGTATAGATCGTCTTAAAGCAGCCGTTGCAAACATTACAGTGGCGGTTCAAGCTGTCGACAAAAATATCATTCATCGCCGGGGTGGTGCCAAACTGGTGATCCACACCCAGGGTGCTGACCACGCGACGAATGTTGTCCTTGGCTTCTGTTGAGATATAGCCATTATCCAGGGTAAAGGCAAACACCTTAAAGCCCATGGTCACCAGCTGGGCCAGGGCATAGGTGCTGTCTTTACCACCGCTGAGCAGCATCATGCAGTCATAGTCCCCCTGTTTGCGCTGCCGGGCGTTGTCTAGACGAGACTTAAATTCATCGATGGATTTGAAATATTGCTCAGTGCGATCGCGATAGGTCTCATAGGTCTGACAAATATCGCAAACGCCCTCGTGGTCAAAGGTAATGCCAGGATAGTTGGAGGCAATACCGCAGCGAGTGCAGTAGGTAACCGGGCCATTCTGTGGAGGAACTGTCGCCTGCATCAGACTGACAGCGCTGGCGCTTACCCCAGGATGAGCCACTAACGCCGCTTCGATCTCTCCTAGCTCAATGCGAGTCCCGTGGATTTTCACCTGTCGGTCTCCCCGACCCAGATAGGTGAGCTGACCGTTTTCCTGCCAGCGTCCCAGATCGCCCGTGCGATAGAGCCTTTGCCCACCATGATTAATAAACCGTTCTGCCGTTAACTCAGGTCGATTGAGATAGCCCCGCGCCAGCCCTGGCCCACCGATAAAAATCTCACCAACGGCTCCTTTGGGTACTAAATTCAGGTGCTCATCCAAAAGATAAATCTCGGATCTTGCGGCTGGTTTACCGATAGAGACAGACATAGGAGCATCAGATTCCACCTGAAACTGATGAATCATACAGCCCACCGTAGCTTCCGTGGGACCATATTCGTTGTAAATTTCAATGGGGTGGTCGCTGGCGTTTACGATCGCACCCGCCAATGATGTCTTTAGATCTTCTCCACCCAAAATCAGGGTTTTTACCCGAGAGCCAATGGCCATTCCCTGCACTAGGGCCAGGTGAGATGGGGTCAGCTTAATCACATCTACCGCATTCTCTGCAAAAATGCGCTGTAGCGAAAGATCAATCGCACCACTCTCTTCTGGGTAAATAACAACTTGTCCACCAGATAAGAGCGGAACATAGATAGAGGTGACTGTAAGATCAAAGGTAAAGGGAGAAAATAGAGGAAAGGCTAGGGTTCTGCCGCGCACGTAGTGCCCAATGGCCCACTGAACATAGTTTGCTAGCCCTCGATGTTCGATCTCAACGCCTTTAGGCTGACCAGTGGACCCCGATGTGTAGAGCACATAGGCCAGCTGATTCACGGTTGTTGGACTGTCCAGATTGTGATCTGGCTGCGACGTTAAATCTAACGTATCTAACAGAATTTGAGAAAATTCAAAGCCCCCAGAATTGGGGGTTTGGGGGCCTAAAAAACTTGTATCCTCCTTGCCGATTTTCTCAGTCTGACCATCCAAACAGTCAGAAACCGCAGAATGGGTCAACACCCAACGGGTCTGGGTATCTTTCAAAATGTGGGCAATGCGCTCCCCAGGATGACTAGGATCAATGGGTACATAAACCCCACCCGCCTTGAGCACTCCCCAAATTGCCACTAGCATCTCAACGGAGCGACGCAGACAGACGCCGACAGGGGTTTCCGTCGTTACCCCCTGCTGGCGGAGATAGTGGGCCAGTTGATTTGCCTTGGCGTTAAGTTGCTGATAGGTGAGGGTGTCGTTTTTACATGCGATCGCAATCGCATCCGGCGTTTGCCTAACTTGTTCTTCAAATCGTTGTATTACGGTTCTACCGATGGCTTCTTTACTGATGGCTTCTTTACTGATGGCTTCGGTATACTCGCCCCGTGATAACTCCATCAGGTGAGAACGCTCAGCCGCTTTCACCATGTCCACCCCAGCAATCGACTGGTCAGGATCAGCCAATATCGCATCCACCAGGGCTAAAAAATGCCCTGGAGCCCGTTCCTGTAATTCTGGCTCAAACAGGTCACAGTTAAAATCAAAATGCAGCTGCAGACTGCCTCGATCATCAAAATCATGCACCTGCAGTCGCAAATGGTGGCGCGGGTCTCCGGCCTCAGGATGAATCCACTCTGCTTCCATGGGATGCCCCGCAAAGTCCGAAACCTTAGCGTGGATGAAATTTAGAACAACGTTAACCTCCCGACTAGGTACAAATTGGCTAGCCCCTGGTTGGGCATAGCGCATCAGCAATCCGCTGGCGTCACCAACTTTGGCCAACAATGACGAAAAGGTTTCATCGGATTCAATATCAGTCTGCAACGGAAACAGCTCAATAAAACACCCGAGAATCTCCTTAAGTGCCGCTGTCGGACGACCGTGGGCAGGTGTGGCAATGGCCACCTGTTCCTGGCCGCTCACCCGATACAGATAAGCGAATAGAATACCAGCTACCACATTAAACAGGGAGAGTTTTGGTGTTAGCGCTGTGGCATCCGAATTGAGGGCTAAATGCTTTAAGGCCTGGGTTCTCTCGGAACCTAGCTCACAGGAAACCCGATGAGTGCGGGGAGAAACCTGCTCTGCTGTGCGTTGGTAAAGCGCCACTGGGCTAGCGGTATATTGCTGCCAGTAGTTAACAGCTTTGGTTGAGGGCAGTGACAAAGAAACTGAACCATAGGCAGGCAGAGCATTTACCTGAGCCAATGTGCCGTCTACGGAACGGCCATAGAAATCACTGAGGGTTTGATAGATTAGTCCTAACGATGAGATATCTGTTGTTAGGTGATGCTGATTAATGTACCAAACCCAGCTATTGGAGCCCAGATGAATGAGAACAATGTCGAATAACCGCTCAGATAGATCAAATAGCTGTTGACACCGGTCTTCCGCCCAAGCTCGTACCGCTGATGGTGGATCGGTCTCAGTACTTAAATCTACTATCGGTACCCCATAGTCAAGCTGCAGCAGCACCCGCTGCTGAGGAATGCCGTCAATGTCCTCACACACGGTTCGTAGCGTATCGCTGCACTGCACTAACGTTTGCACCGCTGCTTGAAAATGACCAGGATCAATCTCACCTTCTAAGGCAAACAGAAACGCCATATTGTATAGCGGTGAGTCTGGCACTAGTTTTTGTCCCAACCATAGTAGCCACTGGGCAGTGGTCAGATTGGACTGGGCGTCAGCACCCGCCGGAGAAGATATGGGATGAGACTGAGCAACGGCGGTCATGATCAAAGACTCCTCTTAGCTAGGTACGCATCAATGGCCTTGATGGTCCGAAAATTGATAATAGTGATATCTGCCTGGGGTACATCACAGCTAAATTTGTCTTCGATAAAGGCAATGAGCTGCATGACTCCCATGGAGTCAATAATCTCTTCACCGAGGAGATCGTCATCTGCCTCCACCTGCATGCGTCCGTTGAGGAGAGTTTGGCTAATGTATTGCTTAAGAATCTCTTGGGTATCCATAGGAATTCAATTAATTATAAATTTAGAGCCGTAGGGTGGGCACGGCACACCAGATCACCAAAAATCTACGTTTTCGAACTCATAATCCTTTTCTCCGCTTGTTGTTGTAACGCTCGTCGGTCGATTTTGCCAGTGCCGGTTCTGGGGAAGGTGATTGCGATCTCAACTCTTTTTGGCACCGCATAGGCAGGCAGCCGTTCCCCCACATACCTCAGCAAATCACCCTCGCTCAGCGCCCCCTCAGGTTTAAGAATCACCGCCGCTTCCACCTGATGCCCGCCCGATTCGACCGGTACCCCATAGACTGCCGCTTCCTCTACCTGAGGATGTCCCACCAAAGCCGCCTCCACTTCATCTAGCTCAACGCGATACCCCCGTGTTTTAATTTGCCGATCTTTACGCCCCACAAACTGATAGTTACCGTCTGCCAGCTGCTGTACTAAATCTCCCGTACGGTAGAACACAGCTGTTTGGTTAGCAATCTTTGTCTTGTAAAAGGCACTTTCATTTAAGTCGGGCCGCTGCCAGTACCCTTCCATCATCGTCGGCGTACGCACCAGCAGCTCCCCCACCTCTCCAGACCTTACAGGTTCATCTTGCTCATCCACAACCATCTCTTCGGCATTAGCCCAAATTTGGCCGATGGGTGCGACGTCTTCAGGGATAGTCTGTCCATCAGCTAGGGGTGGCACGTGGTAATAGCTGCATTGGTTAATCTCCGCCGGACCGTAAACATTACTAAAACGAGCCTGAGGCAACCGCTCCATCAGTCCATACATATATTTTGCTGGATAGGGCTCCCCGCCAAACAGCACCCAGCGCAGTGAGCTAAGCTCTCTCTCTTCTAAAACTCCCCGCAGTAACAGTTGAATTAAGGCAAAGGGGACCGAATACCAGATAGTTAGGGCTTCATCTTGGGCTAGCTGCGAAAGGCTAGCGGGCATTTTGGTATAGGCCTCAGGAATAATCACCGTTGTTGCCCCCACCAGTGGACCTGAGAAATAATCCAGGGTGGACATGTCAAAATGCAACGGTGAATGATTGCCCAGCCGATCTGCATGGGTTAAACCGTAGGTATGGGCCGCCATGCGAGCATAGTTTAGACCGCCGCGGTGGGTGTGCATGATCCCCTTGGGGGTGCCAGTGGACCCCGAGGTATACATGATGTAGGCCAGATCTTGTTCCATCACCTTGACAGTAGGGGGGGTATTGCTAGGAAAAATTTCTGACCAGGCACAGTGTTTCACGCCGTGCTCTAATTCAAAATTCTCGGGCAATCCGACGATATACCGTAGGGGCGTACCATGGTACGCCCCTACGGTGGCATCCAACAGCCCTGGGATTTTCATCCGCTTTGATTTTTGGGTAATCAAATGACGAATACCACAATGGTTAATGGCGTAGGCAGTACGAGACGTGGGAGCACCGGGATCGAGAGGAACATAGGCCGCACCAGCCTTCCAAATACCATAGATGGCAACAGTACTCTCCAAACTCTTACTTAGGTAAATTCCTACCCGATCGCCTCGCCGCACTCCCATTGAAACCAAGGTATGGGCCAAGCCATTAGCTCGCCGCAACAGCTCACCATAGGTCAGACTCTCTCCATCACAGCGAAAGGCTTCATGGTCAGAAAACTGTTTGACAGACTGGTCTAAAATTTGAGATAACAAGTAAATCATTCCGCCTCCCTACAGCCCCAGCGAACGCGCGATGATATTGCGCTGAATATCTGAGGTACCCGCATAAATCACCCCGCCAATGGCATCCCGCAGGTCTCGCTCCACGCCATACTCCGTCAGATAGCCGTTACCCCCATGGATCCGCACTGAGTCCAGTCCCGAGGCAACAAAACACTCACTCAAATACAGCTTCAGTAGGGCTGCTTCTAACATGGCAGGCTGCTTTCTCTCCTTGAGCCAAGCCACTTTATAAAGCAATAGCCGTGCCGTTTCTAACCGCAGCTTCATATCAGCCACTCGATTTGAAACCGATTGAAACTTGCCGATGGGCTGCCCGTGCTGCTGCCGCGACTTAGCATAGTCAATGGTCGTCTCCAGCTGCCGTTCCATCGTACCGAGCTGACTGGCCAAGTTAAAACAGCGGTCATATTCCAGGGAGCTAAGGGAAACACTAAAACCTCCTCCCTCTGGCCCCAAACGGTTCTCTTCTGGCACAAAACAATCTTCAAAAAACATTTCCCCAAAGGGAGCCGTGCGCATTCCCATTTTTGCTTGGGTGGGACCGGTGGAAAACCCAGACGATGCGCTCTCCACTAAAAATGTGGTCAATCCCCATTTCCCTAGCGAGGGATCAACGGTGGCAAACACCAACGCCAAATCACAAATCGGGGCACAGGTAATGAACTTCTTTGACCCATTTAGCCGATAACCCCCATCACATTTTGTTGCCTGGGTTTTGAGGCTATAGGCATCGGATCCCGCCTCTGGCTCAGAAAGGGCATGGACAGCGATCATATCTCCCCGACATAACGGTGGTAGATAGCGTTCTTTTTGAGTGTCTGTACCAAATAACAATAATAAAATCTGCACCGTCCAGACCTGGTTATTGAGCACCAGGTTGAACCCATTGTCCTCACAGCCATAGCCCAGTCCTTCCATGGCCAGCACCGTGGTGATCAAATCGAGTTCCGGGGACCCGCTGTATTCCTCAGGCATACACATGCCCTGGATACCAAACTCAGCACATTTTTTCCAGTTTTCAAAGGAAAACTTGCCGTGGTAGTCTCGCTCGACAATGTCACCATTCAGGTTCTCTTGCGCGAACTGAATGATGCGTTTCTTAAAAGCAAGTTGTTCATCTGACCAGGAAAAATCCATTGTATTTTTGAGAGCGGGGGAACAATTACAGAACAAAACTGTAGGGATTTTTGACTTCAGCGGTGGCACTTTCTAATTCGACCAAGGTCCCCACATGTAGCTCAGTGGCATAGTCCAGCAGCATATTCATGGCCACCTGATCCTCTAGGGCAAACCCGGTGGAATCAAAAATCGTGAACCGCTGCTGATGGTGACGATACTGCGCTGGATTTTTAACGACATCGGATAGTTCCGACCCAATGCTCTTTAGATCCTTAAACTGCTGACACTCGCCTTCGCAAATGGCCTGATCTCGAAAATCAGGGCACACAAAGCTGCGCTCTAAGAGACTTAAGGGCACCTCAAACTTACCAGGAAAATCAGCCCCCACCGCATTGACATGCAACCAGGGTTTTAGCCCCTGGTCAGTAAAAACGGGACCATGGCCCACATCCACCGATGTGGCCGTACAAAGAATATCGACGGTGGCAACAATGTCAGAAATCTCGGCTTGGCAAATGTCCAGATGGTTTAATCCTAAACAGGCGATCCGCTCAGCAAATGTCTGGCTAACGGCTGGATCACTATCGAAAATGAGAACCTGCTTGAGATCAAAGCAGCGGGAGAGGCCATGGAGTTGGGTAACGGCCTGGGCTCCCACACCAATCAGTCCTAGGATTTGGCTGTCGGGAGCAGCTAAGTGTTGGGTTGCGATCGCAGATGCCGCTCCCGTTCTTAACGCCGTCAAAAACGTCCCGTCAATCACCGCTGTTAAATGACCAGACTTGGGATCATAGGCCGACACCGTCGATAGCACCGTCGGCAAATTATACAAACTCGGATTCTGGGGATGATAGCCCACTGCCTTAACCACAATCTGCCGATGCTTTTCAAACAGAGGCATCCACTCTACTAAACCCACATGGGGTTGCTCATAGCTAAACCCGGTCCGCACCGGTACAATAGTTTGAGTCGGGTCAAACTGTTCAAACGCTTTGATTAGACGAGCAATCATCTCATCCATCAGCGCATCTAATCCCACATACTCAACAATGTGTCGAGTATCCTCAACAGAAAGCACCAGCGTTTGCAACTGTGACGCAGAGTCCACAACAGTATTAACCACACTAGTTTGTGCTAAAGAAACCATGGGAAAAGTTTGCTAAATCGCTACTTATAACTATGATGCTTAACCTACTAAAAGTGTCAAAAGAGACCCTGCAGCACTGGCAAAACCCGGATGTTGACATCAAATGCCCGTTCAATAAACCAGTAGAGCGATATAGCCCCCAATAACAGCGCCCCTGTTTTCATGGCAATGCTTGGATAAAAACGCTGTTTACGCAAAAAATAGAGCACTGGAAAAACGACAGCAATAATCATCAGCTGGCCAATCTCTACGCCCAGGTTAAAACCAAATAAGGACAGGGCTGCATGTTGACTCGTTAACCCCAGCTTTGTCAGGACATCGGCAAGGCCAAACCCATGAAACAGCCCAAAGAGAAAAATAATGATCCAAGAGCGCCCTCGAAAAATAGGATAGAAAATATCCAACGCCGCTAAACCAATGGATGCCGCAATCACTGATTCTACGATCCTAGGAGGCACCTGTACAATCTGAAATGTGGCCAAACAGAGCGTAATACTGTGGGCAAGGGTAAAAGCGATAGCAATCTTAATGACGTAAGTAAATGCAGTCGAAAGGTTGCCCACAGGCTGCCATAGGGCGTTTTCCTGGCGTCTCAACACCGACGGCAGCAGCAGCGCCACTAGAAAGAGAACATGATCAATACCGCCTATAATATGCAAGATTCCAAGACAAACAATAGCCGAGAAACCTTGCCATAGGCCACCCGCCGTTAGATCCAGTGTTTGGGTCTGCCCTGGCTGAGTAAAGATCAGCAGCGGCTCGGACTCATTTTGGAAGGTGCCTGTCCTCCAGTTCTCTTCCACTAACAACATATTGGTCTGCTGCGGCAGTTGTTCTAAAATAGCATCGTAGGTCACATCAACACTCTGAGGCAGTTCCTGAAAACCCGCCAGATCATAATTAAGCTGCAAAAACTGAGCGAATGTCGTATTTAGAAAACCATAATCCCGAAATTCTTGGCGACAGGTATCTGGAGTGCAGTCAAGAGTCAGGTGTTCGTCCACATAGGCTTTTATACCCTCTAAGTGAGGCTCAATATCTTCTGACTTAACTTTCTTATCGCCAGAAAAGCCCAACTCAAGCACATCATTAAGCTCCTTTATTGGCAGCTCTACTCGAGTCGAAATAGAATCTTCTCTAATCTGAAAATATATATAGCTCTGTCCCAACCCATGCGCTATAGCATTGGGTACTAACGATGAACTCAAAACACACAACAAACAAGCCAACGCTGCAAGCACAACCCTGGTCATGGTAGAACGCACCAGCTTACTAAGCATGATCTTTATCGGGCCACAAAGTACCTTCTCCAGATTTAATTGACAATGACTCATAAATTATGAGAATTAGCTGAGTAGTAATTTAAGACTAATTTTCTTCATAATGAACGCTAGCTAAAAATCTCAGGCTGAATACGCATATTGGATTGAACGCTTCTTCAAGAACTATACATTAGATTTCTCGTGTTCAAAATATATTAAACATAGTCTGGGACTACCGTAGAAAAATAAATTTCAAGTACTCACTACCCTTACTACGATAAAGTCTGAAGAGTGGATTTAAAGTCTGAGTAAACCCTATTTAAAGGTGACATGAAGACAGCCCGTCAAATACACAGTCACTAATTCAACTATTGAATGGCTAGCCTGCTTTGTAATCTGAAAAACAGATCTTTAGTCGTCCTTATGTTGCATTCTAAGCAGCTTTTGAGACGGCATCATGAGGCTTTAGTCTCAGTTTGATAGGCCTTTGGCCCTAACTCTAAGCTCGCTTATCTTCTGCTGCGTTGTTTTTGGGGCTGACCTATTCTGACAGATTCTCTCGTAATCTTTGCTCCTGCTGCCGCACAGCTGCCAATAGCTCTGCATTCTGAATGAGCATCCCTACCTGATTATTGAATATATAGAGACATTTCTGATCGCTATCGTCAAAGCTGGTGCGATAGAGTTCTGGTACCGGCTGGTCATACACTAACGGCAGTGCAGAATAGTGACCTGATTTTTTCTTATTCACCAGTTGGGTTACCCCAATGAGTTCACCATCCTGATTGAGAATTGGCATACAAAGTAAGCTACAGGTGCGATAGCCACTAGCTGCATCGGTGGCTTGGGAGCGTGCAGAATCAGGATGGTTATATAAGTCAAAGGGAATATTCAAAGGTTCGTGACTTTTGGCCACCCCTCCGGCAAAGCCTTCTCCAACCTTAAGGCGGACTTCTTTCACACGGCCGTTATCAAACTGGATACGACTCCATAGCTCGTTGCGATCGCAATCAAGCAACCATAGTGTCCCGCGATCCGCACTCATCAGATCTTTCGCCGCATCAACAATGCGCTTTAATACTTCCTCTGTCTCCGCCGTATTTACATCACAGGAGCGCACCGCTGCCATCAATGTAGCTGCCACTCGCTGTCCCCGCGACGTTTTATGATAAGAGAAGAAACTCTCCAAAATAATCTGAATCGCTGCAGAGTCAGCATTTACGGTTTCGATATCACCTACCGTAAACCCCTGACGATCAATCCGTTTGGCCAAGGGTAAGTCTGGATCCAGATAGGGCAGCAATTTGTTTAGTAACTGCACCACTGCTATTAACTCACCTCGATGGTTGATCAGCGGTAAAGACAGTAGAGTATAAGTACGATACCCCGTAGCCTGATCCTGTTTTTGAGCAAAAGCTGAACGAGGATCGTCATAAAAATCATAGGGAATGTTAATCATGCGACGGTGGGCCGCAACTTCTCCTACAATACCTTGATCTACAGGGACCCGAACTTCCAAAGTATTTGCTTCAGTACCAGTTTCTGCCACAATAGACCAAAATTCCTGACGGTCAGCATCGAGCAGAAAAATTGTAGTGCGATCAGCACCTAACGACTGACCTAGTTTAAGGGTGATTGAACGCAGAGTCTTGTCTAAAATCTCGTCAAATCTCTGCTTATCCATGACCTGATCTAACAGCTCTAGAGTCTTACTGACAACATTACGAGGATAGTTTGATTGCTGTTCTAGTTTGTTAAAATGTCGAACATTTTGCAGGGCAATACCCACTTGGGTATTAAACACCTCCATATGTTTTTGGCTAGTATTATCAAAACTGGCTTGGAAACACGCTGGAGCTTCAGGCCAAGTGTTAGGATCATAAGGGGGAAAGTTTCCCTGACGACGTTTGTTAACGAGTTGTGTCACACCAAGTAATTTACCGTTGCGATCGCGCACTGGCATACACAGCAAACTACAGGTTCGATACCCTGTTGCCTGATCTGTTAACTTAGAACGGCTAGATTTAGGATGATCATATAAATCGAATCCAATATTGAGCGGTTCTCCCGTTTGGGCAACAGTTCCTACGTAACCATCACCTATGGGTACTCGCATCTCTTTTATTTCCCCGTTTTCATAAAGAAGATTGCACCAGAGTTCTTGTTTGGTATCATCAATCAACCACAAGGTGACTCGATCGGCATTCATCAAATGCATAGCCGCATCAATAACTCGTCCAATGATTTCATCTGGATTAAGACTACTTTGAGAAACAGATGTTGTCGCTTCGGTTAAAGCCTCCGATGTCTGTATTCGTTGAGTCAGTCGATAACAATAATGACACCGCTCAAGAATGCGCTGAATAGGTTCAGCATAGTCTTCTAGCTGTGCTTGATCCTCCTGGTTAAAACCTGAGAAATCGACACGCTCATCCAATGGTGCATCAGGATTATGAGATAGTTTAAGCTTGTTGATCAGACGGATAAAAGCAGTGAGATTACCTCTGCTGTTAGACAAAGAAAAAAACAAATCATTATAAGTTGGGTATTTCCCAGACCCATGATTAGACCCTTGAGTAGATTCTATAAATTGTTGAAATTCTGTTAGCTGCCCGGTACTCGCCTCGTTGGTCAAAATATTAATAGTGGGATATTTAGCATTGCCACTATTGGCCTCAATGGACCACAATTCATTTCTTTCTGGATCAACAAAGAAAATAGTTGTGCGATCGGCACTCAGCAATACACTCATCTTGAGTGTAATCTCACTTAGAATCTCGCTTAAAATATAATCAAATCCCTTGCCCTCCATCACGTTCAGCATGGATAATAGCTTCTGTTCTTGTTTAGAGACCGTTTTCATAAACTCCTCATAAACGTTGGATAGAACTCGCTGTACCCACTGATTATTAAACACTGTGGCATAAATTCGGTTATACACTCGCAGTTGTTCACCACGTTTCACCACCAGGCCTGCCAGCTGCAGCTCTAACTGTTCACTACTATCATCGGCAGACACATCACCATCTTGAAGGATACGCTCATAAAGCTGTAATAAAGGACCCGTGCGTTTTTCAATATTGAGTAAGCGATCGCGAATTGTCTTTAAATGGGGTGGTTCGTCCTGAGCTTCCCAGTTATCTAAAATGCGTTTTTCAACTAAAATTTCCACATAGCGCTGTTCCTTTCCTGCTTTAATTGACTCTTTTTTAGCCGTAATTGCCTGACAAAGCTTTTGGGTCAACAATGGTTGTCCCCCCGTCCAGTCCAAAATATATCGCAGTAAACTCTCTGGACGTTCAGCGTTGACTAACCCTTTTGCCAGGGTACGAGCTTCCTCAAACGTAAAACCGTGGAGGTCAATGGCCCGTCCCACATTAAACGGAGTACAGTACTTATCCGTGATCAAATCAGAGGGCGTAGTTACCCCTAAAAGCGCAAATGTTAAATGACCAGAATCTAGACAAGAGCGGAGACAAGCAAAGAAGTCGTCAGTCTCAAATGGCAACCGCCGCATGCTATCAATTTCATCAATAAAGATAACAATAGGCTCAGTCACATGGGCTAATAAGATCTGTTCAATAAATTCATTTAGAACCTTTACAGGTGAGAGATAATCATACTCTTTTAACCAGTCACGAAGTTTTACTGGCAGACAAAAGCTTGTCACCAGCCGACGCATCAGACCGGCATACCATTGCTGAGCAGTGATATCCTTACTACCAATTTTGTTGAGATCAATGGCAGCGCAGGCCACACCAGCCTGCTGTAAACGATGGAATGTGCGCACCCGCAGACTGGTTTTACCCATTTGGCGAGAGTTGAATACATAACACAGCTCACCTGCCTTCAACGCCTGGTATAACGCCTCATCCGCTTCTCTCACAATATAGCTGGGCGCATCCAGGGGTAAATGTCCTCCCACTTTATATTTCATTGCCGTTCTCTACCTTAATATGCACAAACGTTACATGTAGTGTCTCTTCAACAACAATTCAATCAACAATTCAAACGGTGGCTAAAATACTGTCGATAAAGCTCGAAGCTAGGGACTACACCATTTCCCTGCAGCTTAACCAGTCCCAGACTATGGAGCTTAAACGCGTAGGCTGATTCGAGGGCAACCGGTTTCTGACTCGCCAAAACCTGACTGAACGCCTCAGCTAAAACAGAATTACGGGTTAAATTCCACAAATGGCGACGTAGATGATCACCATAAATGCCTGATTCTGTGGGAGCACTCTTAAGCAACTCTTTCCAGGTCAACTCGCCTTGGACAATCTGGTAAAACGCAACTCTTACTAGATAGGGATGACCACCAATTAGCGCCACCAACTGCTCAAGTTGATCAGGGCTCCAGTGCAAACCATGGCGATTGGCTAGATCGTTAACCTGTTCTAGATCAAACTCCTTCAGCTCAATAGGCAACCCTACATTAAAAGGAGACTGGTTGATATCTAGGGGAATATATCCTTCTGTAGAATGTACCACCACCAGTCGTAGTTTTTCCCAGAGACTACTGCCACTTACACCATAACCGGCCTCTTCATACCAAGCCCTCAACAGGCCAAAAAAGTCATCGACAACATCAGCATACTGAAAGACTCGATCAACCTCATCCATTCCTAACACTAAAGGTGTAGCAATTTCTGGTAATAGATAATCTTCAAAATAAGCGGTGCAATTATCCTTACTGCCATAGGCATCTGTCCAAAAATCTTCTAAGCGCGGCGGGACATTTAACTTTCGCGCTACTCGTAAACAGAGCCAGCGGAGTAACTGATCCAAACTGTGAAAAATTTCTCGATCAGCATGTTGAAAACTTAGAGGAATCGTATGATATCCCTGATCTTGCCCCTTGCTTAGAATTCTTGCCATGAGCGATGTTTTTCCCATTTGACGGGGGGCTTTGATCCGAATCAGAGCTCCAGGCTTAAGGATTTCGTCGTAACACTGTCCGTCTTGGGGCTGACGCTCAATATAAAAAGGAGAAGGAAGCCGTACCTGCCCTCTAGGGAGTTCTGGCTCAGCCACCGGGGATGGGGGCGGTGTTCCTACTGACAATGTACACGGAGGTGGTGCAGCGAGTAGGGAACCTTCAGTTCTTTGAAGATGATGGTCTACCGTACGAGCAGATAGATCTTGAGGAAAACCATCTGTCTGGATCATCTGTAAAAGATCTTGACAGAGCGCCTTTTCGTCTTCTGGTTTAGTCCAACTATACTGCTGTGCTTGAGCAAGATAATTGCGGAGAGAATGATTTAAAGAAAAAGGAGGTTCTGTGGGCAGGTATAATACTAATAATCCAGGTTTTTGATTATAGCTATTAACATATTGCTCCCAAATTCGTTGCAACAGCTCAATCACCATCTCACTTATGGCCATTTGAGCAGATAACAATAAAACAAAATAGTGACAGCTGCTGAGTCTGGTTTCCAGTTGATTGACCCAGCTACTACCAGTGTTTGAAACAGTATCTAAGTTCACCAAAAAAGGTGAGCCAGCAGGTTGAACAGTCTGCCCTATAACTTCTGCTAGCTGAGCATCTGGTCTCCGATCTCGATAAATAATAGTAATTTTCTGTTGTTGCTTGAATACTCGTTCTATAGAACCTTTAAGGCGTTTTTTAGCTATCTTTTCACCTAACGCGTCCGAGATCTTCTGCCAAAGCCTATAACCGACAGATTTCTCAATATAATCTGGTTTAACAGGATATATTTCTTCATAGGTTTTACCTTCCCAGGAACCCAGAAAAACCTGACGTTCTAAATCATTTAGATGTCTTTCAGTTTTAATATAGACTAAATGGTCGACAAATTCTAATGCGGCATCGGCATCCATCGTAAAACTGTTGCTGGACATGGGGTAGACGGCTCATGATTTTGATTCTAAGCAGGGTAAGATGCACAGTTCTAAATTAACCTGGCCATTATTTACTGGCAAAGCCAAATTCGAGGTTTTTAGAGTTTTGATGAGGTTTTGTGAGGTTTTAATGAAGTATGTGAAGTGAGTGTCTCACTATGTTTAGCAATTTTTTTCTAAGTTGTGAGTTTTTCTGGTTCCATTTCAAGGCTCTGACTTAGATACTAGAGACAACACGGGACCGTCAAACAGCATAGTAGGACTGACATTAAGGAAGAAGGATTTTATAAGATCCAAAAATTGCTTCTGCAGAGGCGTTCCATGGAACGCCTGTACGGCAAAAAGGAGAGCATAATTAAATCCTTATTCCTAAGAGTAAACGTTTGGGCTGAAGGAAGCTGAAGAAATAGGTATACCCTACCCATAACCCATAGCTTATTTTCAGCGCACACTAGTAGTCACATTTAGCTCATGGAGCTGTTGAATTTTCTATAGAGCCCCATTGCATAACGTTTGTTTTGCTTATATTCCTAAGGAGAAAAAGCGATGTCTCCGGGTTTTTTCGTCTCATTCCCCTTTATTCTGCTATTGCTGCTCTCTAGAGGAGCTAGTGCCGAACCTACTAAGGCAAAATCGACCAAACCATCCATCGAAAAGGTGATCGACATCATCGACAATGATGATGAAATAATCATTGTTCGCAAAAAGAAGCATAAGTGATTGGATTAGAGCATTCACTGAATAAAAAAGTCTGGCTTTAGTCCCTAAAAGGGTAGATTAGCCATACTCATACCTTTATTTAATTTGCTCTTCCAGTCCAGCCTCTACTGGTAGTTCATTTTTACGCAACTCCCCTTAACTGTGCTATATCCTGCAACATCAATGAAGCAATCTTGTGTGACCCAGCTGCACGAGAAATATATCCAAATGCTGGGTAAACCGTTGGGTTACTTGACCGTTAATCCCAACCAGCAATTTCAGCCAGACTACGGTGTTTTATTGAGTGCGTTCGCAGCTCAGGTGTTGGATAAGCTAAGTGCTAGTACAGCGCTCTATCACAACGTTGAGCACACTATCCTTGTCTGTCTGGTAGGCCAGGAAATCTTACATGGTAAACATCAGCAGGAGGGCAATGTCACCTGTGAGGACTGGCTTAATTTTATGGTGTCGCTACTGTGTCACGATATTGGTTATGTAGGTGGTGTCTGCCAGCAAGATGATGTAGTACAGCGAAGATATGTACAAGGTCCATGCCAGACACCCACAGGGCAGGCTCTAGATAAGTGCTGGGTTACCCTCGCCCCAGGGGCAACCGATGCTAGCTTGAGTCCTTATCATGTCGAGCGTAGTAAGCTCTTCGTACAGGAAAATTTTAGCCAATATGAGGTTCTAGATTTAGAGGCGATTCAGCACAATATTTCGTTTACTCAGTTTCCGGTACCTGATAAACCGGGCTATCAGGTTACCGGTCACTACCCTGGCCTAGCGAGGGCTGCGGACCTTATCGGTCAGCTAAGCGACCCTAGTTATTTACAGAAGACCGTAGCGCTTTTTTATGAGTTTGAGGAATTAGGAATGAACCAAATCTTGGGTTATCGTTCCCCTGAGGATCTGAAATTGGGTTTCCCTGAGTTTTATCGCACCCAGGTTTATACGTATATTCGGCCAGCTTTGGCTTATCTACAGACAACGGCACTCGGCCAGCAAATTGTTGAGAATTTAAACGCTAATGTGAAGGCAGTTAGTTGTAACGAGCCTGTCTTGTCTAAGTGCTGATTGTCAGAATTTAAGGCAAGGTTTTCAGACTCATTCGTCAGGGGGAGACAATAGCCCATTGTCTATATGTTTCTCTGAGAAAGCTTTATTGACATCGCTCAATTCTGCTCAGATGCTTCGCCCTCAGCTACTCTTCGCCGCAGCCAGCTGAGCCTCTAACGCCAGCCAATCCTCATCAGTAGCCGCTTCCCACAGAGTCAAATCTTCCTCAACATCATCATTAAACGGCTCCACCGCCTCGTCTAACTTATGACGATGCAGCAAAAACTCCACATAGTCCAACACCTGTTGCTGGGTATTCAAAGGCAACTGATTCAGCCGTTCAACCACAGCATCACTAACAGCAGTGGACTCGGGAACCAAATTTAGAGGGAGACTACTCATAGATCAAATTTACTATATCGGTAGATGTGGCTCGCACCAGCGAAATAATCGCCATTGACAATGCCTGTTGATTAGGACGTAGTAAAGGTATAAAAACGTTCCTCAAGACTATCAGCTAGCCGCAGATTTGCGCTTTAGCACCATCAAACCAATCGCCATCGCCCCCATCCCCAGTACAAAACCTGGCTCAGGCACCGATACCGAATTTAACGGATTAAACGGGTCCGTCAGCTCATCCTGACCATCCTCAACATCGCGATCAAACCGATCCGCAGCCGCCTCTGCCTGACGCAGCAGCTCTCGCTGTCGGTCATTCACCAAAACCAGCATGGAAGAATAGGGCGTCACAATTTGCGTTCGTTTTGCCACCGCATGCACCCCGTCCAGATTCTCTAGCTGGGTCATATCCACCGTACGGCTACGCTGCAAAATCAGCTGGCGAGCCGCCAGAGGCGCAAACTCATCAGCCTGCGCGGTGTCATCGCTAGCCGTAACCAACCACTCATAGCCATCGATCACGTTTTGATCCAAACGCTGTAGCACCGCCGTCACTTCGGTGGCCACCCCACCGCCGCTAGCCTGGATGGTTTCTAGCAGCGCATCATCATAGGCGGCAGGCAGCTGATTGCCCATATGCACTAGCCACAAAGGTTCTGACATCTGTGGCAGTTCTGCAATATCTTCCGTTAGCTCATAGCTGCCCGCATCAGTCAGCAGTAAAACGGCATCGTAAACTTTAGGCAACCGCTGCTGGGCAAACTGTTGCAGCATTTCTGCTGGCTGCAGACTGCCATAGGGTATGACCAAGTCAAATGACCCAATATCGTCGCCGGGGGCCAGAGCATCGCCAGTGGCTGTGGTCAGGTAAAAGTCAATGTTGTTTTGCTGATTGATTTTATTCAGCTGCTGCCAAGCTTCGGCTTGGCCTCCCTGTCCCATGCTGTAGGATGTGTCCAAAATAGCGGCAATCCGTTTGCCCGTGGGCACAGTCGCCTTAGCCACAGGTGTAGCAGTGACCTGATACCCTTCGGTCAGCTGCACTTTGTGGGCCTTTGCCTTAACTTTCCTGCGGGCTTTGATCGAGGGTTCAAACCACTGGTCTTCAGAGATTTCGACGGTTTTGCCTCGACGCTGGTAGACGGTCTTATCAGTCCAGAAAATATTGCGCTTTTCGGTGAGCTGAGGCAGGGGCCAAGCGCCATCCTGCTGCAGGACCTGGTAAGTCATCCACAGATGGAGTTCCCCCGACTCTTCTAGAGATGCTGCAGCGGGAATGGGAAACACCCGCAGACGATACTGACGCGGCCCCACTTGTTCTAGCAGGGCGGGGTCTTCGGCCCGTTGGGTTTCGGCCCGTTCGATTTCACCTTTGTAGACCTGTTGCGCCGCCCCACGGGGTGAGACGGTGAAGGGAAACCGGGAGCCATCTTGGGCTTCGGCTAGCCAGAGACCGGTAATGGTGGCGCTTTCCGGCAGTGAGAAGCTGTAGAAAATTTCCTGGTCGTTAATAGTCTTGTTTTCGTACTGCTCGTAGATTTCCACATTGGCCCAGTCGCCATGCTCTTTGACAGAGACGGTTTGCTCGGCTAAGCGAATAATCTTTTGGTCTAGATTGAGCACCCCTGCCTGGGTTTCATCCCGGTTCGCGGTAGCCTGCAGGGCGCTGCGGATGGCGGTGCGTTCTGACTTTTGGATGGGGGTGTCAAAGAAGCTGGCGTAGAGGGTTTCAGCTTTATCGGCATCGTTGCGATCGCCCCCATAAAGAAACGGCGACAGCAGCCCATTATGAAAATCCTGAAACACCTGAGCGTTGGCCTCAGGCATGGCAAATACCGCTTTATACATCTCCCGTAGCTGGTTGCTTTCTTCGGCAGTGCCTAGATAGCGATAGCGGGAGAGATAACCGTGAACTAGGCCATTGCGAATAGTGTCTGCCTGTTTCACTAGGGCCAGACGCTCAACTGAACTTTGGGGCTGAGGACCGTCTAAAAGGCTAAAGGCTTTGGCCTGGGGCTGATGTAGCTGCAAGAGACCAAACAGCAGACAGCTAGAACCGACAACAGCGGCGGTGGTGGCCCAGCTATGGCCGTGTTGCTTAGCAAAGGCAGTGCGGATGCGATGCCACGAGCGCACGTAAAAGTTGACCATGACATAGGGCAATGAGGCGAAGACTAAAGCTGTCATGCTCCACAGAGTGGCAAATAGGATCCCCAGAATAAGGACCTGAGGATGCATCACCGCACTACCCAAATCTCGTAACAGCGATAGCCAGTTGATACCGAGCAGTCCGGTAATAGTGCCGTAGACCATGATGCACAGGACGGGCACGGTGTAGAGCAACAGCAATGTGCCTGCATACAGTCCGGTGACTAAAATCAGACTGTGTCCGATCATTTGTGCCCAGGCCAACGGGCGACGGTAGGCGGCATAGCCTGCCAGGGTCTCGATGGCAAACATGGCAATGGCCACTAGTACCGTAATCAGGATGTGAGCACTGGCGGGTGTGGTCTCACGAATAAGAAATAACCGCAGCAGACAGAGGCCAAACAGGGGAGCTTCTACACCGTAAAACAGCCGCATCAGGAGAATAGGATGCTTACGTAACCACTTGCCGCCCACCATAGTGCAGACTAAGGGCACAATCAGTAGACCCAAGATACTGGCGATAAAGGCAGGGGGAATTTGGCCAATGAAGGCGGATTCCAGGATAGGTAACCCTGCTGTGGGTAGCAGCCAGAGGTATACGACACCGATAAAGGCAATGTTCCAGATCCAAAAGATGGAGTGGGAGAGCCAGTGCAGGGCGGTTTTCATGGATGATGCGAGGAATAACGCTTGCTGTGGAGGTTGCCACAGGCTAGCTAGGGGAGTTTTCGGACGAGGTGTGGAAGCTTTATGCCGAGTTTATGTAGGGAAGATTTTTTGCTGGCTTGCTTGTAAAGTCCCCTAGCCCCCAGTAGTGAGGGCTTTGAGTTTGGATTCACCCAGTGTTGGGGACAAAATTCTACTGGGAACGTACCAGCCGCCTTGCCCGACTAAGGGCATAGGTGTCGGTAGGTTCTGAAAAGGTCGTAGCACACACCCTGAAAAGTTACCTGACCAAACAATCACTTAGAATCAGGATTTTGCTTGGTAAGCAACGTAAGTACTCTAGCAAGGGCTTGCTAATGACTATGCCGGATTGAGGCCATGGGCTTATGCGTCCACTGACTGACCCAATTTTTTGACTTTGCGGTAAGTCCCTGGTCAAAATCAACAGATTTGAATTAAAACATAGCCAAAATAAAACCCTGAGCGTGAGCCCAGGGCTTGCAGGATTAACCTGTCGGTTTATAGGAACCTTACTCCAATAGCCTCAGTATTTTAGGTTGCCTGTTTTTGACGCTTAGCCACAACAGCTGCACCAGCTAGGGTCAACAGACCTAGCAGCGTAGCTGGCTCAGGCACGGCCTCAGGATCAGATACGGTAACAACACCAGATGCGGTTGTATTGCCAGAAACAGATGCGATCGCACCAGACGTAAACGTATCCACCAACAAGAAATCAAGGTCGATAGCCGCTTCATCGGAGATATATACCCCCTCAGACGCATCGTCACCTGGTACGTTAGCCATACCATCAACAAAGAAACCAAAATCACCAAAGAAGGTCTCAGCTTCAGCGGTCAGGGATGTCAACGTAAACGCTGCAATCTCGCTGTTACCACTCCAGGTCCATTCCCAGGTGTCAAACTCGTCACCGGAAACAAAACCGTCAGTAGCTGCCGTTTCATCAGCTGTAAAAAAGCCGCTGATGCTAGCACCATCAGCAAAAAAACCAGTGTAGTCAACATTCCACTGGAACCGAGCCGCCTGGGCAGGTGCGGCAAAAGCAGTTACACCTAAAGCTGCAGCCGCAGCCAAAAGAATCTGTTTCATAGCTCTATCGATAAAAAAATGAAAGCAATGGACGAAAACTGCGTCAAATCCCCCAACGGTCTCTGGCTCTGGTCTAGGCCAGAGCCAGGCCAATCACTACGAACCGACAATGCCTCCATTTTTCTTCGTGATAACGATGGTGCTATCGCGAGGAATCGTCACACCGTCAGTGGGTGCAGGAAAATTGGTTTCGGTGGGATCACCGTTACCGGGGTGCTGAGTATTCGTAAACAGATTTTTCCGGTCGGGAGTAACTGTAACGCCGGTAATTTCATCGCCAGCGACACCAGTAAATAGACGACTAATGGCACCAGTGGCAGGATCAGCGACAAGTAGCTGGTTGTTCAGATCCTTTTGCTGGCCTCCATCAGTACCAATAAACAAGCGACCATCGGGATCTGCCCATAGAGCATCGGGGTCACTAAAGGTGGTCTCATCACCGTCTTCGTGAGTTTCTTCAGCAATAAACGGAATCGTCCAGGTGAACTTGGTCCCCGTGTGGTTGTTGCTGTCCACCATGCGAAGAATGTGACCATCGGGATTAGGAGCCAGCGGGCTAGCAGGCCCTGTCTCTGTCCGACGACTGTTGTTGGTTAACGCCCAGAAGATCGCACCGTCGGGGGCTACAGTCGTCCACTCAGGCCGGTCCATGGGGGTAGCACCGAGAATATCAGCGGCAACGCGCGTAAAGACCAGCAGCTCACCCTGATCCTTGAACTTAGCCTTCAATCTGGGATCGCGGATAGTCAGTTCCAGCCACTCACCTGTACCGTCTTCCTTGAACTTAGCAACGTAAAGCTTACCGTAGTCCAGGGGGCTCAACCCACGGGCAAGCATGGAGCGCCAGCTAGTCTGGGAAACAAACTTGTAGCAGTAGTCAAAGCGCTGATCGTCCCCCATGTAACCCACAGCTCGACCGCCAGCTCCGGTTGCAAAGGCAAACCCTTCATGCTTGAAGCGACCTAGGGCCGTACGCTTAACAGCTTTCTTAGAGCCATCCTCAGGGTCAACTTCGACAATCCAACCAAAGCGATGATGCTCATTTTTATAATTGGGATTAAACAGATCGAAACGATTGTCAAACTTTTCCCAACCATAGCCAAAGCCAGTGGCACTAAAGCCATAGCGATCTTGATTTGCGTCAGGAACAAACGCATCCCCTTCACTAGAGCCAAAGTAACCATTAAAGTTTTCTTCGCAAGTCAGGTAAGTACCCCAAGGAGTATAACCATTACCACAGTTATTAACGGTACCTTGAGGGACGTTGTTGGCTGCGTTCTTCAACAGTGCATGACCAGCGGCAGGACCGCTAAACTCAACTTCAGTGTTGACATGAATCCGGCGAGAATTGGGGCTAGCAACGCGATCCCACTTGCCATTGGTCTTCTTAATGGCAACAACAGAAACACCGTGAGCATGCTGGGATAGTCGCACGTCTTCTAGATTCTCAGGAGCATCTTTACCAAGTACGTGGTTGTTGCGGCCAAACTCATGGTTAATGCAGAGCATACCTTCAGTATTGCTAGTACCATTCTTGGCAAAAAAACACATGCCATCGTGACCAATACCAATCTGGTTAGCTTGCTCCGCCGCCGTGGGACGAGTGTTGGGATCGCCGTTGTACTCTGCCCCACCGGGCTGAATTGATGTGCCCCAAGGAATCAAAGACTGATACTCATAGTCACTAGAAATTGTTGGTGTGGCAGGATCTACAACAGCATCTGCTATTTTGAGAGCTGTGAAACCCAGCAGACCACTTGTCTGAGCCAACAGTGTACCGGAAGCGCCACTACCCGACAGACTAGTGGCAGCGGCTGCACCTTTTGTCAACAAGCTTTCACCTACAAATGCCCCCATAAAGCCAGCCGCTGACAGGACAGCACTACGCTTTAGCAGATGACGACGGGACAAGCTAGCATGGAGAATATCCTCAAAAGGACGATTGGTCGAGCGATTGCAGATTTCGTTATCGTGAGACATGGAATTTTTCTCTCCTCTCTTAGATCGCAGTTGCACCATCAAGAAACGTAAGTTACTCAGCCCTCCAACTCAGACTTGCGTCTGAGTCCTTGTCTGCATCCTTAAATACGGAGACAGAGGAAAGCTTCTCAGGTTGAAGAATTTTCGTGAAACACTAGTCCACGAGATCTGTGTAAGCCTGTATGGTCTGACCCGTTAGCTGCCCCGAGTCAAACTGTCGCTCAAACTGAACAGCAATGTTCTGGGACGCATAGGTCATGGAACGGCGCGATGCGACAGTCGTCACCTGGGTAGGCTGCCTGTCATGCCGTCGGATCAGGGCGTAGGCACTGTAGTACTTGGTCCAAGCACTGACCTGCGGATTTTCCTGCCACTGGGTCCGAGAAACAGCTGTTGTCAACACAGGTATAACGTCACCGTTACGATTACCCAGCACAACAACCTCAATCTCAGCAAGGCCAGGATTGGCGTCAAAATGGCGGTTAATCGTTTGGCTAACCATGGACTCAGCCCCATGAATCAAGTCGTCGCTAGAGGTGCGGCTGTATATGGGCATATCCACAAGAACCAGCCCGTCTGTACTCGCTAAAGCTGACTCAAAAAAACTGTCTATACATACTGCGCCTGCAAGACATGCTGCCACAGACATACAGGTCAGCAATAGTTTGTCTGACCCCATAGAAAGGCGATTAGCCAACATAATTTGGCAATTGTTATGTAATTAAGACTAGACAGCATAAGTCGTTTGACTTAGCCCATTTGTCCCCTGGCTTCATAGTTCCACAAACAAACTTTTTTCAGGTAAAGGAGAGATTAACAGAAGATTCTAAATAGTTAAAAATTCCCAGGTAAAGGAGAGGTTAACAGAAGATTCTGAATAGTTAAAAATTCCCAGGTAAAGGAGAGGTTAACAGAAGATTCTTGACAGTTAAAGAGGATTTTTTTGCTGAGGCAACCCTGAGAAAAATCTCTTCCGTCTTTCCATACCTGTAGGAATGTGCTCATAAAAGTAGCGGATGAAGTTCATTCAAAACCCCACCCGCTACTTTTTTACTTTTACAAATTATAGAGATGACGCGAACCGGCCTACTCCTCGTCGTCCTCATCCTCATCGTCCTGAGGGTACTCAAAGCTGTTTGACCGATTAGTCAATACTGACTTGCCCAGGCTTAGAGCCCGCTGAGCCTGTAATTCTGCTTTCTTCTTCCAAACAGCGCGGTGCATATTGCGCTTGGATTTGGATCGTTTCTTCTTAGGAACTGCCATGGACCTGGGAAAAAGTTAGATAACCTATCGATAATAAACCAAAGTTGTACACTCAGCACAAAATAGCTGTTGATGATTTGGAAAGATTTCGTAGGGTGGGCACCGCCCACCAGTCTCCTTAGGATTTGACCCCATGCGGCTTTGGCAGCTTCGCCATAGATCAAAATCCATAGGATAAAAGGCAAGCCCAGCGAAGCTACAGCGCGGCGTCCTGAGATGCTTCCAACAACGTTTGAGCCCCTCGAAAGTAAGTCGCCCAATACTCAGTCACTGGTTGCTGACTCCATTCCTGACGACTTACCCGCAGACTCAGCACCGGTACAGCGATACCGTCACTATTCTCTCCAGTCACATTAATCACGACTTCTGTAATCAGCAACTCCTGATCAAAACTCCGCTGCGCCCCGGCCCGAGCTGCCATATTTGCCCGTCGCACCAAGCTTTTGTAGGGTTCGCCATCCTCTAATGTCAAAAATAGATTTAATCGCGAGGTGTAAGCATAGGATGCCTTTGGCATGATCAGGGCTTCGGTCAGCCACAGGGCACTGGATGTCCCCAGCACCATGGCTAGCCCCACAGGTGCAAATGAGGCACTGAGGCGTTGCATTAGGGGACGTCGCCGTCTGTAATGGGTCCGGTAGGGGGATGATGTCGTGGACATGTAAATAAACAGGTACTAATAATGCCTTACGGGTAGAACTGTAATATAACTGGACGTTGCTGATTCTCCATAGGAACTCATTCGTCAAACCTTCCCACTTTTGTACCGTGAATGATCACGAAGACTCAGGTTAACCAGACCAGATTTTTGACTGGATAACGGTATTTTTGGGGTATTGATCTATAACTTCTATAAGTTGATAGCAGATATAGGTGCAAACGCTTCAACTTGCAGTACCATATGGCGCTGAACGCGTCTATTCCTTTCAACGTCCAAACTGTACTTGGTGGCCTCTGATGTCGACTTGCTGGGCAATTATTATCGGAATCAATCAGTATCAGGGGTTTCAACCACTGATGCAGGCTCAAAATGATGCGGTTGGTATCCGTCGATACCTGATTGATGATGTGGGTTTCGCACCGGAAAATTGCATTTTACTGAGTGATTTGTCCACGTCGATTGAACAGGAAGCGGTCTACCCGGATCGGATGGCCATTAATGACTGGCTAGAAACCATTTGCCAAGGACGGGTGCAAAAGGATGACACCCTTTGGTTTTACTTTAGTGGTTACGGGGCTCAGGCGGATAATCGAGACTATCTGATGCCTGTAGACGGTGACCCGGCCCAGATTAAACAGACTGGGATCGCCCTGCAGGACGTGGTGAAATTTCTCAAACAAACACCGACTAAAAACGTGATGATGGTGCTGGACATCAACCGTAGCCAGAGTGCTTTGGCGGGTCAGGCCATAGGAACCCAGGTGACTAAGCTGGCGCGTAAGTCTGGCATCCCGCTGATTCTGTCCTGTCAGCCCAATGAGTTTTCCCATGAAACGTTGGCAGTGCGCCATGGTTTGTTTACTGCAGCGCTGCTAGAGGGCCTACGCTACGACGGCTGCGCCACCCTCAGCCATCTGGAGCGCTACCTGGTAGAACGGGTGCCTGAACTGTGTGAACACCACTGGCGTCCCATCCAAAATCCGGTGGTGATGTTGCCGGAGGATCAAAAATTTCAGCTGCTGTGGCATCAGCGGGATATCTCTGCGGATACAGAGTCAACGGCAGAGGTTTATCCGGTGGTAGGGACCGACTCTCAGCCTACCGATACAGAAGGGATGACGGACGATGTTCTGGAGTCGGGGGGACTGATTCCCGATAATCCGGATGGTGGGGATGATGGAGATGACTTAATTCCAGAGCCAATACCAGAGCTAGTGTTGGAAGATGAGCTACCGGAAGAGCCGCAAAGAGAGCCCTTCTCCCTGGAAGTGGATGACCCCATTGACGATGTCGATGATGTCTATGGCACAACGCTAGTTGAGGATTTACCGGACGTTGAGTCTAATCGGAATCGCTCAGGGGGATGCTTACCCTGGCTATTGCTGTTGGGGGGCTTGCTACTGCTGGCGGCTGTACTGTTCCGTAACCAGCCTTTAGTACAAAGTACGCTGCAGGAACGAGTACCGCCTGAGTGGTTGGCGCGTGTTGGTCTGGATGGGGATGGGGATAGTCCTAGTAGTGACGGGGACGGTACCGATGGGGCCGATGGGTCAGCCTCAGACGAGGCTGACACAGCGACTACCGATGAAACCGATGTTTCCGCAGCAGAAACTCCAGACGAAGCAACTGCAGAAACTCCAGATGGTGAAACGCCGGAGGGTTCAGATACTAACGAGACTGCGAGCAGTGCAGATGCTGAGACTCCGGAGGACTCAGATACTGACTCAGATACTTCAGGCACTCCAGAGGAGGCACCAGATAGCGAAGCCTCAGATGGGGCAACGGAAAATTCTGAGGATACAACGGCGGATACGGCAGATGGTCCCAGTACTGGCGGGGCGACGGCTGCTGGCAACACAGCGACCAGCGGCTCCAGCGGTTCTGCCAATAACAATACAGCTGCTTTATTGGAGGAGGCTCGGCGGTCGTTGCGACCGAGTCAGGCATCTCGATTTGCTAGTGCGATCGCAACCGCCCGTCAAATCCCCCCTGGCGATCCCAACTACAACCAGGCCCAGGCTGACATTCAGCGTTGGAGTCAGGTCATCCTAGACCTGGCCGAAGGTCGAGCTGCCGAAACTGAGCTTCAGGCCGCCATTAACGCTGCTAAACTGGTTCCCCGTGAGCCCGCCGACATCTATCGTCAGGCCCAAGATAATATCCAGGTTTGGGAAGCTCGCATGGACACCCGAGCCCTGATCCGTGAAGCCCAGGCCATTCCCCGGATGGGACAAGCCAGCACCTACCAACGGGGTATTTTAGAGCTTCAAAAAGTCCCCTCTAATCAGCCTGTCGAGTATGCCGATGCCCAGCGTCTGATTGGCGAATGGACTGAAAAAATGCTGACCATTGCTCGGGCTCGTGCCGCCCAAGGGCGATACAATAGCGCCATCGAAGCCGCTGCTCTGATTCCTAAAAATACACAAAACTATCAGCAAGCCCAGACCGAAATCAAACGTTGGCAAGAACGTTAGCTCCTTTAGTCTCAGGGAGCTGGCAACAGAAAAGACAGCTAGTCTGCCAGCACCTGCTGGGCATCCCCAAGGATAGCCACAACGGCCTGAAGTTTTGTCTCAATCACCTGTTTTTGCTGGATCAGCTGGTTGAGACGCCGATAGCGGGCAATGGCCATACTCAATACCGGTACCTGGTCTGGCGGACACAGTTCCGCTTGGATTTGGCCACTGCTATCTAACTGACATAGATAATAGGATTGACCGGAGTGTTTGCCCCCGTTATTGTTAGCGGCTGCATTGTGGATAGGCGCAGGTATAGAAGATTTCCCATTCGCCCCGTGGTTCGCGATCATGGGACTCTTCGATGCTCCATTTTCCAGCATGGCGCTTTCTAACGCTGACAAATAGTTCATCAAATCATTGGCATCGCCATGGCGAAAGAGCGCCACATCTAATGCCTCCAATGACTCAGGGCAGCTGGGTTGCAGACCAAGCTTGGGGGGATGCTTTCCCAAGGAAGCGTTTGACAGATTTTCTTGAGGGTTGTTCTGGGAGTTATGTAGAGAATTACTGCCCAGGAGGGCATCAGAACGGTGGGAATATTTAACCGCAGCATTCAAGCTGGCCTCAGACGCTAACCAGCCAGAGACCACTGGCCCCTCCGCATAAATCTTTTGGATTTTATGGGCCAACTGCCGCAGCTTTATTTGATATTGCTGCACCTGCTGATAGATCTCAGTCAGCGCATTAAGGGCAATAGCCGGATTCACTTCATAGCGAAGACTGCATTGACCATCCTCGGTAGGAGGGAGTTTGGGGAGTTTAAAAGTAGACATTGTATGGACTACCAAACCGCCAATGGACTAAGTGAAATAGATGCTGACCCTTGATGTGCTCAGTACTGTCGTCTGGACGGCCATTAGCACATAGCTCTCAGTATACTGTGGCTTTTTAGAAGTGCTACGGGGCTTGATAAAGCTTGTGATATTGCTTTAGACCTTTTGACCATGACCTATAATTTTTTGTAAGAAAAGCAGCAATTCTTGTGCCACTGGGGCTAGTGTTACTTGTCTGTGGGCAACTTTTCTTGATACGTGCAAGCATAGAATTGCGACCAGCTATCGTTCGAGGCATTGACGTATGCGGTTACCTCCATCTGTTCGGTACTTACCGTCTCGGTTTCAGGGCATTCTGAATCCATGGCTTTGGCTCGGCATCTTGGTAACAGGAGTGGTGGGTTTGTATGCTTGGGAGTATCGTCAAAATCCAGGGCAGCTACCCTGGCAATTAGGAAACACCGGTTTTGGCAGCTCAGGCAATGCCACCTCGACCGATGTTTTGCTTGAGTCTTTGACCCCCGAAGAGCAGGCTGTGGCCGCTGAGCTGGACAATGTGGAACTCTTGCTGGCCCAGCTTGACTCAGATTTGTCTGCTCTGACCACAGGGGGAGAGTCCAGTGCGGCCGCCTCTCTTAATGCGCTCTCCGCTGGTGTTGAGGCTGGTGACGCTGAGTCAACTGTGGAGCGCTTAAATCGTTATGTCGATGAATACCGTTTCCTCGGCACTGATGCCACGGGCTCGAATTTTCAGACTGCCAGACCGGGGCAGTCCACAGTTGGTAGACAAACTACTCCCTCTGCGTCAGCGTCTCAAACAACTAATCAAACAACCAATGCTGTGCCCAGCGCTCTAGCTGAAGCCTTTGCCCAGCAGCAGGCAGCAGCGTCGGCTAATCCAGCAGCCTCGAACAGTAGTGGTATTGCTACCACTAGTTCTAACGGTGAATCGACAGGGGCCGCTGCTACAGCTGATACTGCGGCTGGTTCTAATCAGAATTCATCTACATTCTCCTTTGACCAGAGCGCGGTGGATCAAACTGGAGTAACCCCAGGTAGTTTGGATGGTCTCAATCGAGCGTTTATTCGCACCACTCCCAATATGTCGCCACCGCCAGGAACGACTGGCTATGTGCCCCCTGCAACGCTGCCAGATTTTAATCGGCTTAATCAGGCAGCAGGGATAGAGCCGTTGCCCACACAGCCATCAGCGGGCTCCTTTGGTACCGTACCCACGGTGACTGTGCCCGATCGCTCTCAGGTGTTACCGCCTGCCCAGAGCCAGGTGGTCACGCCTTTAGAGATTCCCACCTTTGACGGGGCCTCCCAGACGACGCCCAACCAGCCGCGTAACGCTTGGGAAGCGATTTGGGATTGAGGTTTAATAGGGCTGAGCGGAATCACTGTGGTTAGGGTAATTTACCCCCGATGGGGGGTAAGCCGGCTTGTGTTGGATTAATTTTTTAGCGATTGTGAGGTTAAAGGAAGCCACCCATGGCAAAACGGAAGGGGAAAAAGGCCGCTCAGGCGACGGATCGGGTTGTGTATTCAGAGTTTGGTCAAAACCCAGCTATTGCCAGAGCTGTACCTGATCGACCACCAGCTGAGCAGGATCTACGGGTGCAGGTGAGTGGAAAGGGACGCAAAGGTAAAAAGGTCACTATTATTAGTGGCTTTCAACACGCTCCCGATACCTTGACCAAACTGGCTAAAACCCTCAAGGCCCAGTGTGGCTCCGGTGGCACGGTCAAGGACAACACAATCGAAATTCAAGGGGAGCATGCCCCAAAGCTGGTGGCTTTCTTGATTGAAAAGGGCTACCGTGCCAAACGGAGCGGAGGCTAATATTCGTGGCATTTAATATATCTTTTATCCGGTCAAAGCTCATACGATATGGGGTTTTGGCCCTATTTATTTGCTTGGGGATAGGCTGGACGGCACGGGGGGCAATGGCGGCGGATAGCTGGCGGCAACAGCCCTGTGTGGCTGCTCTGAACCAGCGACAGATTTTACCTGTGGCGGCGATACGCTATGCCGCTCAGCCTATCTCGCAACAGCAATTTGCCACAGCGGTTTTGCGAGCATTTCCTGGGAAGTTTGCGGCAGCTAATGCGGCGCTAGGATTGACCTTTGACGGTGACACAGAGGTAGAACAGTTGTTGACGGCAGCGTTGGGAGAGCAATCGGTGGGTCAACGCCCTATTTTGCGATCGCAAGCCCTGAGCGTCCTTACCACCGGAGCGGCCTTTCCTGCCCAGGCCCAGGCCACCCGTTTGATAGAAGCCACCTTTCGCGATAGCTCACTGATGGGCGCCGATCGTGAAGGGGTGGCCGCCGCCTTAGCACAGGGAGTAATTCCCATGACAGCGGACGCCCGTGGGGCTCAGTTACGGCTCAACCCTAACCGCAGCGAAACCTATGGCATGGCGGCCGGTTTACTGTGTGCCGCCAGCCCCGATCCGGCCTTAGCCACTTTGATTCCTGACCGGATGCAGCCCGCTACTGTGTTACCGGCGGCTAGTCCCCAAGACGAGCTGCGGGGGGTGTGGTTGACCAATGTTGACAGTCAGGTGCTGTTTTCACGCCCCAACTTAGAATCCGGTTTAGAGCGGTTAGCCCAGCTGAACTTTAATACGGTGTACCCCACGGTCTGGAACTGGGGCTACACCCTATACCCTAGTGCCGTGGCTAGACGCACCTTTGGTTACAAGCAAGGGCTGTATCCCGATGTGGACAATACAGGGGAACGGAACGAGGCTCTAGAAGCGGCCCAGGGCGATCGCGATATGTTGCTAGAGCTGATCGATTTAGCCCGTCCTTTAGGGCTCAGGGTGATTCCCTGGTTTGAGTTTGGATTTATGGCCCCAGCTGATTCAGCCCTGGCTCGCACCCATCCAGACTGGCTAACTCAAAAGGCTGATGGTAGTACTGTCAAAGCCGAAGGTAAACACAATCGAGTCTGGCTCAACCCGTTTCACCCAGAAGTACAGCAGTTTATGCTCGATATGGTCAGTGAGTTGGTGGCCAACTATCCCATTGATGGCTTGCAGATGGACGACCATTTTGGCCTCCCGGCTGTCTACGGCTACGATCCCTACACGGCCAGTCTGTATCGCCAGGAGCACAATGGCCAAGCTCCCCCCAAGGATATTCACGATCCGGAGTGGACTCGCTGGCGAGCTGACAAAATCACCGACGTCATGGCCCGCATATTTGAGGTGATTAAAGCGCGAAGGCCCCAGGCAATTGTGTCGGTATCGCCCAACCCCCACGAATTTGCCTACAAACATTTTTTGCAAGATTGGGATACCTGGGTAAACCGAGGCTATGTGGAAGAGCTGATTATTCAGCTTTATCGCAGTGACCTGGGCCGGTTTGTTTGGGAGATGGGTCGGGCTCCGGCCCAAACTGCCCGCCGTCATATTCCGACGGCGGTCGGGGTGCTTAGTGGGTTAAAGGGACGGTCTGTATCCATGGATTGGATTCAAGAGCAGGTTGCAGCGATTCGCGATCGCAGCTACGCTGGAGTTTCATTTTTCTTTTATGAATCCCTCTGGTGGTCAGATACCGAGACGTTAGAACAGCGTCAGCAAAGCCTACGTCAGCTGTTCCCTAAAAAAGTCTTAGCTCCCCAGATATCCTAAATACATGAAACACCTAGGTCGTTCACCGCAGGGCTTCATTGCCCGGTTGTTCCCCCTATTTGACCAGAGAGGTCGGCTCCTAATGACCCAGCTGTTTCTTCTAAGCCAGAGGTGTTTATATCTCCAGCGAGCGGGTCTTCTTGAGCTGTAATCTCAGGCGATGGCTCTTGAACAGCGATGGCATCTGGCAAACGGTCTATCTGAACTTCGGTGGTTTCAGGCTCTAGCCCCGAGTCGATAACATCCAGCTCCCCTAAATTGTCAAATCCGTCCTCAACAGGAATAACTGTCTCCACAGGCAAAACAGTTGTCACTTCCGGAATAGTGGGGTCTGGAGGCAGCTGAGTTGGTTTGACGACTGGCTGGATCGGTGGCTCAGGCTCAGGTGATACCAATGCCTCAGGTACTGTTTCAGGAATGGTCTCAGGCACCGTCTGCTCCACCACCACGGACGGGGTGGGTGGAGTCGGTTTGACAATCGGCGGCTGAACCGGTTCAGGTGTGATGGGTTCAGCTGGCGGCTCTATGGGCTGATTAGGGAGGGGGTCAGGTGTTGTTGGCTGACTAATGGGTCCCGTTGTTGGCCCAGGGGGTGGTTCGATCGGCTGAGATGGCGGTAAGTCAACAACAGGCTTAACTGGCGGCTCAACCGGTGTGGGGGCAGCAGGCTGAACCGGTGCTGGTGCGGGTTGGTTGGGACTGGGGACTGGCTGAGCAGCCGTAGGTGCAACAATGGTTTCAAACCCTTCTGCAATCACGCTCTGTTGTAAAAATGCTGATGCCGGGGACACATTAAAGTCAGGGACCGTGGCCTCTGCCATAGGAGGCGCAGCTGGGCTAGCTGAAAGAAACGGTGGATTTTCAAAAACAGTACCGCTAAAGTTGTCAAACTCAGGCTGTTGATCTAACGCATCCAAAATTTCTTGCTTTACAGCATCAATGGCTTCATCTCCTGTGGAGGCGTCTGGATCATCTAGATGCAGATCCTCCCCCAAACTGTTGGTATCATAGAACAACTCCATATCAAAGAAGAATTTCTTTATGGGCTGCTCTCCGTGTAGCACAGCCATTTCACCAGCAAAAAGAAGCTGTTGTTCAGAGCCATCATGGTTGAAAGCCACCATGGGACCGTCTGGATTGTTAGTGAGGGCACCAATAATGGTGGTATTCGTTTCAGGAACAAAGCGAACAAACAACGCCGAGCCGTGGATACCTGTCACCGCATTGGGTGTTTGGATGGTGCTCCGTCCCTGTCCTGGTGGAATCAGTAACAAAACCGTGCCGTTAGAGAGCCGGAAATTACGCGTATTGGGGGTAAATCGGAAAACAGCACTTTCGCCAATACGTGCTAGCGAACCATCATTAAATCGCAGTTCTGCTCGGGCTCTGCTAGCGGTGCTGAGGGCATCATTAATACCCAGAACATCAGAAACTCGGGCTCTGCGAGATTGGCCATTGGTGAATAGCTTTACTTCATTGCGGGTAAGCTCCACCCTGGCCCAGGTGAGAGTGGACTGGGCATAGGCAGCTCCAGGTACCGATAGTAGCATCCCCAAGGATGCGCACATCAAGGATAGCCAGTGACCGGTCGCCACCACTTTCAATTTTTCCATTACAGTCGGATCGTGAACCAGCTAAACAGTAAGGACTAACTATTCAATTACCTCAGCTTTAACCGACTAAATCCGCTGATGGATAAAGGACGGTGATCCCATCACTAAAAACTTCACCCCAACTAGGTTCGGAATTTTAGCCACAGAAACAATGAGATCATTGAAACCCCCGAATATGTAAAGTTCTCGATACACCCTTAAATTTATGCTACTGGTGTTATTTACAAAGGTGGGCAAGATTTGATGAAGTGTGGAGGCAAGTTCACGGTTTTTGTTTGAAGATTATGTTGGACGGCATTGGACCTAGCTACTTTAGTTAGCTACTCTAGCCATCTATTTGTCATCTACTTTAGAAGTCATCGAGCAGAGGACCTAAACGATTAAGAACAGGGTCATTTGGTTCCTCTACTTCGTCAGTCATCTGTAGGGGCATTTGTGCTGACGGCCCATCATGGGTCTGGGAAACAGATGGGGAGGATGCTGGAGGGGCAAGGACAATGCTGGCCTCCTCAAGGGTGGCTACTCGAACCTGCAACTGGGCAATTTGCTGTTGTAGTTCCATGAATAGCATGACAGACGGGGTGGGCTCCTGGCTTAGCAAATACTGCCGCAGCGCCTGTTTGCACAGATCGCTAAAGCTTTGCTGCTGGGTTGCTACTTGATCCGTCAGCGCTTGTGCGATCGCATCCAGCAAAGCCCGATCTCCATCGCTATCATCGAAGGAAACGCTCTTACGAATGGATTTGGCAGCCATGGTAGGTCAGGAGCACGAAATGACACTGCTCCCAATAACGCATAGCCGGGGGTAGCCCGTCAATCTAGCGTGTTGGCTAGCGCGCGGCTACCGCCATTTTGAGGTTCGCTAACTGGGCTTCACCATAGATATACTGACCTAGCGCATTTGCTCGTCGTGATGGTTTAGCCAAATGTCCTTTAAGTCTGGCCTCCTTTAATAAAGGACGTAGTTCGCTCCAGAAAAATTCACCACCGCCACCAGTCACAATCACATCAGTAGCCCGCTCTGGCAGCCAGCTCAAAAACCGCTGGGAAAGTTCACGGGCAAAACTCTTACGCAAGCTAGGCAAAATTTCATCTAGATTTGTGGGTCGTGACGCCCCCTTAGGGCGATAAAACCGCTCTCCTTCAGCATTATGAACAGCCGCAATAAGAGACAGAGATTGACTATCTGCACTATCAATTTGGGCTGCCACACGTTCATAAAATTGAGCCATCCCAAAGGACTCACTCTGGGAGGCACCACGGGCAAACCGAAATCGATCAATGGCCAGAAAGTCGGTCGTTTGGTGACCAATATCCACAATCGCCACCGAGAGGTTAGGAAAGTCAGGGCTAGCCGCTTTCTTACTCTGGGCTTCACTCCAGATTAAGCTGCCATAGCCCTCAGGCATCACCCATACCTTCTCTACATTTATTTCCATCGACCGTCCCCGATAAACCATCACATGGGGGGACGTCAGCAGACTAATAATTTCCGACTTTTCGCTGTCAAACTGTTCCTGGGAGTGATACGGCAGACCAAGTACAATGCCCAGGTTGCCCTTCAGGCCAAAGTAGCCCACACAGGCCAACGTTTTTACCAAAGCATCATCCACTTTTGATCGCCCTACCCCCAGATCAGCGCCAAAGTCAGCGGCCAAATGTCCCACGGCATAACCTTTACCCTGATATTCCAGCCACATATCCAGAAGTGGATCGCTCGGTTGCGACTCAAATCCACCACGGCGAGCCTGTTCCACCGTCAGATGAGCGACATTTGACGGCACCAACACCACATCATTCTGATTACGTTTAACACAGGTTTTAGTGGCTGTACGACCTAGATCAATGCTGAGGAGCTTCATTTTAGAAGTAGGCATAACGCGAGTTGGGAGTTAAAAAACCTTAAAAACGAATAAGTAACCAGAACCGATACAATTTGTGAAATGCCCCTTAGATATGAGCCCCACAGAAAAACAACAGCCCTAGTTCGGATACATCATGCCGTAACCCTGGATAATCTTGAGTCGCCTTCGTGACAAAGTCACCATTGCAAATAATATCGTTGCTGATGGCGAGACTGAACCAATCCGTCGGAAGTACTGTATACCTATAGTCTGGGAATACGTTTGCGAACAAAGTCACACTGGGGATCAGCAACGGCAAAATAGTTAAGAAATACTCAAAATATCCAAGCTCGACTCGAATGGTTCAATTGTACTATAAGCTACACCATCGCATTAAATAACTCCACATAAAGTTAGATATTTGGGTAGCAAATAAAACATCAAACATACCTTCAAGCAAGTGGAGTTTGAAGAAAACCTATGAGTCCGTCCATGTTTTAGAAAATAGTGTCTAGGCTGGTACCCAAGACAGCGCCTTTATCACATATAAGTTGAACTTCGAAATTTTTCTCTGCGAAAGAGTCGAGTTCTAGATGTGGCCACAAAATAGACACTAGGAAACAGGTTATGGCACAAAGTTTTGGAGTAATTGGTCTGGCGGTAATGGGGGAAAATCTAGCCCTCAACGTCGAGCGCAACGGTTTTCCGATTTCTGTTTACAATCGATCCCCTGAAAAAACCAAGGCCTTTATGGCCGATAGAGCCACTGGCAAGAATGTCGTAGCGGCCTATTCTCTAGAGGAGTTTGTCGCTTCACTAGAGCGCCCCCGCCGGATTCTACTCATGGTCAAAGCGGGTAAGCCTGTGGATGCAGTCATCGACCAGCTGATGCCGCTGCTTGATCCCGAAGACATGATCATCGATGGTGGCAACTCCCTGTATGAAGATACTGAGCGCCGAGTAAAGACCCTCGAAGGTGCAGGCTTCCGCTTTATTGGCATGGGTGTCAGCGGCGGTGAAGAAGGTGCCCTCAATGGTCCCAGCCTTATGCCCGGCGGGACTCGCGCAGCCTATGAGTCCATTGAGCCTATCGTCAAAAAAATTGCAGCTCAGGTTGATGATGGTCCCTGTGTGACCTATATCGGTCCTGGCGGGGCAGGGCACTACGTCAAAATGGTGCACAACGGCATTGAATATGGTGATATGCAGCTGATTGCCGAAGCCTATGACCTAATGAAGAATGTTTTAGGTCTGAGCCATGAGCAGTTACATGAAGTCTTTGCCCAATGGAATACGACTGAAGAACTAGACTCCTTCCTAATTGAAATTACAGCTGACATTTTTACCAATACCGAAGGCGATACAGCCCTGGTGGAGAAAATCCTGGATGCCGCTGGTCAGAAAGGTACCGGTCGCTGGACAGTCATGAATGCTTTAGAAATGGGTGTAGGCATTCCTACCATTACCGCTGCGGTTAATGCTCGAATTATGTCATCTATTAAAGATGAGCGGGTGGCAGCATCGGCACAGCTTAGCGGTCCTAATGGCAAGATCACCGAGAACACCACCCTCTGGATCAACAAGATTCGAGATGCCCTATACTGCTCCAAGATTTGTTCCTATGCTCAGGGTATGGCTTTGTTGCGTAAAGCATCGGACAATTTTGGCTATGACCTTGATCTAGGTGAATGTGCTCGGATTTGGAAAGGTGGATGCATCATTCGAGCCAGGTTCCTAAACAAAATCAAGCACGCCTTTACTGAGAATCCTGAGCTACCTAACTTGTTGCTGGCTCCTGAATTTAAGCAAACAATTCTAGACCGACAGTCAGCCTGGCGTGATGTGGTGGCAATGGCAGCCCAGTATGGTGTGCCGGTACCTGCCTTTAGTGCCTCATTAGATTACTTTGACAGCTATCGTCGGGCTCAGCTTCCCCAGAACCTCACCCAGGCTCAGCGAGATTACTTTGGGGCTCACACTTACAAGCGTGTGGACAAAGAGGGCACATTCCATACTGAATGGACCAAAGAAACAGCAGTGGTTTAAGTTGTTGTTCTTCGAATCATGTGAAAAGGGGACGCTAATTAGCGTCCCCTTTTTTGCCATATTTTTTTGTCACAATTTTGTTCTCGCTTTCCCACAACCCTATTCCAACAAGTCGGGTTCTTGACGCACAATTTTGTCATATAGAGACTGAAAGCTAAACCATCCGATTCGATGAGATCCTATTTGGCTATAGGTCAAGCTCGCTGTCTCTGGTTCAATTAGTACTGGTTTTCCTGCGGCTTCCGCCGCCAGCTGAGTCTGGCAAGAGCGATCCATTGTGATAAACCACCAGGCGGCTTCGTCTACCGTATTGCCGACGGTAAGTAAGCCGTGGTTACGCAAGATAACAGCTTTTCTTTCTCCCAGGGTCGCAGCAATACGTTTGCCTTCATCCGGGTCCAAAACCACGCCGGTATAGTCATCAAATAAAGCATGGTCTTCGTAAAATGCGCAGGCATCCTGGGTTAGGGGATCTAACTGACGGCCAAGGGTGGACCAGGCTTTCCCATAGAGTGAGTGGGCATGGGCAGCCGCATTAGCATCCGGTCGAGCTTGGTGAATTTGGGAATGGATGGCAAACGCCGCCGCATTCACGGGCTTGTCCCCTTTGACTACCTCACCTTTGTGATTTACCAGCAACAGGTCCGATACTCGAATATGACCGAAATATATACCAAACGGATTCACCCAAAAGCAATCCGACCATTCAGGGTCACGAACGGTGATATGTCCGGCAACACCCTCATCAAATCCATAGTGGGCAAACAGCCGAAATGCAGCAGCTAAGCGCTGCTGGCGATGACGACGTTCGTCTTCTATAGTTCCAAATGTGGGTGGTGTAGGAAAACTTAGGTCTGCCATAAATGTACTTTTTGCAGGACAATCTCTCCTATTGAAGCTAACTTTGATGAAGCAACTAGCTGATTGTCAGAGTAATTTTAGATATAGAGCCGAAAGTGCATGGCCCTCACAGCTGGTTTCGATGCCGCTCAACCAGCTAATTTTGAGAAGATGAGGACTGAGACTTCGACGGTGAACTCGGCCGAACCGCGAAGCCAAAGTCCAAATTGGCAGTATGGTTGTGCCCATTCGCTTGAACGTAGAAGACAGGAGTTAATCAATTTCTACGCCTCGCCTTCTGACGATCTCTAATAGGCCCAAAGCTGTGGCACTATCTGGTTTACAATTTGTCGCACTGTTTTGTTTACGGCTCGAGCTGCTTGGATGTGGGGTTCGTCTGGAATAATCGGTATAATCTCTGCTACTGTTCCCGTACTCAGCAAATCAACAACACGATTGGCTGCTTCTAGCCCTGTCACGTAGGCTTTCTCCTGGGACCAGGAGCCATGACGAGTCACAATCCAATCACCGCTCATAAACACATTATTCAGGCTGGTGGTCCCTGGCAGTAAATAGCGATAGCTGCCGGGGGCAAAGTGGCTAACACCTTGGGAGATTCTTACTACGGCCTGATCGATTATTTGGGCATCACCAAAGGCGGGAAGGCAGCCTGCGAGATCTTTTTGGGTAAGACTGACAGCCTGCTCATCGCTGAGGGGTAACAGCTGATTAGCATGATAATAGTCCACCTCAATTACGCTGCCGGATTCGTTCTTATATTCATCGTGAAGAGCATTGAGATCAAAGAATGTCCAGCCGGTGGTCTGGTGAAAGCCAAAACAGGCATTTGAAGGTAGTGGTACGTCAATTTTTCGGTCAAACCAGAGTCGAGTAGCCAACACATCTACACCGCCTAAATTTTGTAGGTTTCTAAACTCAGGGCGATCGCGTAAGGATTCACTCCCTGCAACAATCTTCTTCATGCCGGTAATACCCACGGAGAAGATCACCGCATCCGCTTCAAAAGTGAGATCGCAATCTATCCCCGTACACACAACACCGGTAACCCGATTGTTTTCCACCTGGACATCGCTCACTCGCTGATTGGCCAGTACCTTACCCCCCAACGACTCAATCCGCTCTACCCAAGGGCGAAAGATCATCTCCCCCACGGTGCCGCGACACCAGCGCACGTCAAAGTCAGGCTGGTGGGCCAAGATAAAATAGTACAGCATGCCAATGGCAGCAGCGGCTGAACATTGCTCACCTGGAGCAAACAGCCCGACAAGCAGCATAGGCTCAAAGGATTCTTTATAAAGTCGCTCTGAAACCCCGTACTGCTTAAATAGTTCGCGGGCGGTCATACCGTCGTAACGTTTCCAGGCATCATCAGAGTTGTCAAAGTCTATGACGGCATACAATAGCGGCAGTGCCGTCAGCCGATCGGCCAGGGGCAAGCGCTTAAATCGGGTATAAGCGAACGTACCCATGGGACTGGGCAGGTAGGGCATCGCTTGAAAGAGGGGGGATTCCACCTCTAGACCGGCGGGTGAATACTGAGATGAGCGGGTGTAGGGGGTAAAGGGCTGAATACCAAGCTCGTCTACTAGCGAGAAAATATTGTTGTAGGGATACCAAAAGCCATGAATACCAGCTTCTACAGAGCGCCCGCCAGGGGTTTTCCAACCGGCTACCAAACCACCCGGCTGCGGCCCAGCCTCTAGCAATGTGACATCATAGCCTTGTTTGGCGAGGTGGTAAGTAGCCCCCAGTCCGGCCCAGCCAGCCCCGACAACGATAACTTTTTTCTGAGTTGCAGCCGAATTCATAGATTGCTCATTAGCCTACCTTTATACTTTACTGGGCACTTGGGATTACTCCAATGCATGGGCTACTCTTTCACCAAACTATTTGTCTCCATTGGTTCTAAAGTGCTCATCAAGCTCAATAAAGGCCCCATTTGCTCCTGACCGTTTAGGGCTAGTTCACTGTGACACAGATAAAGTCTCTCCGTTGTCCGACTCAATAAGTCTCGTAGGATTCTCTCTAATCTTGCCTCGTGCATGGTCTCTGTATCTAATGCCGTTACCGGTCTCTGGGGCCAGTCGCTTAGAAAAATCTCGGCTCCAAATAGTTCGTCTCGTCCCGTTAGCCAGCGAGGAGAACCAGCATCTAACCAAAACTGCCAGCGGTGGGTAAGTCGCTGTGCCCGATACTGAAACACCGTTGCCAACGTTACCCCCCGGTGCTCTCCCTCTAGAGATCGGGCCGGATAGGGATTGGCTGATACCGTTCCCTGTTGCAATAGCCGAATAAAGCGCCCCACATCACTTAAGGTATCTTGTCCTGGCATTCCCCCATAGAGGGCTAATCGCTGTTCCACATCCCAAAAGTACTGGGCTGTTTCCATCAGTTCTCGCAAAGCAGACAGCTGATCGATGGGTAAATAGTTGCCGCGCCATAGAAAGTCTTGCACCGCCCGATCCAGCATAATGACTGGACTTGTCGGGTAACGCTGCTGCTGTTGTTTCTTTTGTCCATCGAGCCAAGCCAAAATGCGGTTGTAGGCCGTTGTTGCTTCGTAGCCTAGCCGGTCCCAGCGGGGAAAATTTTCCACTGGTAGCAACCGTGGGTGCTCAATGTCTGGGACAAAACAGTGATCGGCTATTAGTTCCGAGCGCACCGGGTCAATGCGGGTCAGATCAAACCAGGGTAGACTGGCGGTTGTTTCTGGAAGCTGGCTGAGGACAACTAGCATCTCCGCGATCGCATCACGGTCGATCAATCTGCCCAATCCTGGATAGACCAGCGCTAGCAGGGTAAGCAACGATCTGACAAAGGGTGAACTATTGAGGGGGCGCTGATCTTTGAGGGAGGCCACAACAATCCCCCGTTTGCTGAGAATCTCGATCAGGCTGTAGCGGGCAATGGCATCTAATCCGGGACCGATCACCGCAATATCTGATGGGGCTACCTGTTCGCGATGAATAGCATCGGCAATAAAGTCAGCGGTCTGCCGCAGCATTTTGCCTCGGGTGGTGGCGGTAAGCAGCTGCACCTGGTCGGGTAGCTCAGGTACAGCTAACGGATCTTGGACCCAATGCACCACATCGTCGGCGATGGCATAGCCCAGGCTATCGGCATCGGGGTGAGGTAGCTGTACTCGTTCGCAGTCTGTAGCCAAGGTCGATGTAGCAGTCGGATCTGCACCCACACCCAGACGTACCTGGCCGCTGGGGTTGTAGGTAAAGGCCTGGGGGCGGTTGGCGGTTTTGAAGACTTGGAATAGGGGAGTTGCGATCGCGCTATACTCATCCACATCATCCGCTGATGTTCCCGCAAATCGCTCCAGCAGCTGCGTCTGATACTGAGGCAGAGGCAACAGATATCGCCAGTAAAGCTCTGTCATCAGTCCATAGGTCAGCAGACCTCGCTCTAGACACCAGCTACGCCACTGCAGCAGCGCCCCTCCCATTGCTTCCCACACATCCAGTGGAACTAAACTTGGCATCATTCCCTGTCGCAGTCGCTGTGTAATCTCTTCTGAGGGAATACCAGCAGAGGCAGCTAACTGTAGCAAATCTAACGCCCGCCGTACCATTTGGGTTTCTGGCCAACCTTCCACCTGTAGCTCCTCTTGTAACAGTGGTTCCCATAGCTGTAGTGCTAGCAGCTGTTCATTTTCGGGACGCAGCTTCAGCGGAAACTGGGCCTTTAGTGTCAATGATTTCACCAGCAATGGCCAAAAGAGAATCACTTCACTCTGAATAAAGCCTGCTGGAGTAGTGGTCGTGTAGGGGACCTGGTCTTGGATCGTAGCGGCCAATCGCTGGGCCAGTGCCATTCGGTTATCACCATTGGCAGCAAAAACCAACCAGGGGCACGCCGCCGTAGCTGATTGCTGCAGTAACCAATCAATCAGGTGCTGAGTTTTACCACTGCGGGTAGGCCCTGTGATCCATATCGACGTCGTCATAGCCAGTTCAGTCATGCCTGCGTAAAGCCTTTAGAGACGACGTCTGATAATAGTCTTGCTCCATAGAAAACTTGAATTATGAGCAGTCTCTTGAGAGGCAGTGTATCCTAGAAATCGTGAACATTTTCGATACTATAAAAGTGCCATGAGCACTTATATTAGGTTCTAAAGTATCGTGAAAGCCATTAATCCTGAACAAACTTATACATTTAGTAAAATCTTTGAACTCAAAATTGAGCCAAAGGATTTAGCCAACTACTTTGGGTATTCATTTTCCCGA
>JBCCHX010000057.1:0-48570 GCA_039028535.1 Cyanobacteria bacterium P01_B01_bin.77
CGATCCAGCGGACGTGGGGAAACTCTCTTTGGACCCGGCGAAACCCAACGTTATGAAGGTATACTATACTCCATTCACTGAGATTCGAATTCCCCAACAAGGTGCGACAGCCAATCAGAAAACGGACGACTCGCGCACGCTGATTGGCTGTCGCACCTTGTTGGGGAATTCAAATCTCAGTGAATGGAGTATAGCTTCTGACTGAATGATAACTGACTATCGAGAAAAATGTGAAACAGCTGCAAGCGATAGGGTCTACTAAAAACAGAAAGAAATATAATTTATTTAGGACTTACGCATTAGCGATTTGAATATCAGGGTTTCTAAGTTGTTGCACCAAATAGTTATCGAGCAACCCATCCTTGAGTTGGTAAAGGGTCTGGCCTGTTTGGATCGCTAATTGATTGAGCCTGACCCAGACCAACAGCGCACACCCAATATGGTTTCGCTGAATTCTGGCCAAGCGACACTGACACAGTGCTCTAAGCCCGTCGTCTGCTTTCCCTCTCGGTGTAACTGCTCAATACGCCAACGGTAGCTACACGCTTCTTGTGTGGCGGCTGTCGACTCTTGAGTCCAATCGTTGGTGACGATATAGTCCGTGCGGCGGGTAGACGCCTCGACCCGGAACAGTCTCACCTTGTGGTCGTTGGGAAAGCCTTTGAGCTTAATGGTTTTACCCGTCGTCTGTTCAGCTTTGTTCCACTCTAGACTATCAACCCGTGGATACGGGGCAAGGCCTCCTGAATCATCCACCTGACGGTTCGATCTGAGCGGGCAATAATAGATTTTGGCCAGTGATTCTATGAGCAATAGCAAGGCCTTGGCCGCATACCAACTGTCCATTAGTACCCCATGGAACGGCAATTGTTTGTGATGCACCAGATTAATAAGCATCTCGCTCACATGGTCGAGCTTACTCTTACCATCACCATCAGGGGCATAGATTCGGTAGTCAATTAACCAAAACTGCTCTGTGTTGGGATTGACATAGATACAACTGACAACACCGATACCTTTAATCACTTGTTTGGCATTGCCACTATATTGTCGACGCACCAAATCGATGGAAAATGAATGCCGTTTATCGAGCACCGTGTCGTCGAAGAGCACATAGCCATAAGGGTCAGCCTCGACTTGAGACTTTGTATTCTCCCAGACCAGTCGAGGGGTAATCCGCTCTCGCTTCAGGTATCGATTGATGGTGTCATGGCTCCACGCTTCACTGTGGTCGGCAAAGTTAGTCAGCGTATAGTTGACTTGACTCACCAAAAGATACTGGCAGTAATCGAGGCGGCTGAACGATTGACTCATACACTTGATTTTACCAAGTACAGCAGAGGGCAGCTATTACTCACATCGCTCTTTTGAATATGCTCTGCGTAAGTCCTATTATTGAAAAATGGAGTTGATTATCGTAGCGGAAATTTTGCTATGCGAACTCCGCTTGATAAGGTGCAAATCAACAATTTTAAGAGGCGATTTAAGGCTGATTTCAAGACTCAGGAAGCTAATCTTGATATTCCAGCAGAGGCAAGAATTTCCCTTGAGAATGCAGCCACAGATATTCAACGCATAGAAGAATCTCGGGAGAATTTAGCAAATTTTATCAAACAAACCTTTCCCTTGGACTCAATCCTAAAATAAAAAGCGAAGTTTGAAGCTATTTCCGAGTGAAGATTCTATTCAGGTGGCACTAGTTAGATCTGAGACTGTGCATGAAATTTTTCAGGCTGTCAGCTCCTTTTACTCCTCTACGAGTAACGATGATCATCTGTAGGCTATCCATGGGTGTGAGGGGGAGATACCTGGGTGAGCCATTTTTCAGCTCTGGCATAGTTCTCTTTTTTGACCTGCTGAATTGCCTGCTTAAAATTCAGGGTGACACCCCATACATCCGTAGAAAACCGATTTTCCTGCTTCATTTTGTCAAAGAAGTTGACAGCCACGATGTGAGAAAGTCCGCCTTCTGACTTGGCAATGTGCATAAACACATCAAACACATTGGCGGCCATGCGGGCATCACCACAGACATAGTAATGACACTGGGGGTGGCTAAGCTGCTGCCAGAGGTTGGCGGCTTGCTGCTGCATTAGGGTTTGCACATATATCTTTGGCTCGGTTAAACGAGAAAATGCTACCTGTAAATCTGTTAACACCCCTTGCTCTAACCAAGCCTTGAGCTGAGATTCATAGAGAAAATCGCTGTGGTTGCGGCAGCCAAAGTAAAGAGTGGCGGTCCCTAGCTCAGACCCTTGTTTTTGCAGATACTCTCGATGCTGTAAAAAGGCGATTAGTGGAGAAATACCAGTACCAGGGCCTACCATCAATAAAGGCGCGGTGGGATCTGCGGGTGGGCGAAAGTCTGATGTATGGGGCTCAATCCGCACCTGGCTGCCAGCGCTCAAACCGGCCAGATAGTTAGAGCACAGCCCTTGACGAGTTTTGCCTGCATCTGTGTGAATCTGCAACACACCCACCGTAATCTGCAGCTTACCCGGCTGTAATTGTGGGCAGGAGGAAATAGAATATAGCCTGGGCTTTTGCTTGGGTAACAGTTCTAGCAGGTCCGCCAATGTCATCTGAACGGAAGGAAACTCGTCTAGGAGATCGACCACGTTCATAAAGGTATCGTTCAGGCTTTTTCGTAGTGCCTGACTTTCTTCATGGTCATCTCCCAAGGCTAGAATCTCTAACCAGGTTTCTAATCGTACTTTCTCTTCTAAGTCGGTAGCTGCTGCGTGCATAAAACTTAGAAATTCGGCAAAGGGTTCCCGTAGGGCTAGATCGAGTACTTCTGTTAGAACGTACTTGACCATTGTGGGTACAGCGACAGGGGGAGCATCGTCTAGTGAGATGCCGTCGGGCATGACATAGCTTGCGGTGAAGATAGTGTTTGGGTTGGTTTGGATGCGATCGCAAACCCTACTCACCAACTCCTCAGGATTATGGGGATACACCGCCACATGATCTCCGGTCTCATAGGTCAGCCCGGTCTCGCCGATATCAAATAACAAATATCGTGTGGAACGACTCCCTGGAATCACATCTTTCAATAACTCATCATTAGCCAAGACAGGCACAGATGTACCCGGTGCCGCCATTGATTCAATAGCAGTTGTTTCAGGCAGATAGGTAACCGTGAGTTTTGGCAGCGCTTGGGGGGTAGTGCCAGTATCATCTGCCCCCAGAATGCGAGAAACGAGCCCTAGCCACTGATTGAAGGTATTGACCTGTCCCTTGATCTCATCCCCTTTGTGTAATGGAACAATGGCATTGGCACCGGCCTTCGCTAGGGCTTTGTGAACCGCTGTCCCAGCCGCACAAAACTGTTCATATACCGTACTGCCAATGCCTAGAACTGAGCAATTTAATCCATTTAGAGTACCAGGAGGTTGTTGCTTAAGCCATTTTAGGAACTGTTTACCATTCCCTGGCATTTCCCCATTACCAAAGGTGGAGGTGATTACCAACAACAGTTTTTCATTGGCGAGATGGTCCGTATTGTAGTCATCCAGTGCCATCACCTTAGGACGATAGGCAGCTAACTGACGCGCCGCCCGGCGAGCAAATCCTTCAGCTGTTCCTGTTTCAGATCCAAACAGAATTAAAATCCGATCCTGTTGGCTATTACTCTCATCAACAGCTTGAGTAAACTGATCTAGATCAATATCGGCTTCTACGGCCCAGCGATCCGCTGCATGGTGGTAGGCCGGTTCTAAATAAAAGTCACGCATCTGGTGATGCCACACGGGGCAGGCACTGCCGCCAGCTGGGGGCATCACCCAGCCATAGTCAGCCGGGCATTCTCGACCGGCTTTTTTCTCACGCTGGTCGTGGGTGAGAAACTGTCGCGCGGCCGACTGGTGGTCCACCATAGTGACTTTGGCTTTTTGGAACGAGTGCAGCACGGCTACATTCATTTCTAGGGAAACGCGATCGCGCCACAAGGTTTGTTCTGAACTGGTGTCCAGACCCATCAGGGCAGCAATTTCTTCCATTTTGTCGTAGCGCCAGTCTTCTAAGAAGTCACGGGCGATCTCAGTACCCATATACCAGCCGTTAAAGGGCAGACAGGCGTAAGTAATGCCGCCAATGTCCATACGAAAGTTGCTGATGGCGGGCACAGCGTACCAGCGCATGCCCAACTCTTTAAAGCCGGGAATTGTCGGGTGTTCAATCTCAACTTCAAGGATGTCTTCTGACTTAAAGTTGTATAGCTTTGGTTCTTGACCCGGCAGCTCGATCACCAGGGGCAAAATATCGTAGGGGGTGCGCGGCTCCGGCGGCTGCCAGCCCATTTTGTCCATAATGGCCTGGGTCACCCCTAGATTGGCTGCATCGCCCAAAACACTGCCGTCGGGCATTTTATAGGCCGCGTAGCGAATCAGCTGTGGATTCCAAATGCGCGGTCCCCAGCGTTCTTTGGGCTTCTTAGGCCGAAACACCGTCATGGTGATCTGAATATTGCCGCCGTTGGTGGCCAAGCGTAGATGTTCCTCTAGCTCTTGGAACATTTCATCCGGGTCAGACACATGACGGCGGTCGCGCACCACCATGTTGTTCCACTGAATACGGCCTACACATTTCGAGGCGTTACGCCAGGCTAGCTGGGCACCGTAGGCTAGCTCTTCATAGGTGTGGGTGTAGGTACCGGTAGCCTGGACCTCGGCCTGGATTTCTTGCCAGCGACGGTTGCGATCGCACTCCTCCCAGGTTTGCTCCGTAGCAATCACCTCCAGGTATTCACGGGCCTTTTTCAGCAGTCGCTCTTCATTTAGTTTGGGTAGTTTGATCACATTGCTAACCCGGTCGATTAACGTTCGCCAGGCCAAAGCTAGCTCATCATCAAAGTCCGGCACATACTTCTCAAACATCGAAAGCATGACCGCCGACAGTGCCCCATAAGCATGGGACGGCACCCCTGCATTGCCATGGAGACGCCCCAAATATCTGAGTTCCTTCAGCAGTTGTTCAGCGCTGCCCTCAGCCAGGCAGGTAAACAGAAATTCTAATGACTGAAACAGGTGGGTGGCCAAATAGTCCATATCGGCCCGACCAAACACCGGCAATACCTCAGGATATCGTTCAAACAGCGTCCGATAAAATTCGACGCCCATCTCGTTTTTACGAGGTTCAAAGTACTGCCAGGACGATGCCATCTTACTAAGAATCGCTGGCCCCAGAGCGGCATCGTATCGACGGCGAGCGGCAACCATTCCCCCAATCACATGGGTATTGAAAAACTTATACAGTGCTGACCCGGTTCTTTTGGTCAAATCTTCTTGATCAAATTCTTCTAAATAGGGAATCTGGGGCAGCATCCACATCCACACCTGCCGCGCTTTGAGCCAATGGTGAGGCTGCATACCAATATCAGCAAACAGAGCACCAAATTCCTCAACGGTGTCAAAGGAATCCCCTTTCTCCGGCGGCACCCCCATCATCGGCTCCCAAACCACCGTCTCCGTGTAGGGACACAGCTCACGCACACAGCAATCGAACAGCTCAAAAAAGAAGTCCGGTATGCTCTCAAAAGCCTCGCCAAAGAGATAGTCCAGCTCCGGCACTTCCACCAAAAGCCGCTTAAAGAATGTCTCTATCTGCAGCTCTTTCCAGGCCCGCAGCTTATTCCACACATCTTTAACAACAACTGCTTCTGGCATTGTCAGCGGCATGACTTCTGGCAGTTCTTCTGGGGCTATATCCTCCGTGCTGAGAGGCGGGCGCTGGGGAGATGCAGCCTTATAAGTAGTCAGATTAATAGCTGTTTCTGTTTGTGGTTCATAGCTACTTTGAGTCAGACGAACTTTTAGCTTTAGGGCTGGCGCTTGATCCCAAGTAGTAATGATCTGCTCTACATCAACACTCCGTTCGGCTGTAAACAAATTAGTTGTTGAAAATTGGACGCTGCCAATTTCCTGCCAGGGTTGTCCCAAATGTCCCTGACGACAAAAAAGAACAACCGTAAAAACACAATCTCCACGCTGGGCAATATCGACCAACCAATGGGGCTGCAATCGTGCCGTTAGCTGCTTACTCGAAAACTCTATATCAGACTGAGTAATTCGAACATCGGCCTTATACTTAAGCTCACTAGAGTCTGGCAGCCCCCCCGCAGATACTTCTACTAACCTGACAACATACTGACTGTGTGGTTCCAACAATGACCCAGGGACGTTATCCAGCATCTGACAAAAATATTGGGTTTACTGCCTACAAACTAAGGGCCTCAATTTCAGGCAGTAATTTTGCTACAAATGTTTCTACATCGTTTAGCTCCATATCACCGAGAGCAAGCCATTCCTCTGTCGTATATTTTTCATCTTCGGCGATCACTTCATGCAGCCAGTAAGCTAGCTCCTCTGTCCTGCCAAACAGCTCCTTAGATTTTGCTGTCACATCTCCTTCAACCTTAGCCGCCAAACATACCTTCAATAACTTACCTAAATGCTCTTCGGGTGTGGTTGACAACAAAACAGCAATGGCACCAGCAACCGCTTCTTGATTAGGCGTCATCTATGCTTCTCTCCTCATCATTAACTTGAATTTGGCAGGCTTTTTAATGGAATAACACAGGTGATGGAATGCGTTTTCTATCACCTGTGTTTTGCTATGGGTAACGTCAGCTTATACAAAACAAGTCGCACAGAAAGTTATAAAAGTGATCCATCGTATCGGAAGAAGGTTATCTGGCGTCCGCTAATCCATTTCATCGGCTCCTTCTAACATGATTTGAGTCACCGCCTGAAACGTATCGGACCAGGCCCGCTGCACATCAGGGGTCCAATCATTGGGAATATATTTAGGAAACGTAGCTATTAAAGCCGAACAGACAGCAGGGTAGTATTGGGCAATGACACCATAGCTTTTATGGGCCGCTCCCAGCTCTTTGAGCACGGGTCTAAGGGCCGTTGGATTGCGTAAATTCTCTACTAAAAGAACAAGGGTATCCAGCAGCTTCTTATACATTTTCTTCATATCTGTTCTACGAAATAGGCTTCGTAGCTTGGGATTCTTTTGAAACAGATACTGATAAAAGCTGGCGACAAATTCATTAGCATAGGGTTTGATTTTTTCAAAGCTGGCTTCGACCAGTTCAATCTGAGATGGTTCTCGACTACCGTTTGCTTGAGTGGTGTCGCTGGTGTTAGCAGTGGCGGCAACCCCATCTGCTTCACCGACAGATTGATGGAGAACAAAGGCTTTAGCGGTTTGATCCATCTTTAGAGCTATCTGTACGGGACTCTGGGTTTGAGGTACGGTTAGCTCTTTAGAAATAGCAATCTCTCCAGGGGCGGCAGGCTCTATGCCATGGCGGGCCAAGGCGGGCATAATTTGTCGATATAGATTACTTCGAATCGTGCTGATATCAAGGTGTTCATTGGTCCACACGCGCATATTATAGATAATGCTCTGCCCCAGCTCAGCTACGGTAACGGTGGTGGTTAAACTCCTTAAAACGTTGGTATCCTGACGCACTGCATCTAACAAAATCTCGATCACAAACTCAGGATCGTATTCACAGGAGATGGATATGGGAAAATGAAACCTGGCCCGACGGCTGCGACGAGTATATGACTTTAGACTCCCCATCATAAAGAGCTGGTTGGGAATCACTACTTCTATTTCATTGTTGGTTTTAATGGTGGTGGCCCGCAGGTTAATTTCAGCCACCCGTCCCAGCAAATTATCCACTTCGATGATGTCTCCGGGATGGATGGATCGCTCAAATAAAAGGACGATGCCGCTGATAAAGTTGACGACGATATCCTTGAGGCCAAAGCCAAGACCAACGGCTAAGCCGCCGGAGATAGCTGCGATCGCATTAGAATCCAAATTCAACTCATTAAAAACCAGGAATAACCCCAACCCAATCAAAAAGTAACGGAATAAAATTAACGTTGCATCCAAAGTCCCTTCATCGATCCGTAGCCGATCCAATAGCACCTGCCGAATACATTGAGCCAGACCATTCACACCAGCAAACCAAAAGTACAGTCCCAGGGATGCAATAAATAAGCTGCGTAGCGTTATGGTGGTTTGGGCCACCGTAAAGAGTTGAGTATCCCCCAGCAGCACTAAATCAGTAAATAGGCCAAGAATCTGAATAACGATATAGGTTAAAAATAGCGGTAGCAAAAAGCGGTTAACCAAAACAACATAGATATCTTTGCCGACAAATAAGTTGATCAGTAACGCAATGAGTTTATAGATAAAAAAGAGGGTAACCAGAGGCAAACAAAATGTCTCGATCAGATTGGCTGGGTTACGAGCAAATGTGGTCAATAGTTCAGCCGTGCCCCGCAACGTTAACCAGCAGAGTATCGGAAAAGTCAGATATTCCAGCGTAGTACTCCCTATACCAATCAGAAGCTGACGAGCTGATTTTAAGCCTCTAGGAATTAGAGGGGTTAATTGAAGAATGTTTTGAGCCATCGGTTAAGAAAACGGGCTAATAACCAAGTACTGGCTAGAACAGCCGTTACTAAAAGTAACTGTAATAAAACGACAGGCCGTTTGAGGGTCTCGAATTGAATGCGAAGTAACTCCAGGAGATACTCTGCACCTGGCTGAACATCCACCAGAACAGCTTGTTGTACCTCGTCACTGGCTGCAGAGGTGGAGACTATAATGTCTTCTTCAGGTGACACAATATTGATCTGATCAAAAAATCGCTTTACTCCTTCAAAGGGAGAAACCGTTCCTTGAGTGACTTGGGTGTAAAGCTGATCACCATAAAATCGTAGTCGATCGAGGCGATAGACGTCAGAAATAGGAAAGGCAACCGCCGTTTTGGTGGATTCAGCAAATACATGAACCCTAGGTAGCAACCGCTCATCGACAATTGTTTTTAAATTTATCGGAATAACCGTATGCTCTTGTCCAGAAATAAACGTCAGCTGTTGATCGCTTTGGGCCATGAATTGAGCAAACTCAAGAGCTAGCCGCTTTTGCTGAGCAGTAGCATGAACATTAAGCACAAACGCATCGGTTTCTACATAGGGTGAAGGTTGCCCTGAATCTGTACTCGGTAACGGGGCAACCGCTAAATCATCTCCTAGCTGTTCTTTTAGGGGGATAAACTCAAAAGTCCAACAGGGAAAATAAGCGATTCTGCCGGCGGCAAATAAGTCATATAAAATCTCTGGTCGATGGTCAAAATAAACGGTAGGAATACGTTTGGCTTGTTCTAGCCAAGTTAACCAATTAACAAGCGTATGTTGTTTCAGCGTAAATTCACCGGCTGAATTAAAAAAGCTACCACCAAATACCCCGATGCCCCACATACTCTTAAGAAACCCAGATTCAATCGCAATACCTGCGCCATTACGAGCTTGTTCTAGCCAGGTTGACAAGGTTTCTGGAGGTTGATCAACTTGCTTGCGGTTGTAGCAAAGGGCCATGGTTTGAAAAGCAACCGGAAAGCCATATAGTTGACCATCTAGGCCCCGTAGAGAAACGAGGGATTTGCCTCTAAAAGTAGTTGTATTAGGATCATAGCGATCCAGGTTTTCAACTAGCCCTGCCTCAATCAACGCTGGCAAATTCCGCTCAGTCAGGATAACGGCATCAGGCCCTAGCCCTTGCGATGCTCGCTCCCAAAATGCAGAACTTAAGGCACTAAATGCGTATCCGGTGTGGATAACTTTAGTTTCAGGGTGGACAGCCTCATAATTTCTCACCAGGGTATCCATATCCTTGTTTGGAAAGAAGCTCCAAACCGTGAGCGTATTTTGCCGATACGCCTGATTAGAACTATTACTGGCCATAGGGAGCTGGCAGGCTGTTCCTAGGAATAAAACTAGCAAAATGACAACTAAGCTCAACACCCTGGTTTTGCTCATTGTTAAGTAGGTGGCCCCCATTAGCCATCAGAAGCCATCAAATTATATTTCTGTTGGTGCTGGCCCAACGTAACTAACTCAATGCCTAAAAGTTATCTAATGATGGCAAGGTTAGTTCAAAAAGTTATTTAAATACCGGTGACGTACTCTGATGATCGGTAATATCTAGATTGCAACTGGAATCTAGCTTCAAGCCAAACAGGTTAGCATGGTCACCACCGGGGAGAATCGCATTTTTGAGGTTAGCACCATCCAACCTCGTTCCAGTGAGATTAGCGCCGCTCAAATTTGCTCCCTGCAGATTGGCGTTCTGGAGATTGGCTCCACTCAAATTAGCATTACGCAAATTGGCAGCTTTCAAACATATATTAATAAGCTGCGCCTCGGATAAGTTCGCTTGCCTCAAATCTACACCTGTCAGCTCAGCATCACTAAAATCTGCTCTCAACGCCCAGAGTCCCCATAGACAGGCCTTCTCTAAGCAAGCCCTCTGCCCTGAGACATCAGATAAATTAGCCCCCATAAAGGTACTTTCAGCAAAGTTAGCATCCGCTAAATTCGCTGACTGGAGATTGGCACAGCTAAAGTCAGCCTGTCTGGCATCGGCCTGTTGAAAATCGGTCCAGAGTCCCTGCGTCCAAATTGCAGTTGCCTCTCGAAGTCTGGCATTCTCTAGACATGTACCACTGATATCAGCCCAAATCAAACTGGTATGGGATAAATCGCTGTTGCTAAAGTTCAAACCACTCAGATTAGCCTGCGTAAACTCTTTGCAGCGCAACTGCACACAACAAAAATTACGCTGATAGCTATGGTAGTGATGCCAAAATTGTTGAAGATTCATGTCTATTTAAAGCAGATAAACAAGCCTCTAAAACAGCAGGATAGTTGAAAAAAGCTGGCTCAAAGTTACGCATTAGATGGCGGTAAGTTACTCAACTGTCTAGCAACTAAACAGACGGTTATTTACGGTTATTTAAAGCAAGCACACAAATTTGAAAAACTCCCCTTGGAATTAGTATAGGATTAGCCCAAGGAGCAAGGGTCTATCGCCTATGGCCTGCATAGATTTGAATGATGCTGTTACTAGACATAAGCGTATTGCGACTCTAGCAAACCAGTTAACCTTGCTAGGGGGTATGGCCATGCAATCACGTTTCATTGGCATAACCATGATTATGGGGATATTTTGCCATGGCATCGCCTTTGGGCAAGTGATACCTGATGGCACTCTGGGTAGCGAAGCATCTACGGTAATCCAACAGGCTAATCGACAGCAGATTGCAGGGGGTGCGCAACGAGACAACATTCTGTTTCATAGCTTCCGTGACTTTAATGTAGGTACGACTGAGGCAATTTATTTTGCTAATCCTGCTGGAGTCGATGCGATTCTTTCTCGGGTAACCGGCACAAATCCTTCAAACATTTTGGGGCTCTTGGGTGTAGAAGGGAGGGCTGACTTATTTTTCATTAACCCCCAAGGCATTATGTTTGGGCCTGAGTCGCAGTTAGATATTGCTGGTTCGTTTATAGCAACAACGGTCGATAGTATTCAACTGAATGGATATGAATTCAGTGCAACAGCGACTTCACCTTTACCTGTATTGACTGTACAGGTATCGCCCGGTATTCAGTATGGTAGCAGTCAGCCCGAGGCAGTCATTTTCAACCAGGGTAGATTAGTTATTGGTGAGCAGCAGCAGCTGATCTTGCGTGGCGGCACAGTGCAAAACACAGGTGAGCTTTTCGCACCAGGAGGGCTAGTAAAACTCTCTGGTGATGTGATTGAAACGGGTGGCACTATCATTACTACTAACGCAACTGGCGATAGTGGTGATATTACTCTCTCAGCCCTAGGTGATTTAACCGTTGGTTTGTTAGACAGTCGCAGTACTTTGGGTAATGGCGGCTCGATTACTGTCAATAGTCAAACTGGTTCTGTTACCACCACTGATAATTTTCTCTCTGATGGCAACTTGCAGGCTGGAGATATTACCATTACTGCGGCTGAAGATATTGCCATCAATGGCAAGCTGTTGACCGATTCTTCCCTGACATCACCAGAGATTGCGGATTTCTCAGGGGTAGCTGGAGATATCACAGTCATTGCCGGAGGTAACTTGGATTTACAAGCCCCTGGTGAGGTTTCACGGGTGGGTGATATCAGTGCAGCTGGGCTACAGTCAGGCGCAATTACATTAACAAGCGGTGGTCGCTTGACAGGTGGTAATGTCCGCATCATTAACCGTTTGGCAGGCGATAGAATCGGAGGCGATATTCGGATCTCGGCTCAGGCAATGGCGCTGAATGAAACGTCTATCGGCACCCTGACTCGCGATGAGTCGTTGTTTTTCTTAGGGATTAGGCAGGATGCGAGCGCAGGCAACGTCATCGTCAATGTGACAGACGACATCGTCCTTGAAAACAGTTTAATTCTCACCAATGCTGACTTCACCACGGCCAAGGCAGGAGATATCAATCTCACAGCTCGAAGCTTGGAAATTCGTCGTATTCCTGGTTTTAATTTCTTTTTCACCCCCGAGAGCTATGGCATCGGCTCAATTTCAAATTTCAATAGCTTGGGCAACGGGGGAGATGTCAATATAACAGTCACTGACTCGGTTAAACTCATTGGCCCAGTGTCTGGCCCTGTTCAGCCTGATCTTGATCCATCAGCAGCCGAATTTTTAGAATTTGTTACTCAAGGAGCTACCATTATCGCTGGCTCTGTCGGGTTTGGTGATGCTGGCACCCTAAACTTACAAACAGGGAGTCTAACGCTACGAGATGGGGGTGGACTGCTAACAACCGCAATCTTCGCAAACGGCGGCGATATTGCCTTAGCGGTCGATGAACTCAATGTAGTAGGAGCATCAACCATCTTGTCTTCCACTGATTTAGCTGGACAAGATGCTGGAAATATCGATATCCAAGCTGGCACAGTCACCATTGCAGATGGAGCGACCATCTTAACCACATCTCGCTCATCTGGAAACGCGGGAGAGCTATCGCTTACGGCTGAACGATTAACGATTGAAAGCGGTGCTGTCCTCGCCTCTAACACACGTAGCGTCGGCAATGGCAGTCAGTTAACCGTTGAAGTCAGCGATCAATTAACAATCAGCGGCACCAACCCCGTGGGAGGAACCCCTAGTAGCATTTCTGCTAACTCATTAGGAGCAGGAGATGCTGGGGATATTTCAATCTCAGCAGATGGCTTTCGTGTTTTAGATGGAGCAACGGTTACCGTCAGCGGAGAAGGCCAGGGCAACGCCGGGAATATTGATATTGACACCCGCTCATTATTGCTAGATCAATCTGCGATTACGGCCACCAGTGCATCAGGTGAAGGCGGCAACATTACCTTAATTATTGATGATGTGCTTGTGCTACGGCAGGAGAGCACAATCTCCACCACGGCAGGACAGACCGGGACCGGAGGAAACGGCGGCAATATTACCTTTAGCAACGGCTTTATTGTGGCTGTCCTCAATGAGAATAGCGACATTACCGCCAATGCGTTTCAGGGAAACGGCGGCAACATTATCATTACCACTCAAGGATTATTAGGCACCGAGTTTCGTCCGCAGCTCACCCCCCAAAGCGACATTACCGCCAGCTCTCAGTTTGGCATTGACGGTGAGTTTATTTTTGAGCAAACAACACCAGAACCCGATAGTGAAATCGTAGAACTGCCCAACAACTTTATCGATGCAGAGAATCAAATTGTGGCTGGTTGTCCGGCTGATAGCGGTGCCACATTTATCGTTACTGGAAGAGGGGGGCTTCCCTTAGATCCTAGGCAGGATATTGAAGAGACTCTGATTATATCAGTCTTAGATAGTAGTTTAGAGCCAGCAGCCCACAATGGAGAACAACAGAGAGCGACACAAGCTATCTCACAGTTGTCCCGATTATCCGAACAGCAGAGTAATTCTGCTCTCATTGAGGCACAAGGATGGCAAGTCAATGAAACCGGTCAGGTAGAATTGATTGCAACCATTGACCAGACAACAACAGGTTTAGCATCTCAGTGTATCGCTAGAGGTAACCATGACACATAGGAGAGTATTCTGATCGCATGCGATACAGAGTTGGTGGCAGTTTAGCCTACGATGACCCCACCTATATTGAGCGTCAGGCCGATGAGGCACTTTATACCGCCCTGCAGCAAGGGGGCTATTGCACTGTGTTCAATGCCCGTCAGATGGGCAAGTCTTCTTTGCTGGTAAGAACATTACATCGGTTGCAAAACCAAGATTACCAATGTGCCACCCTAGACATGAGTCTGTTAGGGACTGAAGAGGTTAAGCCTCAGCAGTGGTATGTGGGAATTATGGCTGAACTCTGCTGGCAGCTAGATATTAGTCTAGATGTATTGCAATGGTGGCAGGAGCAATCTTCCCTATCCTATGTGCATCGTCTCAATCGTTTTATTCGAGAGATTCTTTTGGGGCAGCGGGAATATCGAAACATTTGCATTTTTATCGACGAAATCGATAGCGTTCTGAACCTGCCCTTTGCAGTGGACGACTTTTTAATGATGATCCGCTACTGCTACAACCAGCGCAGTCTGGCCCCTGACTTTCAACGGTTGACCTTTGCCCTGTTTGGCATGATGACGCCCGCCGAGCTGGTTCAAAATAAACGGCAGCCATCTTTTAATATCGGTACACCCATTCCATTAACCGGCTTTTCCCTTACTGAGGCTGCTCCCTTGGCCATCGGATTAGCTCCATCACCAGAACAGGCCATGGGTAGTCTTCAGGCCATTCTAGATTGGACCGGAGGACAGCCTTTTCTCACTCAGAAGCTGTGTTCTCTCATGGCGACAACGTCTCAATCTGTTGCTACTGTAGTCCAAGAAAGCGTGATTAACAACTGGGAACGACAGGACGAACCAGAGCATTTGAGGACTATTTCAAACCACATTCTCTGTCATCCCTATATGACCGGACGTCTATTAGGGATTTATCAACAGGTGTTATTGGCTGAAGAAAGTTTAGGTCGTCCGTCTAGGACAACAGAGGCTACGATAAAACCTAGAATAGATGATGCCGCAGAGGTGATTACAGAATCAGAAGCGACAGAGAGTATGCCTGTCTATATCGATGGCAGTCCTGAACAGCTAGAACTCTTGCTGTCCGGATTAGTCATTAAAGAGGGAAACTCTCTAAGGGTTAAGAATCCCATCTATCAGGCTGTTTTCAATCCAGACTGGGTAGCTCGACAGCTAGAAAATCTGCGTCCCTACGCCGCTCCACTGCAGGCATGGCTAGACTCAGAACAAACTGACCACACACAGCTATTGACCGACTTAAACCTACAAGAGGCGCTAGCCTGGGCCCAGGATAAACAACTGAGCGATCTGGACTACCGATTTCTAAATGCTAGCCAACGTCAGGTGCAGCAAGCGGTTGAACAGGCTTTGGTAACCGAGAAAGCAGAACGTCAACAGATCGAGCACTGGTTACAAATAACTGAAGCGGCTAGAGAATTATTAGAGCAAGCACGACGGCAGGCCAAACGACAGAGCCAACATTATCGGCTAGCGGGTAAACAGCTGGCTATGATTGGTAGTGGTGTTGCGATCGCACTCCTGCTCCTCCGCCTCACTGGCCTACTTCAACCCTTAGAGTGGGCGGGGTTAGACCTCTTTTTTCAACAGCGTCCGGTGGCGGCCATGTCAGATCGGGTTAGCATCCTCACCATTGATGAGCCCGACATTCAGTTTTTAGGCCAATATCCCTTTTCTGATCAAACACTCACCCGAGTATTAATAGCCCTGGACCAGCATCAGCCCAGGGTTATTGGCCTCGATATTTTTCGCGATCTGCCCGTAGAACCAGGCCATAAAGCCTTCACCGAACAACTACAGCAAATGCCCCACGTGATCGGCATTGAAAAAGTTGTTGGCACTCAGATTGCACCACCGCCCACACTGGCTGAAACCGATCGAATTGGCATCGCCGATCAGATTGTCGATGGTGATGGTCGCATCCGGCGCACGCTACTCTCCCTACGGCACGAGAATCAGTTACGGCTGGGTCTAGCTCTCAAGTTGGCGCTGGCTTACTTAAACGATCATGGCATTCAGCCTGAACGCTTGGCCAATGACCAGATACAACTGGGAAAAGCTCAGCTCACTCCGTTTAACCCCAATGATGGTGGCTATGTGAGGGCCGATGCAGGTGGCTACCAAATGCTGCTGAACTATCGCGGTACTCGGGCTCAGTTTCCCACATTTTCCCTACGGGATTTGCTATCTGGCAATGTAGATGGTGATTTGATTCGCAATCGCATTATCCTAATCGGTGCCATTGCCCCTACCGTAAACGACCTGGCCGCCACACCCTATAACGGTGTTTTAACCCCCAAACGCCGAGACATGGCAGCCGTTACCATCCATGCTAACAGCGTCGATCAGCTGGTGAGTGCTGCCCTGGATAGTCGTCCATTGCTGCGCACCTGGTCTACAGGATATGAATGGCTGAGCATTTTACTCAGTGCAGGGCTAGGGGCAATCCTCGGGAATCTACGCCAGCTGCGATGGATTAGCCTCAGCCTTGTTGGAGCAATATTTCTGTTGATGATTGGGGCTTTTTTACTCTTTTTAGGCGGGTGGTGGATACCGTGGATACCCATGGTGATGGGTATATTGATTGCAGCCACCCTGGTCATGATTGAAATTAACCGCCAGGTCAGTGCACGAGAATTACAGCAAATCATGCACTACATTTTGGCAACAGCAGACAATGCTCCAGTTACCAGTAAACTCGCACTGGAATATCTAAACCAGGGTAAGGACATTAAACCGTAACGACTTAATCCCCCCTAGATTTCTTAGCGCTCTTTAATCACTTTCGCTTTTACAAAACAGGAGCTAAATCCTCGAACTGATAGTCAAAAGCATTGTATTAAAAGAATTTTGGCACCAAGAACTACCTAACCGCGAGATTATTACCACTGCCATGATGGATAGCATTTGTTGCCAGATGCCGCAACAGAGATAAGGGCCTATGGGCACCTAAGTCAGGAGTTTATGCTTACTTAGAGAAGAAACTATCCTTCTTACGCACAAACAAGTCTGTAAAGAATGAAATGACCGTACGCTTCTCTGTTTTGATATTGGCATTGATGGACATCCCTGAACGGATGGTATAGGTCTCTCCCCTAGACTCTAGAACCTGAGACTGTAGCTGAATCTCGGCAGGGAAGCGATAAAACGGATAGATCTCATCCGGCGGCAGGGCATCGGAACCAATACTGACCAAATGGCCATCAATGTCACCGTATTCACTGTAGGTAAATGCGTCAATGCGTACATCCACTTGTTTGCATTCGGTTTCGATCCCCTGCTGGTTTTCCGCTTGCACCGCTGCCCGGCAGTCATCGGTCAGCTGGACAAATCCAATATCTTTATTAGGAATGAAGGCCCGAGCAACTAAGTTCTCTTGGGGGACAATCTCTAAAATCGGTTCCGTAGAATTGGCGGCATAGCCCGGCTGATTGGCCTTGAGGTTAAAGACGGCTCCACTGACTGGAGCGGTGAGTTCACGAAACTGAAGTTGTTCTTGCAGTTGGGCGATCCGACTGCCCAGTTCTTGACGCTGGGTCTCATTTTGCAAAACAGTTTGCCCCAGATTACTGTCAATGGATGAAAGGCGTTCGCGATTATTACGAATCTGGTCACGGCGGGTACGCTCAAATTCGAACTCAGCTCGCTTGATTTCTGATTCTGCCTGATTGATTTGGGCCTCAAGACGGCTGATTTCATCTTTTAAGGTACTTACCCGAGTAATCCGGGTGCTGACTTCCTGCTCTTGCTGGAGTCGGCTTAGCTCTGCCACGGCACCTTCTTTTTCTAGCCACTGTAAGCGACTTAGAATCTCTTGATTGGTGGCCAAATCATTTTCAGCATTGACCAATTCAGCGCGTGCTTGGCTAAGACGACCGTTGAGGTCTTTAATTTGCTCACGGTTTTGGGCCTGCTGTTCCTGGGCTTCCCCTCTGGCACTGAGTACATCAGCGGCCGCCTCTGCTGATAACCCCTCTGTATTGCCGTCGATTTGGGCTTGATAAATGCGATTGCTGGCTTCTAGTTCATTTTTTTCTTCTAGACGCTGCTGCAGATCGTCGGTGATGGGGACAACCCTGCCGTCGCTGTTAACATTTTGAGCGCGATAGACTTCATTTTGGTTGGCGAGCTGATCACGAATGCTGAGCAGAGAGTCTAGCTCAGCTTTGGCTGCGGTCTGGTTAAAGGTAATCAGCACATCGCCTTGTTTCACCAGGTCGCCTTCTCGGACATGGATTTTTTCGATGACGCCACCACTGGGGGTTTGCACGGGTTGAACAACGCCCACGGGTTCCAACTTTCCCTGGACTGGGATGGTTTCTTCTACCCTGGCTAGAAATGCCCAGAGGATACTGACACTGGTGACTCCGAGAATAGCCCATACAATCGCTCGCGACCAGAGCGGAGACTGCCGCAGGATAACGGGCTGCTCAAAGGGTTGGGCCTGAGCGCTGGGAGCACCGCTGTTTTGGACCTGTTGAGATGTCATTGGACTAACCGTTCCCTTGTTGCTGATATAGACAGTAGTAGCGACCTTTGAGGTCTAGAAGTTCCTCGTGGGTACCTTCTTCGACAATGGAGCCTTGGTCCATGACCAAAATGGTATGAGCCGTACGCAGAGCTCCCAATCGGTGAGTGATAAAGAAAAGTGTGCGCCCTTTGGCCCATTTTTTGAGGTTGAGCGACACCTGGGCTTCGGTATCGTAATCAAGGGCGCTGGTGGCTTCGTCTAAAATTAGGAGACGGGGATTTTGAAGAATGGTACGTGCGATCGCAATCCGCTGACGCTGCCCCCCCGATAGGGATGAGCCCCGTTCCCCAACTCGAGAGTTGTACCCCACCGGTAGCTCCATAATAAAATCATGGCAGCAGGCGATCTTAGCTGCTTCGATCACTTCGTCAGTGGTGGCCTCAGGATTGGTCAAAGAAATATTTTCCTGAATGGTGCCCTCAAACAGCAAACTGTCCTGGGGCACAATCCCCACCTGTCGCCGCAGGGAATACAGCTCCACCTTGTTGATATCGTAGTTATCAATCAAAATGCGGCCTGAGTTGGGAGCATATAGCCGGGGCAGTAGCTTCATCATGGTACTCTTACCCGAACCGCTCTGACCCACCAGACCCACAAACTGGCCTACTGGAAATTCAGCATTGATATTGGACAGCTGCAGCGGTCCAGACGCTCCAAATCGGAACGAGACATTCTCATAGCGCACGTGACCTTTCACATCCGGCATGGGGATCTGACCGCGCTGTTCTTCCTCTTGCTCTTGGGGGTGGTCCACAATATCAGCCAGTCGTTCCAAGGACAGGGCTGTCTCTTGGAAGTTTTGCCAAAGCTGGGTGAGTCGCAACAGCGGCTGAGTCACATAGCCAGCAATAATGCGAAAGGCGATCAGTCCCCCCAGGGTGAGCTCCCCCTCTAGCACCAGGAATGCGCCAAACCACAGCACCAACAACCCCGACAGCTTGTTTAAGAAGTTACTGGCGGAGCTGGCGGTGGTGGAGGTAAGTACGGTCTTAAAGCCATCGCTCACATAACGACCGTAGCGGTCTTGCCACTTCCAGCGAGTATTGAGCTCAATATTTTGGGCTTTGACGGTTTGAATCCCCGATAGAGCCTCCACCAGGAATGACTGGGTCTTCGCATTTTGTTCAGCCTTGGCCCGCAGCTGACGTCGCACAATGGGCGAGACAAACAACGTCAGACCTAAAAACAAGGGAATGGTGGCCAGGGATACCACTGTTAGCTTGACGCTGTAAATCAGCATCACGATGATGTACACCACCGAGAACACCGCATCCAGCACCACGGTTAGGGCAGTACCGGTGAGAAACTGACGAATATTTTCCAGCTCGTTAACCCGGCTGGACAGCTCACCCACGGGACGACGGTCAAAGTATTTGAGCGGTAACCGCAGCAAATGATCGATGGTCTGGGAGGCCAGGGTCATGTCGATCCGGTTAGTGGTATCGACAAAGAGATAGGTGCGCAGGCTACCGAGGATCGCCTCGAACACTGCCATAATCACGAGGAAGATACCCAGCACATGCAAGGTATCGACACTCTGCTGCACAATCACCCGGTCAATGATCACCTGGATCATTAGGGGATTGGCCAGACCAAAGATTTGATAGAAGAAGGAGGCCGCTAGCACCTCCACTAAAATCCACTTGTATTTGATCAGTGATGGTACAAACCACGACAGACCAAAACGCTGCTGGGGTGTTTGGGCTGTGGTTTCCAGTAGTAAAACCTCACCCTCAGGTCCCCAGATTTCCTCAAAGGCTTGCAAAGAATGATGGACAATGCCCTTATCTTCGGGGCAGGCAATCACACACTGTTTAGCCGATGTTTCGTAAAGGAGGGCGTAGCTATCTCGCCATTTGATTAGGGCTAACTTGGGCAAACGACCAATGGCTGTGGCTGGAACCTTAGCCAGCTGGGGTTTAAGACCCAGCATGTCGGCCACCGCACCACAGGATGGCAGGGATACTTGCCCCAGGCGAGCCTTTTGATTGGTTAGAACCCGACGCACCACATCCCGTTTGAAGGGCATGTTAAAGTGCTTGGCCAGCATCTCAAAACAGGCTAACAGCGAGTCGATGTCGCCACGAGCACGAATGTGGGGATAATCCTGATTACTAAGTTCCTCATCCAGCTCAATATTTTGAGGGATCTCTCCAGCATAGGGAATATCGACAGTGGCACTGGCCGGATCCTCCCAGGGATCGTTCTCCAAAACTTCTGCGGCTTTAGTTTCAACCTGGGCGGCAAGCACGGCAGATGGAATACCTACCAGACGGGCACCGTCCTGGCTCAGCACTTCTGTAGAGGCCATGGTGGGGCTGAGCTGTCCCCCCTGCTCATGGAACGCGATTTTGCCTCGGCTGATAAACCACAGATGCTGGCTGTCTAGGTCACTGTGTTTGAGCTGCCCAAAGGGGACTTCCTGGACAGCGATCCCAGCAGATTGAATCGTTTCTGTTAGTTGGGCAATATCGCCCACATTGTGGGCTTGTTTTTCAAAGTACTGGCTGAGCAGCTCAAATAGCTCAGCCATATAGCAATGGGCTTGGACCGCTTGTGCAAATTGAGGATGGCTGGAAATAACTTGCTTAATGGCAGTAACGGGAATCGCCACGGCAACAATTTCGGTGGATGCGATCGCACTTTCACAGGCCACCCCTCGCGCTGCCCCTGCCAGCCCCAAAAGATCCCCCGGTCCCAATAGCTTGAGAGTAATCGGATTTTTAGTGTAGGGATCATAGCCCAGTAACCGCACCTGGCCCTCTTGAATCAGGACCACCTGATGCGGCATAGTTTCCCGTCGAAGGATAGGCTGCCCCATGCGATAGCGTAACAGCTGACTTTGCTCAGCCAACATCTGTAACACCTCTACCGGCAACCCGGCAAAAGGAGCTATGTTGCTGAGGGATTGACGTATAGGATTTACGGTATAAGTCATAAGTTATCCACTGTTAATGATGCACACGTAGCTAAGACCATAGGGTTTATTCAGATAAAAGAGGCTGTACCGCTGTACTTTGGGTAGTTTCCCGCAGCCATGCTGTAAAAAGTTCATCTATCAGCCGCTGTCGCATGGCATCGTCAAACTGGGCCGGAACAAACTTTTCTAAACGCGTAATCACATACCATTCGCCAATGGGAGTAGGGGACCACAGCTGGCCTGGCTGACTAACGGACAGCATCCGACCAATCATTGGATGGGGGACACTCAGCTCCACAGGTCCAATTAAGCCTCCTGTTTGAGCCTCTTGACCTTCAGAATAATTTCGAGCCAAATCAGTAAAGGAATCACCATCGTCATTGAGACGAAAATACAGTTCTTGAGCCAAGCTAGGATCCTTAGTCCTAATTAACGAATACAGTACCCGATCCAACTTGACCTTACGTTCTAGAAAGTAAGATTCCACCTGTTTACCCCAGGTATCTTCCTTAAACTTAGTAATCTTGGCATCGCGCAGAGCCGTCATATACATCTGCTCTTGGGTCAGGTTGTACTGGGTTTGCCAAGCCTGCTGCTGTTCTTCAGTGATCAAATTACGCTGAATGCAAAACGTCTTGTAGGCTTCCTCAGGATCGCACGCCACAGACTCAATAGCCTGATCAACAACGACCTCCTGCACTAACCTAGGCAAAAGCTGATGCTGTTGTAGCTGCTCGAGCAACGTTGGAATATCAAGCTCTGAATCGCCAATTTTCAAAACTGCTGTCATGATGAAAACCCTGATGAAGTGGCCACTATAGCGTCATGTCTGAGGATAGTTGGACAGTATAAAAGGTCAATGGAGCCAAACAGACTCTATAAAGGTTGTTTAAAGCAATGCCTAGGGCTAACATCAGGGATAATCGCCCAGGCAACTCTAAATTAGCATCAGGAATAATTGCTACGGCGCTTATTTTATCGGTTTGAGATAATTTTATAGACTGGCGCAACAGAACTTCGAGATTAAGCGTTCCCACGGCTTCAACACACTAAACAAGTTTTATCTATAAGAAGTTTTCTGGCATTGCTGAGCCGAACGATGGTTTCACCTTGGTTTGGGCTGCAAAATACCGGTACACAGCATTTCTAACCGGTTGGTTGATCCTCTCAATTGGTAACGGCGATGGTCTAGCTACCTCTTCACAAAAAGTTCTTAATATTCCGGTCGTTTTTCCGTACATTTCTGTAACAGGTCTGGGGGATTAATCCTGACTAATTGCTTAAGATTTGGCCTAATTACGTCAAAATAGGGTGAATGGCATACACCGATTGGAACTAATATCCTGACCTAGCCTTCCAGGACACTGTAACGACAGCCAACTAGATATAGGTTGTGGAACAGATTTTGTGAGTCAATGTAATTGAGCCCTATTATGCAGAAGTCATCCAATAAAGTTCCTCTGATCATCGCCCTGGTTGGCTTTGGCATTATTGCTGGCGTGTTTGGTGTGGTCGCCTGGCTAATTGATGGTGGGCAAGTTGCAGAATCCACGGGACGTTCCAATAACGTTATAGCAGGTCAGCCTCCCGTGTCTGCTGCCGTTCCTGAAGAAGGAACATTAAGCACGGTTCAAAATGTCCCTAAGGGGCTCTTTAACTATGGTGGCAGTACCACTTGGATCCCAATACATGAGCCTACTCAAACGGTTATTGTCAGCGCGTTTCCTGAATTTCAACTACGATATATGCTGCCCTCTGGTGATGCCCCTGGCTCTGGTACAGGGATTCAGATGCTTTTAGAAGGGCAACTCTCCTTTTCGGAATCCTCTCGTCCCCTGGAGCCTGCAGAATATGAAGCCGCCCAGCAGCGCGGATTTAGTCTGGAGCAAATTCCAGCGGCGATTGATGCCATTGTCCTAGCAGTTCACCCAAACTTGGGTATGGAAGGTCTCAGCGTTGATCAAATTAAGGCCATTTATAAGGGTGAAGTAACCAATTGGTCAGAATTGGGTGGGCCAGATTTACCCATCAGTGCCTACAGCCGTTCACCAGAAGCGGCGGGCACCGCTAAGTTCTTTTTGGAAGATGTTTTAGATACCAATACCTATGGCGAGAACGTTGTCTTTGTCGAAAATACGACTACAGGATTGCGCCAGGTGCTGGGGGATAGAGGCGGCATCTACTATGCCTCGGCCCCTGAAATTGTTAACCAGTGCTCAATTTATGCCATTCCTGTGGCCCTACAAAGCCAACCGGATGTGTTTGTGCCTCCCTTTGCCGATGTCTGGGAAACGGGCCAGGCCTGTATCAGTCAGCCCAACACCATCAATAGGAATGCGTTTCGTGACGGTAGCTATCCTCTTACTCGACGGCTATTTGTGATTGCTAAAGTTGATGGGGCTGATGATGAAGCAGCTGGCCGAGCTTATGCCAATATACTGCTGTCTCCTGAGGGCCAAACCCTGGTTGAAGAGGCTGGGTTTGTGGGCATTCGTTAATGCAGCGCATTACCATTAGTGCAAATCAGCCTGTGACGGATACGCTGCAGCTAACCCGTGAGCAAGCTCATTATTTGCAGCGGGTACTGCGATTGAAGTCAGGGGATGTGTTTATTGTCCAAGATGGCCAAGGCCGACAATGGCAGGGCCAGCTAACGGCAGTCGGCCCTGCAAAAATTCTCTCGTCGTTGGCTCCCTTATCGCCACCCGCGATGTTGACTCTGGTGGCAGCATTACCCAAAACGGGATTTGACGATGTGGTTCGTCAGGCGACAGAGCTAGGCGTGACCCATATACAACCCTTACTCAGTGAGCGCACCCTACTCAAACCCAGTTCTAAAAAGCTAGAGCGCTGGCAGCGAATTGCCCAGGAAGCCTCAGAGCAGTGTGAGCGCGTCTACGTCCCTAAAATTGCTGCCCCTGTGGAATTTACCCAATGGTTTCACGGTGGAGTTACACCCATGGGGAACTATCTCTGTGTTCCTAGGGTCAATGCACTTGGGCTATTACCTTGTGTGCAAGCACTTCTGGCCGATTCTCCTCAGCAATCGGTCCAGGTGGCAATTGGCCCAGAGGGGGGCTGGACACCTGAGGAAATTACAGTTGCGATCGCACAGGGCTACCAAGAAACCTCTCTTGGATCCGGGATATTACGGGCCACAACAGCGGCACTAACTGCGCTGGCGATTATTTCGTCAGTGCGAGAACAGCTGTCATGACTAATGTCGCGTAATTGTTCGGATGCCCGATGATCAGACTTTGATTAAGTTTAAGAAAACATAAAGATTTAATTGGTGTGAGAGTTCCTTGTACTTACTCGGCTAGAAAGTTTGGTGTTTATCAGGCAGTCACCATGCACGATTTTACGAGTGAAAACCTATTATCTAACCACAAGATTTTATAAACTGTTGGCGCTACTGTTGGCGTTAATTCTCATGCGCAGACTAGCAATTTTGCTTAGTAAAGAGATTTCCAAAAAAGCTGTTGTTATCAACAAATCTCGCGTGTTTGTCCGGATGATCAACAGTTTTAACTTTAGTTAATCTAAAAAAATTCAGATGAGACAGGTGACTATAGTTTCCCTGCGTTTGGATATGGGGTTTAGTGTTTATTCAATTCAATCACCATGCAAAGTACAACTAATAACGAACACGTCTTTTCAGGATTTCATGCATTATCAGAACCAATTCGCATTCAGGTGCTAGAGCTACTTCGCGAAGGGGAGTTTTGTGTCGGCGACATGTGTGAGCGGCTCAGCATTGCTCAATCAAAGTTGTCGTTTCATCTTAAAACACTGAAGCAGGCAGGTTTGGTTACCGCACGTCAGCAGGGACGCTGGATGTACTATAGTCTTAACCCCGAGCAGTTTAATGTGTTGGAGAGCTATCTCTCGGGATATTAGCTTACTAGCTCCCAAGAGGACACAGATGACGCAGAACCAGACGTCTGAATTCCGAGATAACTAGTTCAACTATTGATTACCAAAAAACGCAAACCGTATTGTCAGTATTGTCAGTACGGTTTTGTTTTATCAGTGTTGCTGATTTAGCCTCGATTGGCTAATGTTATCCCATAGCGATAACATTAGCCTTGCCAAAGGCAGTATAGTGCCACATCGCTCAGAAAAGATTGTAACTAGAGAGTTGAATTGTTAGCGATTCTTAGGTGCAGTATTGAAAGAATTTGATGAAGACTTAGCCAAGTACTTGCGCGTTATTTTTTAGTCAGTATACATATCAGTACATATAGGTGCACTTAAAGAGCTAGATACCTGACACTGCTGATCCTCAGGATGGCTTTGACTGCGATACCTGACACAGCCTGAGCTAAAAATTTTACACTAATGCTCATACATACATACATATAGAACTTAACATGTGCTTAACATTGGGTTAGAATTGGCAGTCAAGTTACAGAAGACGTCGGAATATGTTCGTTTGATAATTTTTCAGCGACATGTCTTGACAGTTTCTGAGCCTGATATTGTGCAGCTTTTCGGCTGCAAGTCATGTGTTTGCATGGCGACTAGGCGGCGTGTTTGTGCTTCAACGATTGTTCAACGATTGATCGGACACCTGCAGAGGGGTGCTATATGCAAGAAAAGAATAATAGATGCGATTCTCCTCCGGAGAGGCTCCGCCAACGCACAAGCACTAACGTGTCAGTTCGCAAGTACTGGCGTTGCCAGCCCTGGCAGGTTGCCAGCAAGCTGATTTTTCTAAATGTGCTCCTAATCGGGTTGCCCACCATTGCCTGCTACTACAGTTTGGAGCTGGGCAATCTCTCACTAAAATGGTTGCATGTTTCCCTAGTCATCCTCTATCTCACCAGTGCGGCCATGCTGGTTGCCGAATCAACAGCCGCCGTTTGGCGGCGATTTGCCGGGCAGTCTCGTTTTCCCCTGTCGTCCCCCGATATATTTAAGCATCGACTCAAGCAGGGTTTGGGCATTCGGGGGGCAGATCTACCTAGGGACAGCCAGCCCCTACCCCGCTGCTCATTTATTGTGGCCGCCTATTTACCCAATGAGCAAGACATCATCCTCGATACGGTGGACCACTTGCTCAACCGAGTACACCAGCCTGAGGCCGGTCTCGAAGTCATTTTGGCTTATAACACGCCTGTGGCTTTACCCATTGAGGCCACCCTATTGCGGTTAGTCAGAAAATATCCAAACTTTCGCCCCTATCGGGTAGAGGGCAGCCACTCCAAAGCTGAAAATATCAATGCTGCCCTCAATATCGTGACCGGCGATATCACCTGTATTCTAGATGCGGATCACCATCCAGCCCCAGACTGTTTTGAACGGGCCAGCCGGTGGATTGCCAATGGCTACGATGTAGTGCAGGGGCGCAATATGATCCGCAACCGGAGTGAAAATTTACTGACACGCTTGGTGGCAGTCGAGTTTGAATCTATTTACGGGGTTAGTCATTCGGCCAAATCATTGATGGTGGATACCGCTTTGTTTGGTGGCTCCAATGGTTACTGGCGCACGTCGGTGCTGCAGCGGGTCCGATTTAACCCCACCATGCTCACCGAAGACATTGATGCATCGATTCGAACCCTTTTACACGGCTATCGGATTGTCCATGACCGCAGTATTACAGTTACAGAATTGGCCCCTAATCGGATCAGTGCTTTTTGGTCCCAGCGCAAACGCTGGTCTCAGGGGTGGCTGGAAGTGAGTCTGCGCTATCAAAAGCGGTTTTGGAAGTCATCGCAGCTGACATTTGGACAAAAGCTGATCTGGACCCATCTGCTCTACTACCGAGAACTGTTTCCTATTTTGTCGGTGCAGATTTTACCGATTGTTTTTAGTAGTTGGCTAGTTACAGGCACCATTAATTTCACCGATAATGCATTTTTGTTGTCGGCGACGGTAGTCACCTTTTTGAGCAGTGTCTATAAGTTAGTGGTGACCGCCAAGGTAGGCCATCGGCACTATCCGACCTACTACTTTATACAATATGCCTTGTTAACACCGTTCTACAGCTTGTTTAAGAACATGATTGCGGTGGTAGCCCTTTATGATCATCTCCATGGCAAAACAGATTGGGTGGTGACACCACGGGATGTCGTACCCGCTGTTGCTAACTTTGAAAAGGCCTATGCGGTGCCTGAAACAGCAAGACTTTAAGTCCTTAGAAAGCAATTTTTACTCTCATACCTAACTATGACTCGTCGTTTTACGCGCTCGACAGCGTTACAGCGTCTTGCTTGGTTAGACGGCTTGCGCATTTTGGCGGCTGTCATGATCTTGCTCTACCATGCCCAGCTGTTATTTACTCAGTATCGCTACACACCACAGCCCACAGGCCTCGTCCATAATCTACAACAGCTGCTTCCGGAGGGAAATTCTCTCACAACACTGTCAGGCTGGCTCCATCTTCTGAGTATTCCCACCCTATTTGGGTTTCAGTTTGTAGATGTGTTTATCCTGTTGAGTGGGTTCAGTCTAATGCTGGCCACGAAACAACGATCCTTTGACTGGCTGGCTTTTTGGCAAAAGCGCCTGTCGCGTTTGCTGTGGCCACTCTGGACCGTGTCTTTACTGTCCTATCCAATTCTTTGGGTGGTTGGTGCTGCCACCCAAAGCTATAGTCCTGCCCTATGGAATCTGTTTGCAGCGTCTACGTTTCCGCTGTTGTTTGACTATCGTGGTAGTCTCCTGATGTCCATTAGCGGTCCTTGGTGGTTTATCCCGCTAATCTTGAGTTTTACCTTGGTTTTTCCATTGTTGCATCGGCTGATGTATCGCTGGGGCGGACGCCACCTGGTGGCTGTGAGTCTGGTGGTCACCCTGGGTTATCGGGCCTTGGCCACCTATGCCTTTGGCGGACAGCCGACGTATACGGTACTGGATACAGCTAACGGCCCCCTGCCGTTCTATGTGCTATTGGCTAAGCTCAGCACGTTTGTGATTGGTATGGTGGTGGCCCAGGCCTATAAACATGGACGCGGGGTGCTTTTTTGGCCCCAGTTAAAGGCGTTGCAAGTTGGAGTATCGCTCTATGCGGCTGGCTTTATTGGTCAGTTTTATCAGCTAGGCTGGCTGGTGTGCGATTTGCTGGTACCTCTGGGGCTAACACTGGTGTGTATGGTCGTGTTTCGGCAGCTGACGGCGACTGGATGGAACCGTCGGCTGGCCTTGAGGTTAGGGAAATATAGCTACAGCTTTTTCTTAATCCACAACTTTGTGGTGGTTCGAACGCTAGAGTTTGTGGTGAAAGGAGATGAGGTGAGGTATGCGATCGCAATTCCCTTAATGATTCTCGGTACGTTAATCTTGGCAGCTATTGCCGACGCAGTAACACCACTCTTTCAAAGGGTTCTGTTCCTTCTATGGCAAGACATTGACTATATGCTTGCCCGCAAGCCGACCGTAGGCTCCCCTAGCTGGGTGCCCTCTGCAGGGGACACTGTTCGCTATATTGACCAACAATGGGCCGTTCAAGCCGTCGAAGTCTTGCTCGACGATGGCAACTACTACCTGTGCAAAATTACCAATGAGCAACAAACTCGTTGGGTCAGTCAGGAACAGCTCCAGCTCATGGCACCGACTGTATTGACCAGACGGTAAGTCCAGACAGTCTCGACTGCATCCAAGATAAGAAGCCTGCCGTGAAATTTAGGTTCACGGCAGGCTTCGGGTTAGTTATAAGAGGTTAACGAATAAGGGGGCTGTTTACTCAGATATAGTGCCAGGGATAGAAAGGTATTAAATAGAATGGTCTGTCTATATGTTCACCATATGCAAGGATGAAGCATTGAGCTGTGCTGACGATCACAGTCAAAGATGATCTGTGTGTGATCGGTCGTTAGGGTGCGATCGCACCATTGGTTAGATTATTTAGCGCACCTGAAATCGTTTTAATCGACTCCACACCGCAGCCATTTAGACGATGACGACCACCTAGATATTGGGGGTCATTGTAGGCTAGCTGTACCTCGCCCTGCGCATCCTCCCAAATCAGCACCTTTTGCGGCAGATCAATAGCAATGGTCTGCTGACATTGCATCAGGGGCGTACCCACGTTAGGGTTACCAAAGATAACCACACGTGTGGGCCGTAGCTCTAAACCAGCACCCGATGCATTTTGGGCATGGTCGACGGTGGCAAATAGATTCAACCCTTTAGCTTCTAGAATTTTCTTAAAACGAGTCTCCGTTTCCTCAACACTGTAGGGGCTGGACTTAACCACCAGTCCGGTGGGGGCTGTCGCCTGGGCAACGGCCTGCTGTCGAGAGAAATAAGCAACGGTTAGACCAGCAAGGGCTATTAATCCAAGGCCAACGGCTGTAAGATTGCGCATAGTTTTGAAGTTGGGAGCTAAAACACTATTGTCAGCCTACAACGATGCCTCAATCCTGACAAAATCACTTGAATACTAGATATTTTGACATTGCTAATACGAACTTCGATGGCATCTGTAAACTATCGGTGAGCAGATCATTTTATCAATTGGTTTATTCCTTATTTGAGTGCATGGGCAGGGTAATAACAAACTCGGTACCCTCATTAGGTCGAGAATTAACCATAAGTTGTCCACCATGCTTTTCGGTGATAATTTGATGACTAATGGGCAGCCCTAGCCCTGTTCCCTTACCCACATCCTTAGTCGTAAAATACTGCTCAAAAATCTTATCTTGTATATCGGCTGGGATCCCTACCCCGTTATCCGCAAAGCGAATTTGGATTGTATTACTATTAGAATCAAAAGCGGTCGTAACTTTTATCTGATATGGATGAGACTCTACGTCTTGCAAATTTTGTTCAAAAGAGACTTCATCTAAAGCATCAATGGCATTGGAAATTAGATTCATAAATACCTGATTTAGCTGCCCGGCAAAACAGTCAATATCAGGTAAGTCACCATAATTCTGAATAACTTTAATCTCAGGACGTTGATCGGTGGCCTTTAAACGATGTTTGAGAATCAAGAGTGTACTGTCTAAGCCTTCATGAATATCGAACGCCGTAGACAAATCAGCATCAGTTCGAGAGAAGATTCGCAGACTAGTACTAATATCAAAAATTCTTCGGGAGCCTTCCTCCATAGAAGAGAATAGTTTTGGGAAATCTTGACGAATAAAGTCCAGATCGATTGCTTCAATCTCTTGCACAATAGCTTCGCTAGGATGGGGAATCGCTTGTTGATAGAGGTCAATCAATCCCAAGAGGTCTTGCACATATTCTTGAGCGGGTTTTAAGTTCCCTGATAGAAAACTAAGTGGGTTATTGATTTCATGAGCCACACCTGTAACTAAGCCACCAAGAGCTGACATTTTTTCACTCTGGATCACATACAGTTGTGAACGCTGTAATTCAATTAGAGCTGAATTGAGTTCCTGAGTTTGATGCTGTAATGTTTGGTTAAGTTCCTGCAGCTTCAGCTCGGCCTGTCTGCGGTCTGTGATGTCCTGATAGGTCCCTAAAATACCAATTACATTTCCGGCCACATCATGGAGTGGTGCCTTATTCGTATCTAACCAGGTTTGCTCACCATTACTATGTAGTTGGGGCTCAATGATACCAAATTCAGGCTGATTGGTCTGCATCACCCTGCGATCGCATTGACGGTAAAAATCAGCTTCTTCTTTTTTCCAGGGCATATCATAGTCATTTTTACCCACAATTTCAGTAGGCGACTGCAGGCCAGCATCCTCTGCAAAGTTCTGATTACAGCCTAAGTAGTTAGAGTTTCGGTCTTTCCAGAAAATTGCCGCTGGTAAAGTATCCATAACTAACTGAAGCAGCTGCTGCGACTTCCGCAGTTGGTCTTCAATCTGCTGACGATACGCTAATTCCTGCTGATGGATACGTCGTAAAGCCAACAGCTCTTTCTGACAATTTAAGAGTGCATTTTGTAGGGATTCCTCGCTCATCTGAGGTTAACGTGTCCCCCTTAAGATGGGTTTTATCGCTAAACCAATCATACCTATATTTTTAGAGAGTGCCTATAGGGCAGGTTCCTGCTGGGTGGCACAGTGGATGCTACCGCCGCCAGCGGCAATCCCATCAATATTAATGGCAACAATATCCCGATCGGGAAAAGCCTGTTGCAATAACTGTTGCGCAGCCTGATCCGCTCGATCATCGCCAAACTCTTGCATAATGATAGCACCATTACAGGCATAGAAGCCGATATAGCCTGCTGCAAAGTCCTCGGTTCCATAGGCATCTCTAATTGTACCGGGGGCTTCTAGCACAATCACCTCTAAGGGCTCTCCCTGAGCATCGGTGGCCGTATTTAAAATCTCTAAATGCTGTTTAGTCACCTCATGGTCAAAATAATCCGGGTTCGGTTCATAGCCCGCCAGAACAACACCCGGTCTAGCAAAGCGAGCGTAAAAATCAGTATGGCCATCGGTAATGTCATAACCTTTAATGCCAGGTAGCCAGATAATCTTTTCTAGGCCGAGAAGAGGCATGAGTCGATCTTCAAACTGGGCTTTAGAAACTCCCGGATTACGATTGTCATTAAGCACGCAGCTTTCGGTGATAATGGCGGTGCCGTGACCATCCACTTCAATACAGCCACCCTCTAAAACCAGGCTGGTATTGATCACCTTTGCTACTGCTCGTTTAGCTACAAACTCAGCTACTGCAGCATCTTTTTGAAAAACTTGTTTCTGCCCCCAACCGTTAAAGTTAAAGTCAATGCCTGCTTTTGTGCCCTGCTCGGACAATACAAACAGCGGCCCGGTATCACGAATCCACAAATCATCTAAAGGGGAGACCACTAGCTCCACTAAAGAACCTAATTGGTCCTGGACCCAGTTGTATTCCTCTGCTCTAACCAGCATGGAAACGGGCTCATATTGAGCGATTGTCTCAGCCAGGGTGATTAAATTACGCCGTACTTCCGGCAGCAGTCGTCGTCCCCAAATGTGTTCACTAGCGCCAAAAGCCATCCAGGTCCGCTGATGGGGCATCGCCTCGTCAGGCATTGTCCAGCTATGGGTCCTCACCCCAGCCTGATGAGTACACCCCATGAGTACACCTCCAGTAAATAGTGCAGTTGTTTTCAGCAGTTGTCGTCTAGTTACCATAGGGACAAGGATTGTATAAGAATCAAAAATTGCGTCTGCAGAATAGCGACCTGCGCCTTTGCCTTGATCACAGTCTCGACAAAAGAGCTAAATCGCCTTTTCACGGTTGCTGTGGAGATAATTAGGAGAGCGATGGTAGCTCCAAACCCAGTCATCTGGAGTGTTTTCTATCGACCGCCCAAAGGGAACAACGCTATCTAGAGCAATGACCATAAAAATCTCCTAGAGGTCTAGCATCTGTATTTTTTCACCACACTATTGTCCAACCAGTGCCGTAATTAATCCATTAAAATCACGTAGCCATGAATAAGTACCTGCCAGGTTATCATTATGCATCCTCAGAAAGCCCAAATGCTCACTAGGAATTATTTTCAATGAATATCAGCAAGCGTTTTCTGCGATTCCTGTCTATTCTACCCATTACTGCAGCAGCGATTGTACTAATCATACACGGCAAATCAGACTGAAAATAACCTTTATTTCTCTCGTATGTAAACGCGTGGTGCATTGCCTGAACACAGCCTTTGTCTTTGCAAGAATAGGAGATAAAAAGTCATTCATAGAAAGAGTCTAGCCAGCCATTGGGATCTCTTCAAATTGTGTCGTTATTTTTCCAGGTCGAACAATGGTCTGAGTAACTTTGAAGGGAGATTTTTGTTTAGATATTTGGTTTTATGTTCCTTGCTTGAACTTCAGTAGTACACATGATAGTCTGCCCAAGCATGCTAGCGGGCTATTTCTAGGTTGGAGGGTAAGAGATGAAGTTGCTGCAGGTGTTGAGCATGGCGATCGTTCTATTATTGCTGCTCCAGGCTGAAACGCCTTTGAGGGTGGTTACCCTGCGGGTCACAAAGCATTGCCCTGGCTGTCGGTTAAAGGGAGTGCGTATTCGAGAAGCTGACCTGTCAGGAGCCGATTTGCGGAATGCTGATCTCAGATGGGCAAAATTAGAGTCTGTTAATCTTAACCATGCCAATCTCCAAGGTGCCAATTTACGCAACGCCCGTTTGTACAATGTGACAACTCAAGACACAGATTTTTGTGGTGCTATCCTCATGGATGCGGTGAAGGGCTATTGTGACTAACAATTCATCAGCGATCTAGGAGACTGAGATCTTTAATGGCTATGGATCTTTGATACGCCTGTTTTTCGATGGCTCTCTCCCTAAAGTCAAGCTCATGGATTCTCTACGTTTTTTACCTTGTCGTTAACGTCTGTTAAACTCAGCAGCTCGGCCACAGTCATGGCTGTTCCCGGAGCCAGCAAAACTCCGTTACGATAATGGCCCGTGGCCAAAATCACATTCTCATACCCGGTCAGGGGCTTGATTACCGGTGCCCCCTGTCCCTGGGGGCGAGGGCGTAGGCCGCTCCACTGCCGTAAAATCTGAGCCTTGGCTATCGCTGGACAGTAGCGAATGGCTAATTGGTGCATCTGCTCTAACCGCTCTGGGTCGGGTACTAGCTCAACGTCCAATGGTAATTCCACAGCTTCGCCACCGGGGGGAAACTCGACCGTTGCACCTAGCCAGTAGCGATTCTGGCCTAAGGGCACTAAATGGACATCGTAACCGCTGATGACGGGTTGAAAAGCATCCTGTCCTAGGGGCTGGTCCAGTTCGATCTCCATGGCTTGTCCCAGCACCGGAATCATGGGCAATGGCTCTGCCCCCAGTTGGCTCAAATCAGCTGAGTCCAGACCGGCTGAGAGTATTACCCAGTCAACATCGAGGGTCTCTTCGGGTAGCTGTAGCTGAGAGCAACAACCAGAGCGCTTATTGAGACCCAAAACAGGGCTTTGCCAGTGAGTGGTAACGCCTCGCTGCTGGGCGGCTTCCACCAGGGCCAGGGTTAACTGTTGGGGATGTACCTGACCATCCTGAGGGGAATAAATGGCGGCGCTGACGGTTTGTGCATCAATCTGAGGACAGTGCTGGCGGAGCTGATCTGGAGACCAAATTGCTAGGGGGTATCCTTGGGTTGCTCGCTTGGCCTGTAGCGACTGCCAGCGGGGGATCTGTTCTGGGTCAAAACATAAACTCAGCAGCCCTTGAACGTGGGGAATGGAGTACCCTAGGGTAGCTTCTAACTCAGGGATTAAGGTTTTGTAGCGCTCGATGCTATCGCGACGCAAGCGCCAGTTTCGGCCTTTGATTTTATGGCTAATAATCCCCATTAAAACGCCCAAGGCTGCTTGGGTAGAGCCCTGGGCGGGATTGCCTTGATCGATGACATGAATGTCCAAATGGCTGTGGCGACTTAGTTCATAGGCTAGGGTCGCGCCGATAATCCCACAACCAACAATAGCAATTCGTGTCATGTGTACTGGCTAAACGATATCTAGCGGGTTCTTGATAGGGAAACTGGTGTGCATAACCTATGCCGCTGGTTGGTCAGTTGACTGGTCTGCTGTTGGCACAAGATCGAGCAGAGTGCTCAAATCTTTGGTAAATCGGATATAAGCTTTATCGGTACGACTGCCGTCAAAGACGCTAACAGCAGTACTCATGGCTTCGAGATCTCTGGAAATTTTGTCGGACAGGGCCAGGGCTTCAGCTTTATCTTCGGGCAACAGCTGATAGGCTAATCGACTCATCTGCTCTCTGAGGGTACCCAAAGGTCCGTGGATAAAGTTGTCGATATTAGCCCAGTTTCTTTCGCGAACGTAGTCGGCTAGCTCGGGCAAACGAGCTTTTGATGATTGAATGCGGTCAGCATAGACGGTGATCTGAGCGAGCTGATTGGCAGAGTAAGTCGGTGGTGCGGTTGCTTGACCGCCAGAACTACAGCTGACGAGTAGGGTTGCGATCGCAACCAAGAAGACTGCCATAACCGATCGCGCCAGTGATCGAAAGCGTTCCATACCTGCTAATACCTCATAAAAGTGCGAAATCTGATGTGCGGGATACAACCGCATCAAACCCAGCTAATTATATACGCCAACCAGCTCAAATCAGCTGTCTACCGGATTACCAAGGGCTGCCAATGGTGGTAAAAGAAGCCCAAAAATAGGGAAGCCAACAGTATTGCTTGAATTTATTAGTCCAAAACGCTTTGCTCTTGACTCTCGTTACACCTCAAACCCTTTGATATCGGTGAAATTGTGCGATATTAGCAAAAATGTCTGAATTCACAAGCTCCTATGAGCAGAGTAAAGTCAAAAAACGAATTGTCCCTAGCGATACCGAAATTATTGAACTAAATCCCACAAATCATTAATCCTCAGTAGCGCTATGTCTTTGGAATGATGGCCACCTATGGCTGGCAAAACCACGAAGTATGGAGTTCCCATATTAAAGATCGGCCAAATAAAACTTTAACTATTCCCGTGTGCATCGTCCAAGCAGGCAAAACAGGAAGCCGTGCCGCGTACCCTGTGCCAGCTGACTGAGTTGAATTATTTGATCTCAAGCAGCAGGTATTGCCCAATATTAAAAATGACTTAGAGAAATATATTGCTAGGGCCTGGCGGCGTCAGTGCGCCAGAATTGATCAAAACCCAAAGTGGAATCTGTATGGGTTAAGACATGTCTATGCAATCCGATGCCTAACTAAGAACTTGAGTGTTGCACTCCCTCCGTAAAAAAATAGGGTGTGGTGTAATGCGTGAATATGGTTGTAATGGCGGTCCACATACTCCAACAAACTGCCTAGTAGATTATCTATAGTTCTCGATAGGCAAGGACCTCGCCATGCTGACGTTGCACGGTAAATCCAATTTTTTTGCAGAGATGTTGCATAGCTCGATTCTCGGATAAGATATCCGCTGAGATCCGACTGAGGGATTCGGCTTTGGCAACGGTAACAAGCGATCTCAATAATTCGGTGCCTAAGCCCTGCCCCTGATAACAATCGTTAATCAGCATACCAAATTCCGCTTCATTGAGACCGTGGAGACGGCTGAGGCGGGCCACCCCTAAAATTGAGTGTTCGCCAGTCTCTGGATCCTCATGCTCGGCCACCAAGGCCATTTCTTGATCATAATCAATAAAACAGATCCGAGTGAGCCGTTCATGGGATACCCGAGCCTGGAGGTTAATCAGATGAAAGAATCGAAAATAAATACTCTCCTCCGATAGGGTTTGGTGAAAAGCCACAATCAGCGGCTCATCTTCGGGGCGGATGGGGCGGATGGTCACATCTAGACCGTTTGATAATCTCCAGGGTTTCACATATTGAGTGGGATAGGGCCGAATCGCAGGCTTGGGAAGAGACTCTTCTGCCACATCTGGTCCGTGGAGCACCACCCGTGCATCTAAAGCCAGCAGACGCTCCTCCGAGACCAGCAGCGGATTGATTTCAATTTCTTTAATTTCTGGGTAAGTCACTATCAGCTGGCTAAATCTGACCAGCAGTTGTTCAAGGGCAGCCAAGTCCACACCAGTGCGACCGCGCACCCCCTTTAAGGCCTTATATATCTGGGTTTGTTCCATCAGTCGGCGGGCTAAGGTGGTGTTGAGGGGGGGCAGACCCAAGGCGCGATCTCGATATACTTCTACCAGCTGACCACCGCTGCCAAAGAGTAATACTGGCCCCAGCTGAGCATCCACGCTACTGCCAACAATTAGCTCATAGCCCTTGAGCGACACCATGGGCTGGACGGTCACCCCTAAACAGTCCGAACCAATGGCCATAATGGCAGCGTAGGCCTCTCTCACCGCTGTCTCATTGGTTAAATTGAGCTTTACCCCTCCCACATCTGTTTTGTGGGTAATGGTGTGAGAATGGAGCTTGAGCACCACCGGGTAGCCGATGTCTTTAGCCAGGGCAACAGCCGCATCAGCCGAGGTGGCCAATTGGGTGACAACGGTTGGAATCCCATAGGCCTGCAACAGCTGCTTAGATTCCCACTCACTCAACAACAAACGGTTGTTAGCCCTGGCCTTCGTAAGTAGCGTTATAATACATCCATCGTCAATCGGTGAGATAGCTGTTAGGCTCGGGGTTTCATAGAGAGCGTGGAGATTGTCACTGTAGCGAGCCATCAAAGTAAACACTTGGGCCGCTGCGTCCGGATAAGGCAGCGTAAAAACACGACTTTGATTCAGTTTGGTTTCACCGCCTGCCACCGTTTCTGTTCCCATCCAGCTAGCCAATAGGGGTTTGTGGCTCCACTGGTTTACCCGTGTCTCTAATTGGACCGCTGTTTGTGTCGGTTCGGTCATTGCCTGGGGAGTCAAAATTACCAACAGACCGTCGCTATTGGGCTCCTGGGCCAATACATCAAGGGCCGCACCATAGCGTTCTGGGGTAGCGTCTCCTAAAATATCGATGGGATTTTGACGGCTCCAGTGGGAAGGCAACAAGGTATCTAGCTGCTCCACTGTTTTCGGGCTGAGGGTGGCCAGCTCTCCCCCACTGCGAATCAGTGCATCTGTTGCCAGTACCCCTGGTCCACCAGCGTTTGTCAGAATAGTGAGACGCTTGCCACGGGGACGGGGTTGTTTTCCCAGCACCTCAGCTAAATTAAACAGTTCATCGATGGTGTTGACCCGCAATACACCGCAGCGCCGAAATGCTGCATCTAGCACCTCATCGCTGCCCGCCATGGCCCCGGTGTGGGAGGCAGCTGCCTGGGCCGCCAGCTGGGTGCGGCCTGATTTAATCACAATGATGGGTTTACTGAGGGCCACTTCCCGCGCTGCCGAGAGAAACGATCGAGCATTGCCAATGGTTTCCATATAGATAACAATGCTGTGGGTGGCCGGATCATCCCCCAGATAATAGATCAAATCTCCCCAGTCGATATCCACCATGGAACCAATGGATATAAAAGCACTGAAGCCTACATTTTCCCGTAGGCTCCAGTCTAAAATTGAGGTACATAGCGCGCCACTTTGACTAATAAAGCCGACGCTGCCCGGCCTAGCCATGGTGCCGGCAAAGGTGGCATTGAGACCACTGATGGGATTCATTAAGCCCAAGCAGTTAGGACCGAGAATGCGGATCTGGTGATGTCGTGCCGCTGCTAAAACGGATGCTTCTAGGGCTACGCCAGCGGGACCCGTCTCCCTAAACCCAGCCGAGAGAATAATCACCCCCTTCACCCCAGCTGCTCCACACTGGTCAATCATGTCGGGAACACCCTGGGCAGGGATGGCAATAATGGCTAAATCCACCGGTTCAACAACAGCCCCAATTGTTGGGTAGGCTTTGATCCCAAGCACGTTGGTGCGGGTGGGATGAACCGGAAAAACAGTGCCGCCAAAGGAACTGCTAATGAGATTCCAGAGCAGGGTGCGACCGACGCTGCCAGGGCGCTCTGTCGCTCCGATAACAGCGACGGTTTTGGGAGCAAAAAAGTGGGAAAGAGGCTGATCGTCGTAGCGCAGGATATCATGGGCCGGATCGGGACAGCGCAGCGGATTTGCCTGAGGAGATACTGTTGGTCCCTGGAGGGATGTTTCTGGATCAATCCGTTTGTCCATGGCTTCACTGCCAGTGTGCAAAATCATAATGATGATGTCCCAAATACGTCTAGGGTGTAGCTGAGTCAAAAATGAGACTTAAATAGGACTTATTCGTTGTTTTCTAGCTGGCACTAAGCGGTCTAGAAAGTTTCTTATGAGTGCTAAGTCTTAGGAGGAATCACTCTAGGCTATAGATTTAGATAACAAGCTACAAAAGCCTGTCTAAGTAATAGGCAATTTTGTTTTCTATTTATGAATCTCTATAGTTTTTGAGTGTGGTTGAGCATGTAAGCAGGCTAAAATTCATTTCCATTTAATCCATCTAAACTACTGATGTCTAAATCGAGGTGGAAATCATAGTTTTTGTTGCAGCTAAAGTGTATCTCAAAAAAAATCAATAGGCAGTATTAACTGTCTATTCTCTGGTCAAGGGTAATTAGAAATACAAAATAATTGTCTTTTTAGTAAAGTCGATAACAAGTGCTCCATAGGCCAATACTTTAGAAACAAAACGGTTGTTTATTAAAAAAGTTTTTGATAAATGATGCTGGCTTTTAGAAAAGTAACAGACCCATGCTAAAAACATCTCCTATCCTAAATGTTTCTGCTATATTGGGGGCGTAAGCAAGATTACTTAGTCAGGTGTCTGTTGGAGGTGTTTCTGAGACTCTACAAAGCTGCAGATAATTTCCTTGCAAGGGATTCTAAGGTGGCTTTATGGGGTTTGGTATTCCATTCGGTGGTCAGAATCGATTGGATTTGCTTGCATAGATCACAGGGCAAAAGTACCACGGTTGAATCGGTCTTAGTGGGCGTTCTGATTATGTCAGAATTTATGTGATTTAAGGATTTGAGACTAGTTCACCGCAAGGCGAAGTACTGCGATAGCCATGGCCTAGATATACGGCCTAGACATATTGATTCATATCAATGGCTATTGATGACTTAATTGTTGTTTGAGTCATTATCTGTTTGAGCCCTGTGAACAATTAGCAACAAGTATCGAGTTTGCTATTACATCATTCCTAATATCAGGAGAACGTAACTATGAGTGTAGTTAGTGCAGTTGGTAGTGCCAAAAAAATAAGCTCTACCCCTATGCAGCCCCCCCCTAGCCAGGCTTGGCAGCAGTTTGCACCAGGGGCCTGGAACAATGAGATTAATGTTCGAGATTTTATTCAGAAAAACTATGCGCCCTACGGTGGCGATGGTGACTTTTTAGCGGGCATTAGCGATCGCACCCAGCAGCTATGGGATAACGTTACGGCCCTGATGAAGCAGGAACGAGAGCGAGGCATTTTGGATGCCGATGATCGTTTACCTACAGGGATTACAGCCCATGCCCCTGGCTATATTGACCAAACCCTAGAGCAAATTGTTGGGCTGCAAACCGACAAGCCCCTGAAGCGGGCGATTATGCCGTTGGGCGGTATTCGGGTGGTCAAAAAGTCCCTGGAGGCCTATGACTATCAGCTTGATCCCCAGACATTAGAGATATTTACCAAGTATCGCAAAACCCACAATGACGGTGTGTTTGATGCCTACACCACGGAAATGAAACGGGCGCGACACTCGGGCATTATTACCGGTCTACCCGATGCCTATGGGCGAGGGCGGATTATTGGCGACTACCGGCGGGTGGCGCTGTATGGTTGCGATCGCTTAATCCTGGATAAGCAACAACAGCTACGGTCCCTGGAGTTGGATACCCTGGATGAAGCCGTGATTGGGCGGCGCGAAGAGATTGCTGAACAAATTCGAGCGCTGCAGGAACTGAAGCAAATGGCGGCGGCCTATGGCTGTGATATTGGTATATCGGCAGCTACGGCTCAAGAAGCGGTGCAGTGGACCTATTTTGGCTATTTAGGGGCAATTAAAGAACAAAATGGCGCGGCCATGTCCTTAGGGCGAGTTTCAACATTTTTAGATATCTATATCCAGCGCGATCTGACCAACGGTACGCTCAGTGAATTGGCGGCTCAAGAGCTAATTGACCAGTTTGTGATGAAGCTGCGGATGGTGCGATTCTTGCGCGCTCCGGCCTATAACCAGCTGTTTTCTGGCGATCCGGTATGGGTGACCGAGTCCATCGGCGGCATCGGTCTAGATGGTCGGCCCCTGGTAACCAAAACGAGCTTTCGCTGTTTGCAAACCCTCTATAATCTGGGGCCAGCCCCGGAGCCTAATCTGACCGTACTGTGGTCTGAACAGCTGCCCAGGGCCTTCAAACAGTTCTGTGCCCAAGTCTCGAAAGATACCAGCTCGATTCAGTATGAAAACGATGACCTGATGCGCTCTGAATATGGGGATGACTACGGCATTGCCTGCTGTGTATCGGCCATGCCCATCGGCAAGCAAATGCAGTTCTTTGGAGCGCGGGTTAACCTAGCTAAGGCGCTGTTGTATGCCATCAATGGCGGTAAGGATGAGAAATCGGGAGAACAGATTGCTCCAGCCTATGCGCCAGTGGCAGGGGATACCCTCACCTACGATGAGGTACTGGCCAAATTTGACATGTTGATGGCCTGGTTAGCCAAGCTCTATGTCAACACCTTGAATGTGATTCACTACATGCATGACAAATACTGCTATGAGCGGCTAGAGATGGCCCTCCATGACAGAGATGTGGATCGCACCATGGCCTGTGGTATTGCCGGGCTGTCCGTGGTGGCGGACGCACTCTCAGCGATTAAGCATGCCGAGGTGAATGTGATTCGCAATCAGGCTGGCCTGGCGGTGGACTACGAGATCCAGGGAGATTATCCTGCCTTTGGTAACAACGACAGCCGGGTAGATGCGATCGCATCGGACCTAGTGCAGCGATTTATGAATCACATTCGTCAGCACAAGACCTATCGCAACGCGGTGCCCACCCAGTCGATTCTCACCATTACCTCTAATGTGGTCTATGGCAAAAAGACCGGCAGCACCCCCGATGGTCGCAAGGCAGGCGAACCCTTTGCCCCCGGTGCTAATCCTATGCACGGTCGCGATACGAAAGGTGCGATCGCAGCCTGTGAATCAGTGGCGCAGCTGCCCTACCAGCACGCCCAGGATGGTATTTCCTATACCTTCTCCATTGTGCCCGATGCCCTGGGTAAAACTGAGGCCGATCAGGTCAACAATCTGGTGGGTTTGTTAGATGGCTATTTCCACAACACGGGACAGCACATCAATGTGAATGTGCTCAACCGTGAAACCCTGTTAGATGCAATGGATCACCCGGAAAAGTATCCACAGCTAACGATTCGGGTGTCGGGCTATGCGGTGAACTTTATTAAGCTCACCCGCGAGCAGCAGTTGGATGTGGTGAATCGGACTTTCCACAGTCGGTTCTGATTGTCGTCTTACCCCCCAGCAGCGACAATATCTCCCTTTCCAAGGAGGGAGCTCCAGGACATCTAAGGATCAATGCTTTAATAATGTGTCAGCTTCTCCCCTCCTGGGAGGGGTGCCGCAGGCGGGGTGGGTTTCGACTACTGGCGCTAACGGTCAACCCACCCCATCGCCCCTCCCAGGAGGGGAAATGATATTTTGCTTTGCCTGAGCAAAATATGGAAATTATTAAATCCTCGTTTCTAAGTTTCGAAATCCCCCTCAATCCACCTTTCTAAGGGGGAAGCTGGACAAAGGAGATTTAAATCTCTTCGCTTTAATAGGAATCTTCTCGTATGTTAGTCCCCCGCTTAGCCTCCCCACTCCCCACTGCGGTCACCGGTCGCATTCACTCTGTTGAAACCTGTGGCACCGTTGACGGTCCCGGTATTCGGTATGTGGTGTTTACCCAGGGGTGTCCCCTGCACTGCATGTACTGTCACAATCCGGACTGTCGCACCGTGGAGGGCGGGCGCGAGGTGACGGTGGCTGAGCTGATGGCAGACATTGTGCGCTACCGGGCCTACCTGGAAGCTTCGGGTGGGGGAGTAACAGTCACCGGGGGCGAACCGCTAATGCAGCCAGAGTTTGTTGCAGAGCTGATGCGATGCTGCCAGGCAGCTGGGTTACACACGGCCCTAGATACATCAGGATTCTCTGATCTGGGGGCCGCTCGACAGGTATTACCCTATACCGATCTTGTTTTACTCGATATTAAATCCTTTGATCGAGATCTGTACCAACGGGTCACCCATGTGTCCCAAGAACCCACGCTACGGTTGGCTAACTACCTCAAGGAGATTCAAAAACCGGCCTGGATTCGGTTTGTTTTAGTACCTGAACTTACCGATCCCGAAAACAATGTGGAAGGACTGGCACAGTTTGTCTCTACATTGACTAACGTTGAGTATGTAGAGGTTTTACCCTTTCATCAAATGGGGGCCTACAAATGGGCTGCCCTCGGGTACGACTATCCCCTCAAAGACGCCGTTCCTCCCAGTCAAGCGCAAATTGAACAGGTTAAAACACGATTTCGACAACACGGCTTGAACGTTCATTAAAGGATTGTTTGTTATGACATCACTATCATCTCCCGCTGATGTTCGGGTCAACACGCTAGAGAGTTTAGAAGATCTGGTTTCCTATGTAAAAAAAGCTCAGGAAATCTACGCTGGCTTTGATCAGACCCAGGTGGACGCGATTTTCAAGCAGGCTGCGATCGCAGCCAACAATGCCCGTCTGCCGTTGGCCAAACAGGCCGTTGCCGAAACCGGCATGGGGGTGATTGAAGACAAGGTGATCAAAAATCACTTTGCTTCAGAATATATTTACAACAAATACAAACACGAAAAAACCTGCGGGGTGATTTATGCCGACAGCCACTACGGCATCCAAAAAGTGGCTGAACCCATCGGTGTCATTGCCGGGATTGTCCCCACCACCAACCCTACCGCCACCGCTATTTTTAAGGCGTTGCTTTGTCTCAAGACTCGCAACGCCATTATTTTTTCTCCCCATCCTCGCGCTAGGGCCTGCACCATTGCGGCGGCTAAAGTAATTCGTGATGCGGCGGTCAAAGCGGGTGCCCCGGTGGATCTGATCGCCTGGATTGACGAACCCACCCTGGAACTCTCCCAGGCATTGATGCAGCACCCAGATATTAAACTGATTCTCGCCACGGGTGGTCCTGGTATGGTCAAGGCCGCCTATTCCTCTGGCCACCCGTCTCTCGGGGTGGGTGCCGGTAATACCCCGGCGCTGATCGATGAGACCGCTGATATTCAAATGGCGGTGAGTTCGATTTTGCTGAGTAAAACCTTTGACAATGGCATGATCTGCGCGTCAGAACAGTCTGCTGTAGTGGCTGACGAAGTCTATGACCAGGTTAAACAAGAATTTATTAAGCGCGGAGCCTATATTCTCGACCCAGAAGAGCGGCGGAGAGTGGGACAGCTGCTATTGAAAAATGGCCGTCTCAATGCGGATATTGTCGGTCAGTCCATTACCCAGCTAGCACAGCTGGCCCAGCTCAACGTACCGGAGGGGACTAAGCTGCTGATTGGTGAAGCTAGTAATATCGGCATGGAAGAGCCCTTCTCCTATGAAAAACTCTCGCTGATTTTGGCGCTCTATCGGGCGTCGGACTTTGACGATGGGGTGGAGCAAGCAAAACAGCTGGTGGACTTTGCTGGTCGAGGCCACACCTCGGTGCTCTATACTCACCCGGATAATCGAGATCGCATCATCCAATTTGAAGACACCATGGCCACCGCCCGTGTATTGATCAACACCCCCTCCTCCCAGGGAGCCATTGGCGATCTGTACAACTTTAAGCTCGATCCCTCCCTCACCCTGGGCTGTGGTACCTGGGGCGGTAACTCTGTGTCAGAAAATGTGGGTGTTCACCACTTGCTCAACGTCAAAACCGTCACCGAACGGCGGGAGAACATGCTATGGTTCCGGGTACCGCCTAAAGTGTATTTCAAATCAGGCTGTATTCCGGTGGCCCTAGGGGATCTCGCCCATAAAAAACGGGCCTTTATTGTCACTGACAAGCCCTTGTTTGACATGGGCTTTACCAAGGAGATTACCGACACCCTAGAGACCCTGGGCATTGAACACCACACATTCTTCGATGTGGAACCCGATCCGTCCCTCTCGACGGTGCAGCGCGGTCTAGCGGTGATCAACACCTTCCAACCCGATGTGATTATTGCCCTGGGTGGGGGCTCCCCTATGGATGCGGCCAAGGTGATGTGGCTGATGTATGAACATCCCGAGGTGGAATTTGAAGGACTGGCCATGCGGTTTATGGACATTCGCAAGCGGGTGTATGAACTGCCACCCCTGGGCGAAAAAGCCGTTCTCGTGGCCATTCCCACCACCTCTGGCACTGGCTCTGAGGTCACTCCCTTTGCGGTGGTCACCGACGATCGCGAGGGTGTCAAATATCCCCTGGCGGATTATGCCCTCACCCCCACCATGGCCATTATTGACCCCGAGCTGGTGCGGCACATGCCCAAGCGGCTCACCGCCTATGGCGGCATCGATGCCCTCACCCATGCGTTAGAGGCCTATGTTTCGGTGTTGGCCACTGAGTTTACCGATGGGTTGGCCTTAGAAGCCATTGGCCTATTGATAACCTATCTGCCCCGTGCCTATCACAATGGCCCCAATGACCCCGAGGCCCGAGAGAAAGTGCACTATGCCGCCACCATTGCTGGCATGGCCTTTGCCAATGCGTTTCTCGGTATCTGTCACTCCCTGGCTCATAAACTGGGCTCCACGTTCCATGTGCCCCATGGGTTAGCCAATGCGCTGATGATTTCCCATGTGATTCGCTACAACGCCACCGATGCGCCGTTTAAGCAGGCGATTTTCCCCCAGTATGAGTATCCCCAGGCCAAGGCGAGATATGCTGCGATCGCAGATTCTCTGCAACTAGGGGGCAATACCGACGAAGAGAAAGTAGAGCGGCTGATTACCGCCATCGAAACCCTCAAACAGCAGGTGGATATCCCCACCAATCTGCGCGATGTGCTCAGCGAAGACGAACATACCTTCTTCGCCCACCTGGATCTGATGGCTGAACAGGCCTTTGACGACCAGTGTACCGGTGCTAACCCACGCTATCCCCTAATTCAGGATCTCAAGGCTCTGTATATTGCCGCCTATCGCGACGGGCTGCTGTTGCCTATGTCTGACATTAGCTCTTCTTCAACAGTCCTCAGGGTACCAGAGGAGTTAGCTCACTAACCCCTTGCCTGACGGTGCTACCAGTGCCGTCAGGCAAACTGTTTTAAGGAAATGCCGTGGGTTATTTCCAGTGGCATATTCCCAGTGGTTTATGCATAACTGCCATGCTGTTAGATGAAAGAATCGAGCCAGGTCTGCTGGTTCAAGCCGGTGATAGTAATCCTCTAGGGGCCATACTACGGGAGGGTGGCGTTAACTTTTGTCTATATGCCCGTGGAGCGACAGCAGTAGAACTGCTGCTGTTTGAGTCTCCCGATGCCCCCCAGCCCGAGATCATTATTCGCCTAGATCCCAAGATTCATCGCACCTTTCACTACTGGCATGTGTTTGTAGTGGGACTAACCGAGGGGCAGATCTATGGCTATCGGGTGGAGGGTCCCTTTGCTCCGGAAAAAGGGCTGCGATTTAATCGCAACAAGGTCCTGCTTGACCCCTATGCGCGGGCTGTTGTGGGTTGGCAAAATTATGCGCGACAGGCGGCTATTGATAGCTCTGACAACTGTGCTCAGGCACTCAGGGCCGTTGTGAGCGATCCATTGCAGTACGACTGGGAGGACGATAGTCACCCCAATACGCCCTATGCCGAAACCGTTATCTATGAGCTACATGTGGGTGGGTTTACGCAGCATCCCAATTCTGGCCTGCCCGCTGAGCAACGGGGCACCTATGCCGGTCTCATCGAAAAGATCCCATACCTGCAATCCTTAGGGATTACGGCAGTGGAGCTGATGCCTGTACAACAGTTTGACCCCAGTGATGCGCCAGCAACGCGCTCTAACTATTGGGGCTATAGCCCCGTTGCGTTTTTTGCCCCCCACCATGGCTACAGCTCTCGGCAGGATGCCTTAGGCCCAATCAATGAGTTTAGGGATTTGGTCAAAGCTCTGCACCAAGCTGGCATTGAGGTAATTTTAGACGTTGTCTTTAACCATACTGCCGAAGGCGATCACTCCGGACCCACCCTATCCTTTCGAGGACTGAGCAACGAGTCCTACTACATTCTAGAAGACGACAAACATTACTACAAAAACTACAGTGGCTGTGGCAATACGCTTAAAACCAGTGCCATCAGTGGCTATCTGATCTTAGACTGCCTACGCTACTGGGTATCAGAGATGCATGTGGACGGCTTTCGCTTTGATCTGGCCTCTGTTCTCTCTCGCAGTACCACCGGAGAACCTCTCAACAATCCACCGATTCTGTGGATGATCAACACTGACCCGGTTTTGGCCGGTACAAAAATCATTGCTGAGGCCTGGGATGCTGCTGGACTTTATCAGGTGGGCCACTTTGCTGGGGAGCGCTTTGCTGAATGGAACGGTCCCTATCGCGATGCCGTCCGACAGTTTGTTCGCGGTGATAATGGCATGATCCGGGCCCTGGCAGATCGCATTGTTGGCAGTCCCGATCTCTACAGGCAATCCCAGCGTGGTCCCAATTACAGCATTCACTTTATCACCTGTCACGATGGGTTTACTCTCTCTGATTTGGTCAGCTATAGCACCAAACACAATCAGCAAAACGGTGAAGATAATCGCGATGGCACCCAGGAGAATTGGAGCTGGAACTGGGGGGTGGAAGGTCCCACTGACGATCGGACCATCCGCTCGCTACGACTAAAACAGGCAAAAAATCTGTTGACCCTATGGGCCATATCCCAGGGGACTCCCATGCTGTTAATGGGGGATGAGGTGTTGAGATCGCAACAGGGCAACAACAACGCCTACTGTCAGAATAACGAACTCAGCTGGTTTGACTGGGACACCGTCACCACCAACCGAACATTTTTAAAGTTTGTCAAAGCGCTAATTGCGTTTATTCAATCTTTGCAGGTGTTTAAGCACGATCAGCTACTGCTGGTTACCCCTGAGCCGATTTCCGCTCCAGCCATTACCTGGCATGGTGTTAAGCTAGGGCACCCGGACTGGAGCGACCATTCCCACAGCTTAGCTTTCACCCTCAGCTATCGACAGCATGACGAATTGCTCCATGTTATGCTCAATGCTTTTCATCAGCCCCTTACCTTTGAACTCCCTCCCCTGCCCGAGGGCCAATATTGGCGACGCATCGTCGATACTGCATTAGGGTCTCCAGCAGACTTTTGCCCCATGGAGGCCGCTCCAAAAATTCAATCTGCCGTTTACCCAGTCCAGCCGCGAGCCTCGGTTATTTTAATGGCTGGATAATCCAAGCCCGACCCGTAATAACTTCCATGTTTCTGGAGATGGCAATCTCCCTATAGGTGCTTGACAGCTATATAGCTAATTAGTTATATATTGATATAGATTGGTGAGCTTTTTAAGTTCCGTTTCGCTACAACCACGATGGAATCATGATCAATACACTTCGACCCTATCAGCCCATTAATCCATGGGAACGGTTTTGTACATGGATTACCAGCACAGAAAACCGATTGTATGTTGGCTGGTTTGGCACTCTTTTAATCCCAACCGCCTTAGAGGATGTTTTAAAAGGTAGAGCCAAGTATCAAATCATGCCAGTCTCCTCAACATCAAGCGAGTCATGGCAATGTAAATCATGGCTTCAGAGGATTCAGGCAAGCGCTCATAATCCTTACTCAAGCGCCGGTACCAGTTC
>JBCCHX010000058.1:0-47409 GCA_039028535.1 Cyanobacteria bacterium P01_B01_bin.77
AGATTGGACTGCATTTATCATTACTACAGCAAGCCTGTTGTCTGGAGCAGCGGCCCACGATTTTATCTAGTGGCTTCGGGCTAGAAAATCACCAATCAGGTACAAAGAGCCGCAGATCACTTTGGTGGGGGCATCAGCATCGGCCATTACCGTTAAGGCTGCTTCTAATGTTGCATGGGGGTGGGTGGCTGCCAGCTGGGGACAGACATTCTGGGCTAGCGGGGCGAGAGTCGTCGGGGCGGCAGATTGGTGTCCTGATACGGGCACCAGATGTAACGTATCCCCAGGACGTAATAAGGCTGCAAAGACATCTTCGTGATCCTTGGTGGCTAGCATCCCCATCAGCCAGGTGACTGGCTGGGGTAGCTGATCGACATAGCAGCGCAGCATTTGGGCCGCAGCTGGGTTGTGAGCACCGTCGATCAATAGCCGTTGCCCGTGCCACTGTAGCCATTGCAGACGCCCTGGCCATTGAGTTGCCGCCATCCCTGTTTGGATAGCTGTGGTAGAGATGTGCCAGCCTTGTTGTTGGAGGAGCTGGAGGATTGCGATCGCAATCCCGCTATTTACCCGCTGGTGCTCCCCCAACAGACCAGATCTATAGTTAATCGACTTACCGTCGATTCCACTGCGCCACTCACCCGCAGCTGTAGTTGTGGCCGGAGTGACCTCATAGAGCTGGCAGCTCAGCTCCGTAGCCCGTTGCCGAACGACGGCATCAGCTGCCGTTGGTAGCGGTCCCATCACCACAGGCCGCCCCGGTTTGATCACACCTGCTTTCTCTCGAGCAATATCCGCTAGCGTCGGACCTAGACGTTGCCAATGCTCACGGCTCAGGGAAACAATGGCACTCACCAAAGGCTCAGGGCACACATTGGTCGCATCCAAGCGGCCCCCCAGCCCCACCTCAATGACAGCAATATCCACTGCCTCAGCCGCAAAGTATGACCAGGCCGCCGCTGTAAACACCTCAAATTGAGTTGGTGTTGCCGGATCCTCAGCATCAATAGCGGTGACTACAGCTTTCAGATGCCGCCACAGTACTTCATCGGCAATAGGCCGTTGATTAATGCAGATGCGCTCATTCCAACTCAGTAGGTGGGGCGATGTATAGCGGCCTACTCGATACCCTGCCTCTGACAATACCGACGCCACATAGGCACAGACTGAACCCTTACCATTCGTGCCAGCTACATGGACAATGGGCACCTGCTGCTCAGGATGATTCAGACGAGCGAGCAGTTTCTCAATGCGCGATAGCCCCAGATTGACCCCAAACCGACCGTAGCCAGCTAAGAAATCATCAATCGATGCCGTGCCAGACGACACTAGACAGCTGCCGCGTTTTTCTCGCCAGTACGAATACGTATAACTTCATGAACCGGCGTCACAAAAATCTTACCATCACCGATTTCTCCAGTTCGAGCCGCTGCAATCACTTGTTCAACAATGGCATCTACCTGCTCGTCATCCACCACAATCTCAACCTTGAGCTTCTGTAAAAACTCAACGGTGTACTCGGAGCCCCGATAACGCTCAGTCTGGCCTTTCTGCCGACCAAACCCCCGCACTTCAGACACCGTCATCCCGACAACACCTGCATTCACCAGAGCAATTTTAACTTCGTCTAGCTTAAAGGGACGAATAATAGCTTCTATTTTTTTCATGGAAATCTATAAGCTCCACACACCGGACCAACTCATTAAAATTGGACCACAATAATATCAAGGTTTAGCGAGTTAGGCAGACGTTTTACCGTATCAATTGTTACGGTGTGACGCACTTGCTGCGTAGTCAATTTTAGATTAGAACTTGGTCAAAGCGATGAAGAACTTCCCAAATCTGTTAAGGGATTTGGGCAATAGGGGGCATCAGCGATGACCTGCTTAGTAGGCAGACTAACGGTCGTTGATCAAAGGACGCATGATTAAAAAGCCTGCGCCAAATGCCGTCAGAATAATAATGGCAATGGACACAATCAACCAGAGGGTGCTCATACTGCCATTGGCCGTTGATTCCAGGCTGTAGTGCCGCTTTTCTCCAGATTGCTCGGTAAATATTTTAGAGAGTTCAGCCTTCCTAGGACGCTGGGGGTGGCTGGGTCCTGCCATTGGCGGCACCACTGATTGTGATTCTACTGGCTGTTCTAGTAGCTGTTCTACCGGCGGATATACCGGAGAAGCCTGCACAGGTGGGGGTGAGAACGTCATCTCGGCCTCGGCAGGATGAGCCACACCCGCATGGTGCCCCAGCTGAAGCGCCACCTGTACCATCTGATGAATATTTTGGCGTAGTAGGTGATTTTGATTGGTGAGGTGATTATTTTGAGTACTCAGTGAATCCACCATCGCCTTGGTAGCTTGTAGCTCGGCAGCCAGCTCGCGATAGACTGACACAGGCACTGAGGGAGCATAGCTGGAGTCTGATCTCACCGGATTCCTCGCTGAGTCAGCATTGTGGGAAGGATTCATAAGCAGTTCCAAAAATCTCCAATAGAAACACAAGTCAGCTGCCCTAAGCTGTTTACCAAAGGTGACTAGCATCTAGTCGGGCAACAGTCGGGCAACCGCCCTATCGGGTCGTTCAAATTAGAGCAACGTCAACGCCATTCGTCAAGTATTTGCTCTAAGTTCTTTTTATCTTCTATCTATGACTAACTCATCTCTGCCTACCAATACCCCTGACGAAATGATTAAGTACGGCGAGCGAGCGATTGGGGAAAATGAGCTCATCACCTTTCCCAATCCTCGGCCTGGCCGCCAGTATGACGTCAATATCACGCTGCCGGAGTTTACCTGTAAGTGCCCTTTTTCTGGCTACCCTGATTTTGCCACCATTTACATTACCTATACCCCCAACGAAAAAGTAGTAGAGCTTAAAGCTATCAAGCTCTATATCAATGGCTATCGCGATCGCTACATTTCCCACGAAGAATCAATCAACCAGATTATGGATGATTTTTTGGCAGTTGCCGATCCTTTAAAGTTCAAAATCAAGGGCGATTTTCAGCCCCGAGGCAATGTCCATATGACCGTTGAAATTGAATACGAAAAACCGGTATAGATTTGTTAGATTTGCTAAAACCGAGAGCCTGGCTGCTTAAGAAAGTCTAGTTCTGCCTGGGTGCTTGGTCGTCCCAAAATCTCATTCCGATGGGGAAACCGGCCAAATTGGGCGATCACGTCTCGATGGCGACGGGCATAGTCTAAACCACTTTCCAGTTCTGGGGCCTCCATAGCTAGGGCTTCAAAATACTCAACACAGCGATTTTGATGGACTAGGTTTTCACTATGTTCAAAGGGTAGATACAGAAAAAATCGCTCGACAGACATGAGCTCGGCATCATAGCCTTGCTCAATCATCTTCTCTGATGTCGCAAGGGCTTGGGAGTCAGTCGCAAAGCTCTGGGGCGTTCCCCGAAACATGTTGCGGGCAAACTGATCTAGCATAATAATCCGAGCTAGGCTAGCTTTAGCTGTTCTCAGCCAGGGTTCAGCCGAGGACGTTACCATAGCCCAGTAGAGTTCTAAAAACTGGTTTTTGATCTGTGCATCAAAATCAGGATCTTTGCGAAACCATTGTTTGCGGTAAGCACCGGCTGGTGAACCAAACCAAAAATCCAATACGGATTGGCTATTGCTGACAACTGAGTCCATCATGAGTCCGGTGCTAATTAGGCAAATAAGATTTGAGGGAAATCGAGCATGTCATCCATCTTTTCAGTCATTTTTGCCATGGTACTGGTGGTGGCAGTTTTTTGTTGGTTGACAGGGTATCGGTTGCCGATTCGGTTTGCAGTGCCGTCTTTACCTACGGGCTCAGCAAGTGTGTCTCGGACCACCCGTCAGCGGTTGATGCGGTTGGTTAATGGTAATCAATCGGTGGCGGCGCGATTGGTGCAGCGGGTGCGATCGCAACATCCTGAGCGCTCTGAACAATGGTGTTGGGAAAAAGCAATCTACGATATCGAACGCGATCGCAGAGCCTAAATCCTCCTTATTGTTTATAAGCCCCTCACACTTTCTTGATTTAAGGACATTTTTTTAAAGCTAACGTGGGGATGACAAAAAAAGAACCCCATATTTAGCCACCCCTTATGAAGCAAGTATCGGTAGGTCTGAGTTAGACTAGCCCAGGCTAACTTGGAAAGTCTACGCACAAAAGCGCTCTGAAGCCTATTGGTTAAACAATTGACCAGCTAAGGACTGGCTAACTGTCATATAAAACCAGCCACCATAGCTTGTCGTAAGCTTTCATGGTTTTAGAACGGGTGACATTAGTGGAGCCCCAAAATCATCAGCCGTTTGCTCGGTTATGAAAGCATCTCTCAATTGCCATATTTTTGGCTAATGGAGGCTATCTACTAGTAGCAATTTTTATAAATTAAGGAAGCCGACAATATGACGCAGATTAAGCGTGCGCTAATTACAGGAATTACAGGCCAGGATGGCTCTTATCTAGCAGAGCTTTTATTAGAAAAAGGCTATGAGGTCCATGGCATTATTCGCCGAACCTCAACATTTAATACTGATCGGATCGATCATATCTATGTTGACCCCCATAGCGATGATGCCCGTCTGTTTCTCCACTACGGTGACCTCAATGACGGCACTATGCTACGGCGCATCTTAGAGCAAGTTCAGCCGAATGAAGTGTACAACCTGGGGGCTCAATCCCATGTGCGGGTTAGCTTTGACTCTCCTGAATACACCGTTGATACGGTAGCTATGGGAGCCCTGCGTCTGATGGAGGCCATTCGTGACTATCAGCAGCGCACCAATGCAGAAGTCCGTTTTTACCAGGCTGGTTCCTCTGAAATGTATGGCAAGGTTCAGGACATTCCCCAAAAAGAAACCACGCCTTTCTACCCCCGCAGTCCCTATGCCTGTGCCAAGGTCTATGCCCACTGGCAGACCGTCAACTACCGTGAGTCGTACAATATGTTTGCCTGTAACGGCATTCTGTTTAACCACGAGTCACCCCGTCGCGGTGAAACCTTTGTAACGCGAAAAATTACCCGTGCCGTTGCCCGTATTGTGGCCGGTCGTCAAAAAGCGCTTTACCTAGGAAATCTAGACTCCAAACGAGACTGGGGGTATGCCAAAGACTACGTTCGGGCCATGTGGCTAATGCTGCAGCAGGATGAACCCGGTGACTATGTTGTCGCGACAGGCGAAACCCATACCATCAAAGAGTTTTTAGATATTGCCTTCACCTATGTCAACCTGGACTGGCATGACTACGTCAAATTTGACCCGCGCTATCTGCGTCCTGCCGAGGTAGATATCCTCATTGGCGATCCGACCAACACTCAAGAAAAGCTCGGGTGGAAGCCTTCCATCGATTTTCCAGGCTTAGTTAAACTCATGGTAGATGCTGACTTAGAAGCGATTGGTTTAGATCCTGTCGGTAAACAGACAGATGCCGCTACTGTACGCCAAGCCATCGCGGGTGTGATGTCCTAGGGCGATTTTAGTTAAACTCAATTCGCTAAATAGTCATGAATGCCTCCTTTAGAATCTGTCTTCTAGGGAGGCGTTCCATTACTATAAAAATGACCTGGTTTGAAGCTAATCTATGCTTCAGACTCAAACAAACAGATAAAAGCATGGCAGACGAGTCGACTCCTAAGACCCCTGCGGCAAAGTCCGCTACTAAGGCCCCTGCAAAAGCCAAAAAAGCAAAGCCACCCAAGCTAGAAGACAAACCGTTTGCTGAATTTATCGAACAGCATTTTTTACCGGCTGTGGAGACAGCCCTGGGCAAAGAAGATGGGCTGGATGACTTGCAGCTGTCTTTTGAGACACAGCCCATCAATGTCATTGGTGTAGATAAAGACAGTTATCCTCAAGTGATTGGTCGTTGGGCTGAGGGGGCACGGCAGTTCAACATTGCCTTTCTTGAAGAAAGTATCAAGGGCCCTAAGGTCTATTCGTTTGCAACCAACGGGTCCACCCCCAGCACCATCGAGCAGTTTATGGGCGACGAGCGGCGCATCACTTTAGAGCTAATGGTGCTATATGTCCTACAGCGTCTCAGGGGGCAAAAGTGGCTAAAGGGTAATTGACCGCTGGGTTCAACTTCGCTCACCCCTCTATGTCTTCAAACTCTAAGACTACCGAGTACTCGCCGTAGCTGGGTGAGAAAAGTCGAACTCAGCGGTGCCACTCTAATGCAAAAAATGTCGGGTCCCCGTCAATGCCATAATCACCCCTAGTTCATTCGCCGCTTTGATCGAATCTTCATCGCGGATACTGCCTCCTGGCTGCACAATTGACTTAATACCGGCGGCGGCGGCGGTGCGTACTGAGTCATCAAAGGGGAAAAAGCCATCGCTAGCCAGTGTGGCTCCTTCTGCTTTCTCGGCTGCTTGTTCTAGAGCAATTTTTGCTGCACCCACCCGGTTCATTTGACCCGCGCCAATTCCTACGGTGGTGTTTTTATTAGTAACCACGATGGCGTTGGACTTTACATGTTTAGCCACACGCCAGGCAAACAGCATTTCTGTCAGCTCAGCTGCTGTCGGCTGTCGTTCGGTTACAATTTTCCACTGGCTGACATCTTCTTTAATATCGTCAGATGTCTGAGTCAAGAAACCGCCAGCGATGGCCCGGATGGTCTGGCTAGGGCCGTTGAGTAAATCCGGCAGCACCAGCACGCGCAAATTCTTCTTTTTCGCCAATACCTCTCGGGCTGCCGAGGCACAGCCAGGTGCCACAACGCATTCTAAAAAAGTTTGGGTGAGCGACTCCGCCGTTTCCACATCGATCGTTTGATTAAGGGCAACAATGCCACCAAAGGCCGAGATGTTATCGGCTTCAAAGGCTCGTTTGTATGTGGCGGCCATTGATTCACCAATGGCAACACCACAGGGATTGGTGTGCTTGAGCACGGCAGCTGCAGGACCGTTTTCGCTCGGGAACTCAGCGATGATCCGGCGAGCTGCTTCAAGATCCACCAGGTTGTTATAGCTGAGGTCTTTCCCCTGGAGTTTTTCGGCAGTGGCCCAACCGCTGGTCTGGCTAACGGTTTGATACCACATGGCTGGCTGGTGGGGGTTCTCGCCATAGCGCAAGGGTTGCTTTTGGCTACCGCTGAGGGCAAAGCGCTGGCTGGTGGCACTGTCGGATTGTGCAGTTAGGTAAGTTGCGATCGCTTGGTCATAGGTAGCCGTGTGCCAAAACACCTGACGTGCGCAGTCAGCCCGAAAGTTTAAAGATGGCTGGCCATTTGCCCGCAGTTCACTCAGGTAGCCTGCGTACTGAGCCGGATCGCACAGCACGGTCAGATAGGCATGGTTTTTGGCCGCCGACCGCAGCATGGTAGGACCGCCGATGTCGATATTCTCGATGGCATCGGTCAGTGTGGTTTCAGGTTTAGCAATGGTTTGCTCAAAGGGGTAAAGGTTAACAACGACGAGATCGATGGGGCGAATGTCGTTATCTGCCAGGTCTTTTTGGTCATCAGGGTTATCGGTACGAGCAAGGATACCCCCATGGATACGAGGCTGCAGGGTTTTGACACGTCCGCCTAGAATTTCGGGAAAGGCCGTGTAGTCAGAAACTTTAGTAACGGGGATTCCCGCTTCGGTGAGGGTGCGAGCCGTGCCACCGCTGCTGATAATATCGAAGTCAAACTCTGTGGTGAGTGCCTTGGCTAGGTCAACAATTCCTGTTTTGTCAGATGCACTAAGCAGCGCTAAGCGTGTCATGGGGTTTCTGCATTCTTGGGGTGATCAACCTTACCAGGGTAGAACGCGATCGCACGTTTTTAGTCCTCAAATACTCAATCAGCAACCCTCTAAGAGTCAGGCATTATGCTTACCCCTGAATACCCAAAAGCGTTATCTAGTACGGTCTTCTAATTCAACGTCAACCAACCAAATATATCCGTAGCTGTTAACGATAAATCCACATCCGTTAACACTGGCAGAGCCACGTCACCCGTCACAATCCGGATGCGTTGCGTGCTATCAACCACCAGGACACTATCTTCCGACGGATCTAATAACCAGCCCAGCTTTCTGCCATACTCAATACAGTGCAATAAGTTGCTAAGCACTTGAGTTTGACTCTGAACTGGCGACAAGATTTCAATAGACCAGTCTGGCGGAATCAAAAATCGATTAGCGATCCGCCCGGTCTCGGTTAGAGGAATACGGTCTCAACGAAAGACTGAGATATCTGGCACAATGGAGCATCCGCCAAACGTACAGCGCAGTTCTGGAAATGCAGCCGCCAGCCTGACCGTTTTTGCGGCCTGATTAACCGTTTCGCAAAGCGTACTTTGCAGCAGACTACGCTCACCCTGGGGCATCGGCTTTTGTAAAATACGACCCTGAATAAATTCGGATGCAGGTTTGGTTTCTGGCAGTTCCAGAAAGGCATCAAGCGTCAGTAGCTCAGTTGTAATGGTCATTTTACTGGCATCCTGGAGTTGAATACGTAATTAATGGCTAAACCGCAAAAAATTAATAGCTAAACTGCAAAAAATTGATTGACCAAAGCTTTGATTGCTGGTGCTAATGCTTGTAAAACTGGTGAAAGAATGACAACTGTGCCAGCAGTGACAATAATCGCCCGAGCAGTGCCCAAATTATCCCGACTCAGCTGAAAAAAGCGATCGTCCTGACGAACAACTTCTGTTTTGAGTTCTTCTCGCACTTGGCTTACCTCAGTAGTGAGCTGCTCAATACGCTCGATTACGTCACCAATTTGGTCCATACGTTCGATGACGTCATTTAAGGTAGGCTCTCTGTCAGGAGTGGTAGTCATAACTCAGCATCGTTCTAGTTTCCAGGATAAGCGTTCCTAAAGCTAATAGCGAAATCTGTGGATCACATCCGAGGAAAGTTTCGATTGTTCTCACGGATGTAAGCGTTCAGCAGCCTTGCTTTACGACTGTGTCAAGCAAATAACGGTACTAGAATAGATACATCGCGCTACGATACCTTTATGGTTGCTACTCAATCCCGCCGCTTTACCGTTGACGAATACAAACGCATGAGCGAACTCGGTATCCTCGCTGCTACCGAACGGACCGAGTTGGTCAACGGAGAAATCATCACCATAATTGCCAAAGGCTTTGCCCATGCCTCCGCAGGAGACACTATCAGGTTCAAATAATTCTGGCTGAAACGTTAGATGTGTCGCCTATGGCTTTTGATGACTTAACGATTCAGATTGCCGACATGCTACCACCGTTGAAGTAGCCAGCACCCCTTCGCCAAACCTAGGGTAGAATCCGTAGCGATATTCCCTCTAAAACATAGCCTATGTCGCTCCAAGCTTTGTCTGCTGGTGCTTCTGCTGCAAGCCATCTGCTTATTCTTCTCCATGGCTGGGGAGCCAATGCCCGAGATGTTGCAGGCATTGCTTCCTATATGCAACTAGCCGATTATCAAATGCTGTTTCCCGATGCGCCCCATCCACACACATTGGCCAGTGGCATGGGAGCCCCCGGCGGACGTATGTGGTATGCCTTACCCGATATCTTTGATTTTGATCAGTCCTTTACCCACCAGTCAGATTTACAACATAGCCGTCAGTGTTTACTTGACTGGCTCACGGCTCTGCCCGAAAAAACAGGCATTCCGTTAGAGAAAACAATTCTTGGTGGATTTTCCCAAGGCGGAGCGATGACCCTAGATGTAGGTATGCAGCTACCGATTGCTGGCATGATGATCCTCAGTGGCTACAGCCATGGTTCCATCGCCACCCCTATTTCCCCACGTCCTATTTTGCTAGTTCACGGACGTCAAGATCCGGTAGTTCCCATCGACCAAGCCCGTTGCAATAAGTCTGAACTAGAAGCATTGTCAGTGGCTGTTGACTATCATGAATTCACCATGGGCCATGAGATCAGCCTGCAGGTATTGGATGCGGCCAAAAAATTTTGTAAACACCAGGTGTAACAATTCTGGTGTACTCCGGGACACTGGATGCGACAGCGAATACACTATTGGATAGCGCCAGCCCACAGGAGCCAGCACCATGGTTTCAAGTACAAGCAAAGTTTCTGATAAGCCCATTGCTGATGTCACTCAAGAAGACGTAGATCAGCTGGCACAGCGTCTAGAGCAAGATGAATATACGACTGCTTTTGAAGGACTGCAAGACTGGCACCGACTGCGGTCGGTAGCTTTTCAGCGTCCTGAGCTAGTGGATTCGTATTTACACCTACTGGACATGGAAGCCTTTGACGAAGCTTGATGGCGGATATGTTGCCAGCCGTCAAGGTTCTTGTCGGTATTAGTGGCGGTATTGCAGCTTATAAGGTTTGTGAGGTGGTGTCTACTCTGGCTAAAGCTGGGGTAGAGGTGCGGGTAATTTTGACGCAGTCAGCGGAGGCGTTTGTCTCGGCGTTGACCTTTGCTACGCTCTCTCGCCATACTGCCTATACTGACGGTGATTTTTGGTCTGCGGCCCAGGCCCGACCACTACACATTGAGCTAGCTGAGTGGGCCGATATTTTTTTGATTGCTCCGTTAACGGCGAATACTCTGGGTAAGGTGGTCTATGGCTTAGCGGATAATCTGTTAACCAATGCGATATTGGCCTCTACCTGCCCGGTACTATTGGCTCCAGCCATGAATACGGATATGTGGCAGCAGCGTTCGGTCCAGCGAAACTGGCAGCAGGTTCTGGTTGATGAGCGTTACCATGCGGTGGGTCCGGTGGCTGGGAGGTTGGCGTGCGATCGCATCGGCACTGGTCGTATGGCTGAACCCCATAGTATCCTCGCTGCCCTAGAGTCCCTAACGCATACCCGAGGACGCCGCGATCTGCAGGGCAAACGCATCCTGATCAGCACCGGCAGCACCCAGGAATTTATCGATGCTGTGCGCTATATCGGTAATCCTTCTACCGGCCGCATGGGGATTGCCCTCGCCACGGCTGCGATTTATCGAGGTGCTCAAGTGGCTCTAGTCCATGGCCCCATGGACGGTCATCTTCGCCAAACCATTCCTGATACGGTTCAAACTATGGCTGTAGTTAGTGCTGCTGACATGGAAGCTGGCCTAATGACTCAGTTAGCAACCGCTGACTGGATCGTGATGGCGGCGGCGGTTGCTGATATGCGCCCTCTTCAGCAGGTGACTGGCAAGCTGGCTAAGGCAGATTTACCTAACCCTTTACCGCTTGAATCTGTAACAGACATCGCAGCAAAACTGTCTGCTAGCAAAAGAGCCGATCAAATCCTGGTAGGGTTTGCGGCTCAGACGGGCGATATTATGGAACCTGCTTTAGACAAGCTGAAGCGCAAAGGACTAGACGCAATTGTGGCAAATCCGGTGGATCAGCCGGAGAGTGGGTTTGGTTGCGATCGCAACCACGGCATATTTTTAGATAAAAGCCGCCATATCCCTCTCCCCGCTACGACCAAACTAGCTATGGCCCATCATATTTATGACCTACTGATGGGCCATAGCGAATGAGCCAAATTGACGCTTATCCAACAACCAGAGCCGCTTATTCCAAGTCCAAATTTTGAATATGATTAATCACATCTGAATCTGGCAAAAAGCGGATCAGCCCAAACGATTCGTTATCAGTCTGGAGAAATTCACTCGAAATATCAGCCAGTGAAACCACCCCGACAGAGACATCTGACAGCGCAGGATTTGACTGCTGAACAGCAGTCAAAACATTCTCAGCATCCTCCTTTGATAAAAACAACGAGACCAGTGTTTCCTCTTCGGTCTCACCAGTCACAGACAGAGGCAAATACCCTCCAGAAGCATCTTGCAAAGTAAACAAAGGTACTAGCGATGAAGATGAACTACCACCAAATTCGCTATCTAAATCGAGGGCTGCTTGAAGATCGTCTTGTTGAGGAATAAATATTAGTTTCAACGGCACATCGCGTTCCGTTGCAGCCAGACGATGGACCGTCGCTAAATCAATGACACCCACTGAACCACCTTGGTGAAATCTCGGGTTCTCTTCACGAACCTGTCGCACAAATGAAACAACATCGTCCTCATTAAAGAAAACCCGGAGCAGTGCCACATTACCCAGACCGTCATTAGGCAGATCAGACACAGGGGTGACATAGCCTCCAGAGCTATCCACCATGACAAACACAGGAACTTCCGAAAACTTGTTTAGCAGCTCATCTTCCGAAAGCGCTACTGCATGAGGGGTATGTAGTGTAGCAGCCATCACTCCGCTACCTAGTAGGCCACATAATAACCGACCAACTCTTGCTTTCATACTTCCTCCTAATGCCAGACAGTAAACTTACTCGATCTTTATCATGTAACACAGCTTAATGTCTTTGATGCTGATGGAGCCATTTCCATAACTGGCTCCCCTGGAGACGTCGGGAGCCGGGGTTCCCCATTAGGCTGAATCATTGCAAATGAAAAGCCCCAAAACCTCATTAATCAGGGCTATAAAGGCTATCCATTATAACTTTTTAATTTAATCGGGATGACAGGATTCGAACCTGCGACATCCTGCTCCCAAAGCAGGCGCGCTACCAAGCTGCGCTACATCCCGTTGTCGTACCGTTCTGGCACACTACTTCCGACAGTTACTAAGATATTTGCACTAGTCAAAAGTGTCAGAGTAGCCGTTTAAAAGCCTAACATAACTATACCTTTGTTTGCCCTATGGGCTTCTAGTCGCGATGCCATCACATTCCATTCAACTTCAAAGTTGGGCTATTGAACAGCTGCCAGGCATACCACAGGATCAGCAACGGCAACTCAGGGTGCTAAAAATTGTCACCACCCTTGACTTACTCAAGGTGACCCGTAGTCAGTCCGCTCGGCTACAGCTTGCCCGACAGCTCAACTCCCACATTAAACACATTAATAAGTGGACGGCCTTAGCCAAACTGGCCTGTATTCCTAGCGTTGGCTGTCAATACTGTGGACTGCTTCTGCATGCTGGCATTAGCTCACCTCAGCAGCTTGCCCTATTACCCGTATCTCAGCTACATTCTCAGCTCAAGCGACTTCAGGTAAAACTCATGCAGCGGGCAGACCTGAGCCCAGATACTACCCAAGTTTCACAATGGATTGCCGAAGCCAAACATCTATGCGGCTAACGACTAATCCGGATACCAAAACATGCCTTTGATACCCTCTGGATCTGGCATAAACCCCAAATTTTTGTAAAAGTTCACCACATGGGGATCAGCAAACAATGTGACGTTACTAATGTCCTCACTACGCAGCTTCTTGATCAGTTGTTGCATCAGTGCTTTACCCAATCCTTTGCCCTGAAAACTAGGATGAACTACCACATCCCAAATAGTGGCATTAAAAGCATGATCGGAAGTGGCTCGCGAAAAACCAATTAAACGCCTGCGGCTACCTTGTTGCTCCCACATCGTCACCACTAAAAAGCTATGCTGAATAGCCTTTTTAACTTTGCGCAGAGGACGGCGTGACCAACCAACGGCATCACATAGCTCCTCAAGCTCATACAAATCAATATTGCGATCTGTACTGAAAACAATACGGGCTGACTGTTCAGAACCGATCGTGTTTATTGCATAATCATCAGAAACAGCTTGCGTGGGCACTGATGAAGCCTCGGTTGGACTAAATAAGCTTTTCCAGAAACCCATGCATACAAAACAGTTGGAAATATAAACTCTGTCATAACTCTAGCAGTATAGGTCTATCCTTTCCTAAGAGGGTAAAAACATTGATTTAGAATCCACCAAAATTAAGTAACAAATCGATAAACTTGCGAGCAAGCTGGCTCATTTTTTGCCAGATTTTTGCCAGACATGATGCCAGGCAAGCCGAAACATGATTTTCTGAGCAAAGATACAAAACACTCTGGGTAACATTGCTTCGGAGGCTTGAGCGTACCATTTTCGAGCATTCTTTCGGTGGATAGGGTGTACGCCGGGCTAGTCTATGCCGCAAAGCTGGCCAACCGGTACAACTAATGCAGTTTCTGAATATTTATGGCAGCCGGATTAAAGACATCGACAGTAGAGTTGCTGAAACGCTTCAATCGGGCGTTCCCGCAATTTTATGAGCAATTTGTCAGTAGTGAAATCCAATTACAGAATCTACGGCTTGCCTACCAGCTATACAAAACCAAAAAAGCCGTTATTGAAATTAAACCGGAAGGAAATCGGAGTGCTTTGCACTTTGCCTACCGGAATCAATCCTTTCTCCTTAGCGATATTTTTGGCGTCCTGACAGCTTACGGGCTCACTATTCACAGTCTCAGCCTTTATGGTCAGATTTCCCCCCCTATGCTGGTGTTTGTCAAATTAGTTGTTTCTCGTGGAGGTAAAGCGCTCAGCGACAAAACGGCTGATAATACTTGCCGGGCCATTCGAGAGGCGTTAGCTGGGCGCTATGAAGTTGAAGAAATGCTGAGTGTTGAGTTCAACCTCAATGCAGGCTTAGAAAAAGTTGAAACTGAATTTTATGTCGATCCAGTTTTTCATCTACCGGCTTTGCTGATTGAAGCCGATAATCAGCCGGGGCTTTTTTATAAAGTGATGTATGCCATCTGGCAAGAAGATCTGCTGGTGGTAAATGCTAATCTATTGGTATGGCGCGGTCGTACCCGATTGATTTTGTACCTACTGGGTCCCAATGAAAGTTTAATTCCCGAATATTTGGGCCATAAAATTGCCGAAGGTATGCGTGAACGTTTGTTGGGTGGCCTTTATTAACCTGGTAAGCCGTTAGCTTCCTGTCAAGGATGTGGGCTTTTCTAATGGGCTGTGTGGGACTGTTTCAAGATTGGATGTCGTTGTGCGAATGCTATTTTCACCATGGTGGTGACGTCTGTCTTCGGAGTGCCCCATGTTTATGATTTCACTCCAAATTTATTTGCAGCTCCTGCTAGTCATCGTTCCGTACTGGTCTGTATCCACGGTTGGTTGCTGAGCCGGGCCTATTGGCAGCCGCTGATGCAGCAATTAGCCCCTGGCATTGCCTGCTTAGCCTATGATTTGCGAGGCTTTGGTGATTCTACTCAGCAACTGTGCGATCGCAATGTAGACACGGCAGACTATGGTCTAACTGCCTATGCCCATGACTTAAATGCCCTGCTGGAGACCCTCGAACTAGAGCATGTATGGCTAATAGGGCATTCTTTAGGGGGCAGCATTGCCCTGTGGGCTGCCCATCTGTTTCCTGAACGGATTCAGGGAGTTATCTGTGTTAATGCGGGAGGGGGTATCTACATTCGTAACGCCTTTGAAAAGTTTCGCAATGCTGGGCAACAGATGGTGGGATGGCGGCCCCAATGGCTGCAGCATCTTCCTCTACTACCATGGGCGTTTGCCCACATCATGGTGCGAAAAAAACTGAGCTATCAATGGGGAAGACAGCGTCTCATCGATTTTTTGCGGGCCGATCCAGACGCAGCCATTCAGTCTTTACTCGCCTCAACTACTGAAGATGAAGTTCACCAACTTCCCCAAATAGTCTCACAGCTATCGCAGCCGGTATATTTTGTTACTGGAGAACAAGATACGGTAATGGAACCTCGTTATGTGATGCATCTAGCCAGTTTTCACCACTTTTTTCATCAGGGTAAACCAGCGGTAATCAAACTTGAACAATGTGGGCACTTTGCCATGTTAGAACAACCATTAGCGTTGGAAACTCAGGTTCGTCAGTGGTTGTTGGGCTGATATAGAACGGAAATCTGTTCTAAGGGCAGACGGGAATGGACTCCTAGATCTAGCCTGGAGCGATGGCCTAGATCAAAATGCTCACCAGCTGCACAGGCAACCATCGCGGCATTGTCAGTACAAAATTTTAAGGATGGCACATAGACCTGAATGTCCTGCTTGGCAGCAGCCTCTGTAAGGGAATGGCGCAAACTACTATTGGCGGCTACTCCACCCCCTAAAATAATGGCGGGTAGGTTTTGATCCTGGGCACACCGAACAGCGCGTTTAGTTAACGCGCGCACCACAGTATTTTGAAAACTAGCGGCAATATCCGCCACTGGTAAAGGCCCCACCCCATCTGCTTTCAACCGTTCTACCAGTCTGAGAACGGCTGTTTTTAGACCACTAAAGCTAGCATCGTAGGGATGGTAACCTCCCCCTGGCAAGGAAATATTGCCCTCAGGTAACTTAAAGGCCTTAGGATCACCCTGCTGGGCCAAACGGTCAATGATAGGTCCACCGGGATACCCCAGGCCTAGCAAACGAGCTACTTTGTCAAAAGCTTCGCCAGCGGCATCATCCCGTGTTTTGCCCAGCAGTTTGTATTGCCCACAGCCATCGACGCGAATCAGGCTCGTATGGCCACCGGAAACCAGCAGACACAGAAACGGTGGTTGCAGCTCCATTTTGTCTAAATAAGCGGCATAAATGTGTCCTTCCAAGTGATGGGTGCCTAAAAAAGGCTTTTTATGCAATATAGCGAGGGTTTTACCTACGCTCATGCCGACTAAAAGAGCTCCGACTAATCCAGGTGTGCAGGTTGTGGCAACTGCGTCAATGTCTGCCCAACTTAACTGAGATTGGGCCAGAGCTTCGTAAACTGTGTCACCAATGGTTAACAAATGTTCACGCGAAGCAAGCTCTGGTACAACGCCACCATAGCGGCGATGGAGATCGATCTGGGAGGCTACAATGCTGCTGAGCACTTGACGGTGGTGCACTACGGCAGCAGCAGTTTCATCGCAGCTAGTTTCAATCGCTAAAATTGTGGCCATCCGTCAATTGTGTCAGCATGTAAAGTCTTATGAGCAATTTCCCTGCCGGGGTTTTGCAGAAAGGTATGATCCCTGAAAGTCAGGTAGATCCTTAATTTAGTTCACGTTGGCTTGGTTTTTTAAAATTCCCTGAAAACTATTGAAATGCTACGTTAGACCACTGTTGAGGCCATTCAGCATGGTTATGTTCATGATGAAGGCAGCGTTATGGTTGGTTACCTAAGTTAAGAGAATCCCTGCACTTACTTTTTGTCTTTTGTAAACTACAAAGGAAACACTCTATGCGACGGTTGTTTGCTCTGGCTCTAGTAATTTGCCTCTCGTTTGGCTTCGCAGCACCGGCTTCTGCCAGTCTGGCTGGAGACAATGTAGCTGGTTTGACCCCCTGTGGTGAATCTGCTGCGTTCCAACAACGTGCCTCTGCGGCCAAAACAGACGGTGCTAAGGCACGTTTTGACTTTTATGCTAACTCCACCTTGCTCTGTGGTGAAGATGGCCTACCCCACTTGGTGGTAGATGGAGATTTATCTCACCTGGGGGAGTTTGTAATTCCTGGCATTCTGTTCCTTTATATTGCCGGTTGGATTGGCTGGACTGGTCGTTCTTATCTGATTGAGTCTCGCTCCGCCAAGAAACCTGAGGAAATGGAGATCATCATCGATACTGGTTTGGCTATCAAGTCATCTTTGGCTGGTGCTGCATGGCCTTTGGCTGCATTAAAAGACATTGCATCCGGTGCGATGTTTGCTAAGGATGATGAGATTACCATTTCGCCTCGTTAGGCGATGCAGCTTAACTGATTCAAGAAGGCCTGGTGCTTGAATCATCGTCAGGCTGGTTTGATTCATTGGTTGTTTCTAATACGATTCTATTTAGGACGAATTCCCATGACTAAAGACTTGCTGAAGTATTTGTCTACAGCCCCTGTGCTAGCCGCAATCTGGATGATAATCACGGCTGGCATTCTGATCGAGTTCAACCGTTTCTTCCCTGATCTTCTGCTTCACCCCTAGCGCTGATTTTTAAAACTAAAGACTGTGCTGTGAGCAGTTAGTCGAAAAAACAGAGTCCTCCTGAGGCATGGGTTACCTAAGGGGGACTCTGCTTTTCTACTGTTTATAATTATCCATATCTAGACGCCGGGCGTTTCATTTAATGACCAGTGATATTCCACTGCTAACTCGGAGGCTCTGCAGCTTTCTTCCAATTGCTTTTGCTGGGACAGGGCTTTGCGTAAGGTAATGATCAATTCCTGTAGCTGTTCCTTTTGAGGGGAATGCTGATAAATGACAGCAGCAGTTTCACGTTCTAGGAGCCTGAGCAGTAGCTCGTAATGGATGTGTGAGGGCAGAGGAATCGAACGACTCATAATCGAAAATCAGAGTAAGGAACCTGAAACTGGTAGCCATGAACGACTGAGAAACCTAAGCCATAAGTTGGCCAATAGCGGCACCAGGATCGGGTCGCCGCATCAGTGATTCGCCAACTAAAATGGCTTGGGCTCCAGCCTTGGCTACTTGGGCTACATCACTGGGTTGGCGAATGCCAGACTCACTAATAAACAATATTTCATCGACCCGTGCATGGCTAGATGCCTGGGCTAATAAATCGCGAGTGGTGTCTAAACTTACTACGAAATCTTCGAGATTGCGATTATTGACCCCGATGACTGTAATGTGTTCTATATTGAGTACCCGATTTAGTTCTTCAGCTGTGTGGACTTCTACCAGGGCAGTCATCCCTAAAGCTTTAGCAATCCGGGTAAAGTAGCCTAAGTCTTTGTCCGATAAGATGGCGGCTATCAGCAAAATGGCATCCGCTCCATGGATACGGGCTTGGTAGATCTGATAGGGATAGATAATGAATTCTTTGCACAATAAGGGTAGATCTACGGCTTCACGAACTTGAGCTAAGTACTCAAAGCTGCCTTGGAAAAATTTCCGATCAGTAAGAACGGATAAACAGGTTGCTCCGCCTTGTTTGTAGGCGGTTGCGATCGCAACCGGGTCAAAGTCTTCTCGAATGATCCCCTTACTGGGGGATGCCTTTTTAACCTCAGCAATCACAGCCGGGGTCGTATTGACCTGGCGTAATGCTGCTGCAAAGTCCAACGAAGGAGTCGCCGCTAAAACCTGGCGCTGTAGCTCAGCTAGCGGTGTCTTTTCTCGAAGACGTGCTACCTCAGTTTCCTTATGCCAAACAATTTCTTCAAGAATATTATGGGGCTCGCTATCGGGCACTTTGACCTGATAGCGCAGCGTGTCAACTGCTACGGATGGGTTGGGGGAACGTCGTCTAATTTTCATGCCTTCACCTCAGCGCGCTTAAAGGCTTCATCTAACACCTCGGACAGCGTTGGATGCGTGTGCACAATAAAGGACAGATCTTGAACTGTTTGCCCTTGAGAAATGGCATTAGCTACTTCTTGAATCAAGTCTGCGGCATGGATGCCAATAATGTGAGTCCCCAAAATCTCTCCCGTATCCTTGCGATAAATTACCTTGGCTAAACCGTCAGACTCATTTTCCGCTAGTGCTTTGGAGTTGGCCTTAAAATAGCTACGCACTGAGCCAATCTGAAAACCTTCAGCTTCAGCTAGTTCCTTGGCAGCGGGTTCTGTCATACCAACAAAGCTGACCTCTGGGTGGGTAAAGGCAGCGGCTGGAATACTCCGATAATCAACGGTACGGTTATTATCCAAAATATTTTCGACGGCCACCACGCCCTGGGCAGATGCAGCGTGGGCCAACATCATTTTGCCAGTAGCATCACCAATCGCCCAAAGGTGAGGAATTGGCTCACCGTCTCGCAGGACTTCCATACGGCCGTTGACAGGGATAAATCCTCGGCGATCGGTCTCGATAGCTAGACTTTCTAATCCCATATTCTTTGTGGCTGGAATTCGCCCAGTGGCTACTAGGCAAGCATCGACTTCAAGTACATCAACGGTTTCCTTGGTTTTTAAGTCTGCCAGTTCGATGGTCACCGGAGAGCCCGGTGTAACTGTCTTGGCGATTACCCCCACATGGGTGTCAATATCACGGGGATCAATCAGAACCCGTTTAGCAATTTTGGCAATATCTGGGTCAAACGTGGGCATGAGCTGGGGCAAAGCTTCGATAATGCTGACCTCACAGCCCAGGGCCGTGTACACATCGGAAAATTCTAGGCCGATGTAGCCGCTGCCGATGATGGCTACCCACTGGGGCAGCCAATCGAGCTTGATGGCCTCGTCGCTGGTAAATACAGTTTTGCCATCGGTTTCAATCCCTGGTGGCACAAAGGGCACTGACCCTGGCGACAGCATGATGTCTTTGGCAGTATAGGTCTTATCCCCATCGGCGGTGGATACGGTTACCTTTTGAGTCCCGGCTAGCTTACCCCAGCCACGAATTGTATCTACACCCAGGCGTGTGAGGCTGTTGGTTAGGTCACCCTGGATTTTACTGACAAGATTGCTGGCATGATCCGCGATGGCCGAGCGATCAAACTGTACATCGCCCACTTGAATGCCAAAGGACTGAAGGTGGTGTCTATCGCGCAAATCTCGCACCCGACCGGACGCTGCTAACAGGGCTTTTGACGGAATACATCCCCGATTGACACAGGTTCCTCCCATATCAGCCGCTTCAATAATGGCGGTCTTTAAGCCACTCTTGACAGCATGTAATGCCGCTCCATGGCCACCCACACCGGCACCCACAATGATTAGGTCGTAATCAAAGGATGAACTCACAACAATCTCCTGTTTTCAGCACATTAGCGAAGCCCTTAGCTACTGCTTGGATGCCGAGGGGACGACATGGGTAACATAGGGGCAGAATCCATTCTCGACTAGATTGTGGATATTAGACAACTTGATATTTAGCAATTATTTTCAAATTTGCTAAATTCAAAGCCGACTTCAATCCCTGTAGAACGCTCTAATGAGCTGTATAGAACGATCTATTTTTGAGAGCGGGTTCTTCTAGAGCAAGGCTCTCAATAGAGAAAGCTTGCATTTCCTACTTTTTTCTAAAACCGGAACATCTTGGCTAGAGTTAGATTCAAAAATTCCATTACTAAGCGCCCTGACAGTGATTCCTATGGCTGAATCATGACGTTGCCAGGCAGTGCCAGGGCCGACTAACGAGGCAAGATTTATGGACAAGCATCAGCATCGACAGTCTGCTGTGGCTGACTTTATGCAGTCTCTAGAACAGCTAGAAGAACTATGGGGCAATGAAGAGGCCGAAACAGAGAATATTTTTGTGGACAGTGGATTAACGGAAACTGACACTGATGACATTGCGCGTCCTGCTGGCTCACTTCAGCATCCAAATGCTGAGTTCCTTAACTCAAAAGCATCCCAGCCGGAGACTCATTCCTAGCCGCCATGGCGTTGACGCTTGGCTTCATAAAGCAGGATGGCGGTTGCGATCGCAACATTCAAAGATTCTACATCGGGCGCTAAGGGAATTTTGACCCGATGGGTGGCCAGATCCATCGCTTGTTGCGATAGGCCCGCGCCTTCATTGCCCATGAGAAAAACCGTAGGCTGCCGTAGGTCCAGATCCCAGTAGTCGTGGGAAGCGGTCGGGACGGTCGCCACCAGCTGCACATCCAACGCGGCCAGGTCGTCTAATGAGGGAAGTGTCTGCATCGGTAGGCGAAACCATTGTCCGGCAGTGGCTCGTAGCACCTTGGGGTGGTCAATATCAACGCTATCCTTGGTGAGCCAGATGCGATCGCACCCCACCGCTGCGGCTGTGCGAATGACGCTCCCCAAATTACCAGGGTCTTGCAATCGCTCCAGGGCCACCCCTAGCGAGACCGTGTCCCACTCAGCGGATGGCACTACCCGCTGGGCCATCGCCACCACCCCATCAGGACTGACGGTAGTGCACATACTGTTCAGTACCTCCGGACTCACAACCCGAATATCGGGCGTCAGACGCTTTAGCTGGCCCAGCATATCCTCATGGGTACAGCACCATGCCTCCGTCGCCGCCACCTGAAGCAAGGAATACCCCACCGCACAGGCCTCCTGAAGTAAGTGTGTCCCCTCCAGCAAAAACGCATTTTGACGCCGTCGTTCCTTGGCCTGATGTAGCTTACGGAATTGTTTGGCTATGGGATTTTTTGTACTAGTGATAACGACAGGCTCTTCTAACATGCAGACATCAGTGGAGGCGCGGTGCTGCTTACCATATCAGCCGTAAGAAAGAATTGACAGCGCCCGGTTCATCACCTGTGAATGCTCAAATAGTCAGTTACTGTTTTCCTGAGCATTCCCTGAATAATCAATAGAAAAGTCTTAATAAATAAGAAAAACTAAAGAATACTTGGTCTAATGACCAGATTTGAACATGGAACGACAGGCCAGCTAGTCAGACATCTGAACAGGACACCATTCCAGGCAAACTTAATTTGACATATGCGGAACCCGGGACTTGAACCCGGAAGTCCTTGCGAACACTAGAACCTGAATCTAGCGCGTCTACCAATTCCGCCAGTTCCGCTAAGAGTTGAAAAGCAACTTTGATTGCTCATCATCTAGCAATCAGGATGATTCGTCAATCCCCGTTTTTGGGATCTCCACTGATTTTTCGATCTAGCAAATCGAAAAATCCTCAATGCCATTACGAAATGTTCACAAAAGGATATTAATATGACTTAACAAATTAATAGTTTCGGATAGAATTATCACCAATCTTGACGAAGCTAGTCAACGCGTCAATTTTGTGTTCTTGTTTGGCTGAGTCTCTTTATTGAATATCGGAGGACATTACCATCAATACCTCACTTCAGGCTGATAAAAGCTCCTCCAGCGAGTCTGCGCCTATCATTGAAATTTGGGGCAGACAGCCCCTCAGTGGTCATATTCCCATCAGTGGAGCCAAAAACTCAGCATTAGTCGTCATGGCAGGCACAATCCTCTGTTCTCAGGACTGTCGGATTCGCAATATTCCCAACCTGGTAGACATTGGCCGTATGGCGGACGTACTTAAAGCTCTAGGGGTTAAGGTCACCCATGACGGCAATACGCTAGACGTAGATGCCAGTTCCATCAGTCACTCCCGAGCTCCCTATGACATTGTTAGTAAGTTAAGGGCTAGCTTCTTCGTTATTGGTCCTCTTTTGGCCCGTTTGGGTGTGGCTCGGGTGCCTCTGCCGGGGGGCTGTGCTATTGGTGCTCGTCCCGTCGCTTTGCACATTCGAGGGCTGCAAGCATTAGGTGCTGAAGTTCACATGGACCATGGTATCGTTCATGCCTATGTACCCGGCAGTCGTGGTCGTTTGAAAGGTGGAAAGATCTATCTGGACTACCCTAGCGTTGGTGCTACCGAGACGCTGATGATGGCCGCTACTCTGGCAGAAGGCGAAACAGTCATCGAAAATGCGGCCCAAGAACCTGAAGTTTTGGATTTGGCCAATTTCTGCCGAGCTATGGGGGCTCGCATTCGGGGGGCTGGCACCAACACCATTACCATTGCTGGAGTCCCCAGTCTCCATTCCACTGACTACGGTATTATTCCAGATCGTATCGAGGCTGGCACCTTTATGCTAGCGGGGGCGATCACCAAGTCTCCCATTAGCCTGTCGCCAATCATTCCAGAGCATCTAACCCCCATTATTGCCAAACTGACAGAAGCAGGGACCAAAATTGAAATGGACGGTCACAGTCGCATCCGACTTGTACCCGGTGAGCGACTGTTGCCTATCGAGATTGAAACTCGCCCCCATCCTGGGTTTCCCACCGACATGCAGGCCCAGTTTATGGCCCTAACCACCCTGGCAGACGGTAACAGTGTGATTAGAGAAACCGTATTTGAAAACCGGCTACAGCATGTGGCGGAGTTTAATCGCATGGGAGCCGACATTCGGCTAACGGGTAACACAGCGGTGATTCGTGGAGTCCCTCGTCTGTCAGGGGCTCCTGTAACGGGCACGGACCTTAGGGCCGCTGCCGCTCTATTAGTTGCAGGTCTAGCTGCTGAGGGTAAAACCACCTTACACGGGTTGCATCACCTGGATCGCGGCTATGAAAATATCGAAGCTAAGTTATCGGCCATTGGGGCTAAGCTGCATCGTGTTCAGAAACCAACGGAAGCAGCGGCGAGTGTTTCCCCAAGCCAGCCAGTAACCGTGTAGCCGCTACACTGATAGAGGGTATATCTACCAAGGAGGCGGAGGTGTGAAGCAAAAGTCTATTTTGACAGGGCTACGGGCTAACCATTTCCGCCATCCTCTAGATTTACAAGCCACCGAATCGCTTAAGCAGCTGCCAGGTCTCGATCTAGCCGTTCGTGCTTTACTCAGGCCTACGGCAGAGCAGTTTTTTTATCTTGAGAATATTGCCACCAGCGTTTTGGTTGGGTCAACGCAGCTGCCCGATATCCATGGGATTCTGGTGGAGGCTTGTCAGGTTTTAGACATTGAAGAACCAGCGTTGTATGTCAAGCAGCATCCTACTCCCAATGCCTATACGTTTGCGATGCGGGGCAAGCAGCCGTTTATTGTGGTGCACACATCCCTGATTGACCTATTGAATAAATCTGAGCTACAGGCGGTCATCGGCCATGAATTAGGGCATCTCAAATGTGATCACGGTGTCTATCTCACCCTGGCAAATTTGATCGCACTGGCGGCGAGTCAACTGCCGTTGGGACCGGCCCTGGCCCAAAATCTTCAAAGCCAGATTCTAAAGTGGGTGCGCTGTGCAGAGTTTACTTGCGATCGCGCTGCCCTGTTGGTAAGTCAAGATGCCCGCACTGTGGCTTCAGTCTTGATGAAGCTAGCCGGCGGCTCGCCCACACTCTCTCCAAAACTTAATTTGGATGCTTTTCTGGCTCAAGCCAATGCCTATGATGATCTGAGTCATGATCAGATGGGCGCATTTCTCAAGGAAATACGTACTCAGGATCTCACCCATCCGGTGCCAGTCTTACGAGCTAAAGAAATTACCCAGTGGCACAGCACCCGAGATTATCAAAACCTGCTACAAACGCGCAGCATCCACTATAATAGTGAAGCTACGGGCGGATGGCGAAATTGGTAGACGCACCACACTCAAAATGTGGCGGCCTTTGGTCATGCGAGTTCGAGTCTCGCTCTGCCCATTTTTAGACAGCATAGTTAGATAGTCAAGAGGCAGCGAAAAACGCATCTGAGCCAATTTTGCTGGAATCTATTGGATCTTAAGTGCCTTCTCTGAAAGGTTTCTAGGCATAAGTGCGTCTTAGGCTAGTGAGAATTTATACCAGCAGCTGGGAAATCTAGGCTAGCAGAAGACAACACAATGCCTGGATAGGCACTGAGGGAAGGTTGACCAGCACATTCCATTTGGAGCTATCCAAACCCAGCGCAAAACTTTACCATGTTCACCTATTGACCCACCAAGGAGATTTTCTGTTGGGGGATTTGTCAGGTGAGCACACTCAGCTGAATCCCTCTGGGCAAATCGCAGTAGCCGAATGGCAGCAATCTGCCGCTGCTCATCAGCGTGACATTGAGCTAGATCTTTGGGCGGTTTTACCCAATGGTGTACAGGCCCTGATTGCCGTGATTAATAGCGATAGTCAGCTATCTTCCTACGGTTCACGTAACATTTCCCCTAAGCCGCCCCGTGCCCTCTCATCATTTGTGGCTGGATTTAAGGCAGCGGCAGCCAAGCGCATTAACCTGGTGCGCGGTCGGCCGGGGGCTCCTGTATGGCAGCGGGGCTATCGGGAACAGTGCATTGACGATCCCAAAACGCTAACCCGCATTCGTCATCTGCTCATAAATCAAGTTCAAGGGGCAGGGATGTTACCGGAGACATGGGGCTAGTCGATCAAGCCCATCGGTGGCGTAATTTGAATCTGTCTCTGGGTGAGATCCACTACGGGGACGATAGCTTCTACAAAAGGGATAAGAACCGTTCGAGGTGTCTGTGGCGAAAGGTCATCCGCATTTTGAGCGGTGAGTGTGACTTCCAGTAGGTCATTGCCCGCCCGATAGACGTCTTTTACGGTCCCTAATGGTTCGCCTGTAGCCTGTAAGATCACAGTCAGTCCCATCAGATCCCCTACATGGAATTCTCCAGGGTCTAGTGGCAGGCGATCGTTGGCTGCTACTAGTAGCTGAGCATTCCGAAGGGCTTCGGCTTGGTCGCGATGATTGACTCCAGCCAGCTTGAGAATATAGAGACCTTTGCCGTCTTGAAAGCGTCCCTTAATCAATTTGATCGATTCTGGTTCTGAGTCTCCTGCTTTGAGTAACCAGCGTTCCCCAGGCTGCTCAAAACGTTCTGGAAAGTCACTGTCTGGGTAGACTCTAACCTCACCGTTGAGGCCATGGGGGCCAACGATGCGGCCAATGGTGAGCCAGTCATCTGGGGCAGATTTGGGCGTGGACATTGTTGTTGGAAAATTATGGTTTAGTCTGAGCGTAAACCTGTTCAGTAAGGGTGGCGAGTCGACGGATTGCGATCGCAATTCTCTCTGCTGTATCCGTCAAACTAATTCTGAGGCACTGATGTTTATGGGCCCAGTCATCGCGCAGACCTGGGAAAAATGGATTGCCCGGCACAACAATCACACCATAGCGTTTAAGCGCTTGATAAAAAGATTGATCATCCATAGGTAAGTCTTGGAGCCACAGCCAAGCAAAGATGGACCCCTCCGCCCGGTGGAGATACCATGGAATACCGCCGGGCATGGCTTCATCCAGGGTGGATTCTATGACCGTGAATTTTTGCTGGTAGTGGGGGCGAATTACGGTGGTAGAAATTTCTGCTAGAGCTCCTGAGGCGATGGCACGGGCAGCAATGGCCTGACCATATCGGGAAGAATGGATACATAAATTCGTCTGAAATGATTCTAGAACGCGAATCGTCGAGGCATCGCCTAGGGCAATCCCCACCCGTTCACCCGGCAATCCAGCTTTAGACAGACTAATCCCATGGACCACGTTGGGAGCGAGCACGGGCGTCATTTCAGTAAAGTTGAGCGCCGGGAACGGTGGGGCATAGGCCGAATCAATAAAGACAGGAACATCAGCTGCGAGCTGGGCAATGCGTTTCACCTCATCATCGCTCAAGACATTGCCCGTAGGATTACACGGACGAGAAAACAAGACAAACCCGGTCTGCTCAGAAATGGCCAGTTGGCTAAAGTCAGGTCGATATTTAAAGCGATGGGCAGCGGCATCCACTTCTAAGGTCGGTTGGTAAGCCCGCACCGCTTCTGGATAGAGGGAAACACCTCCATAGCCTGTGTAGTCAGGACTCAAGGGGAGAATAATTTCTTTTAGCTGTTTTTCAGAGGTGTATCCACCAAAAGCATTGGCTGCCAGGAAATAAAGAGCCTGACTACCAGGTGTGATCAGAATATTCTCAGTGGTGAGGTTTAAACCATAACGTTGATTAAAATCATTTTTAATCGCATCGATCAACGGCTCATAGCCCTGGCTAGAGCCATAGCGGCAGACCACGTCACCATAGTCTTTACTGGCTAGCAGCTCAGCGGTGCAGTCGCGCCATAGCTGCTCCACCGCAGGCAAAATTACCGGGTTGCCTGCACTTAAGTTAATAAAGTCTGTGGACTGGCCTGTCTGTAGGGTTTCAATGATATCTTTCATGATCGCCCGCACCCCCGTAAGGTGGGACATCTGCTGACCAAATTGGGTAAGGGATGGGGCCATGAAATACTGCCAAGTGAGGCTACATTAATCGCTATAATCACCGCCCGGTCAGGGCTGCAAAATCTAGACTTAGGACTGGTTTAATATACCGCAGCACGTCTGCGCTAACTTGAACCGTATCTAAGCTAAGTATTGGCTCCCTAACGTATTGGCTAAATATTGGGCCAATGGCCCACGCTCCTGTTATCTATTCCTTTTGAAAAAAATCTGGAAGGCTCATGACTTTTCGTCGCTCCCTCAGTGCCAAGCTCCCCCCGCCCCTAAAGCCTCTGAACCAGTTTATTTACAACTATTGGTGGAGTTGGACCTCGGAGCGAGGGTCCCTGTTTCGCGCGCTGGCTCCCGATCTTTGGCAGGACTGCCAGCACAACCCCGTGGCATTGATGCAGGCGATTACGCCAGAGCAGCTATGGCAGCTAGCGGAAGACCCTCATTATCTCAAACGACTCCAAACCCTAGCTGCTGAATTTCAAGCTTATCTCCATCGAGATCAGACTTGGGCCAAGGATGCGGCTCCCAGCATCACGACGGATCACCCGGTGGCCTATTTTTGTATTGAGTACGGTATTCATGAGTCACTGCCGCTCTATTGCGGTGGTCTGGGTGTGCTGGCAGGCGATCATCTTAAGTCTGCTTCGGATTTGGGGCTGCCGATGGTGGGTGTGGGGCTGCTCTATCACCAGGGCTATTTTTCCCAGCGTCTCAATCGTAGTGGCTGGCAGGAAGCCCATTATAGAGACAATGATTTCAAGAATTTGCCCCTAATTCCGGTTTGTAATGAGCATGGGCAGCGGCTGAAAATTCGAGTAACGATTCGCCAGCGCATGGTCAAAGCTCAGGTTTGGCAAGTACAGGTAGGGCGTAGCCTGCTTTACCTATTGGATACGGCCATTATTGAAAATCATGCCGAGGATCAACGGATCACAGGTCAGCTTTATGGTGGTGATCCAGATCAGCAGCTGACCCAGGAGATTCTGTTGGGGATTGGCGGGGTGCGTATGTTGCAGGCGCTAGGCATTGAACCGTCTATCTATCACCTTAATGATGTCCATGCTGCCTTTGCATTATTAGAACTAGCGCGGTTTGAGATGGAGCAGATGGGGGGTACCCTGGCCGATATCAAACCCTATGTGTGCGATCGCACCCTATTTACCACCCATACCCCAGTGCCCACAGGCCAAACCTTCTCCCTAGATAGGATGGAAAGCTATTTTGCCGACTATTGGCCCAAGTTAGGCTTAGATCGCTCTGAATTCTTCGCTTTGGGAGCCCAAACCTCTGATCCGGATGTGTTTAGTATGACGGCCTTAGCCCTGCAGCTAACCCGAGCTGCCAATGCGGTAAGCAAACGCCATGGGGAAGTCTCACGTCAGCTATGGCAGCATCAATATGCCAAGCGTTCGGATAGCCAGTCAGCCATTGGTCATGTCACCAACGGCATTCACTCCCGTAGCTGGATTGCCCCGCTGCTAGAGGATCTGTACCAGGATTATTTGGGACGGCACTGGGCTGAGCGCATTAGCGATCCGGAAATCTGGAGTAAAATCGAGCATATTCCCGACGAACGTTTGTGGCATCGGCACCAGATTCTAAAAGCGCGACTGATTGCCTATACTCGTGATCGGGTTCTAAAAGCACGGCAGGCTCGCAAGGAATGCTCCGATGATATTAAGGCGGTGGAGCGTTTGCTAGACCCCCATATTCTGACCTTGGGGTTTGCCCGACGTTTTAGTGACTACAAACGCAGCGATCTAATTTTTCGTGATCTGAGTCGACTTACCCGAATCTTTTCTAATCAGAAACGGCCAGTGCAGCTGATTATTGCTGGCAAAGCTCGCCCCAATGACACTGCCGGTAAGAGAATTATCCAGCGGATTATGGAATGGAGTCGTCACCCAGATCTACGGGACCGGATTGCCTTTATCGAAGACTATGACATGTACACCGCTAAGCTGATGGTCCAGGGCATTGACCTCTGGCTGAATACGCCTCGTCGTCCTCTAGAGGCATCGGGCACCAGCGGTCAGAAAGTGGCTCTCAATGGTGGTATTAACTTTAGTGTGCTAGATGGCTGGTGGTGTGAAGGCTATAAATCTAACCTCAACGGCTGGACCATTGGCGAAGATGCCGAAACCAGAGATCAAGATGTGCAAGATACGATAGATGCAGAATCGTTTTATGCCCAGCTAGAACGGGATATTGTTCGGTTGTATTACGATTGCGATCGCAACCACGTGCCCCGAGGCTGGGTTAAACGCATGAAGGCTTCCATACGCACCATTGCCCCTGTTTTTAATAGCGATCGCATGGTGTCTGACTACGTCAATCAGCTCTATATTTCATGAGTCCCCCCTGGCAACTCGACTTTTACCGCCGTCCCCTAAAAGATCCTGACAACCACGTTCTGTGGGAGCTATTGCTGTGTACCTCTGATATGGACTTTAGCTACGCAGAAACCTGCTCCCAGACCGCTGCCGATGCCATGTGGCTACGCCAGCAGCTGAAGCGTGCCATTCATCGAGCAGGCTATCGTCCTAAAGCACTGCATGTGTTTCGACCCCAGACCCAAATCCTGGCAGAGGTTGCCTGTCGAGAATTGGATATTCCTGTGGTGGCTAAACGTGACTTACCCACCCTAAAACAGTGGCTCCGTCAGCGGACAGCCTGGTACCCCAATCTCAAGACCTATACGGGGGAAGCCTACTCGCCCTTTGCCATAGAGCGTTCGGCACCGATCCCTCTTCCCGACAATCTCTGGGGTGAAACCTGGCGGTTTGCAGGGTTATCTAACGCCGACCTGCTGCGGTTTCAATATGAGGCGATTCCGGTACGTTCAGTGCCCAAAGAGCTGCTGCCTTTGGAAATTGGCTTGTCGAGTACGGTGCTAATTCCTGGGGTGGTGATTGATGCCGGCCGCCGGGCGATGGGTCTGGCCCAGTGGATGGAGTCAACGCGACCTGCTTTTTTAAAGTATATGGCCGGGCAACCAGATGGCCTGATATTGGAAGCAGGACTTTGCGATCGCTTTGTCCTCACCACCTTTGACGATAATGATGTCCGTGGTGCTGCTAATACCTTTGAGCAGCGTAAAGCCACCGCAAAAGGTCTGCATTTCCTGCTCATCCGCCCGGATGATTCGGGTATGACCTACAGCGGTTTGTGGCTATTGCAAGAATCACCGGATACGTCGGTCGGTTAATTGAGCAAAAAATTCTGAATCACCCAAAAAATGCCTTGGGGTAAGGGCATCCAAATAGGCATTGAAATCAATAAACCCAAATAGATACGCGCAATAAAATTATTCTTGGTCTGAATCAGACCCATCACCATCAGCAAGGCCCCAAAACCTAAGACCGGAATTACGGTGTAGGTGGTCAGCACAAAAATTAGCAGCAACCAGTCCCGTTTTTGATGCAGTCCTTGGGGCGCCGTCAGTAAAAAACTGGCCGCCACCAATCCTTCGATCAAAATTGTCCAATAGGACAGCACTAAACTAGCTGCCGCCATGCGGGGTGTGGTGATTAACTGCTGCGAATCTAGTACAGCGGCTGACGCTTGCATGGTTTCAAATAGTTGACGATTCTCAGTCAGGGTGGTCAGGTCCAGCCCCCCAAATAGCACAGCCCCCATGGCTAAGCGACTGTCTAGCAAAAACGTCAGATGCAAAAATGAGCCGTCTAGATACTCCCCACCTAGAAATTTCCAAAGCGTGGCGAAGAAAAAACATAGGCCAATCAGCCAGCGGGCATTCCAGCGCAGAACCTGCTTAGGGGTGCGGCTCCAAACTGCGATCGCACACACCAGTACCCAATAGGTGTAAAGGTACTCATGATTGACCAGTCGTGACCAGTGCCATAGGTTATTAACCACCAGACACAGACTCATCCCTAGCCAGGCCCATCGGTTGCGTACTAGGCCCGGATACACCATCATTGCCAACGCCAGCAGCTTTTCTGGCAGCATAGTCCAAACCCAGTGGTCAAGGCCGTGGAGCAAGAGCAAGATCGTTGTCAGACGCAGGACCAATAAATATATTGGTGGCTGCATGAGACCGTTTATCCAGGTGTTCCAACGATTGATCAGATTCACGGCTGAACCTCAACAGGATCACTCAACGGTTCATAAGCTATGGAACTGTCTTCATAGATCAGTCGCCACGGCTGCAGCTGAAGTTTTGAAGTACAGCCCTGTTCACGATTTGTGCTGTGGAGTATGGTTTGACTATCGCTAGCCAGCAAACGCTTGCCCACACGGCGCAGTTGGGCCTCAGTGGGAAACGTACTGACATGGATATACGTGTCGCGGCGGAGCACCCCTGGGGTGTCAGCCACAATTTTCTGTAAGTCAATTTCCTCGGTTTGCTCACAGCCCAATAGCTGAGTTGTGATCACCCGGCGCTCATCCCGATCAATCGAGGCAAACATACCATAACCGCCCCCGTGCCAGGGGCTAAGTCCAGCAATATGGACTAGAGCAATTTGCCTCAGAGCAATTGTGGTCAACAGTAGGGGAATCCCTCCTGTCTTAATAAATTTGAGTAGAGACCGCTTGAGAATCATTGATCGGCATTAACGACGTATCCAGTTGAGGGCACCCACTGTAGCTGCAATGGCCGCTGCTACATAGAATACGTGGGTTCCTGCCGTCGCCCAAATGGGGCCAAAAATCAGCGGTGAGACAAACTGTCCCAGGGATGCACAACCTGTGCCAATAGCCAATACGCCAGGGCGTTGAGAATCGGAGGAAAAATCGGCCAGGGCACTGTAAAAGTTAGGCATGACTAGGCCAAACCCTAGACCGAAGATTAACCCCGCTAGCAGCATCAGGGGAGGGGATAGAACATTGGGAATGGTGGCGAGGGAAATGGCCATGAGTAGAAAACCGGTTGCGATCGCACCCCCTGCTCCCAGCCGTTTAGACACCTTAGCCGCTCCCACTGCCGCAATGACTGCTGCACCCACCGAACGCGCTGCCAAAACACAGCCATTCAACAAGGAAGATGCGTTAATCGCATCTTTTAAGTACATCGGCGCATATACCACCACCACATAAAAAATAGCTGATGCTGTCGCCAGCGCTAGCAAAATCAGTAAGACTCGACCCCGTTTGAGGATATCGCCAATACCATCAGTTTGGGGCACCTTAACTGAACGGCGGCAGCCCTTAGGCAAAAGCCATAATCCGGCGAGGGCGGCTGGTACGCCCAAACTGTACAGCACAAATGCCCAGCGCCAGTGGTATAACCCTAGCCAACCACCCAGAATCGGAAAAATCACTGTCGCTGTCGCCAAGGCGCTGGTGGCATAGCCCATCATCCGTGTACGCGCTTCACCGTCATAGAGATTACTGAGGATACCGATACTACCTGCCCCAATACCGCCGCTAGCAGCGCCCACCAGCGCCCGCGATAGCAAAATCCCCCAAAAGCCATGGGCAATGGCTCCTAAACTGCCAAAAACGGCATAACCTACCAGACACGATAGTAAAATTCGCACACTGCCCAATCGACTGGCAAGCAAGCCAAAGATCAGACTAGCCAAGGCTGTGGTTAACGTGTGGGTACTTACCAATACCCCAGCCCAGCGACTGCTCAGCTCAAACTGTTCCACGATTTCGGGAAACACAGGTGCCACAACGGCTCCAGCTGCACTCGACAAACATCCCGCCATCATCAAAACAGCTAAGACTTGCCGGGGGTGGCGTATGGGAGGGGGCGAGGACGGAAATTGCGGTAGCTGAGCTAGCTCGGGGGCAGTTGGCTTCTGATAAACAGTGGTCATAGGGGGGAACACAGCAACGCTTGTAACAAAAACACCTCCAGGGGCCAATCGTTCGTGACAAGTTAATAGATGTTAACATTAGCCATAACTAGGTATAGGCAAAAACTTATACCTAATTGGTTGGCGTTGTTACGTGCAGATGTCTACTGACGTTTGAGGTGGCTATTTATTTATGTTGTAGCCAATGACTCATCTGTTTTGACTGCATTTAATTGCCAGTTCGCGAAGCGTCACTAAATCTCGTCAGCAGCGCATTTACTACCGTCATACTGCAACCACGATGACATTTGATTTGAGGCAAAAATCTGAGCTTATTACAGCTTTACTCAGTAAAAATCAAGCTGCATCTCGTACAGTAAAAACGTTGTTGCTGATCATTCTCAACCCTTAATTCTAGCTGTATAAGATGGAAGCGTCTGCTGTTCTTAAAGGTCAACCTATATACCGACGTGCGCGAGCTGTTGGCATCAATCCCAACTACTGGTATCCAGTCTTTTGGGCCGATCAACTCCAGCCGGAGGGTGTGGTTTCTGTTCAAATCTGGGGATCTTCCTTAGCGGTTTATCGTAATGCTGATGGCTCTGTCAATGCCCTCGCCAATGCCTGTCCTCACAAAGGTGTAGAGCTACATCGAGGAGAAGTGCATGGCAACAATTTGGTATGCCCATACCATGGCTGGGAATTCAATCATAGTGGCCAGTGTGTGGGTATTCCCTATTTTCCTCAGAAGCAAAAACTACCCTGTGCCCAGGCTCGTAGCTATCCCACGCGGGAGGCATACGGGATTATATGGGTCTTTCCAGGGGCGGTAGAATTAGCTGAGCAACAACCTTTACCCGAAGTCCCTCAATACGATCAACCGGGATGGTTTATGGTGCGAATTCCAGGTCATTTTCAGGCCCATTTCTCCATCTGTAATGAGAACACAATGGATGTGTTCCATGGCTTTTTACATAAAGATCTTCAAGGCTGGTACGATCCTAAATTAATCAATCTGAAGCAAAATGATGACGGTGTCTCAGCTGATTATCAGGTGTCCTATAGGGGCTTTTTGACTAAGCTATTGGGCTTAGGGGCTAAAGGTAGTGGTAGCACTACACGCACAGTTTCGATCAACTATCGCTATCCCCATTACGCCACTGCATTAGAGTCTGTGTCTTCGCTCTATCTCATGCGTTTGCCTGTAGGTCCCACTGAAACAAAATCTTTTTCACTACTGTTCCTCAAATTGCCTCTCCCCCAGTGGTTACTAAGTGGTCCCTTAGCCAGGGTGCTAGAAAAGGTGATTTTGAACAGTATTTTCCTCAAGTTTTTGCATCAAGACGTAGAGATGATGGAAAGTGAGCAGCGTAATTACTCCATCGACCCGCAGCGCAACTACGTTGAAGTCAATCCGGCTATTATTGCCCTACAGCGGGTTATTGTCAGGCAATATGAACGTTTGGAAGAACCTCATTCGTCTCCTTTTGAGACGTCAAAAGAGTCTTCTATCCCACCATCTCAGGAGGTTAGTAACGGTATGCTTGTGTGAATCGCCCGCTTGGGATACCCAAGCCTCCGTTGCCAAGACCTGTTGCCAGGGGTTATCGGCTTTTAGCTCAGAGCTTGGTTGATTGATATGCTCAATGTAGGTGATGAGGAGTAAATTGTGGAAGTCGTTAATAACTACGTGCAACGTTTGCATGCAAGCGGGTTATATCCTGACAAGTTTATTTGCCATCAGAAAAATGGCAATCAGATAGAGGTGGAAGAGCAGGGCACTGGTAAACGACACCAGGTGCTAACGTTCTGTACTAACGATGTTCTGGGCATGGCCCAGGATGCCGAAGTTACTCAAGCTGCGATTGACTCTATCCTGCGCTATGGCACGTCCAATAGCTCCTGTTCTGTTTTAAGCGGTCGTATTGACCTGCACCGTCAGCTAGAAGACGAAATTTCTGCCTTTAAACACTTGCCCCATACGCAGCTGTTTCTTAATGCCTGGATGGCCTTACAGGCTCTAATGGATGGGTTTTGCCATCTAGCCGTGCCTGTGCAGGGGTTTCAACATACCCGTGAGACCATTATTTTTAGCGATGTGCTGAATCATGGTTGTATCATTGCGGCTGTGGTCAATGCCGATAACCGCTCGGGTAAGATGTTTGGCCATAGTCCTAAGGTACGAGTTAAAGCCTATCGCCATTGCGATATGGACGATCTAGAACGCAAAATGCGTCGCTATGTGCGTCCTGACGATCGGGTGATTGTTATTTCTGATGCGGTCTTTTCAATGGATGGCGATGTGGTACCTCTACCCCGCATGCTAGACATTATGGAAGACTATCCTGGCAGTGTGGTCGTGATGGACGAAGCTCATGCCAGTGGGGCCATCGGTGGTAAAGGTGAGGGTATTTATGACCACTTTGGCATTACGCCTCAGTCGGTGATTGATCGCGGTATTGTCCCCATCATCATGACGACGTTTTCTAAGTTTGCGGGTTCAGCAGGAGCCGCCATTAGCTCCCCTAACCGTGAGCTGATAGACCTATTAGACGTATCGCCCACCTCTATCGGTACTATTTCTTTGCCGCCACCGGTCACAGCGGCTGCTTTAGAAAGTATTCGATTAGTGCGGCGTGAGCCAGAACGGGTAGCTAAGCTCCAGGCTAATACCCGATATCTGCGCTCTAAGCTAGTTGCCGAAGGGTTTGACGCGATTGGTGAAACCAATGTTATTCCTGTATTGCTACCGCCTGATCTAGATCCTAAGTCCTTTGCCCGAGCCTTGATGGAGGAGCACGGCATTTGGGTCTCAGCCATTTGGTTTATTGCTAAGCCTCGTCTACGGATTACAGCCAATGCGCTGCATACTCAAGCTGAGATGGATCGCTTGGTGGAAGCGATGGCGGCTGTTCGCCAAAAGCTAGGCGGTGCCGTTGTCCAGTATGCTTAGTGGCTAAACATGGGTAAGTGAGTAGTAGGTGCACAGTCTTTGTAATGTTGGTGAAGGATACTAGTGTGTAAGTAGCTCAATGCTCTACCTTCAGACACAGTTCTCTACTACTCACATTTCCCATGGGTAACTTTGTCATTAAAGCAATCACGACACCCAAGGAGCAGCATGACTTTATTGCTGTTCCAGCTTACGTTCATCGTGACGATCCTCACTGGGTTGCCCCCATTGAGTCCAGTACGGCTAAACAGTTTTCCGAGGAAAATTCATTTTTTCAATATGGTAAACTGCAGCAGTTTTTGGCCTACGAGGGTGAGCAGCCGGTAGGCCGAGTTGTTGCAGCGGTCAATAGCCGATTGGTAGAACGAGAAGGAGACTCGATTGGGTTAATCGGCTTTTTTGAATGCATTCATAATATTGAAATTGGTCAAGCATTATTGGATGCTTCGACTGACTGGCTCCAGCAGCAGGGGATGAGTAAGGCTCGGGGACCCATTGATTTATCTACTCATAATAACTGCTGTTTTTTGGTGGATGGGTTTGATTCGGATCCGATGCTGATGATGCCCTACAACCCTAGATATTACCTAGACATAATGGAGGCTAACGGCTGGCAAAAGGCGAAAGATGCCTATGCCTATGATTTGCCGTTAGATAGTCCTTTACCCGATAGTTTTGAACGGGGCTACAAAATTGCTCAAAAAGCAGGTATCACCTTTAGGACTATCCACACTAAGGGTGAAGCGTTTGAGCAGGACTGTCGTCAGATCTACGAACTTTTTACAACAGCGTTTGCCCATAACTGGAGCTCTAGTGCCCGTACGGAAGAGGAGTTTATGGTGGAGGCACGGGAGCTGCAAACTTTAGTGGATACGGACATCTTCGTAATTGCAGAAGATCCTAAAAAAAACTCAGATAACAAGATGGTGGGCTTTTTTATGGCGCTGCCAGACTACAACATTGCTCTCAAGCATGTAAAAGGTAAGCTGAATATCTTTGGGATTCTCAAATTTCTTTGGTATCGACGCAAGATAGACCAGGCCAGGGTACTAGCGATTTGCACGCTACCTCAGTACAGCCGCAAAATGGTGGCCTTGGCGGTAGTGTATTTAGGAATGAAGGGAGGTACTGACAAAAAACCTCCCTACAGGCGGGCGGAACTATCTTGGGTGTATGAGGATAATATGCGATCGCGAAATATCATCGAAAGCACCGGAGCCAAAATCTATAAGACCTATCGAATCTATGAAAAGGCTTTGGTTTGACTACGATGAAATGCCTTGATGGACGTCAGTCTGTTAGCATCTGAGTCCCACAAAATGTATTGAGCACAGTCCAGTATCTCACTCATCTGAATTGTTTTTGAATCTAGCAGCAGCTGACTATTTCTCTGATGACAGGCCTTCAGATTATAGTTAGGAATTCTCTCTGAAAGATGATGAATGTTGTGGTAGCTAATATCAGCCGTAAACCACTTTAGAATGTCCGGTAAATCTAAATAGCTACTGCCCTCAATCGCACCCGTTAGATAGCTCCAGTTTTCTGTTTTATGGGCATATGCTCCATCAAAATTGTGTTGAACAAAAAATACGTTGATAAAGATGGCTGCTGATAGCATCAATACAACAGAGTATGTGCCTAGAAAGAATCCTGCTCCTAACCAGTTAGAGAGAACAATCCAGCTGCCCACTACAAAGAGATTGTTGAGCAAAATATCCCAAAACTCGGTAGCAGTTGACCAATGCTTGGGCTCATGGGAGGCAATGATATTTGATAGGCTGACCTGAGGCTCTGCCCTTAAGCAGTTAAGGCTATGACAAATAAAATCATATGCTCCCAAGAGAAAGATCAGTCTTGGTTTAAAGGCCAGGTAAAACAAACCACCTGGAAATGCCATCAGCGGGTGTCTGAGCAATCCATATAGATGTTGGTCTGATGGCGCAAGTCGTGCATATTCTTGAGTTGATAAGAAGTCACCGATCCCTCGATATCGTTCCCAATCCCCATTTGTTTTGTGATGATAGGCATGGTCTCTTGACCACCAATACTGGGGCATGGCATTGATTAAACCAAACATAAAGCCTACTATTCGGTTCGCTTTTCTAGACTTAAAAAGAGAGTGATGCCCACAATCATGCATCAACGAAAAGCAGCGTAATGAAAAAAGTACTAATAGGATAATAATTGGAGGCAAAAGCCAAATAGATTTTGTAGTTGCTTTTACCGCTAAAAACCACAGCAGAATGTATGGAACCAGCGTATTTAATACCTGGTAGCTCGCTCGCCAGTTATTGCTCTGCATGTAGGGAGTCAGAACAAAATCAGACTTTTTAATTGTTTTTTTCATTTAATGGGATGCTCTTAAAAGCATCCAGATTTTAGGTGGTTATGATCTAAAAAGAGGGAAAACATTTTTGAAATTGCTGCGTATTGTTAGGAAAACCAAACTACGGATACAAGCTAAGTGAACTCAGGGAGAATGGTTAGGACAATAGCAGTTTCTTTCTCATCTTAGTCGCTTTCTTAGAATAACGATTGTTAGGCATACCCTCTATCAAGCCACTGCAATTTCCGTTACGATATCAGCCTAGCCTCAGATTTTATACCGCTCGTATATCTGAGGTCATTACCCAAACGCATTTAGCATACGCATGAAAGCATTGGTTACAGGGGCAAATGGGTTTACCGGTTCTCACTTAGTCAAGCGGCTGATATCCCAAGGTCACAACACTGTTGGACTAGTGCGCCGTACTAGCGACTTGTCACGTCTAGAGGATGTAGATGTGCAGCTAGTTTATGGTGATATTACTGATGCGGATGTCCTGAAAGATGCCATGGCCGATGTCGATATGGTGTTTCATATTGCGGCCTGTGTGGACTTGGGGATTGTGGATGCGGCCCGTATGGAGCGGGTCAATGTGGATGGGACACGCACGGTGCTAGCGGCGATCAAGTCCCAGGCTCAGCCCCCCAAGTTAGTTTATTGCAGTACTATCGGCATCTATGGTGATACGGCTGGTAAGGTGATCGATGAAACTTACCAACGCACCCAGGAAGGATTTTCCTCAGCCTATGATGAGACTAAGTATAAGGCCCAGCAACTGGTAAATCAGCATGTGGCTGATGGTTATTCGGCAGTTAGTGTGATGCCGGGTGGAATTTTTGGGGCGGATGACCCCCACTTTGGGCCAGTCATTAAGCTGTTTTTGAAGGGACGGTTGCCGCTCTGGCCGGGGTGCGATCGCATCACTGGCATCGTCCATGTAGATGATCTTGTCCAGGCCATGGTGCTGGCCGCCGAAAAAGCCCCTTCTGGCGAACATTTCATCATCTCTGCCGGAGAGCTATCCATCGGTGAAATGTTTGAGATTTTGGGTCAGGCGGCTGGTGTTAAAGCTCCGGCTGACGCGCCAAAGCTACTCGTTCGAGCCATTGGTGGTCTACTTGACCCCATTGGCAAAGCCTTTTCTTGGAATGCGCCTCTGAACAATGAGCTGGTGCACTACATATATGACCGCTGTGTGCGCATCAGTGGTGAAAAAGCTATGCGAGACCTGGGTTGGCAGCCCCGCTCAGTGCCTGAAATCTTGACCGGTATTGCTAAAGAACTGCAGACAGCTCAGTAGTGAGCCTATGCTAAATCTAGGGTTATTCCTGGAGTTGAGTTAAATGACTCAATCGATTGCGGTCACTACAGCAATTACCAACTTGAATGAGGCTCACCATTGGTATCACTCTCCTAGAGCTTTTGGGGCTGTAGGATCTGCCCTATAGGCTTCGCAGTGGTTAGACTATTGTTGCCTAATCCATTGTCGAAATTGCTTGACTAAAGCGTTTTCACCCACGGTTTGATGCGGGGTGAGAAATTGCAAAATATCGGTTGCAGTCAGTAATGGTAAAGTCTGGCTATTGGATTGAGTAACGTACTCACCACCTTGTAAGACATATATTTTCAAGCGATTGCCATCATAGCGCCAGATTTCTGGAACTCCCAGGGCTTTATAGATGGCAAATCGATTTAGAGAACTGCTTGTAATGTCAATTTCAACTGCTAAATCTGGTGGTGGCAATTGAGTTAAGTCGATCTGCTCAATGCCGCGAACTTTAGGTTCATTTTGAATGTAGTAGCACTGATCGGGTTCTAAACCACTTTCAAGATCTTCTCGATCGCACGTCCTCGACCCCAAACTACGAATTTCCAAATCCAGTTCTTCAGTTGCTGCTTCAATTAACCGACCGATTAGCTTTTTAAACGTTTCATGGGGATCTAGCGGCATACGAATCTCAAGGGTGCCATGATCATAGGTGAGTCGAATTGCCGGTTCCTGAGCAAAGTCACGAATCAGGCTCTGATAACTCTGCCAGCTAATATTTTGTAAAACCACACGATCAGGGCTCTGAATTAGGGTGGCAGTCATTGTCGCCTCCTTATTGAAATCCGCTAACTAAACTTGATTGTTTGGCCAAAATGCCATCTTCTAGATAGGTAATCTCGTCTGCCGCATCGGTGATGCGCGGATCGTGGGTAATGATCAATACCGTACAGTCTTTGTTCTTGGCTAAATACTGCATTAGCTCAATTACATCGCGACCTGTGGCAGAATCCAGCGCAGCTGTGGGTTCATCGGCCATGATCAGTTCTGGCTCACCGGCTAAAGCGCGGGCGATCGCAACTCTCTGCTTCTGCCCACCCGATAGATCCGCTGGCAGATTATTAGCCCGCTTACCCAGGCCTACCTGCTTGAGTAGGTCAAATGCCTGTTCCTTAATGCCAGGTCCTTTATAGCCTTTGAGCTGTAGCGCTAGCTCAATATTTTCCAGCGCGGTCAGGGCCGGAAACAGGTTAAAGCTTTGAAAAATAAAGCCAATATGGTCGCGCCGAAAGACGGTTAGCTTTTTCCGAGAGAGAGTGGTGATTTCCTGACCCAGCAGCTGTACTGTGCCCGCCGTCGGGGTCAAAATTCCCGCCAAAATCGATAGCAGCGTCGTTTTACCTGAGCCTGACGGCCCCATCATCAGCCGGATTTGCCCGGAGGGAATGGCCAGATCAATGCCTTTGAGCACCTTAGTTTCAGTAGTGCCGGACATAAAGGACATTTGAACATTTTGTGCTGCGATCGCAACCATTAATTCCTAAAATTACACCTCACCGACAGGCTCCCTTATTCCCTGGAATACTAAGCCTTAAACACAATACCCGGATCCACGCGGGTTACTTTTTGAATTGCGAAAACAGCCGAACCAACACACATCGCCACCGTAATACCGAATACACCAACGGCGCTAATGGGGGTAATCAGCACCACAATACCCTGGGTCGCTGCCGTCCAAGTGCCCATGCCCCAGCAAAGCAGCAACCCCGGCACATAGCCCAACACTGCCATCCAGAGCGACTGCTCCAAAATCACACTGTAAATATCCCAGTCTGATGCTCCCATCGCCTTGAGGGTGCCAAATTCGCGCAGATTTTCAGAAACCGACGTATATAAAATCTGGGCTACCACCACCATGCCCACAATTACACCAACAATGGCTCCTAATCCCAGAATAAAGCCAATACCGGTGCGATTTTGCCAATAGGATTGGGTGGTATCAATCAGCTCGCTTTTGGTAAACGCCTTAGTCCCAGGCAGTGTGCTTTCTAGACGCTGTTTAAGACGCTGCAAATCTTCCCCCGGAGCCGCCCTAACCAAAATATAGGTGACCGGTGCATCGGCATTAAGGGGGGCTGGGGGCGCAATGTTACTAGCCGTATTGGCATCCCGCTCAAATGCATTGACGCAGGTAATGTCGCCTTCGCCTAGCTGGCAGGTGAGTTCTGATGAAAAGCCAGAGCTAATATAGGCACCCGCATTAATCAGAGATGTAAATACAAATTTGCTAGAGACCAAAGACTGGGTATCGCTCGTTAGCCCCACAACCGTTACCGGCAGCTGACGAATGCGGGCTGTATCACCAACATCATTAATGCGAAAAGAACGCATATTGGTACGGTCAATTAAAGCTGAATAAGGGGCATTCAATGCTGCCAGAGTTGTATCAGAGACTTGACCAGGCCGGAATAGTTGACCATTCGGGTCAAAGCCAAATACCCGTAGTGTGGTCAGTTTGCCGTCAGAATACCAGCGCCCGGAGCCAATGGTGAGTGCTTCAGCAAGAGCAACACCTTCGATATCTTGAGCTTGGCGCACCTGTACATAGGGAAACGGTTCGGTCAGCTCAAAGTTGACAATATTTTCTGAAGCCACCCAAACATCCGCAGCAGAACTGTCGATCAGTAACGTGGTGGAGCGGGTAAAGCCTTTTAGAATACCGGTTTGGATGGTAACTAGACTGACTGCAAACATAATGCCCGCCTGGGCCACTAAAAACCGAGGCAAGTCTTTGAGTAAATTTTTACGGGCCAACGAAACCATGCTCTACGCTGCTGCTAATTGATCAGCGAATCAGCAACGCTCACACGAACGGCTACCCGCAGTGCAATTATTCTATCGAGAAACATTGCCTCCTAAGTGAGAGAGCAGGATAGAACCGCAACTGACCTATACATCCATTAGTCATTAGTCATAGCCAGGACCTGTTGAATAAATGGCCATTTTGCTTGGGTATATGCCTCACGATCGGATGGGTAGAGGGTAGCCAATGACTGTTTTAATGCGGCATATTCGCTCGCAATGTTCTGACTAGAACGCAGTAGATCACGAAACTGAATTCGTTCTTGCCACAGCTGGCTTGCATAGGGAATTAAATGCAGATGGTGGGTTCGAAAAGCATCGGATGGTTTGCAGAACCAGTGCATCACATCCGGTTTGTAGGGAAAATATTGGTAGCCGTTACGAACCAGCACACCTATAGCTGGCTTTGAGTTCTCCAAGGACTTGACGCCAAACATAATGTCGATCACTGGTTTGGCCAGTAATCCGGGCACTGCCGTACTACCCACATGCTCAATGCTGCCCCATAGCCAACGACCAATCACGTCTGTCAAGAGGCGTTTTTCGGCTTCAAACTTGGCAGGCCATTCAGGGTCGTAAGCTGACAGTTCTATCGGAGCAGATACCATGATCCAACCAAGATGGTCTTTCAAATGTTAGCTGTTGCCTGAAGCTTGAATTTTAGGCATGCAATATTGCTGATACAAATCGCTCAATATCTGCTAGGTCTTTGTGAATTTGAATGTCCTGATAGACGTTTGCATCGGCCAATAAAGCCGCTATTGTTTGGGCCTGTCCCTGCATATGTTCCGTTAACCATAGCCCACCTGGCCGCAGAAACTGAGGAGCCTGTTCGATTAAAAGCCGGATATCGTCTAATCCGTCAGTACCGCCATCCAGTGCTTGATGAGGTTCATGATGGGTGACTTCAGGGGCTAACCCGAGGACCACTTGGCTGCTGGGAATATAAGGCGGATTGGTGATTACTCCCGATAGCTGACCTTGCCAATTAGCCAATGTATCAAACCAGCTGCTTTGGCAGAATTGAATATTCTCAGCCTGGTTGCGTTGGGCATTGTGACGGGCGATATCTAATGCAGCTGAGCTAACATCAACAGCTAAAACCTGAGATTGAGGGAAGGCTTTAGCGATTGAGATCGCAATCGCTCCACTCCCCGTTCCCAGGTCAGCCCACACCTGCGGACAGGCAATTTCTCCCTGCTGCTCCACCCAGTCTTTTACGATATCTACCATCAGCTCCGTTTCAGGCCGAGGTATTAGTACATCAGGCGTCACTGTCAGCATCAAATCTCGCCACGGTGTTTCACCCACCAGGTATTGAACCGGTACTCGCTCGGTTAAACGCCGCTGCCACTGCTGCGTCAGCCAGTCAAGCGAATGGAATAACCGAACCTTGCTCCGGTGACGATACAGGTCTAGGCTGAGCTCGGAATGACTTAGCTGGCATACCCCCTGTAAAAACCAATCTACTTCGTAAACAGGAACATCTAACTGTCGGGCACCTGCCTGAGCTGCCTGTCTCCAAAGATAAAGCGCTTCGCCAGCGACCGAGATAGTATCCGAGGCCAAAACTAACCCAGTACCCGCAAAACGCTAGCGATCGAATCCACATCACCAGATTCCTTCAGGACCGTTACTGCCTGCTGGAAAGCGCCTTCCTGGACTTCGTGAGTCACAATCACGAGCTCAGCCAAATTTTCCTGCAGTCCGATCTGCACAATCGATTCCAGGCTCAAGTTATGTTTGCCAAAGATATCTCCTAGATGTCCAATGACTCCTGGCTGATCCTTCACCATTAGCCTCAGGTAAAAGCGACTTTCTAGCTCCTCCATGGCACTGACGGTTTTGTAGTCGCTGTAAGCATTACTCAGCAGCGGATTGGGAAGCTTTTCTTCTGCCGGAGACTCCATGTGCAGCGTGGCGGCAATGGCCATCATATCCGAGACAATGGCGCTTGCTGTGGGACCTTCGCCAGCGCCAGGGCCATAGAGCATAACCTGACCGATGGGATCGCCTTCGACTAAAACCGCATTATTAACGTCGTTAACGTTAGCGAGTGGATGATCTAAGGGAACGAGGGTGGGATGGACGCGGAGTTGGATAGTGTCTGGCTTGTCTGTTGTGGGGGGATTGCGTTTTGCGATCGCAAGCAGCTTAATCACAAAGTCTAAGGTCTCAGCATAATCGACGTCTACCGCACTGACATGACGAATGCCCTCAGTAAAAACATCCTCACGACGAATTTTGCCCCCAAATGCAATTGACGCCAAAATAGCAATCTTATCAGCTGCATCCAGACCATCTACATCAGCCGTCGGGTCAGCCTCGGCATAGCCTAGCGCCTGAGCATCCGCCAGAATAGATTCGAAGTCCCCACCCTCTGACTGCATGCGGGTCAAAATATAGTTAGTCGTACCGTTAATAATGCCAGTTATCGTCTCAATCCGATTTACACCAAGAGCTTGTTGCAGGGGCTGAATAACAGGAATCCCTCCCCCCACGGCTGCTTCATAGAGCACGTACACACCGGCTTTCTTAGCTGCTTCAGCAATCTCATTACCATAACGAGAGATAACAGCTTTGTTGGCAGTCACCACGTGCTTACCATCCTCAATCGCCTCTAAGATCAGCGACCGGGCAGGCTCCAACCCACCAATGACTTCGACCACAATATCGATATCAGGATCGGTAACAATTGCTTCGAGATCGGTTGTCAAACAATCCTCAGGCAAATCCACAGCACGAGGCTTGTCCATAGAACGGACACCCACCCTATGGATCTCTAAGGTCTGTAGCAACGGATGACGCTCAGCGGCGTCTAACAAAATTTTTGCGGTGCCTGTGCCTACCGTGCCTAGACCTAATAATCCAACCTTAAAAACCAATGTGCTATCCCATTTGATTTACCACAAACCATTGTAAAAGCCAGGGAACCCTCAGATTCACCTGGCTTTTACTATTGTTTATCTGACATTGCGACAGGCTAGATCAGTAAAACCTAGTAAGTCTCAACATGCCAGCGATGAGCTTTCTTCATACCCTTACGATATTCAGCCCAGTCTGCACCAGTCTTAGCCGCTGCAGTTGTCAAGGCCTCATCAATGCCACCTTCCATACCGCGCAGACCACAGATATAGACATGAGTCTTCTCATCTTGGATCAAACTCCAAAGTTCATCGGCATGCTCAGCAATGCGATGCTGAATATACATACGACCGCCTTCAGAGTTTTGCTGCTCACGGCTAATGGCATAGGTTAATCGGAAGTTATCAGGATACTTAGCCTGCATTTCTTCCAATTCTTCCTTGTACAGAATATTAGGAGTCTTAGGTACCCCAAAGAACAGCCAGGCAAGACCACTAAAGTTGTTGTAGTCAGGGTTAGCCTCGCGCTCCCTATCTTTGAACATACGCCATAGGTATGCTCGGAAAGGAGCAATACCGGTACCAGTACCCATCATAATCACCTTGGCATCAGGATCATCGGGCAACAGCATCTCTTTACCTACGGGGCCAGTAATCTTCACCTGAGTCCCAGGCTCTAGGTTACAGAGATAGGTAGAGCAAACACCGTTGATGGTTTCGCCACTCTCAGGATGCTGATAAGTAAGCTGACGCACACAGAGGGAGACCGTTTTATCGTCTACATCATCACCATGACGAGTCGATGCGATGGAATATAAACGAAGCTTGTGAGGTTTTCCTTTATCGTCAGTTCCTTCAGGGATAATACCGATACTCTGACCCTCTACATATTTGAGGTCTCCTTCAGACAAATCAAATTTGATGTGCTGAACAATACCTATACCATCTTCGCCAACCAAAGGTTCATTGGATAAGCATTTGCCCGAATAGGGAGTCTTAGGCTTATAAGTGTTAACCGGTACGTTAGCACCGGGTTTCTTTGCTTTAGCTTTCGTTTCGGCCATGGGTTTCTTTGCTGCAGGTGCTGTTTGAGCCACAGACGCAGTCGGCGAGTCGCCATTTGCTGCACGAATACTGACAATTTCACCTCCCATGCGCGTAATTCGCCGAGTTTCTTCGGCCATACGCTCATAGGGAACTGTAACGAAAGTGCTTCCACTCTGACGCACGGGTGCTGTACCCCCGGCTATTGAGCCTAGCCCTTTGACCTCATATATAAACAGACGGCTACCAGAAATACTGAGACTACCGCCGATGACACTCGAATTGTACATGCGCTGAACTTTATAGTATCTCCTAACCCTTCAGAAAGTGGCTTAACCATCCATCTGAAAACTACTTATCTATCTAGCGTATCATTCTGAGCGAAGTGTTCTGATATATGAGGATGCTGGCTAGATAGCTACCATCGATCACATCGGTGTGGTCAGGATTCGGTCTTCTGTGATTCACTCTGTACCCTACCGAAGATAGCCAGGCAAAAACTATAAAATGTGATGCATTTATGGGGTCTTTTCTTTTTTCAAAAGATTTGGCTCTCGTGGAAATGAGGACACCCTCCTAAGAATGAGGGTAACCATCCACAAAATTAGGTTTAAATCTTTACGAGTTTTTTTGCTTAAATGCTCAAAACCTATTCAGGCTATGGCATCGGAAGGTTCTCTTTGATCTGAGGAGTACGTGACAGATTGTAAAAAAACGAAAGTCTATTTATCATAAAGTACAAGCCAGAATCCGAATCTGATGGTAGTTATGACCATTTTGATGTGGATGCTTGTGACATCCCCACGTCCTTAAAGGGTTGATCATATATCCCCAACCCTTTATTTATAGGGACTTGATGCCATATTAAGAGGATTTGAGATGACCATTGCAATGGGCCGTGCTGGAGCCAATCGGGGCGTCTTCGACGTTGTCGATGACTGGCTCAAGCGCGATAGATTTGTCTTCGTTGGCTGGTCCGGATTGCTGTTGTTCCCATGCGCTTTTTTG
>JBCCHX010000059.1:0-46540 GCA_039028535.1 Cyanobacteria bacterium P01_B01_bin.77
GTTACCAGCCAGAAAATAATTCTGAAACTGTTGAATCAGTGTTTGTTGGTCCGCTAAATCCATGGATTAGGTCGGTAATTGGTCTAGTTCGCCGGAGCGTAGATAGAAAACGGTGGCTTTAACAAGATTGGTAATGGTCAGAGGCACCTGGTCTTCTGTGGGTTGCCATTGCTGGAGTTGTTGCACCATCCATTGATTCCAGGTAGGACAACAAAAGACGGTTTGCATATCGACAGGCCAGGGTTGCATCCAGTCTGGAACTGTATCGTGTTCGCTTAGTTCATAGGCTTGAGCTTGGAGAAGGGCTTGAATATCGATGAGTTCTTTTCCCAGTTGGGTAAAGTCATCGGCGGTTTGGGCATTGAGTACATTCATGGGCACAGTCGACATGGAGGACACCGGGGCAAAGAACCCATCTATGGTGACCCACGCCGTGAAATTTGCGGTGGTTGTTCTGGTAAACGACCATCCAGGTCATACCAGTGATGGGCAGATTCGGATTGGGCTATAAGGGTGAATGTTTGTTCAGAAAAGACGGTGCTTTCTGGGACAACCTCTGGCTGAATCGTCATCATCTGATCTCCCGAGAGATAGTTGATGACGTAAAGCTCATCCTCTTGGGCACGGATAATGAGACCACCGGGATAATCCGTGCCATTAACAGTGATGAATTCATTGTTAGGCACGATAAGAATAAGTTCTGTATGGGCTTGGTCATCAAGCAGGACCTGATGATTGCTGGCCTGAACGGTAAGAGACTCCGTTGTTTCCCACAGTCGTTCACCGGACATGATGTCGTAGGCACTTAAGGGAGCGGTACTGGTGATTTGAGCCTGATGAACAATATCCTGTAGCACTGTGAGATCGGTCGGTGGGCTAGGTATTTCTGGAGTTTCTACATCAGACGTCTCAATTGGTGGCGGCAAGGCCACTACGGGGCTTACATCAGGATTAACGGTAGGGATAGGTGGTTCAGTAATCGCCGTTGGTTCTGGTGGTGGCTCAGGTGAGGGTAGATCTTCCAATAGAGTTGGTATTGGCACAGGATCAGGATGACGAGCCACAAATTGTGGTGCAATGGTTTGGGGTGTAGGAAGAACGATTGGTTGGGGTATAACCGTGGGTGGATTGTGGGGAATGGGATGGGTGTCTAGTTGGATGGGCTGTGCGGTTCGAAGCAATGGATACTGAGATACAGAAGATTGAACCTCCAGTTGAGGTGGGGGTTGCGTACTCAAAAGAGCAGGCGGTGTGACAATGCCTGCGGCGAGAGTGTAGGAAATAAGGGTTCTTACCATAACGATGTTTTTGCTGATTTAGCGTTCAAGATCTACGCTGCGTGACTGTTGTTGGATAGTTTGTTGTTGCTGTGTGGTCTGCTGCCAAGCCCGGTCAAAGGTGGCCTTTTCCTGGGGTGTCATCTGGGACGAAATCTCACCTTGAGCCGTGGACGAAGCGACTACCCGATTGTCAGCTTTGTTGTAAATCACCAATGAGCGATCCTCATGGCGAATGATGCCTTGGGATTGAGTTTCCAGCTGATTGGTATGGGCCAGGTCCAGCTGATGATGGGCAAAGGAAACGGCTTTACTGCCTTCTGGGGCCAGGTCTTCGAGATAGTGCAGTTGGGTATTGCCCGTAGGGTCGGCCATCACCTGCTCTAACCCCACTGACTGGGTGCGTGTATGGACCCGAGCAAACTGTTGCCGCTGTTCGTCGCTGAGATTGTCTTGAAGGATGTGGTACTGGTTGCCATGTTTTTCAAAGCTAAAGAGGGTTTGATTGTCCTTATCGCGCACCTCGTAGCGATTGTCGTTTTGGAGAATATCAAAGTCTTCTCCGGCGTAGCGTCTGGGTGGTTTGGGTTGAACCGGTTCACCATAGGATTCCACTAGCTCGTCTGAGATCGCAGCCGTGGGTTCTGCAGGTGTTGGTTCAGCCCATGGATCATCGATGGTTTGACTTGGTTCTTCAGGGGGAATAACCTCAGCAGGTGCTGCTTCTACCTGAGGTGCTTCAATCGCTTCCGTAATCTGCCCCTGGATGTCCACCAGATCGGCGAAGAAAGCCGCCATCGCCTGAGGATTGTTGCTGTCTCCAGGTGCTGGAGCGGTGTCAACAGCAGGTACCTGATCAGTTTCTTCAGTTGTTTCAGCGAGTTCAGCTGTTGAGATCGGTGTGGCCTGAGAGGGAACGACCTTGGGTGTGATTTCATCAATAACGGATTCTGCGATAGGCGTTGCCACAACAGGTGATGCCGGAACGGATGGATCAAGTTCTAAATCAGGTGTATCGATGACGGTAAATAAATCATCCACGGCACCATTGGTAGCGGCAGCGGCGGCATCCGGTGTGTAGTCGCCATAGTCAGCGGCTAAGTCGGCTAGAGCAGCGGCTTTTTCTTGCACTGCTGTACGGTCCCGCTGAAATTCAAAGACAGTCCAATCGAGGCTTTTATCAACTGCTGAATAAATACCATCAGGCGTGACCGAGAACCGATATTGTTCTGTTTCAAAGGCAAGACTGCCGTCACCCTGGAGTTCACCACAGCGTTCAGTTGTAACCGCGATAATATCAGCAGCCTGCTGTTGAGATCGTGTGAGTTCTAACTCGGTAGGCGGTCGGGTTCTGTTTTGGAACCACTGTAGACCCCGGTCCAATGCCTGACGTGTGAGACGAGCGGCTGTTGCTAGCATCTGACCCGTAATCGCACCATTGGTGCGGACGGCTTCGCGTTCTTCGGCATCTAGTTGTGTGTATCCCGTTTGCATTGGACGATCTCCTATCGATGGGGCTTAAATGCGTCTGGATATGGTTTGAGGTGTAAGTGAATGAGAGGTGGTGAGGGCATTGCCTGTTGGCATCGTGGTGTCGTTGCTGCGGATGATGGGTAACTTGGCCTGAAATTCTTGTTCTCGAATGGTGACCGCGTCTGGATCTTGAGGGGTATTACCGATACCTCGGGCGATCAGGTTATCTCTGAGCTTGTTCCAGCATTGGATGCTCAGAGTTTGGGCCTTGATCTCACGGGGAGCTACCTTGATTTTGAGCTTCTGGGGGACAGAGCCTTCTTTGCGGCTGCCATAGGCAGGGTTGATGTAAATGCAGTGACCTTGAGGTAGCCGGTTAAACTGTTCGGGGGCAAATAGACGACGGGTACGTTCTTGATCCGCACGAGTGATGCTGCTTTTTCCACTACCCGTATTGCGAGACTTTGACTTGTAGCGAATCTCCTCATCACCGAGCATCCGGCTAAACATGTCAGCGGATTCGGCACTTTGGGGATTGAACATAAATTTTGAAGCGGTACCGCCAAAGATGGCCTGGGCTAGCTCTTTTCCATAGGCTTTTTCCAACTGCGTCTGGTTTTGATAGCCGATGAGCGTACAGAGGCCATCTTCCCGGTTCTCATTCAACCACTGCACTAGATTGGGCAGATACAGCGTGGGTAACTCATCCAAGACAACTACCAGCGGATCTGTACGAGGCCGAGTGACATTGCGGGTGATGACCATATGGAGAACTGTGGCTACCAAAGGTCCCACCACATCGCGTTTATTGCGGTCCATGCCAAAGATGAGTAGCCGTTTTCCGGTCATGTCTAATGGCAGGGTGGACTCCCCACAAAAGGCCGGTAACATGCCTGCTTTCATAAAGCGAGTGAACACCAGTGCTGCTGTGGAGACAATGGAGGCGACCGTCTTTTCAGACTTGGCGGTACTTAATAGCTGACCAAAGGCGACGCCGACCCAGGGATTCACCGCATTAATGCCTTTGAGACGATTAATGAGATCCGGATCGCTGAGGATGGTGTAGGCCGTCATCACATCGTGATGGGGCAAGGCCTTGGCCAGTAGGAGGGTGGCTTCCACCAGCTGATCGCCTGAGTTCGAGAAAAACGGATCGTCAGTTTGAGCAGCCGAGAGTTTGAAATTCCGGTTGAGAACTTCTGCAATTTGACGGGCGCTGGCCGCATCGGTGGCATCTTGAATAAAGTCCAGTGGGTTGCACACCTGAGATTCGGGAAATCCTGGTGCAAAGATATTCACCTCATAGCCTGCTGCTTGTGCCAGGGCCGCTACCCGCTGGGTTTGGGCTGGATATTTGAAATCATAGAGACACAACGGAAACCCCTGGGCAATGGCAGACCGTATCACCGGGTCAATCACACTAAAGGTTTTACCGGTACCCGGTCCACCAATCACCGACATACCGCGCTGCGCATCCGGGATATAAATCGTTTTATGATCTCCCGAGATTTTATAGTGGGTTGGTTTCTCCTCACGGTGAACAACATTTATTTTGGGACCATTTACCCACAGGGTGACCTTATTTTTCTCACGTCCATTAATTTGTTGTTTGGCTCGTTTTTTTGCTCGACTGCGGTCACCCCCTTTCGCCCACCGACTTGTGGCCAGTCGTGATTTACGACCACTTCCCTGATTCCCCAGGATGACCAGCGCCAGAATGCCGACCGCACAGGCCCCCAGGATGCCAAGTTGCTGGGGTGAGAGTGAGGACAGGTAGTTTGCTGATGTTGAGGCTGGCTGTGTGGAACCAAGGGAGTAGGCCATGGGATTACTCAGGAGAGGGGGTCAGGGCTGAATTGGCCATGGAGATAACATCTGCATTGGGAGCCATTTCAATGGCAAAGAGATAGCGAATGCCATCACGCTCCACAATGACTTCGGTATTGCCTGAATTGGCATAGGAATACCAGGGCAGAACTGTTGCTTCGGAGTTATCAGAAAGTGTGACGGTTTCAATGGGATCGGGTGAGATGTGAGGAGCTTCCGCTAGCACTTCAGTGCGCTCGGTAATCAACTCATCAAGGGAATCAGGCTTGAAGTGAGAGACAGTGGAACCGATGCGATAGCCTTGGACACGGGCATAGTTACAAAAGCCTGCATCGGCACAGTTTTCTGTAAATCCATAGGCCACATAGTAGCCATCGGGACCGGTGTAAATAATCTCGGGATAGAGAGGACTCTCAATGGCCAGCACCGTCTCATCCGGTATCAGAACCGGGATTTGTGTTTCTGCTTGAATGACTTCAACGATGACATCGTTAGACTGAGCCAGAAGGGATGACCCTGTGAAGAGTACAACTGCACAGGCTGCCAGGATAAGGAGTGGTTTCGTGGGTAATCTCATGGTGTGCCTATTGGTTATCAATCATGGAGTTAGCGATCGCAATCAAATCATCAGGTGCAGCCCAGCCCCCGACGTAATAGTTAATCTCGCCAATTAAGAATGAGAGTTCGGGTGGTTCCTCATCGGTTTCACCTGCCGGAAGAAAGTAGCCGACAACTTGATTATTGAGAGCAATTTGCTGAATCGCCTCTGCTGATAAGGTGTCGATACGTTTGCTACCTTCACCGGCTGCGATCGCAACCGTTTGAAACTCATTAATATCAATGGAGATCAGGTAGTGAGACGCACTGGAACTGGTTTCAACACCGGTAAATTCAAAGGGGATTTCAGCAGGCAGCAGTGGCGCGGCCCAATTGGATAACACCTGTTGATAGGCACTTTCTAATCCTGGTGGTGTTTCAAAGGCATGAACCGGTGACAACTGCATGACGACAATTGCGGCTGAGATGAGAAGGAATGACAGAAATTTAATGGGTCTTATATGTTTCATAATTTCTTGCGGAGTACGTGTTGTTGTGACAAAGCGCTGTGTTCTAAGACGAGGGTGATGAAGGACCCTCCTCAGATTCCGTGATCCCTAATGGAGCCGCCTCGATTGAGCCAATGGCTCCTGTGGATAGATCGATCGTGTTAATCGTGCCGGAACCGCCTGTAGTCTGAACCTGCAGGAATCCCCACGGATCAACAAACTGACCGTTGATTTTGACTTTGTAATCGAGATGGGCTCCTCGGGATAAGGTATCTTCTTCACCAACGGCACCAATTTGAGTGCCAGAACCTACGGGAACATTACAATCGCCCAGTCCACATCCTGTTGCCGCTTGGACGGAGCTTAATGATAAGTGATTATAGCGCTGTTCAATCTGACGACCGAGGGAATCGGTGGTCATGACAACAACCTGAACGCTGGGTTCCCCAGTCGCACGGGCATTGCCAATTTGTTTGACGGATACGAGGGTGCCCTGGGAGACCGAGCTGACTGCGCCACCAGCACCGCCATTGGCTCGATAATCGAGGTCGATACCTCCATGCCAGCCGTTTCTGTAGGCACGATAGGCATCAAAGCGTTGAAAGTCAGCCAGCTGATAAGTGTTGAGTAAATCCTCAAGGGAGGTGCCGCCAAGAGGCGAGGAAACGGTGCCATCGCCTGCACCACAGTTTGAAGCCGCTGCACCATCTGAGCGTTGAACGTCATTTGAATCGGTGTCTTTGATGTACTCATAAATGTGACGACCATAGCCACCAATAGTCGAGCGAAGATCGCCGTTATTGATGATGCTTCGTGCGCCATTCCAGTCAAAGGAATCGCCATAGCCATAATCGTCCAGGCTACGAGAGGTAAAAATGCCATCGCGCATGCCGATGACTGTTGCCGGTGCGGCCACTGATGGATCCAGCATTTGGTCCGGATTCTGGTAGGTATTCGTTCCCAGGACCTGGTCGATCTTTTGGTAATTGGCGGCCCAGGTAATTTGTACATAGCCGCGACCGTAATAACGATGACCGGTGGCACTGTGAATAGCACCATAGTCTCCCGGCCCTGTGCGCCGTTGCCAGCCGGATTCAAATTCTTCAATCGGCCCACGGAATAAGGCTTCATGGCCAGTCGTTGCCAGGATGTAGGCAATGTGGGCCGGATCGGTGACTCCGTGCTCCAGGGCAGCACCGATGAGTAGCGGGGCATGTTCTCGGACTCCCGCTTCATCCCAGCCTTGACCAACAATTCGACCATTGCGGTCATATAGCGGCACCGTGAGTAAGGCGTCAACGGCTCGATCAACGATGTCACCCGTGACACCGCCTGCGCCAGAGAAACAGGGATTTTGGTTATAACGACTGCCATTACTCCCATAGCGAGAATTGCCGTAGTTAAAATCATCGCCGGATAGCTTGATATCAGGAGGTGTTACTGGAAAGATTGCTTTCTCTTTGATTCTGCCGATGGGAATCCCTCTGGGCGTGGGAAAGACATAGGGTGTGCAGGTTTTTACAAAAAAGATTGTCTTACAGGTACGAAATGAAATCGATACCTGGACCGACCCATCTGCTTCATCAAGATCGTTAAACAGAACGCGAAAGCCTTTACCAAAGGGATGATTACCTGCCGGACCTCTACAGCCAAAGGGAATACAAAGAATGCCATAGCCATCGGGGACCTGCTGGTCGCTGGTCATCCAGGCAAAGCCGCTAAGACCCGAAGAGGGTGGAGCACCGACTTCATCAAGCTCAACATGGATACAGCCGCCACCTTCGCAGGGCTCACCCTTAAATCTGTCACCTTCGGTAACGCCACCGGAAACCACCCGTAGCCGGTCATGCTCTGGCTCGCCTAAGGGCACATCAAACCTCCCCATGCGGATAATCTCATTAAGAACCGGTGGTTTTGGAAAGGCGCTGAGGGTGAGTTTATCCGTGAGGCCAAGGGCTTCAAAATCACCCGCAAAAGCATTTTCGAGGGAATCCAGATCCTGGATTGGGGTGGCATTGAGTCCAGGAATATCGAGGACGCTCCACTGGTTGAGCTGGTCACCTAATTCTTTTAGCTGAATATCAGCGAGAGCAGGGGTACTGCCACTGAGGAGTTCTTGGACAGAAACGGCTTTATCACCGCGTAGACTCAACAGGGAGCTAATCTGTGAGCCAGCGTCTGGCAACCGTGCTTGATAGCTCTCTAGAGCAGCCATAACAACCGAATTCCGACGAACCGTGTCTCCAGCGAATTCAGGAATGGCTTCAGTTAGCTCTCCTAATGAGAGATTACCGATGGCTTCTCCGTAGGCCGATAGCGGAACATCCGCTAGAGACACGCCTGTCTGTTGAGCAATATCGCCAAGACTCCATTCACCCATCCCAAAGGCCGTATTCAGCAAACTCATGTTGAGATAATCCTGGCTAGCGACCCGATTGCCAGCCATCATATGGGAAAGATTGATATTAGGTGCGATTTCACTCAGCTGCACCTGAGCGGTTTCATCGGAGAGATCGATGGGGGCAAAATCATCGATAGCCATTTGGGAGAGATCAAAGACTTCACCCTCAAGAACAGAGCCGTCATGTTGTTCGACTTGATAGAGTGCTGTGGGAGTGTAGCTCTGCGCCATGGCACTGGGCGACATTAGGAGATATCCCAGTGCAAACCAAATAAGACTTAGCAGTGTGATGAGACAAGAGCGAATCATAGGACGAGTCCTGATTGCAGATTAGTGAGCGCCCATGGCCGCCAGACGGTCAATCAAGGCGCGGGAAACGCCGGATTGTGAGATCGCATCATTGAGGGAGAGATTTCCAGATGATGCGAGGTCGAGAAAATTTTGGAGTTTGGACCATTCCGGGCTTTGGGTATCAATGAGTTGTTGCTGTTGTGCGTGCTGTAGACCCCGGCGAATTTCAGCTAGCCGCGTTTGAACCTGTCGGCGGACAATTCCCGGTGGCTCATAGGGCCTATCTGGAACGATCTGAATAGCTGCGTAAGGTGTGGTGGCCTGGTGAATGACATCGAGGACAAAGGAATAGAGCACCTGTTGGTTTTGAGCATCGGTGGCGACGATGGTCATCACGGTGCTGTGTCCACGACCTACTCCAGGAAACTGATTTCTGGCATTGGCTGGAAAGTCGATGGCATTGGCCAGCTGTCGGATGCGGATGACAGAGGCAGAACCACAGTCTCCCTGGTTGGTTTGACCACACAGGGGTGTATCTGTATTGAAGACTAGATGAGACGGATCATCGAGCCAGACAGATTGGATGCGATGACCTGAGGCGATAAATGACAGGGTGATGCTGTGACCCCGTGGAATAGAGAGTGTAGTTAAGGCAGCTCCATTACGGCCTTGGATTTGAGAGATGGGGAGTTCGAGCACCTGAAGTGCCTGGGCGGTAGGTGTTGAAATCGCAAGACTTGCCCAGGCAGCTGTGAGTGAGAGGAAAGTTCTAACACATTTCATCGGTATCGCTCTCCTCAGATCTGCATCGGTTGATTGACAAAGAGCTGTACAGGAGTTCCTGCTGGGAGATACCAGGTGGATGGACGATCCGCCAGATCTTCAATTGCCTGGTCATTGCGGTCGGCTAATCGTTCCGCTAAGGCACCGGCTCCCCCTTCAAGAACAGCGCCTAAGAAGTTTGGATCGTCATAGTCGGTGGCGATGGTGCCTTGAAAGTCTGAATTGATGACTGTAGAACTGCGGGGACGATTTAAGATAGTGCCGAGATTCGCCAGACCGCTGATGACAAAGAGACCCGCATCCATGGAGAAAATAGATCCACCGGGATCGTTAAAATGCTCCGCCACAAGAGGATTGCCGTCTTTCCCACGAATGTGGAGCTGTCCATGGGGAATGGTATAAGACTGATCATCTCGCAGGATAGCGAGAACATCCAGAGTGGCGACTCCAGAGTCAGTATCCATCGGGGCTACAGTGACAACCAGCTGAGCGGCTCTTGGAAAGACAGTCCGCTCGTCTGATGTCATCAAGGGTTCATCCAAGGTGACGATGTATTTGGGGGTGTCTGGCGATCTGGAATTGGTCACCTGACTTCCATCTCCGGGCCACAGGATGGGTGTTGTGACGGTCGCTGTTACAGTTGTTCCAATTGGGATGGTTTGAGTGGTGGGATGACGCATTCCAGGAATAGGTGTGTAGCCATTCACATAGGTGCTAAAAGAGGATTCTGGTGTTTGGGCAACCGCTGGTGTGTTAGTTTCAGGAGCTGGAACACGGACAACCGGCTGTTGAGGTGCGGTGCCAGGGGATACAGTTCGTGCAGGCCCAATGGTGGTTTGAGATTGGCGAGTGACGGTAGGTTGTGGTGTTCTGTTATTGGTATTGGGACGAGCTGTGGGTTGAGCATGAGCCACAAATTGCACTTGACCGATGGTGCCGGACTGAGCGAACTGTTGCCACTGCTCCCAAGGACCGATGGGTTCAGGCGCTATCTGCACAGCTGGCTGCGGTTGAGGCGTTGGCCGGACAGGGGCTGGTTGAACTGGTGCGGGGCGTGGGACAGCGGGCGCAGGTTGTGGAACAGGACGAGAGGATGCTGCTGTCTCTGGTGTGGATGATGTCTCTGCTGTTTCCTCTTTCGGGCTGTTATTTGAGGTTTCATCAGGGGATTCGGTGAGCGGATCGCCATCAAGATCCTGCAAATCTTGGGCCTGATCTTTGAGCGCCACTTCAGTCCGTAATTCTCCCAGTTCGCCTTTTTCATCATGGGTGGGTGGTTCTAGAGAGAGCGTTAGCTGATCGTCTGCTTCATAGGTAGGCTCAGTGGGTTCAGTGGTGGTAACAGTTACAGGTCGAAAGATTTGGTTAGTGATCAACCCAACCAATAGGGCGACGACAGAGACTCCACCGGCAACAAAGAGAAGTTTAGTGGAGCCCATTTGGGAGAATCGACGAGGGCTAGGCTCATCCTCAGGATGATGGAACGCTCCATTACCGTTGTCGGGTTCGGCGGTGGTGGACTGATCAAAATTGACGAGCTGGGCCATCTCTCGATAAGCCGCGTCTTGGTGTAGATCGCTCATGGTTCGTATGGGAGGCTTATTCAGTGAATTCTTGAAGCTGGAGATCTCGCATGCCGGTAATTTCTAACCCCGATAGCCGGACAGCGTAAATTGCGGCAGCTAGAGGAGTGAGCGTATTGGGTACCGGTGGTGGGGGCACATCAATGGACTGAACGTAGATGCGTTTATTGAAGGGAACAGCGTTGCCTGTCGGCGTTTGGGGAGAATACACCATTAAGTCGGCCACCACATCAATACTCCAGGCACCAGGTGTATCGGTTTGGGCTGCGGGATAGCCCACCTCACGGATTTTGAGGACCACTTCTTTTTGGCCTGCAAAGATATCTTCTGGTGTCATGGTGGCCAGCTTTTGCAGGAACTCGGTGCGGAATTCTTCTTCTAGAGTGAAGGAGGCCTGCCAGGCGGGTGTGGTCACCTTTTTGGTAAAGCCATCGTCTAGGGTGACGTCAACGCCAGCATCTTGGGGAGCGTTAGTGGTTGAATCAAACTTGCTGGTCGGTTCAGGAGAAGGCAGGTCGGCAGACCAGTTCATCAGATAGATGAGACTATCGGTGACAAATTTACGAATCACCTCCGGCTCGCGTTCATGGTTGGGCGTTTCAGTGACGCTGATGCTGGTTCCATCGGTAAGCTGAACCAAGGCTGCTGCCGGTTTCTTGGCTAAATGGCGTGTATAGGAAACGTTAGACAGAATGAGGATGGCAATCAGCCCAGATAGACCGAGATTGGAGATGAGTAAGATCGCGAGAAAACTCTTTTGGCCAACCCGTGTCCAGTTGGTGCCTGATATGGGTTGTTGTCCATTCAGGTTGGTTACCGATGCTCCTATAGAGGCATCCGCTGGCCGATGACCGTTGAGAAAACGCATCATGATTTACCTCCAGGGTAGATATAGGAGCTGATCCCAAATGAAGCAATGCCGAATGTGAGCTGTTGAACGGTGGCAAGCACACCATTGAAGACGGCCATGCCACCCCCTGCGGCCATGGCAAACGAGAGAACTGGCGCTAATAGACCCAATAAAATCATGTTGACCATGGGATCTAGAGGACCGGCCTGATAAATCATAGTGACCAACATGGCGGTGACCACGTTAAAACAGAGCTTGGCCAGACCTACAGAGAGAAATGAAATAATCCAGGCATAGAGGGCGATACCGCCGAGGGGTGAGAGTGTGAGCCCTAGCGCAATGGGGCCTAACATGGCTGTCAGGATAAAACTCAGCTCGACCAGATAGTGAAATGCATTTTGGAGCGCGGCTAAAAACGCCTCAATAGCCAGACTGATGAGGGGATTAACAACAGCACCTTTCAAGTTAACGGCGAGAAGCGGGTTATCTCTTAAGTCTGAAATTGCTGTTTTAACCAGATTCGTGAGTCGATTTCCCCAGATCGTGGTGCCATATCGAGTATTGAATCCATCCACAATGGTCGTGGCCTGCTGATGTCCCTGTTCTAAACAGGCGATCAGCTGTTCATTGTTGGTCATGCCATTACACTGAGCCCGCACCTCACGAATCGCTTTTTCAGCATTGCCATAGTCCAACACTTCATTGAGATGGGTCTCATAGATCAGAGATGCATTAGCGATTTCCAGGACCTGAGCATTGGTTTGATTGATCAAGGCTCGCATCGTAGTTGAGGTTTGCCGTAGCAAGCTGGCATCATTGCTGAGCAAAATGACAACAACCAGTGGCCAGACCAGCTGAGACATGGCATCGTAGGATTCATCCGCCAGAGCGGCTCGGAGAAACTTGTACATAAAGAACCCGAGCGATAGCAGGGCAAACAATCGACCGATATTGACCAGTGCAATGTAAATCTGACTGGGCTCACCAATAAACAACGTCCAGGACTCATCCCAGGCATTGGCCATTTGTTGAGAGAGGGCCGTGCCACAGTTGAGGGCGAAGTCATTCTTATCGAAGAATGGACTGACGCATTCTTCGACTACCTCGGGTATTTGACCAAAGAGAATCGGATATAGCATGGTTACCTCATCACATGAACTAACCGGGTGGTGCGGGCAGCATCTTCTGTGGCTCCAGCTGAAGTGGCCATGTCTCGCTGAATAGACTGGTTGAGTTGTTGATTGAGCAGCTGCAGGTTTTTGCCATTCACAAAGGTGCCATCACGAATCTCACGGCCAAAGTGAAGATCAAGGACTGATAGCTGGGTATTAATGGCATCCTGTTGCCGACCGTAGGCGACCTGGCTAGAGGTGGCGACCTGGAGCGATACCATGCCGGATAGGGCGGTTTTGAGCACATCTTGAGTGCTGGTTTGCTCGTTGGTAGAGGCCACGACTTGGTCGGCGGCGTCTGCCTGCTGGGCCAGGGCTTGAATGGATTGTTCAACCAGGGCTTTGGAGTTATCCGCTCCAGTTTGGGCTGCGGTAAGTCGTTGTTTGGTGGCCGCTTGACCGTCTTCTGAGAGGCCAATAGCCGTCATCGCTTCAGTGAGAGTGCCAACGGCATCTACGTTAGCGGCAACTGTCGGATTTACGCCCGGTGTGATGCTAGCTGATGCGCCACCGAGGACCGATAGAACCGGTGGTGTGTTTTCACCAGGGGTATTCGTGCCACCACCAGGTGGATTGTTTCCGCCAGGACAGCTTTGAGGTAAGAAACAGTTCTCTCCTCTCAAGATATCGCCCAGAATGTCACCCGGATCGGGCAAGCCCATATCTCCCAGGATGCTACCGAGGTCGATATTACCGATGTTGAAAATATCCTCTAGACCGCCGATGGAGAGATCTGGAATGCCCGCTGTAATATCGCCGAGGATACTGGAGATATCGGGTAGGTTGATACCGAGATCGCCAATGATATCGCCGAGGCCGCCAATATCGCCCAGGCCACCGGCACCGATGGACCCAAAGTCGATGTTGCCTGGAATCAGACTGGCGTTAGCGGGCGATGTCGTAAGTGGCAATGATAAAAGGCAGACGGCTGATAAAAGGCCGATCAGCTGCTGTCGGGTGGGGTGACGGGATTGAGTTTTCATAGGAAGGTCTGGATTAAGCAACCAATGGATGAATCGATGGACTCTCTTGATTAGGCAATTCAATGGCACGTCCCTGTTGGATAGCTGTGACTAAGGCATGGGAGAAAGCGACTAATCCCGCCAGAGGAGATTTGCCGTGTGCTTCAGCCTGAGCCATATAGGCATCACGGGCTGCCTGTTCATCGGGGTTATTGGCGACGGCGGCTAACTGCAGATGCGGGGCGTAATACCGACACACGGTAAAAATGCCGGTGTCTTCTAACAGCCACTGACTGTAGAGTTCATCGCGTTTTGGAAAGAAACTCTCACTCGCATTGCGAGCGATGAGATGAGGAGGAACCTTGAGAATGTGGGTGAAATTCTGTTGAGCTGCCGGTTGGATACGACCGATCAGCTTGGTGGAGAGGTTGGGGAAAATATCAGCGGATGCCTTGGCCCGTGCCACAGTGACCGGATCTTGAGCCGAGATAATCACCCGTACTCCCGATTTGGCACCATTGGCACATAATCGAGCAACGAGGGCGGCAACCTCTTCGTATTTGAAGAGAATCGGGGCCTCGTCAATAAAGAAAATGGAGGCGGGTGAGGCCAGGGCTCGACGGACAGCGGCGGAGTAACAGGACAGTGACAAAATAGCGGCATCTTCATCGTCACTCAACCCGCGCAGGGCAAAGACTAAAAGCTGAGCATCGGTACGAAATGAAGAGGGTTGACCGATGGCTTTGCCGACGGCTGAATCGAGCCAGAAGTTGAGGCGGAGATTGATTTGTGCGATCGCATCCTCAGCTCCCTTCGATACCTCTGTATACTGCTCAATCGTGTTCTTGGTACAAAAGCCCAGATAGTCCCTCAGTGTGGGAATCTGGCACCAGGCAGCAGAGCCCACACCGTCAGCTAAGGCCGCATCATACCGTTGCTGAATGGTCGGATTTTCAAAGAATGTGGTCAGCGCCAGGGTGAGCACCGAGCGGATATTCTGGCGCATGATGCGGGTATCGGCACTAATATCCTCGGTGGATGCCCCAAAGACCATGGTCATCAGGGCACTCACCAAAAAGTTCTTATAGTCCTTCATCCGCTCCAGCTGCTCATCACGGGGCAGATTGTGCAGATCGGGAATCTCAAATAGGTTGTTGGACTCCTTTGAAATATCGAAATAGGCTCCATTGTCACCCAGGAGACCGGTGTAATCCGTAAATGTGGATGATCCGTCTTGCTTTGGAAAGTCCATCGCCACCACCGGCATACCGTTGGCTAAAGCATGGGTAAGGATGCCAGAGACGAGAACAGATTTTCCTGAGCGGGTAGTTCCAGCAATAAAGAGATTCCGATGGGCGTTGTAGAGATCAATATGAATGGGCGTTCCGGCTTCTTCGGCAATCAGCTCAAAGCCAGAACGATCCAATTGTTTGGTCATCAATAGCGGCATTAAACCAATGGCTTCGCTGGCCAGATAGGTCTTTTGCCTGCGAAAGGGCGTAAATAATGGACGCTCTAACGTGAGCTGAGGCTGACACTGGAGCCAGGTGCGCCAGGCATATTCCCGCTCCCGCTCTAGACCAGCAGGCCGCTGGAAACAGTTCATCAAAAACCGGCAGGCATCATCCAACTCCCCTTTTGTATGTCGTCGCACCAAAACGACTAACGACAGCATCAAAGGAATATCGCCGCTGTAGAGCTTGGCCTGGGCTTCCGTGGCAATGGACGACCGGAGCTGGTTGACGACATCGATAGACGAATGCCGGGCCGAGACTTCCTGGGCTACATTGGCTTGCTTTTGTAACCGCTGGAGATCTGCTTTGATCAGATTGGCATTGCCCTTGGATAAGGTACATACCAGCGTGACATCGGAGACCGCATCACGGGCCAGGGCCGACCAGAGGTATCGCATCTGAGCGGCTTTATCGATCCAACCACCCGGCTTATGCTCAAAGGCAAGCACACCCACATAGCCATCGCGATAGGCGACCCACTCGCGATCTGCTATGGGCACTGCCTGAGCGGTTTCAAACATGTAGGAGGCCGGATGTTCGGCAACCTGTTGCTGACAGTGGCACTGCCTGCCATCAAATACCGTGAGCTGAGGTAGGGGCCTTGGTTCAGTGGTATTAAATTCATTCCACTGGAGAGCCCATAGATCTTCAGCGGTAAGGGCAACCACATCAAGGCCAACTTGAGTGGTCAACAGCTGTTCCCAGTTCTGAAAGTCAGTGAAAGCTTTTTGGAAGATGCGACTCAGTTTGACACTTTTTTGGTGCTGGTCCTCGCCAATAAACTGGAGCCATTTGTTGCCCATTAAGGCCGAGACTTTTTGGATAAACGCTTCGATAGTGTCTTCCGTATCAGCGGCGTTCGAATCAATGGTGGCAGAACAGTAAATATGGAGTGACTTGGGTTTACGTACGCCCTGACGGGTGAGCTGCTGTACCCGAGCCTTTTCGCTCATCAAAATGGCCTTGAGTTCGCTGTTGGGTGCGGTGTCATAAAGCCGGTCCAGTTGTCGTTGCCGGTCAGTATCCGAGGCAATGGAGGTAAACACTAAACTCATGTGTTCACGGCTGGGAAAACATTTGAGTCCAGATTCTACCGCATCGCAGAGTTTGGCTAGGGTATCTGCATCAAGGGTGGGATGAATACCGGTGGACCGAAAAGCAAAGCGAAATTGGAGCTGTTGTTTGTGCTTGAGTAAGACCGCACCCACCCGACGCTTGCCAATGAGAAATTCAACGTAGTCTGATAGATGAATTGAATCTTCAATAGGTGTATATTTTTTCCCAGCATGGTGGATAGCTTCGATTTTGGTCGTGGCTTTCATCGACGACGTTTCCTTGAACGCTGTGGAGAGTGGAGCGAAAAGGGAACAAACAACACATAACCTTTAGCCCAGCGAGGGACGACTTGAAATTTAGCAAGAAATCGCCAGGGAGTATTCCCGGTTAGAATCCACCAAATGGCCATGCCGCTGAGGATCAATACCAGGGTCCACGCCCAGTTCAGGGCTAACAACTGAGAGGCCAAGAGTGCAACAACACCAATAGCACCCCAGGGTAAAACTAGCTCAGCGGGAACGGGGCCTAGCCGAGGACGGGCACCCAGATTTTGATTGACGGAACGAAAGGAATGAGGAGACATTAGACAGACGCTGACGATGTATGCTCAGAACAAAATAGGGTCTACGTACCCGCACCACCAATCACGAGATTGGCCATCAGATCACCGATTACAATCGCCATGACAATAATGAGTGGCGTCCGTGCCAACGTCGTCCAATCGTCGTCGTTCCTCGCGGCGACTAGAACACGAATAACAGCAATGGCAATGTAGATAACAAAGATGGCCCGCAAGACTCCAAAAATCAGTGGAACCATGGTGGCAGGTACATTACTGCTACTGAGCAAATTGGCAATAAACGTTTCGGCATTTTGTAGAAACTGAGCATGAGCTGGGGCCAATGTCAGGTCTGTCAGAATATAGGAAACTAGGATCAGCAGTGATGGTAGGGAGGTAACAGCCAATCGACGCAGACGGGTTTTGCGGCTCCAACGAGCCAGCCGATTAAACTTCAACCGAATTGCTGCAGACCAGATGGTGCCAATGGAAAGGGCTACTAGCATTGTGCTGAATAAGATGCCTTTGAGAGAGGCATCAAAGAGTAGAGAGATAGTTGCAACTCCTAGCAGAATGCTAACAGGAGGCATCTGAAAGAAGCGATTGATGTTTGGCTGAGGGGTGAATACTTTTGGCGCTGACGAATGAAAGTGTTGCGAAGACATAACGTCACCTATGAGAGATTAGCCTCATCCTATGGAAAACTTTCTTGGGCGTAAACGGCTGCGATTGTAACCGTTCCATGAGAGATTTTTTGGAATCTTTTAAGAGAGTGTTCAGAGGGTAGAATTCTGGGTGGCAATAATGAGCATCTAGGATCCAAAACGATGCATTGATGTGGGTGACATCCGGCAAATGGAGCGGTTTATGTGGGAGCAACCCGGCAATTTATTGAGGTTTGGTGGGAACTGCCCGGCATCTAAAAATTCAAGAAACTTCATGATGGTATGTTGAACACCAACACGATGCAAAAATCGCTAGGATGGAAAACATTTAAAGTCTCCTGATGAATTGTCAAGGCAATATCAAGTTGCCATGAATCGGCTAGGGCTTGAGGTCCAGGGTGTCTCTACGTGTGGCGTACACAAGGAGAACGTGCATGACCGAGCAATCAAGCCCCTCAAACCTGACACAGTCAGACTCAGCGTCCTCAAGTTCAAATGATAGAACACGACTCCATATTGATTTACGAGATCCCAGCTTGATGTCCAAATTGAAGGACCAGGCGTCTCATTCAGAGCAAACGCTTAAGGCGTTGGTTAATGATGTGTTGGAGCGCTTTTTAGCACAGCCAACAGTATTTTCAGAGGATTTAATCGATAACCTGGACCGAATGTTTTCACTGTTTGAGTCATTGCCGATGGACCAGATTTATCAACTGGCTGAATCTAGCCACCGTTTACCTGATCAGATGCTATTGCATCTGTTGATAAAGGGCTTGACGGTCTATAGCTCGTTAGAGGAATTGGAACGCGATTGACCGGTCATGGCAACACATAAACCATGGTCTGAGGATCTGAGGAAGGGGATTCAGGATGTTCCCATTGTGGAATCTCCCGCCTATTTTGACCTGAGTGAAGCTGATGTAGCTGCCGCGCGGGAACAGGGGTTGGAGATTACGAGTATTCGTGCGTTTAATGCCCATGCTGAGGACCGGTTATATGAGACCCAATCGGTGATTCCAGATGACCAGGCCATGGCGCTGATGGAGCGTCTTGTGACAGCAGGTCGTTATTTGCCGACTCCAGATAAACCCCGGTATCAGCTGACCTATGACCCGAGTGGCAGCATCACGTTAACGACCGCTGAGGGGCGATTGCTATATCGCTATTCGGAAAATATTCTCCTGCATAATGGTCTTTCGCCAGAGGATGATGCGTATTTGTCATCTCAATTGGCGGCGAATCAGACAGTCACTGTTGCCGATGGAAAGCATCTGATGCATCAGGTGGTGGCCAATTTAGATAAATGGCCGCAGGACCCATCTGTGGAGTTGGAGTTGGACTATGTGGCCGGTCAACATATTTTGCTGAGGCGGGCTGATGGCACGACGGTGTTTCACCAGGTTGAGCAAACCGTTCTCTGCAGTGATTTTCTGCCAGCGGAATGGCAATCGTTGACTCATCGGTTGGCTCACATTAACGATCCAGCTCCAGACCCCGATCCAGATTTGGAGCTGTGATGGCCTTAGGCTCACGCTGTGTATCGAGTTGGTAAACCGTGATGGGGACATGGACCTTTTTTCTCAACTGATTCAGCCGTTGATCGCCGATGTGACCCACCAGGTGAATTTCATCAATGTGCTGTTTGGGCAGTGTTTCCCCCGTGTGAACCCAGGCAAACTCAAATGCTTTGGGGTGCTCCAGGTTCCAAGCGGTGACTTTACCGTTACGGTGCCTGAGCTGGACCCATCCAGGGAGATCAAGGGCTTCAACCTGAACATAGACCGGTCCAACCCGACCTGGAATCCGTAAGCGGTCTCCTGAACAAATGGTGACTTCGATAGGCTCGGTTGATGTCTGTTGCAGCGCGGTTTGGGGAGAATTTAGGGTGCCTAATTGTTTGAGCCGTTGCCGAATGTTCTGGGTCAGTCGGTTGTGAAGTTCGGCAGGGGCAATTAACAGTGCTCGCTTATTCTGGGCAATGGCATGGGCAAACTGGCCAACTGCATCAGTGTGGGGATAGGGTGTCACCAGTAATTTTGCTGGCTGAGTAGGAGCCTCGATAGGCATGTGGGCAGAGCGGCATAGGTGTCCGTTTTGCTCATACAGATGTCCGTCCGCCTTAGCATCTGTGATGACTCGCGCCAAGTCACGATAGCCAAAGGGCTGGTCGGGATTGCCCCAGCCGTCATCCCCAAAGACCTGCTGAATCAGGGTAAGGGTTTCGAGGGTTTCGGTGAGGCCAAGGGACTGGGTCAAATGCTCCAGGGCAGCTTTGGCCGCATCTAATCGATAGGCTGCATCTGGGGTCTGAGAAAGGTGGGGGTGGGGATGTTCAATGCCCAGGCCCATCTGTTGGTTTTCTGTGTCCCATTGCTGACGTAATGATTCTAGAGAGCGGTGGCCATGTTTTTTGGGGCGGGTGCGGAGACAGGCAATTTGCTTTTGGGCACGTGATGCGTGATGGCCGACCGCCTGGAGAATTTGCTGTCGTCGTTTAGACCAGTAATCGAGTTGTTCAGGAGTATAGCCAGCCAGCTCTAGATGTCCCTGGTAGCGTTTTACCGCGTAGCCCAGCTGTTGAGCGTTGATGGCGAGGTCTTGGTGATAGACCGTTTGCCATAGCTTGCGGTGTTTAAAGAGGATGCGGGCATCGAGTGCTCTCCAGTCTTGGTCAGTTTGGGTGGTATTCAGAACAACATTGTGGGTGTGGAGTTGAGGATCTTGGGCGCGGCTAGTGGTGTGGGCGAATTGAGCAATGATGAGATTTTCTGTTCGTTCAAAGAATACGCGTTGACCGTTCCAACGGCGAGCACCGCTTTGGCTTTCAATCAGGGCTAAGGCTGTTTTGACAGCCTGGTGGTGAGCATTGAATAGGTCCACAGCACCATTCCAAAGGGTGGCCAAGCTGATGGACTTGGGGGCACTGAAGGTGAGATCGATGCCAGCGACATGGTGCATTTTGAAGGCTTGATGGAGTGGCCTGCCATCAGGGGTATAGCCATTCAACAGTGTGGAGAAGATTTGATTCTCGACCGGGCCATCCAGCTGTAGCGCATTACAACCGTTACCAGCCCATTGACTGGCGGTTTTGGCTTCGTCTAGGGAGCAATAATTGTCGGCCCCATAGTAATGAGCCGCGTGTTGGCTGGAGACAGAGGCAATGGACAACATGGCAGGTGTGATGAAGGGGCAGTTTACAAATGTCAATATTCTTGCAACAGTGTGGCCGTAGATTACGGGTGTAGATATCGATGTAGATTCGTTATGTAGATACCCATGTAGATTGACTGTGGAGATCGTTGTTGACTCTATGTAGAGTCCTATGTAGATATCCATGTAGAGTCTCTGTAGATATCTGATGGTGATATGAGTGTTGAGTCGTTTTTGATATCGCTGTTGAGTCAATGGCGATTGTTGTTGAATCACCGTTGATTAAGGGGTTAGTCTTTGTAGATAGGGTATAGATATCATCGTTGATTCAATGTAGAGTTGATAGAGAATCTAAAGAAAGACTTTGTTGATTGAAAATTTCAACAGTCTTGTTGTTATGGTAGTGACTATCAGTTGTGTGTTGTTCAATCCGTCAGACTGAAACAGATTAGTTCTCGCTGCAGTAATAAGTTCAGCATGACCCATGCGAAGGAGTCTCTAGAAACCTTTCTGGGTGAGCCCGGCCCCGGCGTTAGACTGTCAGATCGTAACGTTGTGGCCCAAATTTTCCCAGAGATTGAGACGTATCGAAAACGAGGGTACTCATTAAGTGCAATTCATAGTGCACTAATGCGTGGTGGGGATTTGAGCTGTACGATTACCACATTTAGAACGTATTACTATCAAGAGCGACATCAACGGTCTGATGAACAGCCATTACCAGAACAAGGTTCAACGACTGACTTGACTGTTCCGATGGCAGAATCTCTTCCATTGCGGGATGCTGAAGAACAGATTTTGACAAACACATCTGAGTCAAAGTCATTATTGACGATCAGTGACACAGAGTTAAAGGCTCAACAAGCATTGGCCAAGCGTATGTTTGCTCAACGACGGGCTGAGTTGGGAATTACCCGACGCGAAAACTAGAAACTAACAACCCATTGAATTTTGGAGGATTCCCATGAGTAGTTCCACAAAGAAACCCGCTGGCTCGAAGTCAGCAGAAAAACCACGTATTCATTTGGTGAGCGGTGATAAAGGGGGCACAGGTAAATCGGTAGTCTCGGCTATGCTGGTGGATTATTGTCGATCTAAGCAGCAGACTATTCAGCCGATTGATGGGGATATGACTAATCCCACGTTGAGTGGAGCCTATCCCGATGCGATTGAAATGGTGGTGTCGGATGATCGCGATATGCGATCGCAACTCAACACCATTTTTGTTTCTGCCCAAAAAGAGGGCAAAACGGTGATTGTTGACTTACCGGCCCGCTCAGAATCGGCCCTGACTGCCTGGTTTAGTGAGTACAACGTGCTGTCATTGGCGGAGGCTCAGGGGATTCAGTTTATCAAGTGGTGGGTGACCGATGGTGATCCATCCACGCTGGATTTGTTTTCCAAGTCGGTTAAAGGCTTCCCTGAGATTCGCCATATATTTGTGAAAAACATGGGCCTGACTAAGCCGGTTCATTGGACGGTGCTGGAATCATGGCCAGAGATTGGTCAGTGGCAGCAGGATGGCACCATAGAAATGATCGAGTTTCCGTGGATGGATAAGCTGCTGATTTCGCGGGTACGTCGAGCCCAGCAAACGTTTGGTGAGCTGGCGGATGCGGCGGCGACGGATGATATTTTGACCCAGGGTAGAATCCAGGGATTTTTGCGGCAAGGGTTTATGGCGTTAGAACAAACCAGTGTGTTTAGTCAGGAGCCTGACAAGATACTGGCGAGGAAGTCTGTTGCGTCGGCTTCTGAAAAAGAAACTGTTTCCAAATAGGAAGAGTGTTTGCGCTTTTGGTATCCATGATGGGTGTATCGGGTTCTTGTTGATTACATGTGATGAATCATGAATAGAAAACGATGGGTGTTTGGGCTCCTTGGCGCAGGTGCGTTAGGAGCGGTGTTGTTGGTTTCTACGCTGGGGCGTTCTGGCGAAAAGATTGTACCCGTGGCGGCACAACAGTTGCCGGTGACGGCGAAAGCGGTGATTGGGGGTGAAACGATAGAGTTGGAAGTGGCTGCGACGACTGAGGAACAGACGATTGGGTTGATGTTCCGAGACTCACTGCCTGCGAATCGTGGCATGTTGTTTGAGTTGCCGCGACCGAAGGCGCAGGTGCTGTGGACGAAGGATGTGAATTTTCCGATTGATGCGGTATTTCTGCTGGATGGCAAGGTAGAGATGGTGCTGGCTGAGTTGCCGCCATGTTCGGGGGAGCCGTGTCCAGTGTATGGGGTGAGTAAGGCGGTGGACCAGGTGTTGGAGTTGCCGGGTGGTCGTGCTGCTGGATTGGGATTGGTGCCGGGGAAACAGGTGCGGATTCAGCAGGTGGGATTATAGGACTCAGGATTGAAGGTAGAGATTGCGATCGCAACTGCTCAACTATGAGATCGCAACTTAACTGATCCATCAGTTGGCAACCTTCTGCACTCTTATGACAACTTGATAAAGCCCTGTGCCGTAGCTGGCTGTCAGCAGTAGAATGCTGGCTATGGCCTATCTTCTCTCGGCAACTAAGCTCAAGTCCTATGCCCAGTGTCCCAGGGCATATTATTTTCGCTATGAGTACGGTTTGAAGAAGCCGTCAGTATTTGGTGCTGCTGTTTTGGGTACGGCGTTGCATGGTGCCCTGGCTCAGCTGTATCAGGATTGGCATTATCAGGATCCGCTACCGTCTGAGGAGTGGCTACGGTATTGCTGGGAGAATCAGATTGGTTCGTTGACTGCGACCCAGGTGGAAGAGGGGTGGCAGATTCTGTGGCGGTATTTTGAGACTGAGATTGTGCCGTTGGGAGTGATGAAGCGTCCGTTGGCAACGGAGGGCAGAATTCAGGGTTTGCTTCAGGTGAATGGTCTGGAGTTTAGGCTGACGGGCCGTTATGACCGACTGGATAGTTTAGAAGATGGTCTGGAGCTGATTGATTATAAGTCGGCGAAGAATCCGACGATACCTGTGACTGAAACGGTGGACTTGCAGCTGGGATTATATAGTTTGGCCTTGGAGCAGCGTTATGGAAAATTGCTGCGACGGATGAGTTTGCTGTTCCTGCGAACGGGGGAGCGGGTGACCTATGAGGTGACCTATGAGCATCGGCGGCAGGTGGAGGCGGTGATTGGTGAACTGGCTTTGAGATTGCGGGAAGAGGAGGCATGGCAGCCAAGCTGTGGGGAGCAATGTGGGCAGTGTGTCTATGCGAGGTATTGTTCGGCAGTGGAGGCTGAACCGGAGCCGTTACCGGAGGTACGTCAGAAGATGCGGAAGTTGCAGCTGTGTTTTAGTTTTTAGAGTATTGGCAGGATTGGCTAGTTATCTCAGTATATTGAATCACTCTAAGCCAAGATATGTTAAAAAGTCTTATATATCGCTATTCTTTTTGTATTGAAAAGGGTTCAAGGGTACAGAGAAATTAGTTGAGCAAGAAAAAGGTATAAGAGATACCTGCTCAAATTATCGCGTCGGGTACCATCTGTTTTTGCTCATTAAGGCTAATAATCTTGTCTGGCAAGCCATCTCCTACGGTAGCTATACTCGTAACCTCTTTAAAATTTCAATTGGCCAAATCCTCTTCTCAAGAGAATTAAAAAGCTTAATCTGGCCAATAGGCATTAAGAAGAATATTAGTAAGCTGTTCGGCCCGAAGTGTAATCTGTTGAATATCTTTTTTAGGCATTGCTGCGAAATCTGTAGGGTAATCTACAACATCAGAACGTTTGACAAAATTTGACGGGAAAATATTATCTCCTAAATTACGAATCAAGTTGCTATCTTGTTGTCCCAAATATGGCAAAATCAGAGCCTTAAGAGATTTATTATTTCGATACATCAACAAACGCTGTGTAGTTGCGTCCTGCAATTTTCTAGAAGATGTAGCAAAAGACTTCCGTAATCTAGCTAGTACACCATAAGGAATATCACTACCTGAAAACTGGCCATATCCAGCATTACAGCTGATAATGTGATCGCATGAATATGCATGCTCAGTAAAGTTTGGATTCCTACCAGGCTCAAGGCAAGTTACTCCAGAATTGTCATAAACACCTCCATCTGTAATTACGACTTTGTGTTTTTTTACATCACCATCTTTACCAACGAAATCGTAGAGTTTATGTAATGCAGGTAAAAGTAAAGGATAAGCTGCAGATGCAGCAACGGCTGCAGCAACTTCTACGTCATTATTTTCAATTTTCCCAAACTTCCAACATGATGAGACTTGATTGCTATACCTAAAAGCATTTCCAGTACGTAGTTCTGTAGCATTAAGAACTACATTTAGATTATTGCGCGTTGGTGCGGTTAACTTTTTATTTCCAAAAAAACGAGCCTTTAGTACGTCCTCAAAAGCATTAGTGCGACTTACCCAACGTAATAAAGGAGGTTGGATGTTTTGTATCCATGTGGGAGGTTTAGCTGTCTCCTTCTTGAGAAAGCTATTCCCTGATACTAAAAGAGTACGTAGCCCTTGAGCTCCCAGGGCTAATGTTCCTGAAATGAGTGCAGTTCCAATAGACTCAATAAGTCTTCCTGAAAGGAGAAACTTGATGGCGATATCCTTTTGAATTCCTCTCTCAAGTACTTCTATGACTCTTGAATCGAACTTATCAAAGCTATCGGCTGAATAAGCATACATTGCTGCAATTACAGCACCCCCAGAAACAGCTGAGATGACGCTAACTTCATTTAGCAATTTACGTTTATTGAGTGCCCTAAGACATCCAAGATGAAAGGCTATTGCTCGCGAACCTCCACCGGATAAAGCAAGTCCTACAGTTTTATTCATCTTTCTATTGGTATTGTAGTTAATTTGACATCATCTTTAGAAAAGATATTCTCCCATATGTCAATATTCTCCCTACGCATAAACGTATACGTACCAACCAAGGGTTGAGTATGTGGTGTACCAACAATCAAGAGTAATGAAAGAGCCGGAGGAAACTGATCCATAGCGAAAATTTTCCTCATCCCAACTAAGTCTTGCATACTAGGAAAAGGCATTGAAGAAGGATGTGTATGCCATAAACCTACATACTTGATAGCTCCTCCTGAAAGCTTCTTTAACCGATAATGCTTTTGTTTAACACCTACAGTGCCACAAATGAACTCTTTAGACGAGGCTTGACTATCTGGTGGAGGCCCAGCAACATGATTTATCCAGATAACTCGATTTGAATGATTTGACTCCCCATAGAGTAGACCCCCTGTTTCAGTATTTGAACCATACCGTTTCTTGCTTTTTTCAATCCATCCTTGCATTTGCTTCCATGCTGCTGGTTCAATACGAACCTGATAATTATGGCGAGGATCCTGTACGATGATGTCCGCAGTCCACTCAAAGGATGCAAACGGCTTAAAATGCTCTGATTGTGGTAGCCCTGGTTGGCTTACATAATGAAGCCAACCAGATTGAGAACTATGAACCATTTCAGGGTGAAAATGTTTGGCAGCAAGATTTAGCATCATGCCTGAAAGTAATGCTGAATCTGCTTCAGAGCCAATAAAAGTAGGGCTTGAGCAACCAGGCTCTGGCTGAAAAACAATATTTTTATCAGCTAAAGGGGAAAAAGCATCTACAAAAGCCCTTAATTTTTCGTCTTGATATGCCTTGATTTTTGCTTTTCGATGTAGATCTGCAGTGCCACCAGAATAGTCTTCTCGCGATACTGAAACAACTCCATATTTGGTTTCCTGGCTAATCATCATCGAGATAATAGAAGCCTTTAGTTTAGTACAGTGGCGACGATACTCTAACTTTGTGTGAACTTGTAGAGATGCTGTACAGTCAATTACTATCTGAGCTTCCCCCGCCCAATTTTCTTCATTGAGGAGTCCCGTTAAAAGGTTATCAGTGCAAGTTTCTATTTCTAAATCAGGCCTAATACGATGTAATTCAGTTTTGAGTGCTATAACTTTTGGCTGTCCAATGCTGTTAGCAGGAAAGGGCTGACGAATTAGAATTCCAGGAGTCACTATACCCTTGTCTATGAGGATTAACTTTTTAACCCCGGCTCGGGCAAGATATAGAGCAATGTGTGCACCAATAGCTCCACAACCCCAGATTGAAATGATTTGTCCTCTCAAATGTGATAGAGGGGAATTATAGTCTCTCCGTGTTACTATTTCCGGTCTATCTTCAAGCACACGACACCATTCAATATCAGCCTTTTTGGCCCAGCCCAACCATATAGCTTCTGCTTCTTTCCCAATTGCTTTAACTTCCTCAGTATCACTAAATTTATTACATGACAGACGAATAGCTTGGACCAATATAGGATCAATATACCAAGCTGTTAAATGTTGTTGGAGTTGTCCTTCTCCTCTGATTCCTCTCATTGGAGTACCTAATACAACATATAAAGGTTGTTCTTCAGGTTGGTTGAGTACAGCTATCTGTAAAGCAAGCAAAAGATAACTTCTTGATATAGAGCGGTGCTCAAGTTCACCAAAAAGATCCCACAGTTTCTTAGGGTACTCGAAAGGCATTGGCTCTGAGAGTAAAATTGCAACGCCAAGCATATGTTCATGCTTGGGAGAGTTGAACTCTTTCCAGCCAATTACTTCAACACAATTTTGATGTATGAGCCCTAACTCTATTAGACCAACCCAAGGACTATTACTGATAGAGGGTGCATCAATGCGAGGAATAAGATATCGAACAGGTCCCTTGGGAAGATAGACAGCAGGTGGATGTAAAGGCGCACCTACTGGATCCAATTCATCGAGTGCAGCACATTTTATCCACAGCCATAAACGAGAAATGAAACCATACATTCCATCACTGGGGTCCCATTCTACATCTGGAGCTTGATATAAGCATAGATAATGTTTCCATTGCACATGAGGATAACCAGCGAAGCGATTGTGTTCAACCCACACCTCTGGCTTTACAAATGGAAAATTAATCGGTGTGCAAATCCTAAATTTCTCTCGTGTTCGAAACTGAATTCCAGCTGGATGGCTAGGAATCTTTCCTAATCGAAGTGAGATAGTTATCCAAAGACTACTATTGCTATCCTTGGGTTCTGTAACTTCAAGTATTTGAAGAGTTCCTTCTGAGGCGGTTTCTATCTCTTGCAGTTGATTAATAGTGAGTTGATAATTTTCATTCATTCGCGCCTAAGTTTACTTCGATTTAACCAAATCCCACGGTCTTTGTTGGAGGTTCTTCATTGCCACGTGCAGTTGCAACAGCATCTAAGAAGTCATCAGAGTCAGAATTTTGGGTTGAAACAAGTGTCTGACTTGAGTCGATATAATTAAAACCCTGATCTCCTAGTTCAAATTGAATTGGCTCAGGCTTTTCCTCTGTAAGATGTTCATGGGTACAAAGGAAATTTCCAGAGTCAATCAGTTCTTCATATCGGTCCCTAGCTTTTTTATGAGGAGGATTTTTCCCTTTTTTATTTGAGAAATCTGATTCACAACTGGCTACAATGTAGGCCTTTTCATCAATTGCGAACTTCTCCAAATAATCAAGAATATCATTTTGAAGTGATTCATCATCTTCCCCTTCATTAGGCCAGTACATGACTGACTTTGAACAGTGATGGGGGGCTAGTAAAATGTTCCACTCAACTTTCTCAAGGTTTTCATTCTCTTCAGTTTTCTGGAAAATTTTCTTTATTATAGGATATTTGAGATCTCCAAATAAAAGTGCTTTTACGGTATTATCGCCATCCTGAAGTTGAATTTGCATAGCCAGGCTAGTATCATTTCGTTCCCCCTCGCTATCATCCTTAAATGGCGCATGTATAAATGCCTCAAATTCGCTTTCGTAGTCTGCCCCATCAATTCGAGTAATGGGATTTCCAGGAACCGTTCTACATTCATCAGGAAACCCTTCATATTCTTCCTCTTCCAATAGTTGGTCATGACCAATTATGCGAAGACGGTCACCAGAGTCTGGTTCTCCACCCTTTTGGATTACAACATCTCGTCGACGTTCGACTTCCTCTTTAAAGGCCGCTGCATGTTCTCGTAGTTCTTCTTCTTGCTCTCTAAAGATCCTTGGTGTATGCCATATTTCTCCAATGTCGATTCGTTCTAACAAATCTTTGAATCCTTGAATATGGTCTTCGTCAAGGTGGGTTAGAGCAAATACAGACAGGTATGGCCGCCCGTTTTGTTTAGGAAGTTTTTCTTCTAATTCATCAACGATCGATACATGTGGATCATCTTCATCGTCAGCAAGACCCATGTGGCGTAAGTCAACTTGCATCACAACTTCGTTTTCTTTTATGACCACAGTTGTACTATCACCATTACCTACAGCCCAAAAAACAAATCCACGCGTATCAAACTCTGAAGTCATGATTGTCTCTGAAGTAAAGGAATAAAGCTAATTTTTACCTAGATTGCTCTTTTAGGTCTGAAGAATGAAAATGTACTACCGTACCATAGCTCGTATAAAAAGAAACGTGTTAGATTTAAATCTGAATAAAATATAAAATTCTGACTATGTTTGCTAGCTATTACAGGTTTTAGAATTTGTGTTACTTATATACGTGTGGAATTTGTCATTTATGCAGAGAAATTGAACTGATTTCTTCGTTGTAATCTGTTCAATCCATAAATGCTCTATGTTGAGATATAAGTGAGTTCCTTCGAATATCTAAACCCTACTCATCTCTTATGTGGGGCAGCTTAAATTTGGCCTAAAACAGATGACTTCGAATATTCTTACTTTCTTTATTTCAGAAGCTAATTGTCGAAGAAGGTTTTTAAGAAGTTAACTCCCACTCTGTTGACTTATCAATTTATTTGCGATCGCACCCCCACTACACCCCATACAAACTTTCAACATCCCTAAATTCATATCCTCTTCGTATCAAACCCTTGGCATAAACCTATTGTATTTGATACAAATGAACTATCGTCATCCATAGTTCCCATGGGATTTCCTATCCCAGGCGATGCCATCGAGCAGCGCCTTGACCTAAACCAGTACCTGATCAAACGCTCAGCCGCCACCTTCCTAATGCGAGTGGACAGTGTCATGGCCACCCATGACGACGTCCAATCAGGCGATTTACTCGTCGTTGATCGCTCCCTCATCGGTCAACCCGGCACCCTAGTCGTCGCAGTCCAAGACGGTGAACTGATAGTCACCCGTTTAAGCACGGACCGACCCATAGACCTCTGGGGAGTTGTCACATCCCTAATCCGTCAGTTCTCATGAGGGCAACAAAATGTTAGCCTTAGTGGACTGTAACAGTTTTTTTGTTTCCTGTGAAAGAGTCTTTCGACCAGACCTGGAAGGTAAGCCAGTAGCGGTATTGTCCAACAACGATGGCTGTGTTGTTGCCCGCTCTGCCGAGGCCAAGAAACTCGTGCCTATGCAGGCAACATTGTACTCCATTCGTCACCTGGTACAACAAAAACGCCTCCATGTCTTCTCATCTAACCCGGTCCTCTACAAAGACATGTCCCGCCGGGTCATCGAAACCCTACAACAGTTTAGCCCCGAAGTCGAACAATACTCCATTGACGAAGCCTTTCTCGGCCTGAGCGGCTTTACCCACCTGGATCTGACCGACTATGGCCACACCATTCGCCGCACCGTCAAGCAGTGGACCAATATCCCCGTATCCGTCGGCATCGCCCCCACCAAAACCCTGGCCAAGATAGCTGCCCATGTAGCAAAGCGATCGCAAACCGCAAACGGTGTTCTTAACCTGGAAACCGTAGACGACGTAGACGGATTGCTAGCGACTATCGACGTGGGAGAAGTCTGGGGCATTGGCCGTCGCAACAAAGCAAAGCTGCTCCAGGCAGGCATCAAAACCGCACTCCAGTTAAAGCAGGCAAGAGACAGCTGGATCAAAAAACGATTTGGCATTTTTGGCCTGCGAACAGTACTGGAACTGCGGGGCACCCCCTGCTTTGCCATGGAACCCGTGGCCCCTCCTAAGAAAATGCGTATTGTGTCGCGGTCCTTTGGTCACCTGGTCACTGAACTTTCTGATTTGAAAGAAGCGATCGCCACATACACCACCCGTTGTGCCGAAAAACTTCGTCAGGATAATCTGCTGACCAGTTGTTTTACCGTCATCATGCGCACCAGCTATTACCGGAAAGAAAACCAGTATTCAGCAGCGCGGACAGTACAGCTAGACCCACCCACCAATGACACTGGCCGCTTGATTCAAGTCGCCATGCAGCTAGCAGAAATGGCCTATGAACCTGGCTACGACTATCTCAAAGCAAAGGTGATTGCCACAGACTTGGTGCAGGCCGATGAAGTACAAGGCAGTCTGCTGGGTGGGCCGGTCCATGATGAAAAGCGAGCCCGCCTAATGGCAACGCTGGACCAGATTAATAGCAAGCTATCGACCGATGCAGTTAAGTATGGTGCGATGGGATTAGCACCCACATGGGGGATGCGGTCAGAGTATTTCTCCCAGCGCTACACCACCCATTGGGATGAATTGCCCCTGGTGACCATTGGATAATTCTCATATAACTTTGGTTCTGAGGGAGGTGAAGTGAGTGTGCAAAGAAGTTTGATAAGTTCAAAAGAGAAGCCCGGACTAACTGAAGTTCGTTAAAAACTGGGCCAACTGTTAGAGATTATTCTACTTAAAATAACCTCTAGAGTGTTGATATGAAAGGTCTTTAAACTGCTGATGGAACTTGACTACAGCTATGTTTCGATATTACCAATCTTTTAGGCTGTTGGGAAAGAGAAATCGAATTGATTGTCGTAGGTAATTATGCCTTTAGGTTTGTATAGAGGCTTGTATTGAAGCCCAGGGCCTGATTCGGCATAAATCTTAATTCTCCCAGTATTTGTTCCTGTCCTGGTGTAGTTTATATCTACTAAACCATCACTCAAGTTTCTGTACACTGTAGATTGCAAATAACCAACTTCCGAATTCAACCTACCGAGATTTTGCTGAATCTCCTCTTTAGGGACAAAAACCTGTCTCACAATGTCTCTAGGTTCTGCTCGGTTAACATCCTTGGCACCTCGGTACATTGCCATAATAGTCGGCCCTTCGACTAATGTTGTATAACGACCAGGGCCGTAAATAGCTAAGCAAGCATCTACACCATCTTCATGCTCAGTAGCATGCACAATACCACCATTTTCATCTTCATAAACTGGCGACTGCTCACCCGTGAAACCGCCTTGTGCCATGGCGGCTTCTATACTAGGGACAACAGCTGCTAGAGGACTAGGCCTTCCTTGAAGGTAATCACTGATAGATTTAGCAACGATAGCATAGCCCAGGAGCTCTGCAAGAAATGGAATATAGATAAACATCCTGCTGCCAACGGGCGTACACTGTGTTAGCGACACACCCGCCAGAGCAGAACATGACGCCTGGATGAATCTTCTTCGACGCATAGCTGCAAAACCTAAATATTCTGTGATCTATACTACAAAACGTTGTATTTTTATGATTCTGCTCTATTGTAGAATCCTCTATTCCTATAAAAACATACTTGTAGTCTAACAATTAGGGGCTTAGAATGATTTTTTACTATGTGTTTAGACACACTTATTGGCTCTTGGTATAGGGGTATTCAAATTAGAATTTGAAAATATGGATTGTGGCGTCAATGCCTCTTGAGCGCAGTGCGATCTCTTGTAACACACTATAAAGATTGGCTTATATTTTTAGTGCTGTCTGGGATTTCTTTATGCTTCAAATTATATCTACTATTATTTCAACTTTAGGTACGCTTGGTGCAGCGTTGATTAATACAATTGTTCCATCCTTTCTGAAAAAAGATAGTGAAAAATCGAAAACGGAAGTACCTAATACAACGCAGAAAACTGTGTCTATCCCTAGATATAAGGTGGTTATTATTTTTCTTATGCTCCTAGGTTACTTTCTTATTTTCGATATTATCTGCACCTTTGTTTTCAAATGGTCGTTACTGAATTTACCATTGTGGCTCAAAATCGTTTTGGCTTTGGGATGTTTTCGTCTTCCTTCATACATTAAGAAAGCAAATAAAAAGTAGATATCCTAGTAGGTTCAGACTTTTTTTAAAAAAATCAAATCTTTAGATACTCATTTGCATTATGATGAAAATCATTCCGTATATATGGAGTCTTGGTACTGATTCCCCATTCATGTGGGTAATCAAGTCAAAAAACGATTCAAAAACTCTGTAATATATTGATACTCATTGAGAGGAAAGGCTTTATTCGATCAATTGCCTGTAAATCGCTTTAAGCAAAGGCAATTGAAAATTTAATTGCCTTTGCTTAAAGCCAATGCTTCAATCAGATTTTTTGGTGACGGAGTATCTTATAACTCCCTATTCTTACAAAAAAGCCTCTACCCTGTTGGCAGAGGCTTGGAGTGTGTGTGTAGGAGAGTCTGATGAGAAAAAGGGTGCCCTGAAAGTAATGAAGCTTCACAGATTAACGGAGTCTGCACCGGGCACCCAAGCTTGGGTACCGCAACAGCTCAGCAATCTGTTAGCGGACGACGGACTTAGTACGAGCATCTAGTGCATCTAGGCGAGCTTCCTGGATGTTGTCGATGGCTTTAGTACGAGTATCCAGTGCTTCCAAACGAGCGGCTTGAATATCCTCAACTGCTTTGGTTTGGTTGTTGAGGTGCTCAAGACGTAGCTTGTGAACGCTGTTCTTGGTGCGAGCATCCAGAGCATCTAGCCGAGCTGCTTGAATATTATCGATAGCCTTGGTGCGGGCATCCAGAGCATCCAGACGAGCCGCTTGGATATCTTCGATGGCCTTAGTCTGGTTGTTGAGATGCTCAAGGCGTAGCTTGTGGACGGAATTCTTAGTGCGGCGGTCGAGGGCTTCGAGGCGGGCTTCTTGGATATTGAAGTTAGCGGGCTCAACGGCGGATGCAACAGGTGCAATGGCAGCGGATGCAACGAGAACAGTTAAGGCAGAAAGAAGTGTGCGTTTCATAGTTAAAGCTCCTTTAGGAATCGGTGATTGACTTCATTGACTTAAGAATGCCGGGGCTAGCTGAACGCTATCTGACCAATAACTGAAGGTTGCTTAAGGGATTTCTGAGATTGGCTGAGTAAACCCAGTGACGGGCATCACAGATGTCTCAAAGGTCAATAAAAAAGCCTCTGACACTGCTGTCAGAGGCCGTTCACTGTGCTGTATCGAACGTTGAAATTTGACTTAACTGCTGTAGCGAACGCCGCGATAGGTGAGGCTGCGAGCAGCAGGCTGAGCAGGTATTGCCTTGGGGGCTCTCATTTTGAAGGTGCGACCCATGAAGGACAGCTCAGTATCGGTTTCGATGGTTTCGATAGTCTGAGCAGAGGGCGTGTAGGATGCACCAAGATGAGTGAGTTTCATAGATAAAGTCCTGATAGGTGTGTGAGTGTGTCGGTGAGCGTTGGAACTCCGAGGGATAGAACGTTGTTTTGTGTGTTCTGAGTAGGGAAACAGGGGGCTGCCTATCAATTCCGATGGACTTTTTGTGATCGTTGTTACAGGTGGATGTGCGATCGCTCACTTTCGCGTCATCTCTTTTTTGCTCACCCGATACTACAGCCTTGCTTCAAATAAGAAGCCCTTCATGGACACTAAGGTTCACGAAGGGCTCCGGGTTAGATATAGAAGGTTAAGTAATACAGGATTCTGTCTACTTAGATATAGGGTTCGAGATAGGACGTTATGCAATAGTTTGTCTGTGAGTCCACTGTACGCCGGGCAGCGGCATACTACCCCCTTTGTGAGATAAGCCCACTGTCTGCTTACACAACCATCAAGTTTCCTTGGTTTGTGTCTGCGATCACTGTGGAGTGGACTGATTGGGTATTGACTAAAGGATTCAGAGGTTCTCTAATGCTATGGCCCAATGAGTTGTAGCGTTGGGCAATTGCTCTGGTGAAGCTTTAAAGCACAACAGCACCCAGAACGATCTACCTGAGGAACTCTTCTATATTAGACAAGACGCTCAAGAGTTGTTTTTAGAAGACTTATCTTAACTAAAAACAATTCTCTCTAGTGCAAGTAAGAAGAAATATCAGTGACCTGGTTGGGTGCTGGTATTGAGCCGTCAAACGATTCTGTTGAGATATCGATTGTTGACCTCCTTTGTTGTGGTTACGAGCTTTTTAGCTCATGTATTCAGCATATTCCTTGAGTGGGTCAATGTCTCTTCCCTGACATAAACGTTAATGTTGTTAGTTTTTGTGACTGGTCAGTGAGGTGGGTCTCTGAGGTGTTGTGGTCGATAACACTGCAAGCGGTGATTTTATCCGTTTAGAATCGAACCGTTCAATCATGGGTTAAAAGCCGATGCGCCGACCAAGACCGCAAATAGCTAGCCAAGGGGCAAACCCGTTGCCTAAATCGCAGAATGCGACGGGCAAGCTGAAGTACTTTCGACCATTGCCGTACCATATTGCGCTGAGTCAGGCGGCTCGTTTGGAGGCATGGATGCAGGATGTGGACGATGTGGGTGGCCCAGCAGAGGCGATGGATAGTAGTGATTTTGATCCGAGGTTGATGGAGTGGTACGGGTGAGGGTGATTGATACAACAATGATGGACCCACTTTCTGCTCAATATCCGTATGCTCCAGCGGCAATTCAGACGTTGTTCCACGCAAAAAAGATAACAGAAATCCATATTGGCTGCTCATCGACAACGGTGTATCAAATACTGGACGATGACTATACGCTTTATCTCAAAATTCATCCCCGTTCTCCCCATTTTTCATTCTTGCATGAAGTCTCGATACTCCACTGGTTGGCTGAGCAACTGCCTGTACCGCGTGTACAAGGCTATATAACGGATACGGAGTACGAATATCTTCTGCTAACGGAGGTGCCTGGGGATAATTGTGTTGATGCCATGGCACGTCTCGACAACGATCAGCTTGTCGACTTGTTGGCGCTCGGATTACGACAGATTCATCAGATCAATATTGCTCGGTGTCCATTCGATGAGTGCATTGATGCGAAATTAGAACGGGCGCGTTATCGTGTTCAGCATGCGCTTGTAGATGAAAATGATTTTGATGACGAACGTCTTGGCATGACAGCACGGGAAGTGTATGCTGCCCTTGAGGAATGCCGCCCAACTGAACAGGATCTGGTCTTTACTCATGGCGACTACTGCTTGCCAAATATCCTGCTTCAAGGAGAACGCATCAGTGGGTTTATCGATCTGGATCGAGCCGGAGTTTCGGATCGATATAACGATCTTGCGATCGCATCTCGCAGCATTGCTTACAATCTTGGGACAGCCTACGAGCAGCAATTTTTTCTATCATATGGTATTGAAAATGTTGATGATGAGAAAATTCAATATTATCGAATGATGGATGAATTGTTCTGATTCTCTGGCTGAAATGGCTTGGTGGCAATTCAAAATCTGAGTGAGCAGCCTAACCCTACACAGGAGCGCATGGAATAAGTACACTAGGTGTTGATGTAAAAATATGGGCTCTTCGGGATTGATTATGCTTTTTGGGAATTAAAGATGCCAGCAGATGAGGCATCTAAGTCGAAAGCGTTCGAAATTTCTGAATCCATACCCAGACCGCTTAATCAGCTTCAGACGATTATTAATGCCTTCGACAACACCGCTGGTCGTTCTGTTTTCAAAATACTGAACAATCTCACCAAACCACCGACCTATGGTCGCGACCGAGTTTGGATAAAGGGATTTTGCCGTGTCCATCCAATCCAATAACTTCAGGATGGCGTCATCACTCGTCGTCTGTTCAAACAAGTCTCTAAACGCCTCTTTATGGTGATGCATCTGAGCCAATTTCGGAGAAACAGCTTTGACCTCGGCCAATTTACTCACTTGGGTCTCGGTCAGGTTACCCATCGGTTTGAGCAAGGCATATTTACTGTTCTTGAGAGCCCCTTTGGCATCGTCAACACTAACATCATCGGGTAAATCAGTTGGGTCACGCTTAAAGGCATTGCGAGCCTGATTGAGTTCTTGGTTCACCACTTTCATCACATGAAATCGGTCAGCTACAATATCTGCATTCGGCATCATCCGACGAACCAGTCCCCGATAATTACCCGATAAATCGATGCTGACCTCTTCAATCTTGGATAAGACCTCAGTGCCCCATGCTTCTAACACTGGTTTGATAGCCGCATGAGTACGGGCAGGAGCCATGCCAATCAACCGATGCTGGTCCAAGTCAGTGAAGACCACAACAAAATCTTTGTGACCTTTACGCAAAGCGATTTCATCAATGCCTAGTCGTCTCAAACCACTCACATCGATGATGAGTTTTTTTCACTCATGTATTCCACCATCGACCACACCAAATCGTCACTCAAGCCTTCATTTAAGGCCACATTCCGCGTATCACTATGCTTCACTTGGTTGACAATCCACTTGGCATAGCGGTCGGTGTAGGTTCGCCGGGGGGCTACAAACTCTAACTGTTCACTAAACGGTTTTTTGCACTTGGAGCATTTGAATTGACGGCGATTGACCCGCAAATAGGTTTGATAATGGCTAATCGCTAAATCGCGCACCAAATAGCTATGATTTTGATGAAGGCGATGACTCAGCGTCCCACACCGCGGGCAGGTAGCTTCCTCCGCATGAACTTCCACTGAGAGAATCAAACGGTCTCCTAAGTCTTCATAGGATTCAACATCAATGCCGGGTAAGCCTAACAGCTCAGTCAGTAGAGGAACCATTGCTCATGAATGTATCAAACATTACATCAGCATACTAGACCCCGAAGAGCCAAAATATGAGCCGCCGCTTAGGCCCAAGTTACGATGCGATTGGAAATAGTTGCATCGCATGCAGTGATTCGAGGATTGCTAGAATTTGCGATCGCAATAAGCCTATCCTTTTATCCTGTATCAGGATATGTGTAGCCCAATGTATCTACACCTTTAAGGTTTGAGATCGCAGATTAAACAAGGTCTGCCAATGGCTTTTTATTGCGGATAGAGCCAGCGACGAAATAGCTTGGTTAACCGAGGCATCACCCCGTAGGTAAGCACTAAAACCACTAGGTAGGTCGCCACTAAAGAGGCCAGCAACTGCGGTAAAAATTGAGTCAGCAGCGGCATCAGTACAGGATTCAACAGGTTCACCGCAACAAACACTGCACAGGTTGTTAAGATCGCCATTTTATAACGTGCAGGCGGGCCCTGTACAGCCTTAACGGGCAGAGTAAACCAGGTCTCAAAACCGGTGAGAATCTGAACTTTATTTTGCTTGGCAATGAAGGGTTTAGCCCTGTCTAACCACCGTTGTCGCTCGTCTGAATCCAGCCAACGTTTGAGGTTGCTGTAGCAGTCAAACCTGAGAATAATCACAAAGTTAAGACAGATGCCCGCTTCAGGACGAATGACCGTGAGACCACTGTGGCCAGGAAACTGCCGGGCTGCCTCGGAAATACCCTGCACCCAGCGTTCATAGGCGGCCTGGTGCTGACGGGACACGCGCTGGGAGATAACGGCGGTCACGGGTTGATTGTCATCGTTACGGTGCTTGACAATTTGAATGGAGGGATACGCGTTAGAAGCCGTCATGGGTTGCGTCAGTAAACGGAATGGGCATGGGTCAAACAAACGGGAATGCAGTAACATAGCTCCCCTATCCATAGTCTAATCTGCGAGCGCTCAGGTTAAATGTAATAGATCAAACAGGAGAATCTCTCCCCCTATGGAGGTTGAAATGTTGAGTGTTCGCTTGCCCCCAAGCTAGAGACTATCGCCTTCGCGCAGCTCTTCTCCATTGAGTAGGACAATCCCCCAGGGCACCTGGAGTCAGGCAAAACGATTTACCGCCAGGTTATAGCGAATCTGATGCTCCGGTTCTAAAACAGCGGTGTAAAGATCCACATGTTGACTGCTAGCTTTGGTTATTTCCATTTGGCAGCATGTCGGATTAATTTATTGCCAAGCCTAGTTTAGTGTTAAGAATAGGTTGCGATCTCAATAAACCCATCCCTATTATCCGGTGTCAGAATGAGATCGCAAATAAGATAACCAATGTTGTCTTTGTTCAGCAGTGAGATGAGCAAGGGAGGATTTGGAGAATTGCGATCGCAACTCCTCCTGTATCCTCACTGGACCCCAATCCAACCGCTGCAACTGCTCTACTATCTCCACAATCGTCTCTAACGACTGCTGCTGTGTATCTGACAGCTCCGTATCCAACAACTCAGCACATAGTTCAGGCGGCTGTTGCCGTAACCATGCCAGCGCCTCCGCCATCAAAATCGGGTCATCTAACGTTAGCCAGTAGGCCATCTGCTGCAGGTGTGCTGCCCTAGACTCCTGAGTCAGTAACTCTTCAGCCTCTACGACCTCCTGAGCTGCCTGTAAATCAACAGCTACCTGAACCTTCGACAACATCTCTCGAATGCGCTGAATCTCTTCTCGGTTGGGATTACCACCCTCTGGCTGAGGTGCAACAGATTTCAGATCGCTAGAGCCATTGATTTTATTATTATTACCATCTATACCTTGTAATAAGCTTGTGGAGCTGTGACAGTTTGGTGCGTTAGCATGGCCAAACTGTCCAGATTCATTAATAAGCTGGGGGGTCTGGGGGGATTTCTCCTGTAATTGCCATAGCGGATGCCACAGTTCTTTGTAGCGATATAGCGACCCACCCCCAATGCCAAATTTCCGGAGGGCATTAAACCTGGCAGTTGCCTGTTCTGGGAGTTCATTTTTATCTGAGAGTTCTTTGAGTGCGGCTTGGATTTTGTCCTTGGTCTTTTGACTTTGCTGTTGATTCCAACTGGGCTCAGTATTTTCAGATTCTGACTTCTCCTTTTTAGATTTATATTTTCCAAACTGCTCTCCATAGTGGAAGTAGTGGCTTTTCTCGATACAGCTGACCCACTCTGAAACGCGGTCTTCGATTTCATGCTGGTGACGACACCATAGCTCATAACCCGGTAATGCTTTAGCTACCGTTAGAACTTCTTTGATCAGACTGTCACCTGCTAGCGGTTCACCACCGTACATCACATGGTGAAACACATAGGTTCGCATGGTGATCCGGCCCAGCAATCGATTTGTTTGCCCATTGTCAGTCCAGCCTTGCTCGATTTCAGCATTGAGATCATTTAGGAACTTGTCAGCCTTATTCGATAGACGGTAACTGCGCCGTTTCTTCTGTCTAATGATTTGCTGCAGTGTCTCATTGCTCAGGTTGTTGCGTCCCTGGCATTGTCTCCACTGATCGATAAAGGTAGTCTGATCAGTCCAGATCGGTTCTAGATCATCATTAAGTAAATACGACCCACGCTGTAGCGGTAGCCGATGCGCGTTAAATAAGTTTGGTGTACTTTCAATCGTGTACAGCCGAGCATTTGGAAAGACTTCAATCTGACCGGGAGTAACTTTAAATCCCTGACTTTCCAAAAGTAGTGTGATGCCACTGCCTACTTCCCAAGCTGTTAGTGATTCTGAAAATGGGAAATACAGGTGCAGGCCCTGGCTATCGGATGAAGTGCAGGTAATTGCTGAAACCAGACCTAAGGGTTCCAATGCCTCGGTCAGTTTTTGAAAGGCAAGGGAATCTCGTCTGGGATGGTATGCGCTGCCAATATCAATATCGAGCATGGCGTACTGAGTTTCCTTTCCAAACCGCACACCATATAGATAAGTGCCCTGTTCAATCAGTCGGTCTGATAGTGGATGCCGACTTTCCGTTTGCCATTGGGGGCGTTTGCCCGGTGATGGATGGTTCGCATAGATGTAATCGTGACGATGGGGAAATAGTGCAAGAAACCGATTGCTTCGTTCTTGCACATATTCAAATGGTTGCGAGGCAGCTGCAACTATGACCAACCACCTCCCCTTTGGGCGGGTGGTTGATGGTCAGCATAAATGAGACAACATTGCACTGGACCAATCACCCCGAATACATCGCAGTAGAACTGGGGCAAAATTATCGCAGGTGATAGTACAGGCTAACTATCAAGCGATCTTTAGTTAAAACTTATTAGTTGTCTTGTATTTCTGAAACCTTTTCTAGATAAGGGGCCTATAGAAATAAGGTGATAGTACACGGATATAAAGAGACTTGATTAGGATGCCTCAGTGAGTGAATTGGGAACTACTTGTCTTACTCTATAATCCCTACTGTGAGAAGAGTTGAGGCCAATTTATGCATTTTTTTTAGATAAGACAGACTGTATTTTCTAAATCGACTTTTTTGTTCTCTGATGGATGCTCAACCCAGATCAATTACCTGACATCCTTCTATATAAGTATTTTGAGGGCTTCTAAATTACTAAAAGCTCTGCAGCCTTCTGATGATACATAGGTGATTTAATACGGAGATATGTGTCTTATATCTTTTCTAGATTTAGGATTTAATGCAATCCGTAGAACTGACAAAGACTAGCTGTAAGTACTGTTCTATAAGGGATATAGGATCTGCTGTGAATAAAAAGGTGACTGTATACGGATAAAGATGTCTTAAAAATTGAGACAAACTTAAATCCTTTTATTCTGCTGATGGTCAAAGACTGGTGACTGTATGCGGATAAAGTTGTCTCTTTTTTGTCTGAGTTGCTGGATGTGTAAAACTGCCTTAAATCCTAGCTTTTACGTTAATTTGAGAGATTGAGGTGATGGTATAAGGATCAGGCTGTCTTGTTAGAAAAACGTAAGAATTAGTTCGTAAGATGCGTCATGCCTTGATCTGAAAAATAGTGAAAGGATACGGAGGTAATTGTCTTTAAGTGAGACAGGCAGACGGCGTTAGCTGTGAGGGTTTATAACTTTAAATCAGAGTATTTCTGGATTGCTTGCGTTGGAAGGCTTAGACGATCTAATGCCATGGGGCATTCAGGCATTTCAACGCCAAAATCCGTTTAGGAGGTGAGGTTATATGGATAAAATCAGTCTTTGCCTTGCAATTTTTTACGTTTACCCATATTCTTTAGCACTAGCGGCTCCAATCACTGTCTTGACTAAGACGGACAAGTGATCGAATGCGGAGAATTTTAGCGATTGAGACAAGCAGTTAAAACAGCCCTGCTAACAGGTGAGTCGATACGGATAATTCTGTCTTATTGAGACAAAACTTTCGAGCAATTCTAGACCTTTGACCTATAGGTGAGCCGATACGGATTTGCTTGTCTTATCTTAAGATGCTTGATCTGCAAAGCTTTGAGCGTAAGTCCTGCTTTCAGTAAGACAAAGGTGTTAGGTTCTTGAGAGTAGGACAGTGACTGCTTTATTGGAGATAGCAGTGGTGTTTGTTGTCATTTTTGCGATTGCTGATTTAAAGGATGAGTCGATCTGTAGTTTTTGCTATTTGACTGTTGTTGACAGCTAAAGCCCTACCGAGGATCAGCAATGCCTTATGTTTTCTCCAGTTTCAGAAGCTTGCGCAAGTTAGTTTCGAGTTGATCGGTAATCTGCCGGTCACCACGCTCCAGTTTGCCAACATAATCAGCGCTGATTCCCAGAAAACCAGCCAGTTCCTTCCGTGACCAGCCTCGTTCTCTACGACCAGCTTTAATCACTTCACCGGTCAGCTCATTCAGCGCGATGGGCTCAGTGGCCAAAACCTTTTGGGGTTTAGGATTTTTCAGTTTGGCCAATAGCACTGGAATTGGGTGGGGTGGTTTGATATCCAGCTGGGCTCTCATCAGGCGCTCGATGATTTTCACCTTGCGCCAGTCCGGTGGTTTAGTCGCGTTGCTGTTAGGGCGTATCCACTCTGGATAGGTTTCGGGATCGTATTCGATTTCCCACCCCAGTTCCGTCAGTAAGGTGAGCGCTTTGTCCCAGCGCTTTCTGAGATCGCGTGCTTTGTATTTATCAGTGAGGGCATTGTTTATATCCGTCTTTGTGATCACCTCTTCCAAGAGGTTGATGACGGTGTAGCCATAGGGATTTTGATTTCTGGCGCGAATGCGGGCATCGAGGGTGAGTTGGATGGCTAACCGTAGGGCCAGTTCGTTATGGTACGGATCAATTTTGAGGATGTCTCGGGCAAGGAAGCCAAACTGATGGAGGGCTTCCTTGGCCCGGTTTCCGGCCCGGTTGAGAAAATGCTTGGTCCAGCCGCCAGGGCTGACGGTGATGTAAATCTCTTCGGGTTTTTCAATTTTGCGGGTGGCCAGATCAATTTGACCATGGGAGTCGATCAGGATGTCCCACATCCGACCAACGGGCATGCTAGCGTCTACTTTACGCTTGCCTCGGCCTTCAATCCAAACGGATTTCACCATCAAACAAGATAGGGCAAATGCAGCGGCAGCGACGGTGTTGCGTTTTTCGGCCAGGCTGCTGTTGTGGTTGCGATCCCATCCAAGCAGAGTCACCACATCTGTTGCTTTGAGGGTAAAAGAGCTTTTCCAGGGTTCGCTTTCGGCCATGGTTCTGGCTGCGAAGATCAGCTGCAGTTTGACGGTATCAAACCCAAATTTGTCGATAATCTGTTCAGCGGCTTCCCAGGGTAATAGGGCAATATCGCCTGGGTTGGTGATGTAGTGCTCAATAAAGTTGGCAGGGTTGCTTTTGCTTTGGTGCTGGAAGACCGCCAGGTTTTCTTCATTGCGTTGCCATAGTTCAGGGCGCAGCTGGGCCTTGATGCTGCTGGCAATGGGAATTGATGTGGGAATTGGGAAGACCTGGGCCAGGGCGAGATCTGTATATGCGGCGGAGACAGGGCGCTGTCTGAGTCCCAGAAGCTGTTCTAAGTCTTGGAGAGAACAGCCGGGTAGGTTGAGTCCTTCAACAATAATTTGGGTAATGTCCTGACAGTAAATCTGCCCAAACATGTTGAGCTTTTCTGAAAATTCAGGTGCTTCAGGATGGTTAATATAATTGCCAACTGCCTTTTTAAGTTCTTCTGGGGCAATCGTGTTTAAAGAGTCTTCTTCCTGCTCCGCTTCGATGACTTCCAATGCCCAAACCACCAGGTTAGAGCCAATGGCTTTAACAAACTCATCCTGGAAGTCTTGTCGCTCGAAGAACAAAAGCAGCGCTTCTTTGAGATGGTCTTGAATTGAGGGCTCATCTAAGTAAACATCAACACTTTGGCGAGGTTCTGTTTTCCCATCGGTTTCTTTCAAAAGACGGAAATGAGACTGGTTGAGATCGAGGGCCTCCATGCCTTCTTTTTCGACCGTCAGCTCTACTTTGTGTTTATATATCTTGGCTAGGTGCTCGTAGAGCTGCAGGGTGATCAGGTCTGGAAGACTTGAGTGTTCTTGGATAGCTGTGGTCAGCTGTTGCAGGTAGTCAGTGGTCAAGACATCATTGATCAGTTTTGCCCAGCGGTAACCCTTATTGCCTAGGGGAATGGGGGACAACTCATAAACACTGCTTGAAGTCTGACTGTCTTGCTTGGCCATGGGGTAGGAGGGCTACGGGGGAATGACTTCAGAGATACGTATGAACTCTACGTTGAACAGTGGTTGTGGGTGCTGCATCCGATTTGAAACTCTAAGGTATCCCTTAAAAGGTCTTAAAGTGCTGGATGTCAAAATGATTTAGCTATTATGCCACCAAATTTTGGTGGGTTAGGCTAACTTCTGTAATGCCTTACCCACCCAATCGTTCGGAGTCTAATCGTTGTCTAAATTTCATCTGAGTCATGCGAATAGCTTCATCATGGGCCTGCTCCAAATCGTCGAGTTCAAATACAGCCACTAGCTTTTCGCAGTACTCAACCATTTCCAGACCCAGTGCCTCAGGAATATAGTTTCTAGCAATGTGCCGCGAGCCTGAGACAGGCGCTTCCCAGATTTGTTTGATCTCGCTGGCATCCATACCAAAGAGGCCACGATAGACATAGTTGGTCCACTTACCAAACTTATAGGGATTGTTTCCCCCTTGTTCGGCGACGGCGTAGGCCCAATCTTTTCTAGCTGGTTTGCCCGCCTGTCGAGCTACCAGCCACTGTTGAATCCGTTCGCTATCCTCACGGGTATAGGTCTGCTTGAGAAAGGTGTAGGCTTCAGCATATAGACCCTCAGCCGCAAACCAGGCCAGGAAGTCGATCAGTCCGTTTCTAGCCTTTGCTCGTAACTTGCCAGGATTCTTTGCCCAGTCGCTGACTAGTTCTACCCAGTCGGAGGCCTCGATTACCCGGTAGGTGTTACCGTCATTTGCCTTGATTTCTGACACCCTAAACTGTTTGCCAGATGGGAGCTTAAGGTAGTTCACCCCTTCGATTTCTGACACCCTATCGGCAAAGGTTTGGGCGGGTACATTGGTATGGCGACTCATGGTGCGATATCCCACACCAATGGTTGGACGGTCGGGGCCAAGTCCATCAGGGTCGATGATCACAGCCCTGAAGTCGCGATCCTTAAATTTGATGGGGACTACCTGGCCGGATTCGAGCATTGTGTGAACTGATAAGTACAGAAGTATTAATTATGGAGAATAGCCCCATTATGGGATGACTTTTAATAGGGGTGTCAGAAATCCTGGCGAGTGGTTTTTGATATTACAGGGTTGGGTAAAGGTGCCAAACTTACGAATTTTAGATTTCTAACACCCTCAAGTGCTTATGAAATAAGTGTTTGAGGCTATTAGCCCTCAGTTTTCTGACACCCTATTCTAGAGCGTTTCAGCTGAGTTTTCTGACACCCTTCAGACCTTGTTGTGAGAAGGTTTCAGCTGATGAACGGCTAGTTTTCTGACACCCTATCTAAAGTTTTTCTACGCTCCAGATAGATTCGGTATCATCCTTACCCTCGCAGGTAAATCGGTATCCATACCGTTCAAAGGCCTCGCCAGTTAGAGTTTGCATACCTAGCAGAATGGTTAGCTCGCTGGTGGGTAGTCGCCAGCCACGGTCGGCTATTTTATCCAGCATTTCATAGCGGGCCAGGGGCTCGGTTTGCAGGGCTCGCCGGATAGCAATAATAGGGGCTTCTTTGGGGGACACGTCGGTCAGACCAAACAACTCCTGGGTTTGTATGGTAGCACTGTTTGATAATTTGTTTGATGTTGACTCAAGTTTGGTTTCTGAAGGTCCAGCGACGATATCTGCAGCTTCGTCTGTGGTTAGGCCTTCGTCATTAATAAGCCGATGGATCTCGTCGAGACAGCCTAGAACGGTTTCACTGATGTAGGACTTTACACCAATCTTAAACGGAGCCAATTCAGGGTTTTTCGCTTTGAGGGCGTTAATGCGGGCATAGACTTGCGATCGCACCAAGTCATAACGCTCCATCAGCTGAGCTACTGGGAAATCTGTGTCCTGTTTTCTCATTTATTTGATTGCCTGTTTGACTCCCCGTGCTCTGTTTCCATAGCTTTTTAGTAAAAACTGATGTAATTGTTTGCTTTTTGTTTGTTGAAATATTGAAATATTGATGTTTTGTTTGTATATTTGTTCTGTGCGACTTCGAACACTCGTCGAACTAAATTGAACGGCGGGCAAACGAAGCTAGAACCCTTGCAAAGTAAGGATTGCACCATGAATGATATACCTAATTTGACCGTTGAGCGAACGGTTATAGAACAGGCATCGTACATAGCGTTGCGGCTGGCTGCCTGCGGCCACCGGATGTGGCATTGGATGCGAAGGGGGGCGTTATGACACGGAATATTGTTGGGTTGCTGTGGATTGCGATCTCAATCACTAACTGTCCAGAACGAGAACTTCTGCGCCCCACATCGGTTGAAGCAGTACAACTTTCTGCAGCGCCGCCGCCAGGTCTGCAACCCTATGGTGTGGACGGAGAGCTGAGCGAAACGGATATTACCCGACTGTTGTATCTGCAATTTCCTCAGAGCTATAACGCTATTTCTAACGAGTTTGGTTTTCCTGCCTATCGGGATAGCACGACGGATTATTACAAATTGCCTAATGGTCGATGGGCAGCTATTCGTTACGTGGGGGCGATGTGGCTTCCGGAAATTATGGCCGCGAAACGAGGGGGTAATTCCGGAAATTATGGCCATTCTCTCATTGAACAAATAGGGGTGTTTTGTGTCAAGTGCTGAGAGATTTTTTCCCAGATTTTTCAGCCTTTGTTTCTGTTGA